>NZ_JBEPOS010000005.1:0-338526 GCF_040546885.1 Bradyrhizobium sp. S3.2.6 | reverse complement strand
CTGAAAGCGACCAGCGAAAGATTTGGCAGCTTGCGCTGCCAAAAAAAATGCGCTCGTCATCTTGACGACCGGCCGGCTAATGGGTGTCACCGTAACGCCGCGTGCCGCGCTTCTCTACTGTCCGCAATGCGTCGATTACTGCTCCTTCTTGAACAGATCCTTGAAGATGAGCCGGCCCCAGGTGCGGCCGCGTGCGTGCACCAGCGCGCCACCCTCGTTGAGCTTTCCCAAGTCGACCGGTGCGAACCCGAGTTGTTTGGCCAGGGCCGCCACCGGAGCGATCGCGTCCTCGTCGTCACCAGACAGAAAGACCACCCGGTGACCGCCCTCGACGACCGGATCGGCAGCCAGGGCGGCCGCAGGCAGGTGATTGAACCCTTTGACGAGCCTCGCCCCGGTGAACGCCTTCGCGACGAACGCGGAGGACGGGAGACCGTGCAGCTCTTCAGGGACTGGAAACGCGTTCATGGCGTCGATGATCGTCTTGCCTTTCCAGCTCGGCAGGGCCTTCGCAACCTCGCGATGCTCCCCGAACGGGACCGCCAGGATGATGGTGTCGGCCTCGAGCGCATCCCGCAGCGACTTGGCGACGACACTGGGTCCAATCGCCCGGGCTTGCGGCGCCAACGCCTCGGGCGGCCGGCGGCTCGCAACCGTCACGTCGATGTTTTTGCGGGCGAAGGCGTGGGCGAGCGCCTGGCCTATCTTGCCGAATCCTACAATCGCATAGCTCATTCGAACTTCTCCGATCCGTGTTGTTGATATTGATTTGCTGGCGCTTCAGATCGCCGAGAAGCCGCCGTCGACGGACAACTCCACCCCATTCACGAAGCTCGAATCGTCTGAAGCGAGAAACAGCGCGACCGCCGCAATCTCCTCGGGACGACCCATCTTTCCCCGCGGGATCAGGGATTCGAACATCCGCTTCGCCTCCTCGGTGAGAACCTGATCCTGCATCGGTGTGGCGATCGGCCCCGGGTGCAGCACGTTCACCCGGATGTTCCTGCCCTTCAGCTCGTTGAGCCAACCGCTTGCGAATGCGTGCAACGTCGCCTTGCTCGCCGCATACACGCTGTAGCCAGGAAAACCTTTGATCGAAGCAACTGACCCGGTCATGAAGATTGATCCGCCATCGCGAAACAGCGGCAACGCCTTCTGGACCGTAAACAGCGTGCCGCGCGCATTCAGGTTGAAGGTCGCATCGAAATGCTGCTCGGTAATCTCGCCCAGTGGGACGGCTTCGCCCGTGCCGGCGCTCGCGTAGAGGATGTCGATCCCGCCCTTCTGCCGCTTGACCGTGTCGAACAGGCGGTCGAGATCGCCGAGATTGGCCGCGTCGCCGCGCACGCCGGTCACGTTCCGGCCGATCAGCTTGACGGCCTCGTCCAGCGCCTCCTGCCTCCGGCCCGTGATGAATACATAGGCGCCTTCGTCAACGAAGCGCCTGGCGCTCGCCAGCGCCATGCCGCTCGATCCACCCGTGACGACGGCAACCTTACCCTCAAGCTTTCCCATAACTTCTCCTGTCGTGATGTCGGGACAGCATCTGCCCCCGAGAAGCTCGAGATGGGTCTGCCGGCCTCACGCGGCGAGTGCGGAAGCGCGCACATCGGTGGTGCGAAATCGATCCGGCCGAACGACTGCAGTCGGCCGCAATCGGTGTCCGCCGTTCGGAAATTGGACCGCGCTTGCCGCCATAGGGCTAGGACGACCGCCCCTACTGCTGGTCGATGTGTTAGAGACGGGATTCGGGAAGGCGCACCGCGCGGTGCGGGATTGCACCATGATCGACTGGGATGACGTTCGCTACTTTCTTGCCGTCGCGCGCGGAGGCTCGGTGCGGGCGGCCGCCGAGCGCCTCGGCGTGAACCACGCGACCGTGCTGCGACGCATCGCCCAGCTCGAGGAACGCCTCGGGGTCCACATGTTCGAAAAGCTGCCGTCGGGCTACCGCGTGACGGCTGCGGGCGAGGAGGTGCTCGAGTTCGCGGACCAGATGGAAGCGTCGTCGCACCAGCTGGAGACGCGCGTCTTCGGCCGCGACCAGAGCGTGCGCGGGCTGCTGCGGGTGACGCTGGCGCCGCCGCTGGCGACACACCTGCTGATGCCGGACTTCGCCGATTTCGCGCGTCTGCATCCTGATATCGAGATGGAGATCTTGTCGTCCGGCGAGCTGGCAAATCTGACCAACCGCGAGGCCGACGTCGCGATCCGCGTCGTCTACGACCGCAAGACCCTGCCGCTCAATCTTCACGGCATGAAGGGACCGGAGCTGTACGGCGGCGTCTACATGTCCCGCGATCGACTGGCCGCGTGGCGTGCGGGCGCGCCTGATCCGATCCGGTGGATCGTCATCAGCATTCATGGAATCCCGGACTGGGCCAGCGAGGGTGAGGTTCGCACCACCGGCGTTCCATTCAGGATCACCGACGCCGAGGCGCAGATCGCCGCCGTGCGGCAAGGGCTCGGGATGACGACACTGCCGTGCTTCATCGGCGATGCCGACCCCCTGCTGGCGAGGGTGCCGGGTACCGAGCTGCACATGTACGGAACGGTCTGGCTTCTCACACAGGGAGACACACGCAAGACGAAGCGCGTGCGGCTGTTCACGGAGTTCGTATCCCGCAGGCTCGCCGCGTACGCGCCGCTTCTCGCGGGACTGTCGATATCGCGCGAGTGAGGCGGGGGAGGTCGGCGGCGGCGGAGTTACGCGGACAGTGCACAAAATTGCCTTTGACCGGCATTGCGGATAGGGCGTGCCCTGCAGGATGGACAGTTTTGTGCACTGTCACCGTAATCCAAAAAACGTCAGGTCTATCAGTAAGATGCTGAACTACGGGCCAATTTAAGTGGCATGGTACAGTTGGGTGGGCTCGAACCACCGACCTCCTGTTCCACAGACAGGCGCTCTAACCAACTGAGCTACAACTGCATCCTTGCGAGCCGCACCTTGGGCGCCCTGAGAGGGCCGGTCACCGAGGGGGGCTGGACGGGGCGGAAACTAGGTGCAACGGCCGTTTTTGGCAAGGCCGCAAAACCCGATAATCGGGCCTCGAACAACGTTATTTCCAAAGCAAAACCCGGGCTTCGCGGCCCGGGTTTCCTAATCAATTCAGGCCCAATCCGCTCAGGCGGCGGGGTAGAGCTTCGAGGCAGAGGCCTTGATCGGCTCGGCAGTGGCGCTGGCGACGCGCTGGGTGATCTCGGCCAGCTCCTTGGCCTGGGCCTGGAACGTCTCGAGCTGCTTCTTGGCGTGGCCGGTCCAGAGCTGGAAGGCGTCGGTCGGCGACTTCACGCCGAGCAGCTCCTGGGTGAAGTCCAGATGGGCCGTGGTGTTGGCCTTGGCGAATTCCATCAGCTTGGCGGTGTACTCGTTCGCGCCCTTCGAGGCGTTGGCGAACACGGCCTCGATGGTGCCGTTGTGGGTTTCGGCGGCGTCCTTGAACTTGGCGTAGTTCTCGCGGGCCTGCGAAACGCCCTTTTCGGCGAATGCGCGCACCTGCTCGGGGACCTCGAACGGAATGATCGAGGCAGAAAACGGATCAGTCGCACCTGTCATGGTTGTCCCTCACGATAAAGAAAAATGGAGTGAGCCTTCTGGCGCGCCCGCCGACCCAACCGGGGCCATTTCTTCTTGCGAACTGGCGGGTACGAAAGACTGGAAAACGCAGAACAAACGAGATGGCTCGTCCAGCGCCCAGCAGTATCGCTGCCTAACATGTCAACATTGTGCAGCGCAACGCGATCCGGAGGCGCGTGCGGAAATTTAATCCCGGGGAGAGTGAGGTTCCCGGGGTGGGGAACCGGGGGTTGAGTTATTTTGCCGTCCGATGGATTTCCGGGCTCGGCGACTTCGTCGCGCCCCCGGAATGACAGAGCGGGCTAATGCTTCGGCTTGGTCGCATCCATCGCCGCGCGGCTGACGATCTGGCCTATTTCGTTGGCCTGCTCGGCCAGGGCCTTCATCTGGGCCTGGACATATTCGCTGTGCAGCCGCATCACCTCGGCGACATCCTTGGCGTGGACCAGCGACTGGGCGTAATTGAGCGAGGCCTGCACATTGGTCTCGGCGAAGGCGATCGCCCTGGCGCCGATGTCCTTGGCGCCGGCGCGCATGGAGGCACCGCGCTCCTCGATCGAGCCGGCGGCGGCCTCGGCGTTGGCGAGCAGTTTTTCGAAGGCGTCGCGGGCCTGCTTAAGACTGGATTCCGCCACGTTGCGCATCTCCGGCGGAAGGTCGAAAGGCTCATGGGACTGATCGGTCATGGCTGCGGCTCCTGTCATGTTGTGCCGGTTTTGCCGAATCCTGCGGATGCAACGACGCGGCGGCTTGCGGGTTCAGCCACATTAAGGTTATCGCGGCTTTAGGACGCGCCCGTTAAGCTCGGGCCGTGGACCTGCCCGCCGCCGCGGGCGATACTAACCCTTTCTTAAGGCTGTCATTCCCGGCAGTCCCTGACGTGACGCCAACAAGCGAGACTTAAAGCCGGTCGGATGACGAGTTCGGATTTCCAGTTGCGCGGCGTCGGCGATCCCAGGCTGTCCGTGCATGCGACCTCTCCGCTGCCGGCCTGGCTATGGTCGCCCGACGGCAGCCGCGTGCTGTGGGCCAATGCCGTCGGGGCAAAATTCTTCGGCGCGGCGAACGCGGCTATCCTCGCGGCAAAGACGTTCGGGCCGGCCGACGTCCATCGCCGCCAGATCACCCGCCTCGCCCGCCAGCTGCCGGCGAGCGGCGCCATCAGGCTCGAACGGCTGCGCGGCTTCGGCGCCCGGCTCGGCACGCTGATGACCTGCGCCTGCGCGCGGCTTGTCTTTGCCGATGGCGGCGAAGGCGTGCTTGTCACCGCGATGGATGCGGGCGCGCGCACCATGCCGCTGGTCGAGCGGCTGCATCGGCTCGTCGACGGTGCGGCCGTGCCGATGGCAGCGTTCGCACCCGATGGCATGTTCGCCGGCGCCAGCGAAGCCGCCCGCCCCCTGCTCGGCTTTCGCGATCTCGGCGAAGCCGGCCTCGAGCAGGCGCGCAGCGATGCGCTGGCGCAAGGTCGCGTCGAGCTGCCGATCGGGATCGGCAAGATGGTGCTGCAACGGGTCGGCACCGGTGCCGATGTCGGACTCGTCGCGCTGATCGAGCCGGCGATCGTGCAGGCTGCGGTGGTGGCCGAGAGCGCGCCTGATCCTGCGCCGCAGGCCATCGAGACGCCGCTTGCGAACGAGCCCGCCGCGGGAATCGACCTGTTCGACGCCTTTGCCGATCTGGACGAAACGCCTGAGACGGCCGAGACGCTCACGCCCGAGCCGCCCGCGCGCGAAGCGGCGCCGGAAACACCGGTTGAAAACCCGCCCGCAGCCATCGTGCCGCCGCAAGCCGCGCCGATCACGGGCACCATGGTCGAGCCGCCTGGACATGCGGAGACACCGCGCAAGCATCCGCTGCGTTTCCTGTGGCAGATGGATGCGGCGGGGCGCTTTGTGCTGGCGTCGAGCGAGTTCATCCACCTGATCGGCCCGCACACTGCGGCCGGCTTCGGCCGGCCCTGGCGCGAGATCGCCGAAGCGTTTGCGCTCGATCCGGACGGGCGCGTGGCGCAGGCGCTTGCCAGCCACGACACCTGGGCCGGCATCACCGTGAACTGGCCGGCCGATGGCGGCGAGCATCTGCCGGTCGAGCTCGCAGGCCTGCCGGTCTACGACCGCGAGCGCAACTTTGCTGGCTTCAAGGGTTTTGGCGTCTGCCGCGATCTCGACGACCTCAACCGGCTCGAGGCGCTCAGGCGCTACGAGCTGTTGTCAGAGCAGCCTGTGCCGCAGAGCCTCTGCGCCGATATGGTCGAGCCTGATCCCGAGGAGGGGGCGCCGCCTCCGCCGATCGAGCCGCCTCCGCCACCACCTGAACCTGAACCGCCCGTACTCATCACCGAAGCGAATTCACAGCAAACCGATCTGGAAACATCCGTGGAAACGCCTCCCAATGTCGTACCGTTCCGTCCGCCCGGCGACGCCAGATCACAGGGTGATCAGAGATCGCCGACGCTGACGCCGGTCGAGAACAGCGCGTTCAACGAGCTCGCGCGACAATTATCCGAGCGACTCGAACGCGAGCGCGAGACGATTGCATCCGTCGCAGCCGAGCCGCCGGCGGACGAGGTCACGCAGGAAGCACCAACGCCGGAGCCTGAGGCGCCGGCGGCCTCGGCCGAATGGCTGACCGAGCCCGCACCGCCCGCGCGCGGCGACAGCACGCGCGACCGCGCGCTGCTCGATCTGGTGCCGACGGGAATGCTGATCTACCGGCTCGATCGCCTGCTCTACGCCAACCCCGCGTTCCTCACGCGGATGGGCTATGTCAGCCTGACCGCGCTGGAGGATGCCGGCGGGCTGGATGCGCTCTATGTCGAGCCCGGCGTCTCCGCTGCCAGCAGCACATCGCAGGCCGGCACGCCGGTGACGATCAGTGCTGCGATCGCCAATGGCGAGCAGCCACTGGCGACCACGGAAGCGCATCTGCACACGATCGACTGGGACGGCGCCAGCGCGCATGCGCTGATCTGCGCGCTGCCCAATCCTGCACCTGTCGTGGCCACGCCTGTTGTCGCAGCGCCCGCGATGGCCGAGCCGGTGGTGGTGATCCCCGATCTGCCGGAGTCTGAGGCCGACTTGGAATCCGAGCTGGAGGCCGGCGATGCCGAGGCGGAGGATCTCGCCGCGATCCTCGACACCACGGCCGAGGGCATCGTGATGTTCGATGCCGAAGGCAACATCCACGCCTGCAACCGCAGCGCCGAAGCGCTGTTCGGCTATGACGGCGATGCGCTGATGCAGCAGAATTTGCTGACGTTGTTCGCGCCCGAGAGCCAGCAGATCGTTGTCGACTATCTCGAAAGCATCCGGAGCGAGGACATCGCGAGCCTGCTCGACCACGGCCGCGAGGTCCTGGGCCGCGAGAAGAAGGGCGGCGTGCTTCCGCTCGCCATGATCATGGGCCGCACGCGGCCCGACGGCCCGAATTTCTTTGCCGTGTTCCGCGACCTCTCGCAAAGCAAGAAGGGCGAGAGCGAGCTGACGCAGGCGCGACGCCTGGTCGATGGCGCAGCGAATGCCAAGGCCGACATGCTGGCGCGGATCAGCCACGAGATCCGCACGCCGCTCAACGCCATCATCGGCTTTGCCGAGGTGATGATCTCCGAGCGTTTTGGTGCGCTCGGCAACGAGCGCTATGGCGAATATATGAAGGACATCCGCGCCTCCGGCGAGCGCGTGATCACCATCATCGACGATTTGCTGGAGCTGTCGCGGATCGAGACCGGCAAGCTCGATCTCAGTTTCACCAACCTCAACCTCAACGACCTCGTGGAAGCCTGTGTCACCGTGATGCAGCCGCAGGCCAACCGCGAACGCATCATCATCCGCACCTCGCTCGCGCATGCGCTGCCGCAGGTGACGGCGGACGCGCGCGCGCTGCGTCAGGTCACGATGAATTTGATCTCGAACTCGATCCGGCTTGCCAGCGCCGGCGGCCAGGTCATCGTCTCGACCGCATTGAACGATCGCGGCGAGATCGCGCTTCGGATCCGCGACACCGGCCATGGGCTGACCGAGACGGAAGTCGCAGCCGCGATGGAGCCGTTCCGCACCCCGCCACCGGGCGACGCCGCGGACAATTCCGCGCTGAGCCTGTCGCTGACCAAGGCGCTGGTCGAAGCCAACCGCGCCCAGTTCAACATCAAGAGCGCGTCGAATTCCGGCACGCTGATCGAAGTGGCGTTCGCGCCGGTGGTGGCAAGGGCGTGAGGTTCACGTCATGTCCGGGCATGACGGCGCGGAAGCTTCAAGCCGCGCGCACGGTATCCAGGAACTTGCCGACCTCTAACTTCAGCCGGTTGCTGTCGCCCGACAGCGACCTGGCCGCGGAGAGCACCTGGGTCGATGCCGAGCCGGTCTCGACCGCGCCCTGCCGCACATTGCTGATGTTGGCGCTGACCTGCGTGGTGCCGGCCGCCGCACTCTGGACGTTGCGCGATATCTCGCTGGTCGCGGCGCCCTGCTCCTCGACGGCGGCCGCAATGGTGGACGAGATCTCGGACAGGCGCTCGATCGTGCCGCCGATGGTCCTGATCGCGCCGACGGACTCGTTGGTCGCGCCCTGAATGCTCGCGATCTGCTGACCGATCTCGCCGGTAGCCTTCGCAGTCTGCTCAGCCAGCGCCTTCACCTCGGAGGCCACGACGGCGAAGCCGCGCCCGGCTTCGCCCGCACGCGCCGCCTCGATGGTGGCATTGAGCGCCAGAAGGTTGGTCTGGCCCGCGATCGCGTTGATGAGCTCGACCACATCGCCGATGCGCGCGGCGGCCTTTGACAATTCGCCGACGCGATCATTGGTGTGCCCGGCCTGGCTGACGGCCTCTCCGGCGATGCGCGCGGAGGCCTGCACCTGGCGGCTGATCTCGGTGACGGAGGCGGTCAGCTCCTCGGCGGCGGACGCCACCGACTGCACGTTGGTCGCGGCCTCCTCCGACGCAGCTTCGACCAGCGTGGCAAGCTCGGTCGAACGGCTCGCGGTCGTCGTCAACGACGTCGCCGACGCCTCGAGCTCGGTGGCAGCGGACGACACCGTCTCGACGATCTCGCCGATCGCACCCTCGAAATCGTCAGCCATCCTGATCATGTCGGCGCGTCGGCGCTCGGCGGCGAGCTTGTCCTGCCTGATCTTTTCTTCCGCCTCCTCGCGCGCCTTCTGCTCGGCGTTGATCTTGAACGTCTCGACGGCTTGCGCGATCTCGCCGATCTCGTCGGGGCGGCCGAGGCCGGGCAGCACGATCGCGAAATTGCCCTTGGCCAGCTCGATCATGGCCGCCCGCATCGCGGCAAGCGGCTTTGCGACCGAGCGGCCAATGAAGATGCCGAGCCCAAGCACGCCGGACGCGATCAGAGCGATCGCCACGGCGATCCAGAACTGGATGCCGTCCCGCTCGGCAACGTTGCGCCGGTCGGCTTCGGCGCGGATGCTGTCGACCGATTTCGAGACCTGCTCGACGACAGGTTCGACCGTCGAGAACGCCTCCGACATCGCCTTCAATTCCGTCGCGAGCTTCAGCGCGGTCTCGATCCAGGCGGAGAAGTCGCGCTGATAGTCGGCGAGCCTCGCGCGCAGCTCGGCCTTCGCGTCGTCGGGAACGGCGGCGGCGTCGACGCCGGCCAGAAATTCCGACGCGCGCTTCTTCATCTCGTCGCCGTATTTGGCATTACGACGCAGCATGAAATCCTTCTCGTGCCGGCGCATCATCAGCATGATCACCTTGAGCGCGGAATTCTGGAGTTGGTCGACCTTGCTCTCGATCTCGTGGACGGAGGTCCGCAGGCGGCCTTCGAGGCCCGAATTCTCGTCAAGCCCGAGACGCTCCCGCTCCGCGACCACCGTGGCGAAACGGATCTGATAGATCTTCAGCGCTTCCTTCATCGCATCGATCTTTTGCGCGAGCTCGGGCTTGCCGAGCGCCGCGATCCTGCCGCGGAGCTTTTCGATATCGCGTGCGACCTGGCGCGAGATCTCGAGCTGACGCTGCGCCCTCGCCGGGTCACTGCGCAGCAGAAAATCCTTTTCGGCGCGGCGGCCTTCGAGCAGCTCGACCGCAATATTGTTGTTGAGCTCGAAGACCGTGCGCGCGTTCTCGGCGGCGTCGCGCGACAGGCCCATCGCCCGCTCGCCGTAGAGATGAATGCCGCCGATGAGGACGACACCGACGACGCCGATGACGCCGATCGCAGTGATCTTGTGGGTGAGGCGAAGAGCGAGAAGCCGCATCTTGGTACCAAGCTAGAGTGACCGATGCGGTTGATGAAACCCTGATGCGTAGAAACTTCCGTTAATTTGCGGGCACGTGGAACTACGTGTTTTGTCATAAAGCTCGCCGTCAGGATGTGTTGACCGTTCCCACGATAGCGGCTTCTGCACTGTGACGTGCACAAGCCGGTTTACCAACCACCGCGGCGCTCGTCGCGAATCAAGGGCTCGCGGACGGCAGCACCGAGAGCGCTTCGCGGCTCATTTTCCGAGCATCTGGGCGTCTTGCTACCCTCAAGACTACCCCTGAAGAGGACTTGCAGCGTCGACTCGGCTGAGCAACATTCGCGCAATTTCAGAATAGCCATTTTATGAGGGCATCATGCCTGACATATTGGAAGTGCTGTTGTGGTGCGCAGCATTGGCGACATGGCTGATGCTTCTCTTCGCAATCGTCGGCGAGACTCTCAAGCCGCTCTCAAAGAGCATCCGCCGACTGGTCGCGCAAGCTTTCAAGCTCTACGTGAAGTGATTGCGGGCCACGATACTCGATCGAAGCTGAACCGGCCCGCGCCAGTGACGAAGATCAACATGGCCCCGCCCATGATCGAGATATTCTTCAAGAAATTATTGTACTGATTGATCTGCTGCCCACCGGCGGGATATTCCCAGTAGCGATGTGCAATCGCGGTTGCCATCAGCACGAAGACAAACATCAGAACTGCGCAATAGCGCGTACGGATGCCCAATATCAAGCCTGCGGATATGACGACTTCCAGCGTGATATTCACGATCGTGAACAGCTCAGGCGCTGGAAGATTCAGCGATCGAAAATAGCCCACCGAGCCGCTGAAGTCGGCTATTGCTCCGTACGCGCTTCCAACGAACACCCATGCCAGCAGAACACGGCCAATCAGGAGCAGTGCGCCAGTTCCGGCTGTGGCGACCCCATCGGCTGTCAGAAAATCCGAATCAGCTTTCATCGGTAGATCCCCAGGGTGTTTTGTGCAACGCCGGCTGGAAACATTTAGTACCGAGAGCACACAATAGCATGAACGGGCGGACACATGAAGCGCCCGTGCCGGCTGTTTGGCACGGCGGCAAAGCACGTCGAGCTACATACGAAAAAGGCACGGCGCTTGCGGCGCCGTGCCTTTCACATTCAGATGGCCTTGATCAGCTGTAGATCTCGAACAGGCCGGCGCCGCCCTGGCCGCCGCCGATGCACATGGTCACGACGCCCCACTTGGCCTTGCGGCGGGCGCCTTCCTGCAGCAGGTGGCCGGTGAGACGGGCGCCGGTCATGCCGAAGGGATGGCCGATCGCGATCGAGCCGCCGTTGACGTTGTACTTCTCGGGGTCGATGCCGAGCTTGTCGCGCGAATAGAGGCACTGGCTGGCGAAGGCCTCGTTGAGCTCCCACAGATCGATGTCGTCGATCTTCAGGCCATGACGCTTCAACAGCTTCGGCACGGCGAAGATCGGCCCGATGCCCATCTCGTCGGGCTCGCAGCCTGCCGCAGCCCAGGCGACGAAACGGCCGAGCGGCTTGAGGCCGCGCTTCTCGGCATCCTTGGCTTCCATCAGCACCACGGCGGCGGCGCCGTCGGAGAGCTGGCTGGCATTGCCGGCGGTGACGAACTTGCCCGGGCCCTTCACCGGCTCGAGTTTTGCCAATCCTTCCAGCGTGGTCTCAGGACGATTGCATTCGTCGCGGTCCACCACGTAGTCGACAATGCTCTCGGCCTTGGTCGCCTTGTCCACCACCTTCATCTTCGTTTTCATCGGGACGATTTCGTCCTTGAACTTGTTGGCCTGCTGGGCCGCGGCCATGCGGCGCTGCGACTCCAGCGAATATTCGTCCTGGTATTCGCGGCTGAGCTTGTAGCGCTCGGCGACGATGTCAGCGGTGTCGATCATCGCCATGAAGATGGCGGGCGCCGTGTTGAGCAGCTCGGGATCGACCCATTCCTTCGGCGAGCCGCCGCCCGGAATCGAGATGCTCTCGACGCCGCCGGCGACGATGCAATCGGCACCGTCGGAGCGGATCGAGTTGGCGGCCATCGCGATGGTCTGAAGCCCTGAGGAGCAGAAGCGGTTCACCGACACGCCGCCGGTCGACTTCGGCAAGCCTGCGAGCAGCGCGGCCTGGCGGCCGATGTTCGGCGCGCCATGGGCGCAATTGCCGAGATAGCAATCCTCGACATAGTCCTTGTCGACGCCGGCACGGTCGACCGCGTGGTGGATGGCGTGGGCCGCGAGCGACATCGGCGGCGTGATGTTGAACCCGCCACGGCCGGACTTGGCCAGGCCCGTGCGCGCGTAGGAAACGATGACGGCTTCACGCATGGTTTTTCTCCCTTTCGAACATTGGTATGGAGGCGTTGGCACGAAGTGTTCTCGGCGCCATTGGTACACAAAGTTCGGCAGCTTGGGAAAAATAAAGCGCGGCGCTGCATCAACAAAAACACCGCCCTCGAGATGAGCGCGGCGCCGTTGTTCCGCAGGTCGGAATATATGATATGATGATCGTCATTCCGGAGCGGCTCGCAGAGCCGAATCCGGAATCTCGAGATTCCGGATTCGATGCTTTGCATCGCCCCGGAATGACGATTGCCTAGAACGTCAGCGCCTTGACCTGCTTGACCTGCGGCAGCGCCTGTACCTTGGCGAGCAGATCGGCCGGCACCGCGCCGTCGACCTCGACCAGCGCGATCGCATCGCCACCCTGCTCGACACGGCCGAGATGGAAGGTCGCGATGTTGATCTTGGCGTCGCCGAGGAGCCCTGCAAACTTGCCGATGAAGCCCGGCTTGTCCTCGTTGGTGACGTAGATCATCGACTTGCCGAACTCGGCGTCGACGCGGATGCCCTTGATGTCGACGAGGCGCGGCTTGCCGTCATGATAGACAGTGCCGGAGACCGAGCGCGCCTGGCGTTCGGTCGCGACCGTGACGGTGATCAGGCTCTCATAGTCGCTTTGCGCGGCGCGCACGATCTCATCCACCACCATGCCGCGCTCCTTGGCGACGACGGGCGCGGACACCACGTTGACCTCGCCCAGCATCGGCCGAAGCAGGCCCGACAGCACCGCCGAGGTGATCGCCTTGATCTTCATCTCGGCGACGTGGCCCTCATAGGTGATCTCGACCTTGAGGATGCCGCTTTCGGTGAGCTGGCCGGCGAACGAGCCGAGCTTCTCGGCGAGCGCGATGAACGGCTTCAGCTTCGGCGCTTCTTCCGCGGTGATCGAGGGGAAGTTCACCGCGTTCGAGATCGCGCCGGTGAGCAGATAATCCGACATCTGCTCGGCGACCTGCAGCGCGACGTTTTCCTGCGCTTCCGTGGTGGAGGCGCCGAGATGCGGCGTGCAGATCACGTTGGGATGGCCGAACAGCACGTTCGTCGTCGCGGGCTCCTCGACGAAGACGTCGAAGGCGGCGCCGGCAATGTGCTTGGCGTTGAGCGCATCGACCACCGCCTGCTCGTCGACGAGACCGCCGCGGGCGCAGTTGATCAGGCGCACGCCCTTCTTCATCTTGGCGATTGCGGCCGCATCGATGATGTTCCTGGTCTTCTCGGTCAACGGCGTATGCAGCGTGATGAAGTCGGCGCGCTTGAGCAGGTCATCCAGATCGACCTTCTCGACGCCGATGTCCTTGGCGCGCTCCGGCGACAGGAAGGGGTCGAACGCGACCACCTTCATGCGCAGCCCGAGCGCGCGGTCGGCGACGATCGAGCCGATATTGCCGCAGCCGACCACGCCGAGCACCTTGCCGGTGATCTCGACGCCCATGAAGCGGTTCTTCTCCCACTTGCCGGCCTGGGTCGAGGCGTCGGCCTGCGGGATCTCGCGGGCGAGCGCCAGCATCAGCGTGATGGCGTGCTCGGCGGTCGTGATCGAATTGCCGAACGGCGTGTTCATCACGATGATGCCCTTGGCGGTCGCAGCCGGAATCTCGACATTGTCGACGCCGATGCCGGCGCGGCCGATCACCTTGAGGTTGGTGGCCTTCTCCAGGATCTTGGCGGTCGCCTTGGTCGCGGAGCGGATCGCGAGGCCATCGTAATTGCCGATGATCTCGGCGAGCTTGTCCTTGTCCTTGCCGAGGTTGGGCTGGAAGTCGACCTCGACGCCGCGGTCTTTGAAGATCTGCACGGCAGCAGGCGAGAGCGCGTCGGAAATGAGAACTTTGGGTTTGGTCATGGATGTCTTCCTTCACACCCTCCCCTGGAGGGGGAGGGTCGGCGCGAAGCGCCGGGGTGGGGTGAAGCTGCAAACTCGAACTTCGCCAGTGCGCCGTGTGGAGAGATCACCCCACCCCGCCGCACCTGACGGTGCGTCGACCCTCCCCCTCCAGGGGAGGGTCAGAACATCACGCTGCCTTGGCGAGCTGCGCCTTGGTCTCGGCAAAAGCCCAGTCGATCCACTGCGTCAGCAGCTCGACATCCCGGGCCTCGACGGTGGCGCCGCACCAGATGCGCAAACCCGCCGGCGCATCGCGGTAATAGGCGAAGTCGTAGCCGGCGCCTTCCTTCTCGACGAGAGCGACCAGCTTCTTGGAGAACTCGGCCTGCGCGTCCTCCGAGAGCGAGGTGATCGCGGGATCGATGAACTTCAGGCACACCGAGGTGTTGGAGCGGATCGCGGCGTCCTTGGCCAGGAAGTCGATCCAGGGCGTCTTCGCCTTCCAGTCGGCCAGCACCTTGGTGTTGGCGTCGGCGCGCGCGATCAGCGCCTTGAGGCCGCCGATCGACTTGGCCCAGCTTAGTGCGTCGAGATAATCCTCGACGCAGAGCATCGACGGCGTGTTGATGGTCTCGCCAACGAAGATGCCTTCGTTGATCTTGCCGCCCTTGGTCATGCGGAAGATTTTCGGCAGCGGCCAGGCCGGCTTGTAGGTCTCGAGCCGCTCCACCGCGCGCGGCGACAGGATCAGCATGCCATGCGCGGCTTCGCCGCCGAGCGCCTTCTGCCAGGAGAAGGTGACGACATCGAGCTTGGCCCAGTCGAGGGCTTGCGCGAATGCAGCCGACGTCGCGTCGCAAATGGTCAGGCCTGCGCGGGTCGCGCTGATCCAATCCGCGTTCGGCACGCGGACGCCGGAGGTGGTGCCGTTCCAGGTGAAGACGACGTCGCTGTTGGGATCGACCTTGGAGAGGTCGGGAATTTCACCGTAAGCCGCATTGAGCTTGGTGACGTCCTTGAGCTTCAATTCCTTGACGATGTCGCTGACCCAGCCTTCGCCGAAGGATTCCCAGGCGAGCGTGGTGACGGGCCGTGCCCCGAGCAGCGACCACAGCGCCATCTCGACCGCGCCGGTATCCGACGCCGGCACGATGCCGATGCGATAATCGGCCGGCACTTCAAGCACTTCGCGCGTCAGATCGATCGCGAGCTTGAGCTTGGTCTTGCCCACCTTCGCGCGATGCGAACGGCCGAGCGCTGCGTCCTTGAGATTTTGGGCGTTCCAGCCGGGGCGCTTGGCGCAGGGGCCGGAGGAGAAATGCGGCACGTTCGGCCGCGAAGCGGGCTTCGCTACAGTCATAATCTACCCTTCCAGATAGTAAGCCTCCCGTTGGGGGGAGGTGTCCCGCCGCGGCTGATACGGGAATCGGGAAGACCAGTCAAGGAAGTTCCGGCGTCTCACGCTGGAGTGATGGCTCCTCCGGCACGAGATCGGGGGATGCAACCGGGGCGAGCGCGTTCAGTAAGTCCGTGGCCTCGCTGATCAATTGCGCGGCGCGGCGGCGGCTGCCGACCTTCAAAATGCATTTGTCGTTGGCCTGCACAACGTAATCGTTGCCGACCTTGATCATGGAATAGCTTGCCATCGAAATCCCCGAACCGACCGAGCCCGGTTTCAGACGCTGGCGTAGCACCGTTCGTTCCCCGATCAACGTGAACGACCAAGGGGTAGTTTATCAGCTCTTAAGATGAACGAACGCGCGATCGGATTTCGCAAGCAGCGCAACGGTCCCCACGGCCTGCATCAAAAACGCACAGTCATGCCGGCGTGACTCAATGCAAATCCGAGACGCTTGTAGAAGCGCTGCGCGTCGACACGGCTCGCATGCGTCAGCAATTCGACCAGATTGCAGCCGCGCGCCTTGGCTTCCGTCATCGCCCATTGCACCAATTGCTCGCCGATGCCGCGGCTGCGGCAATCAGAGGCAACGCGGACGTCCTCGAGCAGGCCGCGAATGCCGCCTTGCGAGCTGATGCCCGCGAGCACCGCGAGTTGCAGGCAGCCGACCACCCTGCCCTCGCTCTCGGCGACCACGAGCGTGAGATTCTGGTCTCGCTCGACCCGCTCGAACGCCTGATAGTAGACGGCCGGAAGCGGATCCTCGACGCGCTCGCGGGCGCGGCCGAGATGATCGTCGGCGAGCATCGCCACGATCGCGGGAACGTCCTCGCGACGCGCCGGACGGATGGAGACGGACTTGTCGTTCATACGGGAAACTCCAGGATTCCGTGCGACGGATTCCGCGCGAGGGATTTAGCGCGCCGGCGGTAGACCGAGACAGGCCTCGGCTTCGGCGATCCAGCGGCGGATGGCGGCATAGCGGTCGAGATCAAAACCGCCTTCATGCGCAAGGCGCGTATAGGCAAGCAGCGAGACGTCGGCGAGCGAGATCTCATCGTCGGCGAAGAAGCGGCTCGTTGTGAGATGCGCCTCCATGCGGTCGAGCGCCGCATAGCCGCGCTTGACCTTGTCGGGATCGAGCTCGGAGGGATGCTTGCCGAGATAGACCAGCTGAAAGCGGCACACCGCGATATAGGGCTCGTGGCTGTACTGCTCCCAGAACAGCCATTCGTCCATCTTGGCGGCAGCAAAGGCGTCGCGCGGCACGAGTGCGCTGTCGCGGGCAAGATAGCGGATGATGGCGTTGGACTGCGCCAGCGTGCGGCCGTCGTCGAAGGCGACAGTCGGCACCTGGCCGGCGCCGTTCATCTCAAGAAATTGCGGCGTGCGCGTCTCGCCCTTGCGCGTATCGATCTCGATCCAGCGATAGGGCAATGCGAGCTTGTCGCAGACCCACTTCACCTTCAGACAATTGCCCGAGTTGCTATCGCCGTAAATCTGCATCGCTGCCGCCTCGCTTTCGCCCGGCAGAGCATCAGGACGGAAGCAGCCTGTCAACCGCGGCGCAGCGCAGCAGCGTCAGAACTTGTAGCCGAGCCCGACACGCGCATTGTTCAGCGTCACCGAGGTGTTCATGACGGGCGAAAATTTCACGTACTCGTATTCCACGCGCGCGAACAGACCGTCCCAGATGCAGTATTCGACGCCGAGGCCGGCGGTCCAGCCCACCGCGAAGGCGTTGGTCCGGCGCTGCGTCTGCGCCTGCGACTGCGCTGGAACGGCCTGTGGCGCTCCGAAAGTGGTCGACGTCACCGTGACGCCGCCGACGACAATCGAATTCGTCACATCCTGACGCAAATCCACCGTGCTCGTTACCGAGCGAGAGACGTCCATTCGGCCGACGGCAGCGCCGGCGAAGGCATAGGGCATGAAATCGCCGCCGTCCCAACCGACGCGGCCGCGCAGCGTGATCATGTCCTTGACCTTCGCCGCGGCGGTGCCGGTCAATGTCACGTCGTAATTGTCGGTGACATTCGCGGCATGCGTATCGCCGGCCGGATTGACGATCGTGAGCGAGTTGCTACCCGACGTCGAAGTGGCGAGGTTGTTGAAGTAGGTGTAGGTGCCCTCGAGACTGAGAATGGCATCGTACCATTGCCAGTTGCGGCCGACGAAGGCGTTGAAATTGGTGCTCTGCGTGTTCGTCTTGTTCATGAGCGACCAATTGGCGGTCGGCTGCTGCAGCACGCTGTCACGGAAGATGAAATTGGTCAGGCCGACGACGCTCTGGCTGAAGTCGCTCGCGTCGGTGGAGTAGCCGGCGCCGCCGCCGAAATAGGTGCCATCCCAATTATGGGACGTCTTGGACAGGCCGTCGGTGAAGCCGCCGCGCAGCACGGGCAGATCCGGCATGTCGGCCGCGTGTGCGGCGGACATAGATCCCAAAGCCGCCACCACCAACCAAAGCCTACGCATTGCAACGCTCCATCGAACTCGAACTTTCGCTCGTGATCATGGCTCGTTAACCTTAACCAATGGTTGCGCCGGAGGCTTTCGTCGCCGCCGAGCAATGAAAAATATGCCACGCAAAAACGGCGCGGGAGCATCCCGCGCCGTTAAGAGACATTAAGCGATGGGGCGAACGATCAGCCCTTGGTGACGAGCGGCGGCGGCATGTAGGCCGGCGGGCTGTTGAGCTCCCAGCGCACGCCGAGCTTGACGTCGTGCGAGGTGAGCTCCTTGATCTTGATCGAGGTTGGGCCCGAGCCGCTGTTGTCGAACAAGCGGTAGTTGCCAGGTGCCGCATCGCCGAGGTTCATGTAGCTGTAGGCCAGTTCAACGGTGAACCCGGGATTGACCTTGTAGGCGAGGCCGGCGTGGGCGGCCCAGGCAAGGTTCCACTTTCCGTTGTCGGCGAAGTAGGCGACGCTGTTGGCCAGGGGTGGAGTATTTCCCACGGTGTATGACACGCCGTCGTCGCGGAAGCCGCTGATCTTGTTGTAGGAGCCGCCAACACCGGCACCAATGAACGGCGTAATGCACCACCAGGTGCCGAGGTCAACGTAAGCGTTGGCCATGACAACCCATTCGGATTTGCTGCCGCTGTAGTTGTTGGAGCCGACGAAGCCGGGCCCGATGACGTTATCCGCACCATGCAGGTTAGCCTTGCCACGGTACTGGCCGATCACGTCGGTGCGAAACCAGTTGTTGAAGCGATAGCCGACACCGAGGTCGAACAGCGGCGACGAGTCGAAGCCAAGTCCCTCCGTCGTCTTCGTAAACCCAGGCCCGACGGCGCCCTCGATGCTCTTGGCGCTCTGGTTGGTCATGCCGACGTCACCGCGCAGGTACCAGCCGCCGAAGTCCGCGGGCGGGGCGGGCGGCGCGTACATGGGGGGCGGGGCCGCGATCGGCATATCGGCGGCGAACGCCATCGACGAGATCAGTGACGCCGCACCCGCGGCAAGGAGAGACTTAACGCTACGCATTGGCTTCGTCCTTATGGCCGGTGAGGCAAAATGCAGCTGCCTCACGTTCTGGAAACTCACGGGCGGACGATGGCAGCAAATGCTTAAGCGCCACTTAACCCTAATTTTTAAGGTTGATTTTTTCTCACTACACACGCGGATGCGGCGCAAGCGTTGCAAAAATGCGGCAGCCGCGCTCCGCAATTACTAACGATTGGTGAAGCTGCAATGCAGCGAAACGGGATCTGTTAACGCACGTGCCGCGGCAGCTTGGGCAGGAACACCGCAAGCAGCCCGATCGCCGGCAGATAGGCGCAGACCTGGTAGACGAACTCGATCGAGGTGTGATCGGCGAGCTTGCCGAGCACGGCCGCGCCGAGCCCGCCGATGCCGAAGGCGACGCCGAAGAACACGCCGGAGATCATGCCGAAGCGATGCGGCACCAGTTCCTGCGCGAACACGATGATTGACGACGTCGTCGAGGAGATGATGAGACCGATGATGACGGTGAGTACCGCGCTCGCGTAAAGCCCGGCATAGGGGAGCGCCAGCGTGAACGGCAGCGCGCCGAGGATCGAGATCCAGATCACGATCTTGCGGCCGAAGCGATCCCCGAGCGGTCCGCCGAGAAACGCACCGACCGCGTTCGCCGCAAGGAAGATGAAGAGGTACATTTGGGCGGCCTGCGTCGACACGTTGAAACGGTCGATCAGGTAGAAGATGTAGTAGCTCGACAGGCTCGATACGTAGAGCTGCTTGGAGAACAACAATGCCACCAGCACAACGAGCGCGACCGCGACCCGGCGCGAGCTCGGCGCGTCAGGATGGGCCTGCGCGACCACTGTCTTCTTCGCCTTGATCTGCGGCTCGTACCAGCGGCCGATGCGCCAGAGGATGACGATCGCGAGGAACGCGATCGAGGAGAACCAGGCGATGCTGCCCTGCCCGAACGGCACGACGATCAGGGCTGCGAGCACCGGCCCCATCGAGGTGCCGAAACTGCCGCCGAGCTGAAACACCGATTGCGCGAAGCCGTAGCGGCCGCCGGAGGCCAGCCGCGCGATGCGCGCGGATTCGGGGTGAAACACCGCCGAGCCGAGACCGACCAGGGCAGCGGCAATCAGGATGACGAGATATTGGTGCGCGGCGCTGAGCAGCAGCAGGCCGAAGAAGGTCGAGGCCATGCCGATCGACAGCGAGTACGGCTGCGCCTTCTTGTCGGTGTAGTGACCGACCACCGGCTGGAGCAGCGACGCCGTGAACTGGAACGCCAGCGTGATCATGCCGATCTGCGCGAAGTCGAGCGCGTAAGTGTCCTTGAGGATCGGATACACCGAGGCGATCAGCGACTGCATGGTATCATTGAGGAAGTGCGAGAAGCTGATGCCGGCGAGCACGACATAGGCCGGCCCTGCGGCGGCGGGCGCGATGTCGGCGACGACGACCGGCTCGGTCAGTGTTTCCTCGGAGACGAGAACTGGCTTGTTCAATGGATCGATCCCGGCAGGCGCGGCGAACCGCCACACTGCCTAACTACGATGACCGTGGTGGCCGAACCACCACCAATCGTCGATAGCTGGAATGCGTGTGTTTGCCCTTCTTCCCTTGCTGGAGAGGGTTTCTATCCGCGAGCCTGGAATCGTAGGGTGGGCAAAGGCGCACTTGCGCCGTACCCACCATCAATATCGATCCAACATTGCAGCAGAAGCGGTGGGCACGCTTTCGCCTTGCCCACCCTACGATACTGCCACAAGGGGAGAAGGAAGGCGCTCTCGGCTCAAGCCGCCGCGGCCTGGCCCAGCGCGGAGACGATGGTGTCGACGATGTCCTCGATCAGGACGCGGTCCTCGCCCTCGCCCATGACACGGATCACGGGCTCGGTGCCGGAGGAGCGGATCAGCAGGCGACCGTGACCGTTGAGCCGCTTCTCGCCGTCGGAGATCGCCGACTGCACCTCGGAATCGTCGAGCGGCTTGCCGCCCTTGTGGCGGACGTTCTTGAGGATCTGCGGCAGCGGATCGAAGCGGTGGCAGACTTCCGACACCGGCCGGCGCAGCTTCTGCACCACGGCCAGCACCTGCAGCGCGGCCACGAAGCCGTCGCCGGTGGTGGCGTAGTCGGACAGGATGATGTGGCCGGACTGCTCGCCGCCGAGATTATAGCCGCCGTTCAGCATCTGCTCGAGCACGTAGCGATCGCCGACCGGCGTGCGCACGAGATCGAGCCCCTGCCCTTGCAGGAAGCGCTCGAGGCCGAGATTGGACATCACGGTTGCAACGATGCCCGGACGTGACAGCCGTCCGTCGTCCTTCCAGCTCTGCGCGATCACCGCGAGCAGCTGGTCGCCGTCGACGACATGGCCGCGCTCGTCGACCAGGATGACGCGGTCCGCGTCGCCGTCGAGCGCAATGCCGATGTCGGCCCGCATCTCGCGCACCTTCTTCGACAGCGCCTCCGGCGAGGTCGAGCCGCATTCCTTGTTGATGTTGAAGCCGTCGGGCTCGACGCCGATCGGCACCACGTCGGCGCCCAGCTCCCACAGCGCCTCCGGCACCACCCTGTAGGCGGCGCCATTGGCGCAATCGACGACGACGCGCAGGCCGTCGAGCGAGAGGTCGCGCGGCAGCGTGCGCTTGGCGAATTCGATGTAGCGGTCATGCACGCCGTCGATACGGCGGGCGCGGCCCAGGCTCGCGCTTTGTGCGAGACGCTTGTCGAGGGATTCGTCGAGCAGCTGCTCGATCTGCTTCTCGACATCGTCGGAGAGCTTGAAGCCCTGCGGGCCGAACAGCTTGATGCCGTTATCCTCGAACAGATTGTGCGAGGCCGAGATCATCACGCCGAGATCGGCGCGCATCGACTTGGTCAGCATCGCCACCGCCGGCGTCGGCATCGGGCCGACCAGCAGCACGTCCATGCCGACAGAGGTGAAGCCCGCGACCATCGCATATTCGATCATGTAGCCGGACAGCCGGGTGTCCTTGCCGATCACGACGCGGTGGCGGTGGTCACCGCGCTGGAACGCAAGGCCTGCGGCCTGGCCGACCTTGAGCGCGAGCTCCGGCGTGATCAGCCCGTTGGCGCGGCCCCGGATCCCGTCCGTCCCGAAATATTTGCGGCTCATATCGTCCCCCACGCAACAACCAGGGACCCCCACGACAACCTCCGGGTGCCCGAACGGGCCCCGCATCCCTGATTTGCTGGGATCTTATAATCCCTGCGCCGCTAAATTGGCTTCAAAAAATGTGATTAATCATTACGAGACCGGGGCCGCCGGCGTCCCGGTAACTCCTTGTTAACATTATATTTCCGGTTTGAGGGCCGGAACGAAGCGGAACCTGACCTTAGTCCGTGCGCTTCACATGACCGTCCGCACGGCTCGGCGCCGGCTGGGTGACGTTGACGGGATCGGAGCCCGGAAAGGTCTCTTCCAGCCCCTCCTCCAGCGCTTCCTCGAGGTCGCGCTTCTCCTTGATTTCTTCCGGCGAAGGTCCTCTGTGCGGCTTGGTCATGGCGTCCCTCCCGCAAACGATTTGGCTGTGCATCCAACCATGCTAGATGACCTCGAAACCTTCCGATGCAAGGCTCCTAGCATAGGCCTCTTGATATGAGCCTCTTGATACAAGACGGGCCGGGGAAACGTTCATGAAGCACATCACCTGTATCGACGATCTTCGCGCTCTGCATAAGCGCCGCGTGCCGAAGGCCTTCTTCGACTATTGCGACCGCGGCTCCTATGCCGAGGAAACGCTGCGCGCCAATCGCGAGGACATGCAGGCGATCAAGTTCCGCCAGCGCATCCTGGTCGACGTCTCCAGGCGCGACACCTCAACCACGATCCTCGGCGAGCCCTCGACCATGCCGCTGATCCTGGCGCCCGTGGGACTACTCGGCATGCAGCATGGCGACGGCGAGATCCATGCCTGCCGCGCGGCGCAGGCCGCCGGCATCCCGTTCACGCAGTCGACGATGTCGATCTGCTCGATCGAGGACATCGCGGCCAATGTCGAGAAGCCGTTCTGGTTCCAGCTCTATGTCATGAAGGACCGCGGCTTCATCAAGGAGCTGGTCCAGCGCGCGATCGCGGCGAAGTGCAGCGCGCTCGTGCTGACCGTCGATCTTCAGGTGATCGGCCAGCGCCATGCCGACATCAAGAACGGCATGACCATCCCGCCGGAATGGTCGCTGTCGAAGTTCATCGATTTCGCCACCAAGCCGGCCTGGGTCGCCGGCGTGCTGCAGGGCAAGCGCCGCACCTTCGGCAACATCGCCGGCCACGTCAAGAACACCGAGGACCTCAACCGCCTCGCCGAATGGACCGCCTCGCAGTTCGACACCTCGCTGAACTGGAAGGACGTCGAGTGGATCCGGAGCATCTGGCCGGGCAAGCTCGTCATCAAGGGCATTCTGGACGTCGAGGACGCCGAGGAAGCGGCCAAGACCGGCGCGCAGGCGCTGGTGGTGTCCAACCATGGCGGCCGTCAGCTCGACGGCGCGCCGTCCTCGATCGAGGTGCTGCCCGAGATCGCCGACGCCGTCGGCGAGAAGATGGAGATCATGTTCGACGGCGGCATCCGCTCCGGCCAGGACGTGATGCGCGCGCTCGCGCTCGGCGCAAAATCCTGCATGATCGGCCGCGCTTATGCGTATGGCCTCGGCGCCGGCGGCCAGGCCGGCGTCGCCAAGGCGATCGACATCATCCAGAAGGAGCTGCTCACGACCATGGGCCTGTGCGGCGTCAACAGGATCGACGAGATCGACGATCATGTGATTGCGGTCGCGCCCTAGAACAGTTGCCGTAGGGTGCGCAAAGCGAAGCGTGCCCACCAACTCTTACGAAACGCAGGAAAGCGGTGGGCACGGCGCCAGTGCGCCTTTGCCCACCCTGCGAGTCCAGCGCTCAGTCGCTCACATCGGCGGCGTCAGGCCATCGCGGCCGACATTGACCCGGTTCGCTTCCAGCGTGCCGTCATCCTTCTTCGCCGCACCAAAGATGATCAGCTTGGCGCCGGGCTTGATCTCGGACTTGTCGCTGGCGACGAAGGTGACGATCGGGGTCTCCGGCGGCACCACGACCTTCTTCTCGCCGTCCTTGTATTTGACCGTGATGTTCTGGCCGTCGGTGCCCTTGACCGTCTGCGCTACGGTGGCGTTGGTCATGGTCGAGTTGGCGCGCGCATCCCAGGGGCGGAAGCCTTCAGCGGCGCCGCGCTGGTTTTCCGGAAAGATATGGACGGCAATGGCCTTCTGCGTGCCGTCGGGCTCGGGCATGGCGGTGACGCCGATATAGGAGCCCTCCTTGATCTCGGAGAGCTGCGTCTTCACCACCGCGAAGACGGCGACGTTGTCGGTCATCTTCACCTTCACATCGGTGCCCTCGCGCGTCTTGATGCCGAGGGTGTTGCCGTCGATGCTCTCGATGGTGCCGCGAATGCGCACGGTCGGCGCCTGCTGCTGCGCTGAAATGGATGATGTAACGATACAGGCGACGAATGCTGCCGCGACGGCGCGCGGCATCCAGTTGTTCAGGCTTGGCATGATGGTCCCCTTCAGGGTTTGCGGCGATCAGACAGGGCAACCCCGTCTGACCGCCGCTATTCCCTGAATTCCGATCACATCGGCGGGGTCATACCGTCACGGCCGACATTGACGCGATTGGTCTCGAACGAGCCGTCGGGCAATTGCTTCATGAAGGCGATGACCTTGGCGCCGGCCTTCAGCTCGGACTTGTCCGCGGGCACGAAGGTCACCACCGGTGTCATATCGGACACGAACACTTTCTTCTCGCCGTCCTTGTACTTCACCAGCAGCGTATGGCCGTCGTTGCCGACCACGCTCTCCGACACCGTGGCATTGGTCATGCTGGAATTGGGCTTGAGGTCATAGGGCCGCGAGCCTTCGCCGGTGCCGCGCATGCTCTCCGGAAACACGTGGACCTCGACGGCGTTCTCGCCACCGTCCGGTCCCGGCACGGTGGTGGCGCCGACGAAGGAGCCGACCTTGATATCGGCCAGCGAAATCTTGGTGACGCCGGCCACGCGCAGGTCGGAAGCGATGTGAAGCTTGACGTCCTCGCCGCTGCGCGACTTGACCAGCAGAGTGTCACCCTCGACGCGCTCGATCGTGCCGCGCACGCGGGTCGGCACCGGCGCCCTTTGCGCGACGGCCGCGAGGGTGGAAGCAGCCACCATCGCAACAGCGATGAGCGGGCGCGTGAAATTTGCACGTTGGATCGTCATGACAGTCTCCGATTATCCCCACGGATAGTGAACGCCGGAGACGGCGCACTATTCTCTCAAGTCTTTGTGAGATCGGCCTCGACCAGCGCGCGCAGTTCCGCACTCACCTCGGGCCTCCGGCCGAACCACAGCTCGAAGCCGCGCACCGCCTGGTGCAGGAGCATGCCGAGCCCGTCGGCGGTGTCGAGCCCGCGGGCCCTGGCTGCCGCGAGCAGCGGCGTCACCAGCGGGACATAGACGAGGTCGGCGACGACGGCCCCTTGCGGCAGCCGCGCCACATCAACATCGAGTGAAGGCTGGCCGTGCATGCCGAGCGAGGTCGTGTTCACGAGAAGTTTTGCGCGCGGCAGGACGTCGTTGATCCGGTCCCAGACAAGCGGATGCACGTTCGGCCCGAATTGCGCCGCTAGCGCCTCGGCCCGCGCCAAAGTACGGTTGGCGAGATGAACGCGGCCAAAGCCGCGTTCGAGCAGGCCGAACACCACCGCGCGCGAGGAGCCGCCGGCGCCCAGCACCAGCGCTTCATCCGCCTTGTCCCAGCCGGGCGCGCCGGCGTCGAGATTGCCGAGAAAGCCTTCGACGTCGGTATTGGTCGAGCGCAGCTCACCGTCGGCAAACCACAGCGTGTTGGCGGCGCCAATCGCCTTGGCGCGCGCATCGGGGGTCGACAGCTCCAGCACGCCGACCTTGTGCGGAATGGTGACATTGGCGCCGACAAAACCACGCAGCGACAGCCGCAGCACGAAATCGCGCAGGTTCTCGGGCGGAACCGCCTCGATGACATAGCCGCCTGCGATGCCGAGCGTGCGCAGCCAGTAATGATGGATCAGCGGCGAGCGCGAATGCGCGGCCGGCCATCCGATCAAGCAGGCTGCGGGCGATTTGGGCGCGGTCATCTTTCCCTCGGGTCGTGTCGAGGGCGATCCATTTCGCGTCCGGCCGGTCCTGTCAAGCAGGCGGGGACGGCACCGTGGATTCGGTCGCGCCGGGAGCCGCCTTGATATCGGCGACCGCGCGCTCGATGGTCTGGCGATAGCGCGCGCGCTTCGGGCTCACGCCGTGGGTCAGCAGCGCGCGGCGGACCGCGGGCGAAGCCCCGGTGATGAATAGCCGGATGCCCTTGCGCTGGGCCTTGGCGGCGACGCGCCCCAACACGTTCGCCGCGGTGGAGTCCAGGAACGGCACCGCGGCGAAATCGACCACGAGCGCCTTGCGCTTGTCGGCAATGCCGTCGAGCACGCCTCCGATCGCAGACGCAGCACCAAAGAAGAACGCGCCGGTGATGCGATAGACCAGGACGTCGCGGTCGACCGCGAGCGCGGGATCGTAAGGCACGCGCTCGCCATTGCCGTCATCGGGACGATCGGCCGCGACCAGCGGCGAGCGCTCCTCGATGCCGGTCATCTCCGCCATGCGATGGATGAACAGCACCGCACCGAGCGCGAAGCCGACCAGGATGCCTTCGGTCAGATCGCGGAAGATCGTGAGCAGGAAGGTTGCCAGCAGCACGACGGCATCGCCCCAGGACGAGCGCAGCAGCGTCGCGAATTCCTGCTTCTCCGCCATGGTCCAGGCCACCACGACCAGCACGGCGGCAAGTGCGGCGAGCGGGATGTAGCTCGCGAGCGGTGCAGCGACCAGCATGAACAGCAGCAGAAAGACGGAGTGCAGCATGCCTGCCAGCGGCCCGCGCGCGCCGGCGCCGAATGTTGGTCGCGGTGCGCGCAATCAGGCCGGTGACACAGATGCCGCCGAACAGCGCTGCGCCGATATTTGCGGCGCCTTGCGCCACCAGCTCGCAATTGGAGCGGTGACGGCGCCCGGTCATGCCGTCGGCGACCACCGCCGACAGCAGCGATTCGATGGCCGCGAGCAGCGCAAACGAGATCGCATCCGGCAGCACCGCTTTCGCCTTCGCGAGCGAGAACGCCGGCAGCGCGGGCGAGGGCAATTCGCGCGGGATGCCGCCGAAACGACTGCCGATGGTTTCGATTGGCAGCGACAGTGCAGCCGTCGCGATCGCCGCGAGCGCGACCGCGATCAGGATGCCGGGCCAGGACGGCCGCCAGCGCCGCAAGCCCGCGATGATGGCGACGCTGACGAGAGCGACGCCAAGCGCGGACGGATTGATGGTGTGAAGGCCATCCGCCAGCGCGGCGAGCTTCGGCACGAACTCGCTCGGCTCTTTCCCCGCGAGCGTGATGCCTGCGAGATCGCGCAGCTGGCTCGCAAAGATGATCACGGCGATACCGGCGGTGAAGCCGACCGTGACGGGATAGGGGATGAACTTGATGTAGGTGCCGATGCGCAGCAGGCCCGCGGCGATCAGCACTATACCTGCCATCATGGTGGCGAGGATGACGCCGTCGACGCCATGCCGCTCCGCCGTCACCGCGACCAGCACGATGAAGGCGCCCGCGGGGCCGCCGATCTGGAACCGGCTGCCGCCGAGCAGCGACACGATGAAGCCGCCGACAACCGCAGTGTAGAGCCCGCGATCCGGTGTCACGCCGGAGGCAATCGCAATCGCCATCGACAGCGGAAGCGCGACGATCGCGACCGTGAGGCCCGCAAACACATCGGCGCGGAAATCCGCGAGGCCATAGCCTTCGCGCCAGACGGTAATGAGCTTTGGCAGATAGAGTTCGGTAAAGGTCGGCTGACGAAGGTGGTGCAGCTTGCCTGCGTGTTCGCCCGTGATGCTCATGCCCACAATGCTCCGATGCATCGTGCGGCCGCGTGCTCCGGCGCGACGGTGCGTTAGTTCAGACTGCTTCCGAGCATGATCATGGCAAGATCATGCTCCCACCCGACGCGGCGGCCCCGGCTCTTTCAGCCGAACGCCACGTCCGCCGCCGTCGCTGCGCGCGTGTTCGGCGATCAGCTCGACGCCGGCCCGCTCGAACGCTTCGACCACCTTCATCAGGGTCTCGACCACGCCGCGAACGTTGCCGGTGCTCGCCTCCATCCGCTAGATGGTCGGCAGCGAAACGCCTGCGAGCTCGGCCAGGGTTTTCTGGTCAATGCCAAGCAGCGCGCGGGCTGCTCGCATCTGGAACGACGTGATCACCTTGGCCTCACGTGTCAGAGCTTATAAGTGATGTCTCACACATGTACAATGATGTAAAATACATCATATGAGGCCGAATGCAAGTGCTCTCGCTGCCTCCCCCCGTCATTGCGAGCACAGCGAAGCAACCCAGAATCCCTCTGCGGAACGACTCTGGATTGCTTCGCTGCGCTCGCAATGACGAGTCGAGAGCGCGCGGCCCCCTCTCTCCCCGCAAGGGCGAGGAGAGGAGAAAGCGGTGCGTCCCTTACTGCGCGAGTTGGATCACGCCGCGTGCTGATGCGCGGCGATGATCTGGTCGGCGGCGCGGCCCGTGACTTCGGCCATGTGGTCGAACTGACGGGTGAAGCTGCCGGCGCCTGCGGTTGCCGAACGCAGCTCGACGATGAGCTCGCCGATCTCCGCCTCCGGCATCATGGCGCGGACGCAGTCCCAGCCGCTCCAGCCGTCGCGGGTGTCGAAGCCGAGAATCTGGCCGCGCCGCGCCGACAGGATCGCGTTGATCTTGGCGGTGGCATCGGTCGGACACACGATCTCGACCACGTGGATCGGCTCAAGCAGCACCGACTGGCATTGCGGCAGGCCTTCGTTGAGCCCGACCCTCGCCGCCGTGCGGAAGGCCAGGTCGGAGGAATCGACGCTGTGATAGGAGCCGTCCGTCAGCGTCACCTGCAGATCGGTGACGGGGAAGCCGAGCGGCCCGCGCGCGAGCCCGTCGACGACGCCCTCCTCCACCGCACCGATATAGTTGCGCGGCACCGCGCCGCCGACGACCTTCTCGTCGAACTTGAAGCCCTCGCCGCGCTGCAGCGGTCTGATGTCGAGCACGACATCGCCGAACTGGCCGTGACCGCCGGACTGCTTCTTGTGGCGACCACGCTGGACGATCGGCTTGCGGATGGTCTCCTGGTAGCCGATCGCAGGCGGATGCGAGGAGATCTTGACGCCGAACCGATCGCGCAGCCGCTCGCTCGCGACACGTAAGTGCATCTCGCCCTGCCCCCACAGCACGGTGTCGTGGGTCTGGGCGTTCATCACGACGACGAGGGAGGGATCCTCCTCGTGCAGCCGCGTCAGCGCCTGTCCGAGCTTGACGTCGTCCTTGCGGTCGGTGGCCGCAACTGAAATCGCGAGCACCGGCGGCGTCGGCTCTGAGGCCGCAAGCGCGGCTGGCGCGGTCTTGCCGCTCGAGACCGTGTCGCCGGTCTTGACCGGATCGAGCTTGGCGAGCGCCACGGTGTCGCCGGCTTCGGCAGCGGCACGCTTGGTGTCGTAGGCGCCGTTGACGGCGAGGATACCCGAGATGCGGCTCACCCCGCCGGAGGACGATTGCAGCGTGGCGCCGTCGTCGAGATGGCCGGCAAGCAGCCGCGTCAGCGACAGCTTTCCGCCGTGCTGCGAGTGCAGCGTCTTGAAGACGAAGCCGAGCGCGTCCTTGGCGGAGGGCACGCCGAGACGCTTTGCGGTCTCCGCAATGCCGGGCGCCTCGTGGCGCAGCGCCTTCATCAGACGCAGCACGCCGTTTTCGCGCGCGGCAGCGCCGAGCAGCACGGGGCAGATCAGTCCCTCGCGCAGTTCGCGGGCGAGGTCGTCGAACACGGCATCGCGCGGCGGCTGGATGTCTTCGAGCAGCTGCTCCATCAGCGCATCGTCGTGGTCGGCGAGCTTCTCCAGCATCGAGAAGCGGGCCTCCTTCTCGCGATCGAGGTCGCCGCCTTCGAGCGCAACCACTTCGGATGCCTTGTGCTCGCGATAGACGAACGCGCGCTCGAGCGCAAGATCGACGAAGCCCTCGATCAACTCGTCCTTCCAGATCGGGATCTGGCGCAGCACCAGCGGCACGCGCGAGGCGGGCTGGAGCGTCGCGAGCGTCTCGCGGATGCGCTTGTTGGCGCGGTCGATCTTGTTGAGGAACAGGAAGCGCGGGATCTTCAGCTCCTCCAGCTCGCGCAGGATGATCTGAAGCTGCGGCAGCTTCTTCTCGTCGGCCTCGCAGACCACGATTGCGGCGTCGATCGCGGGAAGCGCGGCGCGCATGTCGTGGGCGAACTCGACGGAACCGGGACAATCCAGGAAAGTATAGCTGTCGCCCATGAAACTCGTGGTGGCGGCAGTCAGCCCGACAGTCATCTTGTGATGACGGGCCTCAGGCGTGGCGTCGCCGACGGAGGTTCCGGCGTCGACGCTGCCGGCGCGCGGGATTGCGCCCGTTCGCGCCAGGATTGCTTCGAGAAGTGTGGTTTTACCGCTTTGGAATGGGCCCACCAGCGCAATGCACCGTGGACCTCGGGGACTTCTGACGTCTTGTCCCATTCGCCGCCTCCTTGTTTGGAGCTCGGCCCATGATTGGGTCGGCAAACGCAGATGCTCTGCCCGTCCCCGAGATTTGGCAAGCGTCAAACGTCGCTGCGGTGCGTCGTCAGTGTCTTAACCTCTCTCGAAGGCAGAGCTAAGCGCGACAGCGTCGTCGGGCGTTAACGGCCCGGACGAAGTTCCAGGCTTTCAAGTCCGGCTGCGACGTTGAGGCCGACCTGGCCCTGCACGCTCAACGGTTGAAGCGCGATCGAATTGTTGGAGCCGCCGACCAGCGCATTACCGCCGAGGCCGACGCCGACCGAGGCGCTGCCCTGCGCGCCGGCATAATTGCCGGAGAGATCGCCGGGGCCGAGCCGGTTGACCGGCGCGAACACGCCCCAGGCGAGCGCCGTCTCCTGGGTGATGCCGAGGTCGATGCCCACTTTACGGATCGTCGCGACATAGCGGTCTTCGGGCAGACCGTCGGCGCGCAGCACGCAGCCGAGATTGGTCACCGATCCCACCACGAAGCCGACGCTAGCGCCGCCGCGGCATTCGAGCACGCCGACCTGCACCATCCGCGACTGCGCGCTGGCGCCCGCGATGGAGGCGACGAGGCTCGCAATGGTGAGTCCGGCAAGGAGGAGTGAGCGGCGCATGAAATGTCTCCGGCTATGAATGTGATGCGAGCAGAGAAGCAGCCTGCAAGCGGCGCGCGATGGTCTATGCCACAAGAGTCCTGTGGGTGCCAGATCGGATGCATTGAAAACCGAACTCGCGGAAGGAGCCCCTCACCCCACCCTCTCCCCGCAAGAGCGGGGCGAGGGAGCGAGAGAGTGGTGCGCCCCTTACGTTAAGCAATAATTAGCGCGCGCTATCGTGTGCGACTTAACCTCTCCCCGCGCTTCCGCGGGGAGAGGTCGGATTGCGCCTGGCGATGCGCAGCATCGTCCAAAGCAATCCGGGTGAGGGGCAAGGCACGCTGCTGGCCCAAACGAAAGTCCATCCGACTCCGCGCAATCGAAACACCAACAAAAAGGCCCGCCGAAGCGGGCCTTTCAATGCTGAACCGGGGACGTGCCTAGCGCAGGTTGCCGCAGAAGCGCTGGATGCGCTTGCAGGCGTCCTCGAGGTCCGAGGTCTTGGTCGCGTAGGAGATGCGGAACGCCGGGCCAAGGCCGAAGGCCGAACCCTGCACCACGGCAACGCCTTCGGTCTCCAGGAGCTCGGTGACGAACGTCTCGTCATTGTCGATCGCCTTACCGGACGGCGCGGTCCTGCCGATCGTGCCGGCGCAGGACGGATAGACGTAGAACGCACCCTCGGGACGCGGGCATTCGATGCCGTTGGCCTGGTTGAGCATGGAGACGACGAGATCGCGACGCTCCTTGAACACCTTGTTGTTGGCGGCGATGAAGTCCTGCGGACCGTTCAGCGCTTCCACCGACGCCCACTGCGAGATCGAGGACGGGTTCGATGTCGACTGCGACTGGATGGTCGACATCGCCTTGATCAGCTGCGCGGGACCACCGGCGTAGCCGATGCGCCAGCCGGTCATGCAATAGGCTTTCGAGACGCCGTTCACGGTGAGCGTGCGGTCGTAGAGGCTGGGCTCGACCTGCGCGACGGTGGTGAACTGGAAGTCGTCATAGACGAGGTGCTCGTACATGTCGTCAGTCATCACCCATACATGCGGATGCTTGACCAGCACGTCGGTAAGCGCCTTGAGCTCTGCCTTTGTGTAAGCCGCGCCGGTCGGGTTCGACGGCGAGCACAGGATGACCCATTTGGTCTTCGGCGTGATCGCGCGATCGAGCGCCTCGGCCTGAAGCTTGAAACCGGCCGCGGCTGTGCAGACCACCGGCACCGGCTCGCCGCCGGCGAGCGCCACCATCTCGGGATAGCTGACCCAATAGGGCGCCGGGATGATCACCTCGTCGCCCGGATTGATGGTCGCCATCAGCGCGTTGTAGAGCACCTGCTTGCCGCCGGTGCCGACGATGATCTGGTTCGGCTTGTAGACGACGCCGTTCTCGCGCTGAAATTTCGCGATGATCGCGTCCTTCAGCTCGGGGATGCCGTCGACCGCGGTGTACTTGGTCTTGCCGGATTCGATGGCGCGGATCGCCGCCAGCTTGATGTTGGCGGGCGTGTCGAAGTCGGGCTCGCCGGCGCCGAGGCCGATGACATTGCGGCCCGCCGCTTTCAGCGCGCGTGCTTTATCCGTGACCGCGATGGTCGCGGACGGCTTCACACGGTCGAGCGCAGCAGCAAGGAAGGCCATCGTCATCTCCTGACAAGCGTCGTGAACCCTTTGGCCTCACGACTCTGATTGTGGGAATGGAGACACCCTAAAACGTGTGCCGCTGCGCCGCAAGAAACTTCGGCCCGATCCCAGAAAAGTTTACGGGTCTGGAGCGTTGCAAGGCGCGATTTCCCGCAATTTTCAGCAACTTTGCCGGGCAAACCCCTCATATCCGGCAAGGCCTGTCCTCGGAGCAATTTTGCGCCGCTCGAGCGCCACAAGACTGACTGCCGGCTGACGCGCAAGGCCTGCGGCCGATCGTCAACCGGTGGCGAGCTCGCGACCCGTCACCGCCTCGCACACGATCGCGCGAAGCGATGCGTCGTGCATGTTGACGCAAGCGTGATCTCACTTGCAGCGTCACACGAACATGATCTTCTGCAGCGTTGCAGTGCGGTAGGGTTTTCGAGTTTTTCTATGGGCCAGCCCTTGCGGCGGATTCGCATCGGCATCATTGTTTAGCCGCGGCGCGGGGCAACAAGCGCCGAACCTTCCCGTCCCTCGGAATCGAACTCCCAGAATGTACAAGCTCTATTCGATGCAACGCTCGGGCAACAGCTACAAGGTCCGCCTTGCGCTGGCGCTGTTGAACGTGCCCTACGAACCCATCGAGGTGGACATTCTCCGCGGCGAGAGCAAGACGCCGGACTTCCTGGCGAAGAACCCGTCAGGACAGGTGCCGCTGCTCGAGGTCGGCGACAATCGCTATCTCGCCGAGTCCAACGCCATCCTGTGGTACGTCGCCGTCGGCACGCCGCTCGCGCCGGAGAACCGCATCGATCGCGCCGAGGCGCTGCAATGGATGTTCTTCGAGCAGCACGCGCTCGAGCCCAATATCGGCGCCGCCTATTTCTGGCTGTCGCTGGTCAAGGGCGGCCGCGACCTGCAGACCCACGCGCTGGAGGACTGGATGGAGCGCGGCTATGGCGCGCTCCAGGTGATGGAGAACCACCTCAAGACCAGCGCCTATTTCGCCGCCCGCCAGCTCACGGTCGCCGACATCGCCTTGTACGGCTACACCCACCTCGCCGACCGCTGCGATTTCGACCTTTCGCCCTTCCCGGCGATCCGGGACTGGCTGAAGCGCGTCGAGGCTGCGCCCGGCTTCGTGGCGATGGACTGGCGCCCCGCCGAGATCGACGACTCCGCCAGCATCGCGGCGGAGGCCTGAAAACCGGTGCAACGTTAAGAAATAGCGGGCACTGCGTTAACCTTTGCCCTATTCCCGCCGCTTTCGGTGCAACTGCCGCCCCATTATTGCCCGCTGGAATTGTGAAGTTGTTCGGCGTCGCGGGTGATTCGCTCGCACGTTGAAGGATTTAGGCCATGATTCGGGCGTCCGGCGCGGTCGGCTTTCAGGGCCAAACCGATACCGTCTCGTCTCCCCGGCTAACCAACGCAGTCGCGGCCTCGCTCGCCGTCGCTGCCCTCTCGCTTTGTCTGATCGTCACCCTCACGGTGCTGTCGACCAAAGCGACCATGGCGATGGGCCTGCCGGTCTGATCCCCGTTTCATCCTTGATAGCCTTCAAGGTGCCGCGCGGCCCCGCGCCGACAGGCATCGTGACAGGACAATGATGAAATCGCCTGTGGTAGTCGTTGCAATCACCCTGACTGCGGCCATCCTGGTCGCGGTGTCGCTTTTGATTGTCGTCGGCACCCGCAAGGGCCCGGGGACGTCGACGTGGAACGCGCCCGCGCTGCAGCAGCGCATGATGCACGTGCATTTGGTCTAAAATCATCCGAAAGCTTTGAGCACGCAGGCAAGCGCCCCTTAAGCGCACCGCGCGAAATCGGGTTGCGCTTGCGCAACCATCGGTCAGTCTGGCGGAATTATCTCGTTCAGGGAGGAACGAGCCAGGCCCATGCGGTTCGGATGGCGTGCCATTTCCGGTCCCGTGCTTACGGCAGCGATCGCACTGCTGGCAATCCCGCTCGACCGTCACGCTCCCGCGCTCTCGCTTGCACCGCTGTTCGTTGGCATCGTGGCGTTGGCCGGCTCGCTCTCGGGCTTTGCCTCTGCGCTCGGCAGCGCCGCCATTGCCGTGATCGGCGCAGCGCTGCTGTCTCTCGGCCACCGCACCGCGCCCGGCTTTGACCTGACCGATCTCGCGCCACTCGGCCTGCTCGCGCTGACGACCGCCGGCACCGCAGGCATCACCGGGCTGATGCGCGAGCGTCTGGTCGATGCCTTTGCCACTGAGCGGCACAACCACGCCACTGCGGCACGGCTGTCGGCAGCGCTCGACCAGGTCGATATCGGCATCGTGCTGCTCGATGCCGAGACCCGCGCCGAATTCATCAACCGCGCCTTCCGCGATTATTTCGCACTGCCGGACGAAAAGGCCGACGAGAAGCCGCCCTTCATCGCGCTGATGTATCACGGCCGCGACACCGGCGCCTTCGAGCTGCCGGAGGACGAGCTGGGCGCCTTCATCGCGCAGCGCATGGAGATGGTGCGGATCGGCGACGCCACGCCGATCAATATCAATTTGCGCAATGGCGAGGTGCTGCGTTTCGTCTGCACCGCACTGCCCGACGGCGGCCGCATGCTGAGCTACACGCCGGTGACCGACCTCGTGCGCCACACCGACGCGCCGGCGCGCGCCGATTACTATCGCTCGCTGCGCGATCCCACAGGGCGGAAGCTGACCCGGTACTTGCGCGTCGCGGAGTGATGCGCGACATCGCAATTGATCGATACGCCCTTCATCAGTATGAAGGACACCTCATCGATCGTGGATTTTCCAGATGTCGCTCACCATTCGCTCCGTCACCCGACAGGATTACGATCAATGGCTGCCGCTGTGGGACGGCTACAACGCCTTCTACGGCCGCTCCGGTCCGACCGCGCTCGCGCCTGAGATAACCAAGGTGACGTGGCAGCGCTTCTTCGATGCCTACGAGCCGGTGCATGCGCTGGTCGCCGAAAGCGATGGCCGCCTGCTCGGGCTCACGCACTACCTGTTCCATCGCAGCACCACCGCGATCGAGCCGTCGTGCTATCTGCAGGATCTGTTCACGCTGGAGGCCGCACGCGGCAAGGGCGTCGCCTCGGCGCTGATTGACGGCGTCTATGAGCGCGCCAAGCTCGCGGGATCGCCGCGGGTCTACTGGCAGACGCACGAGACCAACGTCACGGCACAGAGCCTGTACGACAAGGTCGCGGAACGCTCCGGCTTCATCGTCTATCGCAAGATCTTCTGATCCTGCTGTCTAACCCTGTGGATAACTCGGCCTGTCACCGGCGCGTAACACACCGGGACTAAGTTGCGCCTGCGTCTGATCAGGCCCCCCGTCACCGATCAAGCGCCCCAAGCGGTCCCCGTCAGTCGCCGCGTCTGACAGGGGCCGCATTTTTTTGTCCGCAGTTCCTTTCAGCATGGCTGCAACGCAGGCAGACGCTTGCCGCTGTGTCGCACCGCGGTCACAATGGGCGTCTGCTCTCGTCTGACAGGATCTCCCATGGAAATTCGTAATCTCGGCGGCTCCGGCCTGCGCGTGTCCGCAGTCGGACTCGGCTGCAACAATTTCGGCCAGCGCACCGATCTGGAGACCTCGCGCAAGGTGATCCACCGCGCGATCGATCTCGGCATCACGCTGTTCGACACCGCCGACATCTATGCCGGCCAGGGCGGCTCGGAGACGGTGCTCGGCACCGTGCTCGGCGACCGCCGCAAGGACATCGTGCTCGCCACCAAATTTTCCAAGCCGATGGCGGCCGACGGCACCAAGCAGGGCGCCTCGCGCCGCTACATCATGAACGCGGTCGAGGCCAGCCTGACGCGGCTGAAGACCGATTACATCGATCTCTACCAGCAGCATGATTACGATCCGCTGACGCCGCTGGAGGAGACGCTGCGCGCGCTCGACGATCTCGTCCGCCAGGGCAAGGTCCGCTACATCGGCCATTCCAATTTTCCGGCGTGGCGCATCGCGGAGGCCGAGTTCACCGCGCGCGCGATGAACGTCGGCCGCTTCGTCTCGGCCCAGGACGAGTACAGCCTCGTCGTCCGCGACATCGAGAAGGATCTGCTGCCCGCAGCCCAGGAATACAAGCTCGGCCTGCTGCCGTTCTTCCCGCTGGCGAGTGGCCTCTTGACCGGCAAGTACCAGCGCGGCGCAGCAGCCCCCGCCGACACGCGCTTCGGCAAGGCGCCGGCGCTACGCGACCGCTACGTTACGCCGCGCAACGAGGACATCGTCGAGAAGCTCCAGGCCTTTGCGAAGGCGCGCGGCCATTCGATGCTCGAGCTCGCCTTCTCCTGGCTCGCCGCCCGCCCGCAGGTCTCGAGCGTGATCGCAGGCGCCACCCGGGTGGAGCAGGTCGAGCAGAACGTCAAGGCGATCGCCTGGCAGCTGAGTGCGGACGACCTTGCCGAGATCGATGGGATCACCAAGGGCTGAGCTTTTGAAACGCGGCGCTATTTGGCGCCGCGTCCGACCGTCTGCATCACCTCAAAGCCCTCGAACTGGGGATGGCCGAGATAGAGCGGCTTGTTGTCGCCGGCACGCTGATGCGCGGCGCGAAACGCCTCCGACTTGGTCCAGGCCTCGAACGCCGCGTGATTGGCCCACACCGTGTGCGAGGCATACAGCGTGTGGTCCTCGAGCTCGGGCCCTTTAAGCAGATGGAATTCGACGAAGCCCGGCACCTTGTCCAGATGCGTGTCACGCGACAACCAGACCTGCTCGAAGGCAGCTTCCGATCCCTTGGTGACCCGGAAGCGGTTCATGGCGATGTACATGCCGGTGGTCTCCTGATGTGAGGCAAGCGCCGCTCTCTCGCTCCCTCGCCCCGTTCTTACGGGGAGAGGGTGGGGTGAGGGGCTGCCTCCGCGAGTTCGGTTTGAATGATGGTCAAAACGCCCTCAATGTTGCCGAGCACGTCGTTGTTCCAGAAGCGAAGGATCTTATAGCCTTTTTCGCGCAAGCGTTCATCCCGGATCGCGTCGGCTGCCGACCCGTTGTGCTGGCCGCCATCGACTTCGATGATGAGCCGCTTCTCGCGACAAACAAAGTCGCAGATGTATCCGATGACCTGCCCCTCACCCGGATTGCTTCGCAATCCGACCTCTCCCCGCAAAGAGCGGGGAGAGGTTGAAATCACACCACCAGCCCCTTCATCGGCCTTGCGCTTGCGCTATCCGGGAACACCGTCTCGGCCAGCACGCGATCCGACAGGCCGAACTGGCCCTGCAGCACGCCCTTGATGACGGAGCGGAGATCGGTGGTGGGCTTGAGGTCGCGGGCCTCGAAGAGGTTGGCGAGCTTGAGGCCGGGCCAGTCGGAGATGACGCGGCCGCCCTTCACCGCGCCGCCGGCGAGCAGCGCGACGGTCGCTGTGCCGTGATCGGTGCCGTCGGTGCCGTTGATGCGCGCGGTGCGGCCGAATTCGGTGGCGACGACGACGACGGTGTCGCGCCAGCGATCGCCGAGGCCGCTTTCGAATTCGGCGAGCGCACCGTCGAGACCGCCGAGCAGGAAGGCGAGACGTCCGACCGGACCACCCTCGTTGGCATGCGTATCCCAGCCGTCGAAGGCGAGTGCGGCGATGCGCGGACCGTCATCGGCCGCCATCAGTTTTGCGGCACCGCGCGCGACCTGCCGCATCTGCGCGACCGCATTGCCGGGCTTCGGCTTCATGTCGTCGCCGCTCGCGGCCTTCTCCAACTGGAGGCCTTGCGACAGTGCCGAAGCCAAAGCGGGATCGCGATGACGGTAGAGATCGACCAGCCGCATCGCGGTGTCGTCGTCGGCCTGCGGCAGCGCGACCGGTGCCCAGCCGACGGTCGGCGCATTTCCGCGCAGAACCAGCGGCGTGGTGGGCCCCACCGCGAGCCCGCTCGACACGCGCTCGCCGCGCGGCAGCGCTTCCAGCGCGCGGTTGAGCCAGCCGGACTGCACGCGGCCCGGGCCCGCATAGCCGCTCTCGAGCACGTCCTGGCCGTCGAAATGCGAGCGATCGCGATAGGGCGTCGCCACCGCATGGATCACCGCGGCATGCTGGGCGCGATACATGCGGGCGAATTCCGGCATCGCCGGATGCAGCGCGAAGAAAGTATTGAGCATGATCGCGGGATGCGCGCCATCCGCCGCGAGCGCGATCGAGCCGTGCAGGCCGGCATAGTCGGGGTCGCTGACCGGCGCGACGGTCGCGAGCCCATCAAGCGCGCCGCGCAGGATCACCACGACCAGCCGGGGGTCACGCCCATCGGCCGCGCGCGCGAATTTCGGCAAATAGGCCCAGGCAGCAAAGGACGCGCCGCCGAGCAAGAGTCCGCGGCGCGAGGTGAGGAGCCGGTTTTCGACGCAGTCGATCATCATCATCTCCTCTGCAGTTCCGGCGACATCAGCAGCAGCGCCAGCGCCTGCTGGCGCGATTCCGCGCGCTCGATGGTTTTGCGTGTTTCGGTTGACGCAGCATCGGCTGCAGCAAATTCCAGAAGATCAAGCGGATCGATGTTGGGTCCGAGCCGCGCACCCATCTGCGAAGCGATGTCGAGCCGGAGCTTCATGCCTTCGGGCGCGGCCCACGCGGCGCTCGTGTCCGGAAAACCGTTCGGTCCGGCCGGTGTCCACAACGGCTGGCCGAGCAGGTTCAGATTGCCGAGATAACCGCCGGGATCTTCCGGCACGCGCGCAAGCAGCCGCCCGCTCGCGATCACGAAATCATAGGGCGAGCGCATCTTGGTCAGCGGCGCCTTCCAGGCTTCGTCGGAATCGACAATCGCCGTGGCAAGGGCCTTGAGGTCGCCATCGGTCCTGACGAAGACATCGCGCAACCGTGCCACGAGCGCGGGCGGCGGATCGTCGGCAACGAAGTGGCGGACGAGTTTGGTGGCGATGAAATTCGCAGTCGAGGGATGGCGCGCGATGTCGCCGAGCGCGGCTTCGCCCTGCGCCAGGCCAGTCGCTTCGTAGGTTTTGCCGAGCAGCAGCTGCGGCCCGGGCTGATGTGCGTTGGCGTTGAAGGCGAACGAGCCGGGCGCCCCGAGCTGCCCCTGCCGGCCGGCAAAGGTCCATCCGGTGATGATCCGCGCGAGCGAGGTGACGTCCTCCTGCGTATAGCCGCCGCCGACACCGAGCGTATGCAGCTCCATGATCTCGCGCGCGAGGTTCTCGTTCAGCCCGCGCTTGCGGTTCTGGCCCGCGCGCGAATCCGGTCCGAGCGATTGCTGGTTGTCGAGGAAGAACAGCATCGCCGGATGCTGCTCGACCGCCTTCAGCATATCGGCGAAGCGACCGAGCACGTGCGGGCGGATTGCCTCGCGCTCGAACGCGCCGGCCCACATCCGCGCCAGCTCGCCCTTGTTCGCAGAGATGCAGAAATGATTGGACCAGAACACGACCAGGCGCTCGGTGAAGCCACACTCGACCAGCGTCGCGCGCTGCAGGCGCGCCAGCGCTTCGGCGCGAAAGGTCTTCTGGATGACGTTGAGCGGTTGCGCCGGTTTTGCAACAGCAGGCGCGGCGGCATTGGGCTGCATGCCGTCAGGCTTCATCGCACTGTCGGCCGGCTTCGCCTCGGCCATTTGGCCGGCGGCGATCTCGGTCGCGACCGTGTTCAGCGAGAGATTGCGACGCAGCTTCTGATCGGCCGGCGCCTGCGGCGGCGATTCAGTCGGCACGCCGGCCTTTGCCGCCGCCTCGCGCGCCTGCTTGACCTGGTCCTGATAGGCGAACGCGGCTTGGCCTAGTTGCGGCGTCGATTGCAGGCCCGGCGCCTCCAGCAGCGCGCCAAAGGGCCGCGCCAGTTCAGCCTTCACGAAGCCGCGCGGATCGGAGGCCGCATTTATGAGATCGCCGGAGGCCCCGCCGCGGGCGCCGAAGCCGAAGCGGTTCAGCGCGACGAGGGCGGCTTGCGAATCGCGGGCCATCGATTTGTCCTCCGCACGGTGCCAACCGCTTCCCTGCTCTGTGCGCGGCGCTTAATATACCGCAGCCGGAGATGAACCCGACATGAAAATGACGGCAAAGCTTTTGCGTAAATCATGACAAATCCGAAAGAAATCACGCTGACGCCACCGGCCCCGCGCCGCCTCGCCTGTTCCCGCTGCGGCACCGAGTTCGGCTGCGACCTCTCGGGCAATTGCTGGTGCGCGGAGGAGACGGCAAGACTGCCGATGCCGGTCAAGGGCGAGGATTGCCTATGCCGGGAGTGTTTGCGCAAGGCGGCGGCAGAGGCGGTTTCGTAGGGTGGGCAAAGCGGAAGCGTGCCCACCACTTTCATTGCATGTGAAGAGATGGTGGGCACGGCGCTTTGCGCCTTTGCCCACCCTACAAAGCTTACACCGTATGTCCCGGCGATTTCCGCGCCATGCCGTCGAACGCATCGAGCAGCTTTTCGCGCCACGCATAGACCGGATCGTCCGCCTCGAGCAGGCTGAACGGGCTCACCACCCGCGCCCACTGAAAACCGCCGAACACGATGTAGTCGGCGTAGTTCGGCGCGCTGCCGCCGAGATAGGCCTGCGTCTTGAACGTCTGCCGCATCACCTCCAGCGATTTGCGGAACGCGATGACGCCGGTGTCGCGGCTCGCCTGGACTTCCTCCAGGGGCTTGCCGAACCGCGCCTCGCGCGACTTGCGGAAATAGGTGGCATCGACATCGGCGAGATTCTTCGGAATGTCCGCGATGATCAGCGGGAAGATGCCGCCGACGATGGCGATGTCGCCCCACGCATTCAGCATGCGTGCCATGGCGCGGCCGCCCTCGCCGCCGAACAGCGACGGGCGATCCGGAAAATGGTCTTCGAGATAATTCGCGATCGTCCAGGAATCGACCACCGGCTTGTCATCATGCAACAGCACCGGGACCTTCTCCGAGCCGTGAGGCGCGATCTCGCTCTTCTCGGTGAAGCGCCAGGGCAGCGATTCCGCCGTCAGCCCCTTGTGCGCCAGCGCCATCCGCGTGCGCCAGCAGTAAGGGCTGAAGGGGCGCGAGGCGTCGGTGCCAACGAGTTCGTAGAGTTTGAGCGACATATTGGAGTTCCGTCATTGCGAGCGCAGCGACGCAATCCAGTCTGCCGCTGCGGAGACATTCTGGATTGCTTCGCTCGCGCTCGCAATGACGTTGTGGCGTCACCGCCCGTTGGTTCGCAGCAGCCTTTCGCCGTCTTCCGTCACCGCGATGATCAGGCCGATGCCGGGCAGCGTCTCGCGCGCGACGAAACCGCGGTCGGCGGCGTCCTCCCAGATCGTGAGCCGCGGGCACGAGGTCTTCCAGGTCGCGATCACCTCGGCATAGGCGCGCGGCTCGCGCGCGATCCATTCGACGAAGTCCAGCACCAGCGGATCGGCGGTTTCGCTCATTGCAAACCTCCCTTGTCGAAGGCCGCCAGCACCGGCGTGCGAACCAGCAGCCAGCCGCCATAGGCGATGTAGTAGCAGGCGATGGTGGAGATCAGCTTGTTCGACCAGGCCACGAACTGCTGGTCGGTCATGGCTTCGAGAATGCGCCGCGCCAGCGTGGTGCCGAGCATCGAGGCTGCGATCGCGACGCCCGCGAGCACGGGATCGAGCGTGGCGGCCTGATCGATGACGCCGCCGAAATAGATCAGCTTGGTGAAGTGACTGACGAGCTGGCACATCGCCTTGGTCGCGACCTTCTCGCGCCGGCCGAAATCGCCGCCGAGGAAGAAAGTGTCGAGCAGCGGACCGGAGACGCCGGTCATCAGCATCAGGCCCATGCAGATCGTGCCGTAAACGCTACCCTGCCAGAGGCGATCCGGATCGGGCTTGATATTGGTCGGCAGCAACCGTGCCATGAACGGCGTGGCGCCGAGCATCAGCAGCGCCATCGGCTTGTCCGGCACGTAGCGGGTGAGCGACCACGCCGCCAGCGCGATGGCGGCGCCGACCATGTAGTTCGCGACCGGCCGCCAGCGGATATGCGCGCGCCACAGCAGCGCGCGCCAGCCGTTCGAGGCCATCTGCGTGATCGCATGCAGCACCATCGCGGTCGGCAGCGGCATCAACGCCAGCAGCACGCCGATCAGGATCAGCCCGCCCGCCATGCCGAACAGCCCCGACAGGAACGCGGTGGCGACCATCAGCAATCCAAGGGCAGCGATCATGATCGGCGTCACGAAGGGGTTCTCCTGTGGGACTCAGCGAAAGTAAGGGACGCAGACTGCTCGGATCTCCCTCGCCCCGCCTGCGGGGAGAGGGTGGGGTGAGGGGGAGTCTCCGCGGGGACGGTGGCAGTTAGACTCGCGGAGAGTCCCCCTCACCCGGAATTTGCCTGCGCAAATTCCGGCCTCTCCCCGCACGCGGGGAGAGGCGAAGAAGACCGCGCTCGCGTCGGCAAATCAGCATGAATTACGCTGATATTTCTGCCTTGCTTGCCCCTTGTTCGCAAACTGAGTTATCTTGGCCTGGCATCAGCTTTCCTGAGGGTGTTTGCATTTGCGGCGGCTGCTCTTTCTCAACGGCATCAAGGCGTTCGAGGCGGCGGCGCGGACCGGCAGCTTTGCTGCGGCCGGCGTCGAGCTGAGCGTGTCGGCGGCCGCCGTCAGCCGCATGGTGCATCTGCTGGAAGAGCGGCTCGGCGTCGCGCTGTTCGAGCGCAAGGCCAACAAGCTCGTGCTGACGCAGGCAGGCCGCGCCTATCAGAGCGGGCTGACGCCGATCTTCGATGCGCTCGCGAGCCTCACCGCGCAGGTCACGGCGCCCTCCGGCGTCCGCGTGCTCACGATCGGCGTCGGCCACACCTTTGCGATGCGCTGGCTGATCCCGCGGCTGTCGGAGTTTCGCAGCGAGGAGCCCGACATCGAGGTGCGCTTCACCACCGGCGGCGCCGAGGTCGCATTCGGCGAGGACTGGAGCTGCGGCATCAAGCTCGGCACCGGCGACTGGCCGGGGCTGGTCGCCGAGCCGCTGTTCGCCGGCGACCTCACGCCGGTCTGCGTGCCTCGCCTCGCCGCCAGCCTGAAGCGCCCCGCCGATCTCAAGGGCCCGAGCCTGATCCGCGTCACGCATTCGCCGGAGGACTGGCCGCTCTGGCTCAAGGCCGCCGCCCTCCCCCGCATCAACGCGCGCGGGCCGGAGTTCCAGTTTTACGGCCAGGCGCTCCAGGCCGCCGTTGACGGGCTTGGCATCGCCATGGGCATCCGGCCCTATATCGACGACGACCTCGCCGCCGGACGCCTGATCGCGCCATTCGACCTCTCGGTGCCCAAGGGCATGCGCTGGTATCTGCTCTACCGCAGCTTTCAGACCGAGCAGCGCGACTTTGCCGCGTTCCGCCGCTGGATCATGCGGGCGGCGGCGGAACCCGCTGCCCGGCCGCGGCGGGCCGGGCGCGCCGCCGGACGGGGCTAGATTCTTGTTTTGACGCGTTTTCTTTACGCGAACCGGTATCCACTTCGCTCGAAAACGCTCTGGCCCATCACCCTTTCGGATGAAAAAGCCGGCCGCTTGTGAACGGCTTCACATCTCAAAATCCGCAAACGTGGTCGTCTAACCCTCCGACAAGAGAGCATTTGGGGACTACCAATGACGACCCTTTACGACGGCTTTGACATCGAATCCTTCGAAGCTGGCAAGGGACTGTGGCACGCCCGGATCCGGCGCGCCGATTTCAGCCCGGTTGCCATCGACGGTGTGCTGTTTCCGGCCATGGAAGTCGGCTTCGCCTGGCCCGATCCCGACGCCGCGATCGCCGATGCCAAGCATCACATCGACCGCTTCCGCCGGCGTGCCGACGAGGGCGACGACGAATAGACCCAGCGAGACGGCAACAGGGCTGAGCGACAGCGTGGCGTAACAGGGGGGACACCGGTTCATGTCAGTCATCGACTTCGAAGGCGCGCCGCGGTCGCGAATTTATTCGCGCAAGGTACTGGCGATATGCCCGGAATGTGACGGCGATCTCACGGTGCTCCGTGTGATCGGCGGTCGCGCCGGGTGCGAGTACTGGACCATGCGCTGCACCGATTGCGGTGGGATCCATCTCGACATCCTCGAGCCACGCCTTCCGGTCGTGGACGGCGAAGGACCGCTGCCGGCGGCGTGAGGCGAAACCGCTGAACGATGGCCCTGCTGCCAACCTGCTGTCAGCAGCCTACGCACGGACGGGCATTCGCTCTTTTCTGAGGGGCGGACTCGTCCCATATTCGCCTCATGGCGAAGAAACCTGCTCCCCCAAAATCTCCTAAATCCAAGGCTCCTAACTCGAAGGCTCATCGGCCCGACGTGCAGCCGATCGGGCCGGCCCTGGCCGAATTGCTCAATCCCGCGATCAATCGCGGCGATGCCGGGCTTGGATCCGGCACCGGCCTGCAGCCGCCGCCGGACAATTCGCGCGACCGCCGCGCCGGAGGCGAGGCCGCCGCGCATCGGGCTCGCGCCTCGACGCCCAAAGACCTTCAAAAGCAGTTTCCGCAGGACATCGCGTCGGGCAGCGCGACTCGTGGCTTACCCCCCTCCCCGACCAAGGGGGGAGCGAGCGGAGAGACCGGTGCGTTTGAAGAGGCGCCGCAGGCCAATTACGGAACCGCGGCCACGATCCCGACGCTCGATCCGGAACTGGCCCGCCAGCTCGGCCTTCCCACCGAGGAGGATGACGCCGAGGCGATGGCGCGCCCGCCGCGCAACAAGATGGAGGCGCTCGGCGTCAAGGCGACCGCCGAAGCGCTGGAATCGCTGATCCGCGAGGGCCGGCCGGAGTTCCGCAGGGATGACGGCTCCACCAAAGTGTGGACCCCGCACCGGCCGCCGCGGCCGGAAAAGTCCGAAGGCGGCGTGCGCTTCGAGATCAAGTCGGAATACGAGCCGCGCGGCGACCAGCCGACCGCGATCGCGGAGCTCGTCGAAGGCATCCAGCGCAACGACCGTTCGCAGGTGCTGCTCGGCGTCACCGGCTCGGGCAAGACCTACACCATGGCCAAGGTGATCGAGGCGACGCAGCGGCCCGCCATCATCCTGGCGCCGAACAAGACGCTCGCCGCCCAGCTCTATGGCGAGTTCAAGAGCTTCTTCCCCGACAACGCGGTCGAGTATTTCGTCTCGTATTACGACTACTACCAGCCGGAAGCCTATGTCCCCCGCACCGACACCTACATAGAAAAAGATTCTTCGATCAACGAGCAGATCGACCGCATGCGCCACTCGGCGACGCGCGCGCTGCTCGAACGCGACGACGTCATCATCGTCGCCTCGGTGTCCTGCATCTACGGTATCGGCTCGGTCGAGACCTACACCGCGATGACCTTTGCGCTGAAGAAGGGCGAGCGCATCGACCAGCGCCAGCTCATCGCCGATCTCGTCGCGCTCCAGTACAAGCGGACGCAAGCCGATTTCACCCGCGGCACGTTTCGTGTGCGCGGCGACGTCATCGACATCTTCCCGGCGCACTATGAGGACCGAGCCTGGCGCGTCAACCTGTTCGGCGACACAATCGAGAACATCGAAGAATTCGATCCGCTCACCGGCCACAAGCAGGACGAGCTCGAATTCATCAAGATGTACGCCAATTCGCACTATGTGACGCCGCGTCCGACGCTGGTGCAGGCGATTAAGTCGATCAAGTCCGAGCTGAAGCAGCGGCTCGACCAGCTGCACGACCAGGGCCGCCTGCTGGAGGCGCAGCGGCTGGAGCAGCGCACCACCTTCGACCTCGAGATGATGGAGGCGACGGGAAGCTGCGCCGGCATCGAGAACTATTCGCGCTATCTCACCGGCCGCCTGCCCGGCGAGCCGCCGCCGACGCTGTTCGAATACGTCCCCGACAATGCGCTGGTGTTCGCCGACGAAAGCCACGTCACGGTGCCGCAGATCGGCGGCATGTTCCGCGGCGACTTCCGCCGCAAGGCGACGCTGGCCGAATACGGCTTCCGCCTGCCCTCCTGCATGGACAACCGCCCGCTGCGTTTCGAGGAATGGGACATGATGCGGCCGCAGACGGTCGCGGTGTCGGCCACGCCCAGCGCCTGGGAGATCAACGAGAGCGGCGGCGTGTTCGTCGAGCAGGTGATCCGCCCGACCGGGCTGATTGATCCTCCCGTTAATATTCGTCCGGCCCGTACCCAGGTCGACGATCTCGTCGGCGAGGTCCGCGCCACGGCGCAGGCCGGCTACCGCTCGCTGATCACGGTGTTGACCAAGCGCATGGCGGAGGACCTCACCGAATATCTGCATGAGCAGGGCATTCGCGTGCGCTACATGCACAGCGATATCGATACCATCGAGCGCATCGAGATCATCCGCGATTTGCGGCTCGGCGCGTTCGACGCGCTGGTCGGCATCAACCTCTTGCGCGAAGGCCTCGACATTCCCGAATGCGCGCTGGTCGCGATCCTGGACGCCGACAAGGAAGGTTTTTTGCGCAGCGAAACATCCTTGATTCAGACCATCGGCCGCGCCGCGCGCAACGTCGACGGCAAGGTGATCCTCTACGCCGACCAGATGACGGGCTCGATGGAGCGCGCCATCGCCGAAACCGACCGCCGCCGCGAGAAGCAGGTCGAGTACAACACGGCGCATGGCATCACGCCGGAGAGCATCAAGAAATCGATCGGCGACATCATGAACAGCGTCTACGAGCGCGATCATGTGCTGGTCGAGATCGGCGGCCACGACATGACCGACGATGTCATCTCGATCGGCCACAATTTCGAAGCCGTGCTCGCCGATCTGGAAACCCGCATGCGCGAGGCCGCCGCCGATCTGAACTTCGAGGAGGCCGCGCGCCTGCGCGACGAAGTCAAGCGCCTGCGCGCCACCGAGCTCGCGGTCGTCGACGACCCCACCGTCAAGCAGCGCACCGTCGCCGGCAAGGCGGGCGCCTATGCCGGAGCGAAGAAATACGGCGACGCCGCCAATCTGCCGGTCAGCGCGATGAAGAAAAAAACTGTTTCCGCTGCACTCAAGGCCAGCAGCGGTGCCTCCTCCCCCTCTCCCCGTTCTTCACGGGGAGAGGGTCGGGGTGAGGGGCAGTCCACGGGTGGTGGCAGTGGTGGCTCGAGAGTCCACAAGCCGCATCTCGACGAGATGCACGGCCCGGAGTCGCTGCCCTACCGCGCGGACCGCGCGCTGCCGTCAAAGCCGTTCGGCGGCGAGAGCCGGATCATCCAGCCGACGGATTCGCGCCAGTCGGGGCCGGAGTTCGGCCCGGCGCCGAAGTCGACGGGTGGGATGCCGGGACACAGGGGTGGGTGGAAGAAGAGGTAGGCGACGGAATATCTTCCGCGCTCGTCGGCCTTCGAGCGCGTTGTGCAGACGGGACTTTCTCGCGGTGGAGGGAGCGTACCGCCGGCGCAGATGGAGTGGTGCCTACAGCTTGCCCTGCCCGTTTGCCTGGCTCTGCTGTTGCTGCTGCTTCCCCTGCTCGTTGGCGCGGTGGCGGCCGTAGAGGCAGCCGGCTGCGGCGCCGAGGACGCCGTGGTGGCCGGCATAATGGCCGGCGACGCCGCCGACGACGGCGCCCTTAATGCAGCCCTTGGCGTTGGCGCCGGAGGTTGCGCCGAGCACGAGAAGCGCGGCAGTGATGGCAATGAGCGGCGGCGATTTCATGATCGATGTCTCCGGATGCGGTGTCGCCGTCTCAACTGACGTGGCGGGTCCGGGTTCCCGACGCGAGGGCTGACCCGATTCCGGTAAAATTACGGGGTTCTATTGTAAATCTCACAATCTGCGCTCAATTGTGCATTGCAAAATCGTGATTTGCATTTTCGCAGATCAAGCCTATTTTGTTCGTACACGAATGAATTGAGCAGCCGCCTCGCACCTTACTGTGCATGGGGTTGTTTTCCGTTTTTCTGCAAGCCAGTTTCAGGACGCCCCAAAATGACAGAGCACAGCCTCTGGCGTTTCTCGCGTGCGTTGCACCGCGCGATCAACGACCGGCATTTCGAGGACATCAAGGCCCTGATCGACGAGGACGTCGAGTGGGCGATCTATGGCCCGATCGACATGTTTCCGTTCCTCGGCGCGCGCCAGGGCAAGGCGGCCGTGCTCCAGGTCATCCGCCAGCTCGCCGACAATTTCCGCGTCCGCCGCTTCGACCGCGAGAGCATCATGCTGGGCGTCGATTCCGCCTCCTCGATGCTGCGCTATTCGCTCACCGCGCTGGACTCCGACAAGCCGATCAGCTTGCGCGTCGCGCAGTTCGCCCAGTTCAGGGCGGACCGGCTCATCAGCATGCGCGTGCTGGTCGACACTTTTGACCTGGTCGAGCAGGCACTCGGCCGCGCCATTCATCTGCCGAAGATGACCGGCGTCGGCTGAGGGGGACACCAACGGGCTCCGCAATGCGGGACCGATCGATTGATGCTCCCGCGACGCGTTCCGGCCTCCAGCCCCGCCGGACGCCCTCGTGGAGATGCTCGTCATCGGGCGCGCGCGTCTTGTGCGCGGCCCGTTGGTTCGGCATTCTTGGCGCCACAATTCTCTGCGCCACAATTCTCTGTGCCACAATTCTTGGCGCCACAATTTTGCGACGATAGCGCCGCATCCTGTGCGCGAACTGGGCTCGCGGGCAAGGTCATGGAATTCTCGACAGGTTTTGGCTGGATCCGGCTGCCGCTGGCGGCCGCGTTCATTGTCGGCTCGGTTCTGACAGCCCCGGCACAGATCATCCCGCCCTTCTCCCCTGCCCCCGCTGCGACCGCGCCAGACGAGGAGGCCGACGCCGCCGAGACCGCCGATGTCAACGACCCCGACGTGCTCAAAGGCATCGACGTCGACAAGCTCGACTGGAGTCAGCTCGCCATCGACGCTGGCACGCTTAACGACCTCATCGCCGCCAAGAAGCGCGCGCAGGCCGCCGCCAACAACGGCATCAACTGGTCGACCAATGCCAACGCGAACGGCTCCTCGGCCGTGACCGTGAAGCAGTCGGTGTCCTCGTTCTGGGACACCCGGATCGGCGCCGACATGACGGTGGCGAAAGAGCCGACCACGATGTCGGAGCTGATGGCGCAGAAGGCCGCGAATGGCGGCAACCTGCCGCAATCTTCCGGCAGTGCCTGGGCCACCGCGACCGCGCCGGGCGCAGGCCCCGTCTGGGACAAGACCGCGGTCGAAGCCCGCGTCGATCCCGGCGCCGAGCAGAGCAAGCTTGGCGCGTTGCTGACCAAATCGGTGCCGCTGTCGAGCGATTATTCGCTGACGCTCCAGAACGGCTACAGCGTCAACCAGCAAGGCACCACGGCGCTGCCCGGCGTCGGCGGCCACGTCACCCGCAATTACGAGACTGACCAGTCCGCCAAGGTCACGATCGTCGACACCGGTACCAGCATCACCGCCGGCCAGACCATGTCAACCACCGACGACAAATGGCTGCGCAAGTTCGGCGCCGAGCAGAAGCTGTTCGACAACGTCACCGTCTCCGGCTCGGTCGGCGAGACCTCGCAAGGCGCGATCAACAAGAGCCTGACCGCGGGCTTCAAGAAGAGCTGGTGAGCCATCTTTAGAATCCCGTAACCATACGCCACGGCAAAACCCCCGAATGGTCCGCCCTTGCCGCATCTCGGCCCCGTTGCGGTCAAAATCGGACGCCCTCATGCACCGGCCTGACACCCATCGTCGTGCGGGGGACACTCGCGCTGCGCTCAACGCGAACAGGGGAATAACGATGAACGCCATGCGTCCGGAAAAGACCGAGACCACCGAGACCGAGACGGTCGACACCAACCTCGCCGCCGTGACGGAAGTCGAAGCCGGCATCCGCGATTTCGTCCGCAACGACATCGCCTATCTGCGCCGGCCGGCCGCGACAACCACCGACGCGCCGCCGCTCGATCCGAGCGCGGAAGCCACCGTCACCAACGTCAACTCGCTGATCCAGCGCGTCGCCGGCACCTCGCTCGCCGAGATCGAGAACCTGATCTCCGAGCTCGAGAGCCTGCGCGACCTGCTGCATGCCGAAGGCCAGCGCGTCCAGCGCGAGATCTCGGGCTACGCCCAGCTCAGCCAGGCCGCGATGAAGTCGACCCGCATGATCGCCGACAACGTCTCCCAGTGGAAACGCGCCGCCGACGGCCTGCGCAACAGCTGATCGCAGCACCAGTCATCACAGCCGCCGCGTTCCGGACGGGACGCGGCGGTTTTGATTCAGGGGTGCCGCTCTCGTGCCCCGGACGCGATGCGGCACGCAGTGACGCGTCGCAGAGCCGGGGCCCACGTTAATACGGAACGCGCGTTACGATGGGTCCCGGCTCTGCGCAGCAGCGCTAAGGCGCTGCAGCGCGTCCGGGACACGAGAGTGCGCTATTGAACCCTCCCCGCCCTCGCACCGACCAATGCCAAGCGCCCGCAGCCTTTGCGGCCGGGCCCGGGGATATTTTCAGATGGAAAGCATTCGGCCCGAAAACACGGACCCGATACCGCTGCGGCCCGCGCCGAACCAGTTCGGGACCATCATGCTGCGCTTTGTCGGATTGCTGGCCGTTGCGATCGCGATATTGGCGTTCGTCTATAGCCGCTGAGGGCGGAGGCCGTGTCGCGGCACCGCGAAAGTTAACCAGCTCTTAACGGCTCGCGTCGATGCTCGAGGCTTCCAGGGTGTAGGCGCCGTCGGCATAGCCCTTCACCACCATGCCGGCAACCAGCATCACGGCCAGCGTCGCGGTCGCGAAGATAAATCCAACCAGCTTGAGTGCGCCGCGGTCTGCCATCGTGCTCGTCCCCTGTACTCCGCCCAGTTCGTTCAAATAGACAGCGACAGGTTCATAATTGGTTAGCAACTCGATGGTTCCGGTAACTGCTTCGCAAGGACCGGCCATCACGCCGAGGCTTATGGCAGCAGCCCAGAATCGCGTCCATAGCGCGCGGGCAACACTCGCGAGCCGATTTCGGCCGTTCATCCTGGAACTGGTCTAACCGCCCTGCCGCATCGGCACGAAGGCGCTGGCGGTGATGGAATAGACCTCTTCGCCACGCTGGTTGGTGCCGGCGGTGCGGGCGGTCAGGATGCCCCAGCCCGGGCGCGAGGCGGAGGTGCGCTTGTCGATGACGACGTTGCAATAGCTGATGGTGTCGCCGGCCAGCACCGGCTTGATCCAGCGCAGGTCGCGAAAGCCTGGTGACGGCCCCCACACCGCGACCTCCTCGCCACGCGCTGCGGCTTCACGCGCCAGACGCTGGCCGTCGGCGACAAGCAGGCTCATGCAGGCCGAGCCGACATGCCAGCCCGACGCCGCAAGCCCGCCGAACAGCGAGTTCTTGCCCTCCTCCTCATCAAGGTGGAAACGCTGCGGATCGAAATTCGCCGCGAACGTCTTGATCGACTCCGCCGTGAAAGTGTAGGCGCCGATGTCGCGGCGATGGCCGATCTCGATCTCCTCGAAGAATGGCATCAGACCGCTCCCGCGCGCCGCTCGATCAGGATCGGCGAGGTCATCTCGCACAGCGCTTCGCCCCTGCCGTTGCGCATCGTGCATTTGAACTTGACGATGCCGAGATTCGGCCTGCTCTTCGAGGTCCGGGCTTCCACGACGTCGACATCGAGCATGAGGTCGTCGCCGGGCCTCAAAGGAGACAGCCAGCGCACCTCGTCGACGCCGGGCGATCCGAGCGAGGCGGCGCGGGTGATGAAACCGTCGGCCATCATCCGCATCATCAGCGAGCAGAGGTGCCAGCCCGAGCCGGACAGGCCGCGCAGCATGCTTTTGCTGGCGGCCTCTTCGTCTAGATGCATCGGTTGCGGATCGAACTCGGCGGCGAAAGCCAGGATCTCGTCGCGGGTGACATGGCGCGGGCCGAACGTTCCATACCGGCCGGTCGGGAAATCTTCGAAGGTCAGGGTCATCTTGGGAAAGCTTTGCGGGAATGACAGATTGTGGCCGCACTTTGCGGCAATCTCAACCCGCCGGCCCGCATGGCTCGTGCTACATTCGGCGAGTCGGGCCGGACCTGCCTCATTGTCGGATTGACGCAGTCGGGGGCGCCATTTGCCCGGGGGAGAGAGATGTTTTCATTCAGCGACCTGTTTCAATGGGACCGCTTCATCACGCCGACGATCATCAAGACCTTCTACTGGCTGGTGATCGGCGTGATCTGCCTGTTCGGACTCTCCGGAATTTTTGCCGGTCTCACCGCGATGGCGATCAGCCCGTTCGCCGGCTTCCTGGTCGTGCTGGAGTCGATCGCGGGCGTCGTCGTCGGAATCGTGTTCTCGCGCATCGCCGCGGAACTGATCCTGATCGTGTTCCGCATCAACGAGCATCTCGGCGCGATCCGGGACCAGGGCGGCGGGGTGCGGTGAGGCTCTCGTGTCCCGGACGCGGCGCGGCATGAAATGACGCGACGCAGTGCCGGGACCCATGCATCCGCAAACAAGATTCCTGGGCCCCGGCTCTGCAGCGCACCGCAAGAGCGCCGCGCAGCGTCCGGGGGACGAAACCCGCGCTAAGTATTAAACCGGAAATGCATCACGTCGCCGTCGGCGACGACGTATTCCTTGCCTTCGAGCCGCAGCTTGCCGGCATCGCGAGCGCCGGCTTCACCGTTCAGCGCGACGTAATCCTCATACGCAATCGTCTCGGCGCGGATGAAGCCCTTCTCGAAATCGGTGTGGATCACACCGGCGGCGCCCGGCGCCTTGGTGCCGCGATAGATGGTCCAGGCGCGCGCTTCCTTCGGGCCCACCGTGAAATAGGTGATGAGGTCGAGCAACGTGTAGCCGGCGCGGATCAGGCGATCGAGCCCGGCCTCTTCGAGACCCAGCGTCTCCAGGAAGTCGGCGCGTTCGTCACGCGAGATCGTGGCGATCTCGGATTCGATCTTGGCAGAGATGACGACGGCGACCGCGCCCTCTTTCGCCGCCTGCTCTTCGACCGCCTTGGAGAAGGCGTTGCCTGTCGCGGCAGAGCCTTCCTCGACGTTGCAGACGTAGAGGACCGGCTTTGACGACAGCAGGCCGAGCATCCCGAAGGCGCGCTCCTCCTCCGCCTTGCGCTCGACGAGGCGCGCGGGCTTGCCTTCGCGCAGCAGCACCAGCGTGCGGTTGACGAGGTCGAGCTGCTCCTTGGCGTCCTTGTCGCTGCCCTTGGCCTTCTTGCTGAGGTTGTCGACGCGCTTCTCGAGGCTGTCGAGATCGGCGAGCATCAGTTCGGTCTCGATCGTCTCGATGTCGGCGACCGGGGCGATCTTGCCCTCGACATGGGTGATATCGGAATCTTCAAAGCAGCGCACGACATGCGCGATGGCGTCGACCTCGCGGATGTTGGCCAGGAACTGGTTGCCGAGGCCTTCGCCCTTGGAGGCGCCGCGCACCAGGCCGGCGATGTCGACGAAGGTCAGCCGGGTCGGAATGATCTGTCCCGATTTGGCGATCGCCGCCAGCTTGTCGAGCCGCGGATCCGGCACCGCGACCTCGCCGACGTTCGGCTCGATGGTGCAGAACGGATAGTTCGCGGCCTGCGCCGCGGCCGTCTCGGTCAGCGCGTTGAACAGGGTCGACTTGCCGACATTGGGCAATCCGACGATTCCGCATTTGAATCCCACGAGCGTTATTCCTTGCCGTTCTCGTCCTTGGTCAAAAATCCCTTCGCCTGCATCGCAAGATGCACCCTGTTGGCGAAGGTCGCGTCCGTGCCCTTGACGATCAGTGCGGCATGCTCGGCCACCGCGTCGCAGAGCGTCATCACCCAGTCGTTGTCGGCTTTGGCGAAGTCCGACAGCACATGGCCGTGCACCATCTCCTTGACACCGGGATGACCGATGCCGAGCCTGACACGGCGATACTCGTTGCCGATATGGGCGGAGATCGAGCGCAGGCCGTTATGTCCGGCAATGCCGCCGCCGATCTTCACCCGAACCTTGCCCGGCGCCAGTTCGAGCTCGTCGTGAAACACCGTGACGTCACCGGTCGCGATCTTGAAGAAGCTCGCCGCCTCCTGAACGCTGCGGCCGGAGTCGTTCATATAGGTCATCGGCTTGAGCAGGATCACGCGCTCAGTGCCGAGCGTGCCTTCCGAGGTCTCACCCTGAAAACGACGGCGCCATGGTGCGAAACCATGACGCCGCGCAATCTCGTCGACGGCCATGAAGCCGATATTGTGCCGGTTACGTGCGTATTTCGCGCCGGGATTGCCGAGCCCAACAAAGAGTCGCATGACGCGGCGCGCCCCTCGCTCGGCGCGCGATCAGAGACCGCGCGCCAGCTATGAGAGATTACTTCTTCTTGTCGCCGCCGGCGGGAGCCTTGGCAGCCGCCGCCGGAGCAGCAGCACCCGCAGCCGGAGCAGCACCTGCCGCCGGAGCAGCTGCACCAGCCGCCGGAGCCGCGCCACCAGCAGCAGCCGCAGCCGCGGCCTTCTGCTCTTCGGCGTAGCCGGACGGCGGCACGATGGTGACGAGGGTCGCGTCCTCGCGGGCCAGCGCCTTGACGCCGGCCGGCAGCTTGATATCGGCCAGATGCAGCGAGTGACCGATTTCGAGCGAGCCGACATCGGCCTCGATGTATTGCGGGATGCTCTCGACGCCGCATTCGAGTTCGATCGCATGGGCGACGATGTTGACGGCGCCGCCGCGCTTCACGCCGGGCGAGCCTTCCGCCTTCACCACGTGCAGAGGCACGCTGATGCGGATGGTGGCGCCTTCGCCGAGCCGCATGAAGTCGACATGGATCGGGAAGTCCTTGACCGGATCGAGGTGATAATCGCGCGGAATCACGCGGTGCTTCTGGCCTTCGAGGTCGATATCGACCAGCGTGGTCAGGAACCGGCCGGCGAGGATGCGCTGACGCAGTTCGCGATCATCAACCGAGATCGGCAGCGGGGGCTGCTTGTTGCCATAGATCACTCCGGGCACTTTCCCGGCGCGACGCTCAGCCCGGGCGGCCCCCTTGCCGCTCTTCGGACGTGCGGTCGCCTTCAATTCCTTGACGGTCGTCGCCATAGTCTAAGTCCTTGTTTTTGCAAAAGTTAATGGGCCGCAGCGCGGCCCATGGCATCGTTCGCAGCAAGCCTCCAGGGGTGCGGGGGCCACGAACTGCCGGGCTTTTAGCCGGAAGATGCAGAAATGACAAGGAGAATGGGCTGCCCGCCCGGGTTCCAACCCTCCAGGGGACGGTAAGCGACCTCACCCGCCGAGCTTGGCCTCCAGCGCCGCGATACGCGCCTTCAGGGCCTCGTTCTCCTCACGAGCGAGGCGGGCCATGTCCTTGACCGCCTCGAACTCCTCGCGCTTGACCAGATCCATGTCGCGCAGGAATTTTTCGGCCTGATTGCGCAGCACCGTATCGAACTCCCGCTTGGCGCCCTGAGCAGCTCCGGCGGCGTCGTTCATCAAGCGGCCGATCTCGTCGAAAAACCGGTTGGTGGTCTGGGTCATGTCGGTCTCCTGATCGGTCTCTTGGCGGCCTGCGATAAACTTTGCGCGAACGGCGGATAAGACAATGGCAATCCGCGGAGGCCGGTTCAAGGCCCACGCGGCGGTATCCTTGTCATGCCCCGGTTTCCTTGCAATCGTATTCAACGTCCCTGCATAACAAGAATCACAAAGCGGAACGCAAGACATGATCGAGCAGCAGATCGCAATTCCCACCAGGGACGGCCACACCGCGACCTTCATCGTTCATCCCGAGCGCGCCGGACCGTTCCCTGTCATCCTGTTCTACATGGACGCGCCGGCGATCCGCGAAGAGCTGCGCGACATGGCGCGCCGGCTCGCGACATCGGGCTATTACGTGATGCTGCCGAACCTCTATTACCGCTCCGGCGTGATGGAGCTCGGCGCGCTGCCGGCCGATCCGAACGCACCGGAGCGCAAGCGCATGTTCGCGCTGATGGGCTCGCTCACGATTCCCATGATCATGGACGACACGCGTGCGCTGCTCACCTATGCCGAGGGTCAGACGGCCGCGAACACTGAGATCATCGGCACCGTCGGCTACTGCATGAGCGGCCGTTACGCCGTCAACGCCGCCACGCATTTCCCCGATCGCGTCAAGGCGGCCGCCTCGGTCTACGGCACGCAGCTCGCGACCGATCAGGACGACAGCCCGCATCTCGCCGCGAGCAAGACCAAGGCCGAGCTCTATTTCGCCTGCGCCGAGACCGACATCTACGCGCCGACCGAGATCATCGAGAGGGTCAAGCAGGGCATGAGCGGCGCGAAAGCCGAGGTCGAGATCTATCCCGGCACCCATCACGGCTTCGCCTTTCCCAAGCGCCCGGTCTATGACCGCGACGCCGCCGAGCGGCATTGGGAGCGCCTGCTGGCGCTCTATCGCCGCAATCTCGTCCAGTCATAGAAGGCACGATGCCCTTTCTGCTCATCGACTTTCCGTCCTTCAACCCGATCGCGGTCGCGATCGGGCCGTTCGCGATCCGCTGGTACGCGCTGGCCTATATCGGCGGCATCGTCATCGGCTGGCTCTATGCGCGCTCGCTGTTGAAGAACGAGCGGCTGTGGGACGGCCCCGCGCCGATGTCGCTGGTGCAGATCGACGACTTCATTCTCTGGGTCACGCTCGGCATCATCCTGGGCGGCCGCACCGGCTACGTGCTGTTCTACAATCTGCCCTTCTTCATCAATAACCCCGCCGCGATCTTCAAATTGTGGGAGGGCGGCATGTCCTTCCATGGCGGCTTCCTTGGCTGCGTCGTCGCGGTGATGTGGTTTGCCTATCGCAACGGCATCTCGATCCTGTCGCTCGGCGACATCACCACCGCGGTCGCTCCCGTAGGGCTGCTGCTCGGGCGCATCGCCAATTTCATCAACGGCGAATTATGGGGCCGCGCCACCGATGCGAGCCTGCCCTGGGCGATGATTTTTCCCCACGATCCGACCCACCTGCCCCGCCATCCGAGCCAGCTCTATGAAGCCGGCATGGAGGGCATCCTACTGTTCACGGTGCTCGCGATCATGATCCGCTTCGGCGCGCTGAAACGGCCGGGTATGATCCTCGGCAGCTTCATCCTAATCTATGGGCTGACGCGGATCGCCGGCGAGCATTTTCGCGAACCGGACGAGCAGCTCGGCTTCCTCTGGGGCGGGTTAACCATGGGTATGCTGCTGTCGATCCCGATGCTTATCGTCGGAGGTATACTTATTGTATGGGCTGTCAGGCGCGGTGCGCCGAAGGCGCTCGATCCCATTCGTTAATTCATTTCGAGAAGACAGATCGTGACCGAACAGCCATTGCTCAACGAGATCAAGGCGCTGATCAAATCCTCGGGCCCCATGCCGGTCTGGCGATACATGGAAACGTGCCTGATGCATCCGCGCCACGGATATTATGTCTCGCGCGATCCATTGGGACGAGAGGGCGACTTCACCACCGCGCCCGAAGTCAGCCAGATGTTCGGCGAATTGCTGGGATTGTGGACCGCCTCGGCCTGGAAGCAGATGGGCTCGCCGCAACTCCTGCGGCTGATCGAGATCGGCCCCGGCCGCGGCACCATGATGGCGGACGCGCTGCGCGCACTGCGCGTGCTGCCGCCGCTCTATCAAGGGCTGAGCATTCATCTGGTCGAGGTCAATCCGGTTCTGCGCGAGCGGCAGAGTGCGACATTATCGGGCGTGCGCAACAATATCGCCTGGCACGACAGCATCGATGACGTGCCTGAGGGACCGAGCATCATCCTCGCCAACGAATATTTCGACGTGCTGCCGATCCACCAGATGGTGAAGCGCGAGAATGGCTGGCACGAGCGTGTGGTCGAGATCGACCCCAACGGCAAGCTTCAGTTCGGCGCGGCCGCCGAGTCGACGCCACGCTTCGACGTGCTGCTGCCGCCCCTGGTGCGCGCGGCGCCGGTCGGCGCGGTGTTCGAATGGCGGCCCGATACCGAGATCATGAAGCTCGCCACGCGCGTGCGCGACCAGGATGGCGCGGCGCTGGTCATCGACTACGGCCATCTGCGCAGCGATGCCGGCGACACCTTTCAGGCCATCGCACGTCACTCCTTCACTGATCCCCTGAAGGCGCCGGGCCAGGCCGACCTCACCGCCCATGTCGACTTCCAGGCGCTCGCGCGCGCGGCCGAGGACGTCGGCGCTCGCGTGCACGGACCGGTGACGCAAGGGGATTTCCTCAAGCGTGTCGGCATCGACACCCGCGCAGCCGCGCTGATGCAGAAGGCGACGCCGGAGGTGGCGACCGACATTTCCGTGGCACTGAAGCGGCTGACCGACACCGGGCGTGGCGGCATGGGCGCGATGTTCAAGGTGCTCGGCATCTCCGAGCCGCGACTGACGGGCCTTGCGGGTCTCAGCGATCTCGAACAGGCCGGAGGCCATTGATGACCCTCACCTCGTCGCTGCTGTCGGCGGTGCCCGGCCTGCGCCATTCCTTCTTCACGCGTGAAGGCGGCGTCTCAAACGGCATCTATGCCGCGCTGAACGGCGGGCTCGGCTCCAGCGACGATCAGGCCCTTGTCGCAGAGAACCGCCGCCGCATGGCCGAGCATGTCGGCGTTGCGCCGGAGCGCTTCCTCAGCCTGCATCAGATCCATTCGCCCGACGTCCTCGTCGCCGACGCGCCTTGGCCAAGCGGCCCGCGGCCGAAGGGGGATGCACTGGTGACCAAAACACCCGGCATCGCGCTCGGCGTCTCCACCGCCGATTGCGGCCCCGTGCTGTTCGTCGATCCCAATGCGCGGGTAATCGGCGGCGCGCATGCCGGCTGGAAAGGTGCGCTCACGGGCGTGCTGGAGGCGACGATCTTCACGATGGAAAAGCTCGGCGCCACGCGCAGCGGCATCATCGCCGCCATCGGCCCGTTGATCCGGCAGGACAGCTACGAGGTCGGCAACGAGTTCGTCGCACGCTTCATCGAGGCGGATGCCGACAACGCCGTGCTCTTCATCCCGTCGGTGCGCGAGGGCCATGCGATGTTCGACCTCGCCGGCTTCATCCGCAAGCGGCTGGAAGCCGCCGGCATTTTGATGGTCGAGGATCTCGGTCTCGACACCTACGCCGACGAGCGCTTCTTCAGCTATCGCCGCTCGGTTCACCGCAAGGAGCCGGACTACGGCCGTCATATTCACGCGATCGCGCTGGAGGGGTAAGTGTCAGTCGTTACACTTCTCGAATAGCGGTGTTTGCTGCTGGGTGCGATCCCATTGCGTCGGCAACTCCTCGTACTGCTTGGAAGGTGGGGGCGGCGGCGGAGGTCGGACGTAAAAGCCCTCTTCGACGTCAAACTTCTTCCTGTCCTCGCGATGCGCGGAAAATGTTCGATATTTCTCGCCAACCTTCAGCAGGACAATCTCCCAGGGCTCGCCAGGCTGACGCCACCACACCGCCGCGACGGTCGGCGGAGGATCCTGAACCGACACGAACTTGATCTTGTCGTCCGCGATGCGCGTCGCCGCATAGATAGTGCTGATGAATGTCCGCACCTGCCCGGGTGAAAACGTTCCTATCACGTTCCTGATTGTCGGCGATCCCGAGGACGGCACAATGTATGTCATCCGCGCGCCGCAGCCGTTGCTCGTGCAAGCCTGATTTGGATCCCGCTTGCAATCGACCGACCACGTCCCAACCAAACCGAAGGACCGAATGACCTCGGCAGCGCTCTCTGCGGCAGCGGCCGGGCCTGCGGCAAGGCATGCGATGATCAAGCCAAAAGCCGGGCCCCTCATCGACCGCTCCCCATCCACATCGGCCTGATCGGTTAAACCCTGTGTTCTGCCTGCCCTAGACGTTAAGCGATTTTAACGATATCGCAAGGCGCAATGAGGGAAGCGTCAACCCGCCTGCTCCAAACCCGGATAATAATGCGCGCCGCGATCGCCGCCGCATCGATCGTGATCGCTTGCGCGCTTGGCGGCTGCGCCGGGGGTGGCAGTGCTGCTGATTCCTACGCGATGGCGCCGAGCGCCGGCTCCGGGGCGACGGTCGCCTTCGAGTCGATCGACGGGCCGCCGCCGCAGGTGTTCGACCGCATGGTCGGCGTGCTCGACAGCGAATCCAAGCTTCGCAGTCTGTCCGTGGTCTCCCGCGAGGCGACGGCTGCCTACCGGGTGCGCAGCTACCTCTCCGCCCAGGTGGTGCGCGGCAAGACCGTCATCGCCTGGGTCTGGGACGTTTATGACGCCAACCAGCAGCGGGCGCTGCGCCTCTCCGGCGAGGAACCGACTGCGGCCAAGGGCGGCCGGGACGCGGCGCGTGATCCCTGGCAGGCGGCCGACGACCTCGTGCTGCGGAAGATCGCCCAGGCCGGATTCAGCGGACTTTCCAATATGATCAACGGAGCGCCGGCGGACTCGCCGGGCTCGGTTCCGGGCCTGCGCGGACCCGCCGTAGCAGGCGTGGCACCCGATGCTGGGGCGCCGGAGAGGCAGGCCTCGGCGCTCGGCTATGCCCAGCAATAACCACCGCTAAACCACGGGCCCAAGTACCAGCCAAGCCGTTGGCCCGACTCAGGATTTTCAGAGGGAAAACGTAGCATCCCGGGTTGCCATTGCGGGCTTCAGCCTGATATTTCCTCGCCCGTCGTAACCGTGCTGCCAGTGGGTATTCTCTGATGTTGAACGTCGTATCCAGCAAAGCGCGGGAGGAAGCGTCCATGTCGGCCAAAAACGGCTCCATCAAGCTCGTCGCCGGCAACTCCAATCCGGCTCTCGCGCAGGCCATCGCGCAGGGCCTCGACATGGCGCTGACCAAAGCGGTGGTCCGGCGCTTCGCCGACATGGAGATCTTCGTCGAGGTCCAGGAGAACATCCGCGGCTCGGATGCCTTCATCATTCAGTCGACCTCGTTTCCGGCGAACGACAATCTGATGGAGTTGCTGATCATCACCGACGCGCTGCGCCGCTCCTCGGCGCGCCGCATCACCGCAGTGATCCCCTATTTCGGCTACGCCAGGCAAGACCGCCGCTCCGGCTCGCGCACGCCGATCTCGGCCAAGCTCGTCGCCAATCTGATCACCCATGCCGGTGTCGACCGCGTCATGACGCTCGACCTGCATGCGGGCCAGATCCAGGGCTTCTTCGATATCCCGACCGACAATTTGTTCGCTGCCCCCCTGATGGTGCGCGACATCCGCGAACGTTTCGATCTCGGCAAGGTGATGGTGGTATCGCCCGACGTCGGCGGCGTGGCCCGCGCCCGCGGCCTCGCCAAGCGCATCAACACCCCGCTCGCCATCGTCGACAAGCGCCGTGAGCGTCCGGGCGAGTCCGAGGTCATGAACGTGATCGGCGACGTCGCCGGCTACAGCTGTATCCTGGTCGACGACATCGTCGACTCCGGTGGCACGCTGGTGAACGCAGCCGATGCGCTGATCGCCAAAGGCGCGAAGGACGTCTCCGCCTACATCACCCACGGCGTGCTCTCCGGCGGCGCGGCGGCCCGTATCGCCGGCTCGAAGCTGAAAGAGCTCGTCATCACTGACTCGATCCTGCCGACGGAAGCAGTGACCAAGGCCCCGAACATCCGGACGTTGCCAATCGCGAGCCTGATCTCCGACGCGATCGCGCGCACCGCGGCGGAAGAGTCGGTGTCGAGCCTGTTCGACTGACCTGGTTTTACGCTGTCCTGGGGTGGGCAAAGGCGCGACGCGCCGTGCCCACCTTTTTTCTTTTGCGACGCCGGCGGCGCCTCACGCCGCAAAGCCCGGCAGCACCACCTCCTTCATCAGCGCGAGCATCACTTCGGTCTGCTCCCGGCCGGATCGCTGATAGTTTCCGCAGTGGATCACCACGACGAGATCGCGCGCCGGCATCACGAACAGATATTGGCCACCCCAGCCGACACCGCCGAACCAATGCAGGGGTTGCGCCGTGACGAAATCGCCCATGTACCAGTGATAGCCGTAATCGCGGCCAACCCGGGTCGGGACGACCGGTGTGGTCACGCGCTTCACCCAGTCGGACGGAGCGACGGACTTTCCATTCCAGCTGCCGTCCGCCAGCATGAGCTGACCAATCTTGACGAGATCGCGCGGCAGGAGACGCGCCCCTGACGCCGCACGCGGTTCGCCGTCACGGCCAACGTTCCAGTCGGACGGACCAAAGCCGAGCGGATCGAACAGCACGCGGCGGCAATAGGCCGGCAGGGCTTCGCCGGTACCCCTGGCAATGAGCCGACCCAGCAGCGCGGTCGCGCCGCCGCAATAAGTCCATTTCGCGCCTGGTTCGCCGACGATCGGTCGCTCCAGGATGAAGCGGTAGCGATCGGGCGCGGCTTCCATCGCCGTCTCGGCGTTGCGTGGATCGCCGTAAACAATCGCAAGCTCCTCCCATTCCAAGCCGAGCGTCATCGAGAGCACATGGTGGATCGTGATCTTGTCGCGGCCGGGCTGCGCGGCGAGATCGGCATATTCCGGAAACTGCGCGTAGAGCTTTGCGTCAGGCGGCGGCACCTTGCCTTCCGCGAGCGCAATGCCATAGGCGAGACCGACGACGCTCTTCGAGACAGAGCGCAGATCGTGCAGCACGTCGGGACCAAAGACGACGTCGCCGAGCGGAGTGCCCAAGCGCTCGTCCGCGCCCCGGCCGTAATGCTCGAACACAAGCTTGCCGCCCTGGCTGACCAGGAGCACATGCAGACCGGGCACCTTTCCGGTCTGCATAAGCCCGGCGAGGCGCTCCGCGGTATCGGACGATCCAGCAATCGCGGGCACGGCCCGCGGAAGGACGACGCTCGCGCCCAGGCCAGCCAGAACATGACGACGGTTGAGATAAGCCATGGATCAATTCCTCCGGAATGGGGTATACACAGGTACCTTGTAATACACAGTACCTTGCTATATAAGCTCCCCCGAAAGCGGTGTAGTCAAGGAGGAAATGGCCGACTCGTCGAATCAGGTTCAGCTCAAGAAGGGTGCGCTGGAGCTCTGCGTGCTCGCCCTGCTCGCACGCGGCGAGAGCTATGCCTATGAGATCGCGAGCACGCTGTCGGCCGGCGTCGGCATGGGTGAAGGAACGATCTATCCGCTTATGCGGCGGATGCAGGATGATGGGCTGGTCGACACCCGCCTCGAGGAATCCAGCAGCGGCCCGCCGCGCAAATATTACCGGCTGACGGCCGCCGGCCGCGCCGCCTTCACCGCGCAGAAGCGCGAATGGCGAAGCTTTTCGGATGCCGTGGACCGGTTGCTCGGAGACGCCAAATGAACCGCGCCGACTTCCTTCAGATGCTCGGCGATGGGCTCGCGGGACTGCCCGCGGCCGAGATCGACGACATCCTGGCCGACTACGCCGCCCATTTCGAGGAGGCCCGCGCCTCGGGGCGGACGGAGCAGGAGGTCGCCTCCGCGCTTGGCGACCCCAGACGGCTGGCACGCGAGCTGCGCGCCGAGACGGGATTGCGCCGGTGGGAGAACCATCACTCCTTCCGCAACTCCACGGCCGCGCTGTTCGCGCTCAGTGGCCTCGCCGTGGTCGACATCGTCCTGCTGCTGCCGCTGCTGCTCGCTGTGCTGCTGATCCTGCTCGTGATCGCCTTCGTGATGTGCGTGCTGGGAATCGTCGGCATCGGTTTGCTCATCAGCGTCTACAAGCATTCCGGCGACGGGCGGATTGTCGAGCTGATCTTGCGCGGGCTCGCAGGCGTCGCGCTGGTAACCACGGGCGCAGGGTTCGCTGCGTTGCTGGCGCTGGGACTCAATGCCGCCGTCCGGTGGCTCGGCAATTATGCCCGGCTGCATTACCGGCTGCTCAAGCCGGACCGGACCGAGCCGTGAGTTTCAGCCGGCTTCCGATCTTGCCGGCCGCCCCGTCTCAACACGGCCTCCTCCCGCCACCGACCTGATGGAACGGCGGCGGGATTGACGATCAGCGGCGTGTGAAGGGACAGTTACACAATCCCCGCCGCGACCTGGCCGCGCAGGCGCTCCAGGCCGTGCAACGTCTCCGCACAAGCGGCCGCGACCTCGACGCCCTTGATCGCAAAGTGCCTGCGGAAGAAATCGTAATGCACCTCGGTCTCGTGGAATTGCTGCGGCGTCAGCACGGCGGAGAACACCGGCACCTCGGTGCGGAGCTGCACGTCCATCAGCGCCTTGATCACGGTGTCGGCGACGAACTCGTGGCGATAGATGCCACCGTCAACGACAAGCCCGGCCGCGACGATCGCGGTGTAACGCCGGGTCTTGGCGAGGAGCTGCGCATGCAGCGGGATCTCGAACGAGCCCGGCACCTCGAACACGTCGACATGAGTGAGGTGGCGCGCCTCCGCCTCCTTCATGAAGGCAATGCGGGCCTCCGCGACCACGTCGCGGTGCCAGCAGGCCTGCACGAAGGCCACCCGCTGCGGCTTCGCAAAGCGCGGATGCTCGGTCACCGGGTCCTGTGGAACCGACGGCGGTTGTGTCTGGGAGATTTCGGCTTGGGGATCTTGCAACATCTGATTCATGGCTTTCCTCAGTTAAGGACCAGAATCAGGGCACACGGAACGACAAACAGCCGCATCTTGCGATGCGTCTGCCACCGACCGTTCTCTTTCATCCGGACTTTAACCGTCGGCTTCGGAGTTGCACCGAATCTGCTGACCCTTCCCTTTGGACAAAAACCTTGGGGAAGGCGCTCGCGGGCTTAGGCCTTTCGACCTTTACCGCCGGTGGGGACTTTCACCCCGCCCTGAGAACATCGGCCGCTCGGGATTGAGCGACCTGAGGGAAATATGACGCCGGTCCGGCGCCGCAGCAAGCGTGTTCCGCATGGGAAAACCGCATGGTCCCATGCCGCCCATGGCGGGCTGGCCCTCGGGGGGCGGATTAACGGTACGCTGTCCGGGAGTCCGATTCCGGTTTGTTCTTTTCGTTAATAATTGTGGCCGAGATGAGCTGTGGACGAACGAGTCCTGGCTTGTGGACGGACTCGGCAGCCGGTTGCGCAGATTCCGCAAATCACATCAGTTGATCCGCGACAAGCCCGCGCTGGTCCCAAGATCGCGAGAGCGACTCCGAAGGGATCGCCTTAACGACATTAAGGGAGCGCGCGCCGGACCAACCGCGTGCGTATCAAAGACAACAAGAAGGCAAGAGGTCGAGACGGCATGTCCCTGCTCGAAGGCACCATCGATTCCAAAAGCCACCCGCTCGCGGTGGTCGAGGATATCGCTGCCAGCAACAACTGGCCGTTCGAACGTTCCGGCGAAGACGAGCTGACCATTGTCTCGAAGGGGCAATGGACCGACTACCAGATCTCGTTCACCTGGATGGGCGAGATCGAGGCGCTGCATCTGGCTTGCGCTTTCGACATGAAGATTCCTGTTGCACGCAGAGGCGAGGTGCAGCGGCTCGTCGCCGCGGTCAACGAGCAATTGTGGATCGGCCATTTCGACCTGTGGACCAACACCGGCATGATCATGCACCGTCAGGCGCTGGTGCTGCCGGGCGGCCTGACCGCCTCGACCGCGCAATGCGAAGCCATGCTCGCCGGCGCCATTCACGCCTGCGAACGCTATTTTCCGGCGTTCCAGTTCGTGGTGTGGGCTGGCAAGACGACCGCGCAGGCCATGGACGCCGCGATGTTCGATACGGCGGGTGAGGCGTAAGGCCGCGCCCTTCCTCTCCACCGTCGTCCCGGACAAGCGCAGCGAAGCGGAGCGCCGATCCGGGACCCATACCGCGTGATCTAGCTTTGTGGCACGCGGCTTGTTGCCAACACCTCGATCCACTAGAACCACTCGTGGGATATGGGTCCCGGCCCCCCATGCGCAATTGCGCACTAGGCCGGGGACGACACCTTTGTTCATGGTGACCGCAGTGGCCAGCAGCAGCACTCTCCAAAACATCACCGGAACCATCCTGCTCGCCGGCGCCGGCAAGATGGGCGGCGCGATGCTGACCGGATGGCTGGCGGGCGGGCTCGATCCGCGCCGCGTTGCGGTGATCGATCCGCACATCTCGCCCGAGATCAGCGCGCTCGCCGCCAAAGGCGTTGCGCTCAATCCCGACGCGAAGGCGGCGGGCCGCGTCGAGACGATGGTGGTCGCGGTGAAGCCGCAGATGTTCCGCGAGGCCGGCGCCAAGCTGAAATCGTTCGTCTCGGAAAACACCTCGGTGGTCTCGATCATGGCGGGAACCACGATTGCCTCGCTCAAGGAGGTCTGCGGCGGCGCCGTGGTGCGCGCGATGCCGAACACGCCGGCCGCGATCGGCCGCGGCATCACCGTGGCCGTCGCTGCGAAGAACGTCAGCACCTCGCAGCGCGCGGTGGCCGATGCATTGCTGCGCGCCACCGGCTCGGTCGAATGGGTCGAGGATGAAAGCCTGATAGATGCCGTCACTGCCGTCTCCGGCTCCGGGCCCGCTTACGTGTTCCTGCTCACCGAAGAGCTCGCACGCGCCGGCGTCGAAGCTGGCCTGCCCGAGGCGCTGGCGACAAAGCTCGCGCGGGAAACGGTCGCGGGCTCCGGCGAGCTGCTGCACCGGTCGGATCTTCCCTCCAGCACGCTGCGCCAGAACGTCACCTCGCCCGGCGGCACCACCGCCGCGGCGCTCGGCGTGCTGATGGGCGAGCCCGGCCTGCGCGATCTGATGATCCGCGCGATTGCGGCGGCGACGAAGCGGTCGAAGGAATTGGCGAAGTAGCGCAGCATTTGCCGCTACGCTCCCAACCGCTTGTTGAACATCGCGACATTGACGAGCCCGCGCGCATGCCGGCCTTCGCCGAGCTTGCGCGCGCCTTCGAATGCCTCGACCTCGAAGCGGATGACGCGGCGCTCGACGGCGATCACTTTCGCAGTGGTCCGCACCGTTGCGCCGACGAGGGCAGCGGCGAGATGGCGGATGTCGACCTCGGTGCCGACAGTGACCCAGCCCGGCTGCAGCGCGGAGCGGATCGCATCGCCCGACGTCATCTCCATCTCCAGGATCATCATCGGCGTCGCATAGACCATCGGCATATCAGGCACGAAATGCCCGACCGTGCGCTCGGCCGGCACCACCAGCGTGCGCTCGGCGCTCATGCCGATTGTGATGAAGTCGCGTGCGTCCATGGGGCTTGCTCGGTGTCGTCCCGGACAAGCGAAGCGCAGATCCGGGACCCATAACCACAGGATCGAGTTTGGCGAAGACTCGGAGTTACCAGCTCGCCTCCACAACCACTCCCTGTGGTTATGGGTCCCGGCTTTCGCCGGGACGACGGCGGTGGATGCCGAACGAGCGCTGGCTACTTCTTCGCCGCCGCGGCGCGTTCCACGAAGGTCTTGCCGCCTTTCATCTTGTGGCGGAGCGGGGCTTCGTTGATCTGGATGACGACGGCATCGGCGTCGACGCCGAGATTCTTCACCAATGCCTGCGTGATGTCGCGCATCATGCCGGCCTTCTGCTCGTCGGTGCGGCCTTCGGCCATGCTGACGGTGATCTCAGGCATATTATCTCTCCCTCTCGCCTCTCCGTCATCGCCGGGCTTGTCCCGGCCATCCACGGACATCGCTATCAAACAAGACGTGGGTGCCCGGGACAAGCCCGGGCACGACGATCGAAACGAATGGCTAGCTCCAGCTGACGTCATGGCGCGCTAGCACCTCGCGCACTTTTGCGACGAGGTCGGCTTCGCTGCACGAGAACTGCGCGGGGCGCGTCTCGCGCCATTCCTGGTTGGAGGCGATGGCAGCGGCGGCCTTGGCGCCCTCGATCAGATCCTTGATCTGCAGTTCGCCGCGCGCCTTTTCATCCGAGCCCTGGATGACCACGCAGGGTGAGTTGCGGCGGTCGGCATATTTGAGCTGGTTGCCCATGTTCTTGGGATTGCCGAGATAGAGCTCGGCGCGGATGCCCGCGGTGCGCAAGCTTGCCACCATCTTCTGGTAGTCGGCGACGCGGTCGCGGTCGAACACGGTGACGACGACGGGGCCGACTTCGGGCCGCGTGTCGAGCTTGCCGAGCAGCGTCAGCGCGGCCTGGAGCCGCGACACGCCGATCGAGAAACCGGTCGCCGGCACCGGCTCGCCGCGGAAGCGCGAGACGAGGCCGTCGTAACGGCCGCCGCCGCCGACGGAGCCGAAGCGCACCGGGCGGCCCTTCTCGTCCTTGGTGTCGAGCAGCAGTTCGACCTCGTAGACGGGACCGGTGTAGTATTCCAGTCCGCGGACGACAGAGGGATCGACCTTGATGCGGTCCGGACCATAACCGGAAGCTTTCACAAGCCGCTCTATTTCCTCCAACTCTTCGCGGCCTTGTTGACCGACTTTGCTGTCACGCAGCCGCAAGTCAATCTGAGCAATTTTCTCGTCGGCATCATCAACTTGCTCGATGACACTCGTGACCAAGACAATATCAGCAGGCTTTAGTCCCGCGCCCTTTGTAAAGTCACCAGACTCGTCCTTTCGACCTTCACCTAGCAGTTGCTGGACTCCGGCAAGACCGAGCCGATCGAGCTTGTCGATCGCGCGCATAATCGTGAGCCACTGGCTATCGTCGGTAATCCCGAGCGCGTCGCGCACGCCGTCGAGCACCTTGCGGTTGTTCACCTTCACAACGTACTGGCCGCGCTCAATCCCCAGCGCTTCCATCGTGTCCGCGGCCATCATGCAGATCTCGGCATCCGCCGCGGGCGTCGCGGAGCCGACCGTATCGGCGTCGAACTGCATGAACTGGCGGAAGCGGCCGGGGCCGGGCTTCTCGTTGCGGAAGACGTAGCCGACGCGGTAGCTGCGATAGGGCAGGACCAGGCCGTCGGTGCCGTAGCGCTCGCCGACATAGCGCGCGAGCGGTGCGGTCAGATCGTAGCGCAAGCTGATCCACTGCTCGTCGTCGTCCTGGAACGAGAACACGCCCTCGTTCGGACGATCCTGGTCGGGGAGGAATTTGCCGAGCGCGTCGGTGTATTCCATCGCCGGCGTCTCCACCGGCTCGAACCCGTAGAGCTCGTAGACGGCGCGGATCTTCTCGACCATCTCGCGGGTCGCCCGGATCGCGGCGGGATCGCGATCCTCGAGCCCGCGCGGCAGCCGCGCCTTCAGTTTCTGGGGTTTTTTGGGTTTTTCGGCCATGCGGGCGTTTACCAGCCGACGTGCGATGCGGCAACTATTCTTGCCCTCTCCCCCTGTGGGAGGGGAGAAGGAAAAGTGCCTCAAAACACCTTGCGGATCCAGCTGTGCGGATCGTTGGTGCGACCGTACTGGATGTCGACGAGCTGCTTGCGCAGGCCCATGGCGACGGGGCCGGCGGCGCCGCTGCTGATCTCGAAATCGCCGCTCACCGAGCGCACCTTGCCGATCGGCGAGATCACGGCAGCGGTGCCGCAGGCGAAGGCTTCCTTCAGCTTGCCGCTCGCCGCATCCTTGCGCCACTGGTCGATCGAATACGGCTCCTCGCGCACGGTCTTGCCGGCATCGCGGGCGAGCGTGATGATGGAGTCGCGGGTGATGCCGGGCAGGATGGTGCCGAGCGGCGGCGTCGACAGCGAGCCGTCCTCGAACACGAAGAACACGTTCATGCCGCCGAGCTCCTCGATGTAGCGGCGCTCGATCGCGTCGAGGAACACCACCTGATCGCAGCCGTGCTGGATGGCTTCCGCCTGCGCACGCAGGCTCGCCGCGTAATTGCCGCCGCATTTGACGGCGCCGGTGCCGCCGACCGCGGCACGCGTGTAATTCTCGGAGACCCAGATCGAGACCGGCGCGGGGCCGCCCTTGAAATAGGAGCCGACCGGCGAAGCGATCACCGCAAAGATGTATTCGGACGACGGCTTGACGCCGAGGAAGGTTTCGCTCGCGATCATGAAGGGGCGCAGATAAAGACTGCCCTCGCCGCCCGGGATCCAGGCGCGGTCGATGCGCACGACCTGCTCGACCGCCTCGATGAAGACGTCCTCGGGGAGCTGCGCCATCGCCATGCGATCAGCGGAGTCCTTGAAGCGCCGCGCATTGGCGTCGGGACGAAACAGATTCACCCCGCCGTCATCGCGCTTGTAGGCCTTGAGGCCTTCAAAGATCTCCTGGGCGTAGTGCAGGACCGCGCCGGCCGGATCGATCTGGAAATTGGCGCGGGCCTCGACGCGCGCCTCATACCAGCCGCCCTTGGCCTGGTTGTAGCGGACCACCGCCATGTGGTCGGTGAAAACGCGTCCGAAGCCGGGATCGACCAGCTTGGCGACCCGGTCCTTCTCAGGCGTCGGATTGGATGCGGGCTGGATGTCGAATTTCATGCTCATGTCCTTGGCTCCCGCTGCCGGTGGCTGCGCTGTTCCGCCGTCCGCCTGCCCGTTCCGGGCCCGGCTGACTTGATGTGGTTTCTGGCCGAACCACCGCCAGCCTTGTTACGGCCGGTTTCCGTGGCCAGCATGTCGGTCGAGGACATGCTTTTGCGGAAGGCGGAAGTCCAGTATGTTTTGCCGAAATGCCGCTCGACAATCGCACGGTAGATCTGATCCGGCCGTTGCCGCCTGTCCGGCTCGCTCCGGCCGCCCTTGAAAATGCCACCCGACACGAGACGATCTAAAATTTCGTGTGGGCCAATCGTTTTGTAACATTGAACCCAAGATACGTCAATATGCCTGACATAAATTTCGCGACTCCCTCTCAAGACGCTGCCGAGCCACGGCCGGCGGCAGGCGAAGGAGGCAATTTGCGCTGGGATATCATCGAGCTGCTGTTCTTCGCCTATCGCGATTTCGTCGGCGACCCCGACCAGGAGCTGGAGGCTTTTGGCTTCGGCCGGGCCCATCACCGGGTCATGCACTTCGTTTATCGCTATCCCGGCCTGAAGGTCGCCGACCTGCTCGACGTCCTGCGCATCACAAAACAATCGCTCGGCCGCGTGCTCAAGCAGCTCCTGGACGAGGGCTACATCTTGCAGAAGACCGGCGACAATGACCGCCGCCAGCGGCTGCTCTATGCGACGCCGAAGGGCGAGGCACTGGTGCAGAAGCTCGCCGGCCTGCAGACCACGCGCATCACCAAGGCGCTCGCCGAGCTGGCGCCGCAGGATGCCGAGACCGTCAAGCGTTTCCTGCGCGCGATGATCGACCGCGACGATCCGGACAAGGTGCTCGAGACGATCTTCGCCACCAGCCATCAAGACGAAAAGGAGTGACCGTGCCGCTCGCTGCCACGCTCGCCCGTCCGCCGGTAGAACCGGCTGACGACGCCCCGCATCTTCTGCTGGTCGACGACGATCGCCGCATCCGCGATCTCTTGTCGCGCTTCCTCGCGGCCGAAGGCTATCGCGTCACCACCGCTTCAAGCGCGGGTGATGCGCGTTCAAAGCTTTTGGGCCTGCATTTCGACTTGCTCATCCTCGACGTCATGATGCCCGGCGAGACCGGCTTCGATCTCGCCCGCTTCATCCGCACGTCCTCTTCGGTCCCGATCGTGATGCTGACGGCGCGCCATGAAGCCGAGGCCCGCATCGAGGGTCTTCAGATCGGCGCCGACGATTACGTGGCAAAGCCGTTCGAGCCGCGTGAGCTGGCACTGCGCATCAACAACATCCTCAAGCGCGCCGCGCCGCCGGCGCAGGCCGTGACGGTCGAGAAGATCGCATTCGGTCCGTACGTCTACCATCTCGATCGCGGCGAGTTGCGCCAGGGTGAGGAGGTCATCCACCTGACCGACCGCGAGCGCGAGATGCTGCGGATTCTCTCGGAGACGCCGGGCGAGACCGTGCCACGCAGTGCGCTGACCGGCAATGGCAGCGTCAACGAGCGCGCCGTCGACGTGCAGATCAACCGCCTCAGGCGAAAGATCGAAACCGATCCCGCCAATCCGCTGTTCCTTCAGGCGGTGCGCGGCATCGGCTATCGGCTGGTAGCCTCGCCATAAAAGCAGTGAAGCACGACCGATGAGCACGATCGATACCGGCCTGACGCTGCTCAAGAGCGCCGCCGGACGCGTCTCTGCCGCCAATGGCTGGATGGGCAACGCGTTCAAGGGCTGGATGCCGACCGGCCTCTATGCCCGCGCACTGCTGATCATGATCGTGCCGATGGTGATCCTGCAATCGGTCGTCGCCTTCGTGTTCATGGAGCGGCACTGGAACACGGTGACGCGCCGGCTGTCGGCCGCGGTGGTGCAGGACATCGCCGGGCTGATCGACGTCTACAAGGGCTATCCGCAGGACAAGGACCGCGACCAGATCCGCCGCATCGCGCAGCAGCGCCTCGGTCTCGTCGTCGACTTCCTGCCGGCCGGCGACATGCCGCCGCCGGGACCAAAGCCGTTCTTCTCGCTGCTCGACCAGACGCTGTCGGTGCAGCTCGGCCGCCAGATCGGGCGCTCGTTCTGGATCGATACGGTCGGCCGCTCCAACCTCGTCGAGATCCGCATCCAGCTCGACGATGCCGTGATGCGCGTGTTCGCGCAGCGCAGCGCCGCCTACGCCTCGAACTCGGAAATCTTCCTGTTCTGGATGGTCGGGACATCGTCGATCCTGCTGATCGTGTCGGTGCTGTTCCTGCGCAACCAGATCAAGCCGATCCTGCGGCTTGCGGACGCCGCGGAAAGTTTCGGCAAGGGCCGCGAGGCGCCGAACTTCAGGCCGCGCGGCGCGCGCGAGGTGCGGCGCGCGGCGGGCGCCTTCCTCGAGATGAAGTCGCGCATCGAACGTGCGATGGAGCAGCGCACCGCGATGCTTGCCGGCGTCAGCCACGACCTGCGCACCATCCTCACCCGCTTCAAGCTCGAGCTGGCGCTGATCGGCGACAGCCCCGAGATGGAGGGCATGCGCAAGGACGTCGACGAGATGTCGATGATGCTTGAGGATTACCTTGCGTTCGCCCGCGGCGATTCCGGCGAGCAGTCGCAGCCGACCGACATGGCCCAGGCACTCGAGGAGCTGCGCAGCGATGCCGAACGCCACGGCCACATCGCGACCGTGACATTCAGCGGCCTGCCCGTGGTGACGGTGAAGCCGGCCTCGTTCAAGCGCTGCCTCGCCAATCTCGTCACCAATGCGGCGCGCTACGGCAAGGCGATCGCCATCTCCGGCCAGCGCGATCACCGCTACCTCACCGTGACCGTCGACGACGACGGCCCCGGCATTCCCGTCCATCTGCGCGAGGAAGTGTTCAAGCCGTTCCTGCGGCTCGACAACGCCCGCAACCAGGACGAAGGCGGCACGGGCTTAGGCCTAGCCATCGCCCGCGACATTGCCCGCTCGCATGGCGGCGACATCACGCTCGGCGACAGCCCGATGGGCGGATTAAGGGCGAGCGTGCGGATTCCGGTGTAGCTGCAGCAGCCCCCCGCCTACTTCGGCAGCAGCGCTTTCAGCTTATCGACATCGCGGACGTTCATCTTGAAGCCGCCGGGCATCACGATGTCGCCGGGCTTCTGGTCCGGCTTGCAGGCGCCGAGCCATTTCGCTTCGAGCGTCATGGTGGAGTCACGCCCCGCGGCGCCGACCGCGCCACCTTGCGCATGCGACGAGGTCTTCACCGTGTAGGCCGAATTGAAATCGCCGGTGATCTCGGCGTGCGAAGTCGTGGACATGCCGGCGACGCTGCACTCGGAATCGCTGACATAGCCGGTCGCGGTCTTCTTGACGTCCTGCCTGGAGCAGGCCTGCTTGGCCATCGGCGAGATGTTGCTGTTCATCTGCTTGTCGACAGCCTCGTCGGTGCAGTGCTGCATGGTCATTTCCGGCATCGCCGAGCCGGTCCTGACCATCTTCAATTCCCAGAGACCGGCCTTGCGTACCGGCAAATCGTCGGCCGAGGCGCTAACCGCCGACAACCCGAGACAAGCGACTGATCCGAGCAAAGCAAGCTTGCGCGTCATGCGAGGGACTCCGGCTGAGATGTCGTGCGCAACCTCTGGCGTCCCGAAACGAGTCAGTAGAGCGTGCGGATCGGACGATCGGCGGCGCCATAAGGCACCCAGCGGCAGGCAAAGGAGAGGTAGCCGCCCTCGTAGGCCTGCACGGCGAGGAATTTCACCACCTTGCCGTAGCGCGCACAATGATCCACCGCGACCTGGCGCGCATCGGTCTGCGTCGCCATGGAATAGGCGATGATACCGCCGGTGTCGTTGCCCTTGAAGGGCGGCACCGGAAGGATGTCGGCGCGCGCCGACTGGCTCGCCATGATCCCCAAGGCAAGAAGGCCCGCGGCCGCAATGATTCGCATTCCCGTCACTCCGATTGGCTGGCAGCACTTTACGGTGCCGGACCGCCGGTGAAAAGAACGGATAGGCCGTTGGCTGCGACCTTATGGTCAACTCGTGGCCGAGTGTTGCCGCGCTGCACTTGACCTCTCCCGCCCTTCGCGTCACCGTCCTGCCTTCGCGGATCATGCTGTCTGGATTGCCCATGCGCGCCTCAACCTCCCTGAAATCGCTTCGCCTTGCCGCCGTTCTCGGCCTCATGTTCGGAGCGCTGTCGCTCGGTGAGGCAAGGGCCGCCAATCCGCTGGAGCTGAATTTCTGGCTGAGCGGGCCCCGTTATGACGGCAACGTCGCCGATTGCGAGAAGGCACTGCCGACGATCGCGAACCAGTTCTGGGAGAAGGAAAGCTCGTTCTGGAATTCGCCTTTGAAGATCGAGGGCTTTTCGGCCGTTCACGAGACCGCGTTCCGGCCTTGGGCGTCCGACAACATTCCGCGCCGCTACTGCACCGGCGAGGCCATGCTCAACGACGGCAAGATGCGCAGGGTGCACTTCTCGATCGTCGAGGACGGCGGCTTTGCCGGTTACGGCCAGGGCGTGGAATGGTGCGTGGTCGGGCTCGATCGCAACTGGGCCTACAATCCGGCCTGCCGCGCCGCCAAGCCTTAAGTCGAAGATCCCTGATTCGAACCGATCCAGCCGCCGATCGACGGCCGCCTGAATTTTGTTCTTGAAATGTTCTTGTTGCCTGCTAGGCTTATTGCACAGTCTAGTTGAGGGACGTCGCCATGTTTCATTTTAGATTGCATTCGCTCTCCCGCCTTGTGATCTCATTGACCCTTGCCGCGGGGCTGATCGCGCTGGCCGGCGGCGCGAAGGCGCAGGACAAACGGCAGAACGCGCCGGGCGAATTCGATTTCTATGTGCTGTCGCTATCCTGGTCACCGTCCTTCTGTGAGGAAGCGGCCGAGCGCGGCCGCGGCGGGGGGCGCTCGAATATCCAGTGCGAGGGACGGCCTTATTCCTTCGTGGTGCACGGGCTGTGGCCGCAATATGAGAACGGCTTTCCGGAATATTGCCAGCGGCCGTCGCCGCGGCTGAACCGCAACATCGTCTCCTCGATGCTCGATCTGATGCCGGCGCCGGGGCTGATCTTCAACGAATGGGACAAGCACGGCACCTGCTCGGGGCTGACCGACCGCAACTACTTCGAGACGATCCGCAGGGCGCGCGCCGCGATCAAGATTCCGGCCGAATATCTCGATTTGTCGCAGGCCAAGACCGTGGCGCCGGGCGAGGTGGAAGAAGCCTTCGTCAAGGCCAATCCGGGCCTGAGCAACGCAGCCGTCTCGGTCACCTGCAACCGCACCCGGCTCTCCGAGGTCCGCATCTGCCTCAGCAAGGATTTGCAGTTCCGCGCCTGCGAAGAACTCGACCGCCGCGCCTGCCGCCGCGACCAGGTGACGATGCCGCCGATCAGGGGTGGGTAGTTCAGGCTGTCGTGCCTCTTTGCTCAAGCCATCGCGTGGCGTAGTGCTCTTGCATGAACTATCGCCACGCCTTTCACGCCGGCAACTTCGCCGATGTCATCAAGCACATCGTGCTGGCGCGCATCCTGACCTATTTGCAGGACAAGCCGGCCGCCTTCCGCGTCATCGACACCCATGCGGGTGCCGGCCTCTATGATCTCGACAGCGACGAGGCCCGCCGCAGCGGCGAGTGGCTGACGGGGATCGCGCGGCTGATGCAGGCGCGCCTTTCGAACGAGACCGTCGCGCTGACCAAGCCGTACATGGACATCGTCCGCGCCTTCAATCCGAAGGGCGAGCTCAAGGCCTATCCGGGCTCGCCCTTGATCGCGCGCGGCCTGATGCGGCCGCAAGATCGCCTTGTGGCCTGCGAGCTCGAGCCGAAGGCACGCAAGGCGCTGATCGGCGTGTTGCGGCGGGACGAACAGGCCCGCGTGGTCGATCTCGACGGCTGGATGGCGCTGCCCGCGTTCGTGCCGCCGAAGGAGCGGCGCGGGCTCGTGCTGATCGACCCGCCGTTTGAGACCAAAGACGAGCTCGAGAGACTGGGCGAGGCCTTCTCCACCGCTTATGCGAAATGGCCAACCGGTATCTATGTAATCTGGTATCCCGCCAAGAGCCGGCGCGCCACCGACGCGCTGGCGCAACTGGTGGCGCGGACCGCGGCTGCAGCAAAGACTCCGGGAAAATGTCTGCGGCTCGAATTCAGCGCCGCGCCGCAGATGGACGGCGCACCTCTCACGTCCGCCGGGCTGTTGATCGTCAATCCGCCCTATACGCTGCAGGGCGAGCTCAAGACGATCCTGCCCGAGCTGGAAATGCCGCTCGGCCAAGGCGGCGCTGCCAGATTCCGATTGGAAGTACCAAAGCCTTACCCCTAAAGCGCCGCCATTCTTGGGAAAAAGATGCAGTAGCGGTAGTCAATCTGCAAAGAACCGTATTATGCTGTTGGCGTGACTGGCTTTACGTTCCGCTTCCGCGAATGGTTGCGGCGGAGTGAAGGCCTAACAAAGATCCAGTCGGACCGAAGGGTCTGCCCAAGGATGGCCAGCTCTCCCGGGCTACGTGATGCCCGGTCATGTCGCGACGCGCGTCTGCGTTGCGACGGAGGAGCAATGAGGGGGAGTTTCCCGATGGCCAATACGGGAACGGTTAAGTTCTTCAACGGCGAGCGCGGCTACGGCTTCATCAAGCCGGACGACGGCGGTCGCGATGTCTTCGTTCACATCACCGCGGTTGAGCGGGCGGGACTGAAGGACCTTGCCGAAGGACAGCGTATCACATTCGAAGTCGAACCGGACAAGAAGGGGAAGGGGCCGAAGGCGGTCAATCTCGTGATCCTTTCGTAGCGAACCTGCCCCAAGAAGCCTGGCGCAAAAAAGTCCCGGCCGCGAGCGGCCGGGAGGCTGTAGTCCGGTATTTTCTTATTTGGCTATCAGAAGTGATAGTTCACGCCTGCGCGAACAACGCTGGCGCTATAGCCGTTTGACACGCCTGTAATTGCGAACTGGCTCGACGACAGATCGATGTAGAGATATTCGAGCTTCGCGCTCCAATTCGGCGCGAAGCCGACTTCCGCGCCGACGCCGGCGGTCCAGCCGGCGGTGGTGTGCGATTCCGTCCAGCCGAAGGTCTGCGCGCGCAGCTCGCCGAAGGCGAGGCCGGCGGTGCCGTAGAACAGGATGTTGCTGAAGGCATAGCCGGCGCGACCACGCAGTGTGCCGAACCAGGGATTGGAGAACTTCCACGGTGCAAAAGTGTCGTCGGCGCCTGCGGCCTGGATGTCGCCCTCGACACCGAACACCCACGGGCCGTTCTGGAAATTGTAGCCGGCCTGCACGCCGCCGACGAAGCCGGAGGGCTTCACGGGCGTGTTGCTCACCGAGCCCCATTCATAGCCGAGATTGGCGCCGAGGTACGGGCCGGCCCAGCTGTAGCCATTGAGCGGCTGATTGACCGTATAGGGCGCACGCTGCCCGTAACTGAGATCGGCGGCCCCTGCCGAAGCCGCCCAGCCGGCTGCAACCAACGCGGCTGCGCCCACAACGAGCCCCTTCATCACACACTCCAACGCAACTGCCGCAACCGGGTGCGAGGCCCGCACCGCCGCGCAAGGCCAGACCGCATGGTTACGGAACCACCACTTTTTCGCGTAAGATTTATCGAGAGTTTTAAGTTAAAGGGCTGTTAAGACCCGTTACCGCGCTGTTAACAGACTTAAGGAAGCGTTACCGGGAGCTGCGCTGCCATTCTGTGCGTGCGGCACGGCCGGAACTTCAAATCGGCTCCCCCAGCGCCTAAATTCGCACCATGGTTCACGATTCCACCGACGATCCGGACGACGCACGCGCGCGCAAATCGCCGCGAGTTGCGACCGCCGACGCCCCGCTCCAACAGCCCCAGGAGACGGCGCCGCCCGACCTCGATCCCGCCACCATGGGCGGCGACGACGAGGACGATGCACGGCTGCCCGACATTCTGGAAGAGAGCGGCGCGATCGGCGAGGAGCCGCTGGCGACCGGTCACGAGGCGATCGAGCGCGCGGTCCGGCTCGCGCCGACCTCGCCCGGTGTCTATCGCATGCTCAGCGCGAATGCCGACGTGCTCTATGTCGGCAAGGCCAAGAACGTCAAAAAGCGCCTGTCCAACTACGCCCGCCAGGGTGCCCCGCTGCCGGCGCGCATCCTGCGCATGATCGCGGCCACGGTGACCGTGGAGATCGTCTCGACCACGACCGAGACCGAGGCGCTGCTGCTGGAAGCCAACCTCATCAAGCAGCTGCGGCCGCGCTTCAACGTGCAGCTGCGCGACGACAAATCGTTTCCCTATATTCTGATCACCGGCGACCATTGGGCGCCGCAGATCCTGAAGCACCGCGGGGCGCAGACCCGGCCCGGGCGCTATTTCGGCCCGTTCGCCTCCGCCGGCGCCGTCAACCGCACCATCACGGCCTTGCAGCGCGCATTCCTGATCCGCTCCTGCACGGATTCCTTCTTCGAGAGCCGCTCGCGGCCCTGCCTGCTCTACCAGATCCGCCGTTGCGCCGGACCCTGCACCCGCGAGATCGACTTCGGAGGCTATACGACGCTGGTGCGCGAGGCGACCGACTTCCTGTCCGGCAAGAGCCAGGCGGTGAAGCAGGAGCTCGCAGGCGAGATGGAGAAGGCTTCCGGCGAGCTCGAATTCGAGAGCGCGGCGCTCTATCGTGACCGCCTCGCCGCGCTGTCGGCGATCCAGTCGCAGCAGGGCATCAATCCACGCACGGTGGAGGAAGCCGACGTGTTCGCCATCCACCAGGAAGGCGGCTTCTCCTGCGTCGAGGTGTTCTTCTTCCGCACCGGCCAGAACTGGGGCAACCGCGCCTATTTCCCGCGCGCAGAGAAGACCTTTACGCCGGAGGAAGTGCTGGGGTCCTTCCTCGCACAATTCTACGACGACAAGCCGCCGCCGAAGACCATCCTGCTCTCGCATGACATCGAGGAGAGCGACCTGCTCGCCAACGCGCTGTCGATCAAGGCCGGCCACAAGATCGAGGTCACCACGCCCAAGCGCGGCGAGAAGAAGGAGCTCGTCACCCACGCGCTGACCAATGCGCGCGAAGCGCTCGGCCGCAAGCTCGCGGATACTGCGACCCAAAGCCGCCTGCTCGACGCCATGGCCACGACGCTGAGCCTGCCGCATGCGCCCAAGCGCATCGAGGTTTACGACAACAGCCACATCCAGGGCACCAACGCTGTCGGCGCCATGATCGTCGCCGGCCCGGACGGTTTTGTGAAGAACCAGTACCGCAAGTTCAACATCAAGTCCGAAGGGCTCACGCCCGGCGACGATTACGGCATGATGCGCGAGGTGCTGGAGCGCCGCTTCAAGCGCCTGATCAGCCCGCCCGAAGAGAGCCCTGCCAAGGTCAAGGACGACGATTTCCCGCAATGGCCCGATCTCGTGATCATCGACGGCGGCCGCGGCCAGCTCAACGCCGTCAGGGAGATCTTCACCAATCTCGGCCTGACCAAGGTCTCGCTGATGTCGGTCGCGAAGGGGCCGGACCGGGATGCCGGCCGCGAGACCCTGTTCATGCCGGAGCGCGAGGCGATCAAGCTGGAGCCGCGCGACCCCGTGCTCTATTTCATCCAGCGCCTGCGCGACGAGGCCCACCGCTTCGTCATCGGCTCGCACCGCAAGCTGCGCAAGAAGGACATTCGCGAGGCCGGTTTGCAGGAGATTCCGGGCATCGGCCCGTCACGCAAACGTGCCCTGCTGCACCATTTCGGAACCCTGAAGGAGATCGAACGCGCCTCGATCGCCGATCTCGGCAAGGTTCCTGGGGTGAGTGCCGAGAGCGCCCGCAGGATTTTCGACTATTTCCATCCCCAGCCGGGGTGAACTAAAGGGGCCGAAGCTATAGTCATATGGTCGTCGCATCCCGCGCCCCAATTGGGGGCGGACGGTTGACCTTCAGGCTGGAGCGGTATTGGTAGGACCGATGAACATCGCCACGACACGAGGGACGACCAGCCGCGCGATGTCCCTCCCGAACATCCTGACCTATGGCCGGATCGCCGCGATCCCGGTCGTGGTCGGATGCATCTATGCGCAGTCGATCATGGACTACCCGTTGTGGCTGCGCTGGGTCGCAGTCGCGATCTTCATCGGCGCCGCGGTGACGGACTATCTCGACGGCTATTACGCGCGGATCTGGAATCAGCAATCGGCGTTCGGCCGGATGCTCGACCCGATTGCCGACAAGCTGCTGGTCGCCTCCTGCCTCCTGATGCTGGCCGCCGATGGTATCATCCATGGCTGGTCGCTGTGGGCCGCCATCGTGATCCTGTGCCGCGAGATCCTGGTCTCGGGCCTGCGCGAATACCTCGCCGCGCTCCGTGTCAGCGTGCCCGTGACCAAGCTCGCCAAATGGAAGACCACGGTTCAGCTCGTCGCGATCGGCTTTCTGCTCGCCGGTCCGGCCGGCGACGAGGTCGTTCCTATGGTCTCGCTGATCGGCCTCGTCCTGCTATGGGCCTCGGCGATCCTGACCATGTACACGGGCTACGACTATTTCCGCGCCGGCATCCACCACCTCATCAAGGAGGACGAGGGATGAGGGTGAAGTACTTCGCCTGGGTGCGCGAGCGCGTCGGCAAGGCCGAGGAGACGATCGAGCCGCCCCCGACGGTGCGCACCGTCGAGGAGCTGATCGCCTGGCTGTCCGGTCAAAGCGAGGCTCATGCCTATGCGTTCGAGAAGCCGAAGGTGATCCGCACCGCGATCGACCACGCCCACGTCAAGGCCGACGCCGCGATCGTTGGCGCCCGCGAGATCGCGTTCTTCCCGCCTATGACCGGCGGCTAGGCCATGACTCCCCCTATGACCAGCTGCCCCGTCACGATCCGCATCCAGGAAGACGATTTCGACATCGCGCGCGAGATCGCGGTCCTGACCGAGAGCAGAACCGATATCGGCGCGGTCGTCAGCTTCTCCGGCATCTGTCGCGCCGACGAGGACAGTTCGAAGATCGCGGCGCTCACGCTCGAGCATTATCCTGATATGGCGGAAGAAGAGATCAAGCGCCATGTCGACGAGGCGATCTCGCGCTGGCCGCTCAACGGCGTCACGGTCGTCCATCGCGTCGGGCGGTTCATGCCCGGCCAGAACATCGTGCTGGTGCTCACCGCCTCGCAACACCGCCGGGCGGCGTTCGAGGCGGCCGAGTTCATGATGGATTATCTCAAGACCAGCGCACCGTTCTGGAAGAAGGAAGAGCGCGACACCGGCACCGGCTGGGTAGAGGCCCACGCCCGTGACGACGAGGCCGCCGCCCGCTGGACCCGATCCTGATGGCAAGAGCCGTGAGAAAGACCACGCGCGGCCGCGCTGCGCCAAAACTCACGAAGGTCGGCCGCGGCGAGCTGCTCACGCTGATCGATTTCGTCCGCTATGCGGTCAGCCGCTTCGTCGAGGCGAAACTTGCCTTTGCCCACGGCACGACCGATCCGGTGGCGGAAGCCGTCTTCCTGGTCTGCGAAGCCCTGCACCTGCATCCCGACCAGTTCGAGATTTTTGGCCATGCGCGCGTCACCGCCGCTGAAGGCAAGACCCTGCTCGATCTCATCCATAAGCGCGTGACCACACGCAAACCGGCGGCCTACCTCGTCAACAAGATCTACATGCGCGGCCTGCCGTTCTATGTCGACGAGCGCGTCATCGTTCCGCGCTCCTTCATTGGCGAGCTCCTGGATTCGCATTTCGGCGGCGACGGCGAAGCGGGTTCGCTGATCGACGATCCCACGGCCGTCGAGCGCGTGCTCGATCTCTGCACGGGATCGGGATGTCTCGCGATACTCACCGCATATCACTTTCCGAATGCCATGGTTGACGCCGTCGACATCTCCAAGGGCGCACTCGAAGTCGCGGCGCGCAATGTTGGGGAACATCGGCTGGATGAGCGGATCACGCTCCATCGGGGCGACCTGTTCGCGCCGCTCGGCGCCAACAAATACGACCTTATCATCACCAACCCGCCCTACGTCGACGCGGAAGGCATGGCGGCGCTGCCGCCGGAATGCCGGGCCGAGCCGAAGCTCGCCTTCGACGGTGGCGCCGACGGCCTCGACGTCGTCCGTCGCATCCTGCGCGATGCGCCAGACCATCTCACACCGGACGGCGGCCTGCTCTGCGAGATCGGCCGCGGTCGCGAGCTGGTCGACGAGGCTTTTCCGGAACTGCCCCTGCTCTGGCTCGACACGGAGGACTCCGAGGGCGAGGTGTTCTGGATCGCGGCCGCCGATCTCGGTTGATCGAGCACGCGGCGGAACAAGTCAAATTCCGCCACGTTCATCCCCCAACGAAGTTACGCGCTTTCGGAGGATATCCGCATGCTCGCGCCATCGGGCGAATTGCTGCGCGCCGGCATGGCGCTGAAACTCAACCATCTCAAGCGCGCGGCGCGGTCGTATCTGCGAGACCGCACCAGCCAGACCACCGGACGCGTGACGTCCTACGCGGTCGCGGTGGGACTGTTCGTAGTGGCCGGGCTGTTCCTGATTGCGGCCCTCTTTGTCGGCCTGATCGCTCTCTACCGGTGGGTTGCGATCACCTATGGACAATTCTGGGGGTTTGGGGCCGTCGGGGCGGTGCTGTTGGTACTGGCCGTCGCCTGCGCCGGCGTCGCCATGGTGCAGATGAAGCGCAAGCCCAAGCCGATCGTGCCACTCGCCAGCCGGCTTCGAGTGGCGATTGCCACCCCGCGCATTCCGCTCGGAACCGTCAAGGAGGCGGTAAAGGAGGTCGCGACGACGATTCCCCTAGTGCCGCTCGCGCCGGGCGAACGCGGCAATGGCAGCAAACCCAGCTCCATCCACACCAACCGACCGGTGCAGCTTGGCCTGATGCTCGCGGCGATAGGTGTCTTGGGGTTCACTGCCGCGCGGCGAAGGCGGCACGGGCATGGATCGGACGCGTGATGCCCGCGCGGCGCTCCGAGCAGTTCGATAAGTGGCTGCTGATGGCAGCCAGTGCCGTGTTCGTGCTGAGCGCGGAACGGTATTTCAAGGAGTCTGGCCTGATCCGGTCGGGGCCTCCGCAGGACCACCGCCATAACGAGGCGAATTCGCCGGAGACGAGCGCCGGGCGTGCGGCCGCGCAGCCCGGACGCGGCCGTCGCTCCAACGATCCGTTCGCAATTCCTTGGGCCGGCTGGAAGGATATTTTCTGGCGCACCTATCAGCGCATCGATGAAGATCGCTTGCTCGCGACCGCGGGCGGCGTCGTCTTCTTCGGGTTGCTGGCGATCTTTCCGGCGATAACCGCGCTCGTCTCGTTCTACGGCCTGTTCGCCAATCCCTCGACGATCGCCGGCAACCTGCAGACCCTCGCGATGATGCTGCCCGAGGGTACGTTCCAGATCATCCAGGACCAGGTCGCCCGCGTGGTGTCCAAAGGCAATACAGCACTTGGGGCCACGTTCCTGTTCGGCCTTGTGCTTGCGATCTGGAGCGCCAACGCCGGCGTCAAATCCGTCTTCGACGCGCTCAACGTTGCCTACGAGGAGCGTGAAAAGCGCAGCTTCATCCGCCTGAACCTGGTGTCGCTGGCCTTCACGGTCGGCGGCATCGCAGCGCTGCTGTTGATGGTGGGCGCCGTGGTCGCCTTCCCGCTCGCGCTGAACCATATCGGGCTTGCGCCCGAAAGCAGGCTGGTCATCGCTCTCGCACGGTGGCCGCTGCTGTTCGTCCTCCTGCTGGTAGCGCTTGCCATCCTCTACCGCTTCGCGCCCAGCCGGGATGCGCCGCGCTGGCAATGGCTGAGCCTCGGCGCAGTGACGGCCGCCATCCTCTGGATCGCCGGCTCGGCACTGTTGTCCTGGTACCTGTCCGAATTCGCCAACTACAGCGCGACGTACGGCTCGCTTGGCGCGGCGATCGGCCTGATGATGTGGATGTGGATGTCGGCCATCGTCATCATGTTCGGGGCCGAGCTGAACTCGGAGGTCGAGCGGCAGACCCTGCGCGATACGACCACCGGACGGCCCAAGCCGCTCGGCAGCCGCGACGCCGTTTCGGCCGACACGGTCGGCGCCGCCGCGCCGTCCTGACCCGGCACTCGCCGCGTGCGGCCGCTATCCCCTCGAATCAACAATGATGTTAGGGTCGTGCATGCTTGGGAAGCATGAGGCGTGACGGGTGCGAATTGCGGCCCGTGTTTTCCCGGGTGAGGCAGTCAGATCTTGAGGCATAACGCGCGGCATGATTCGCATTTCGACGATCTTCATCGCCATCTGCATGGTTCTGGTCGCGGCCTCGCTCGGGCTCGTGCTCTACGCGGTCGCCGGCATCAGCGGAACCGAATCCGCGATCGTGGCCCTGACCGCGCTGACCTTCCTGATCCTCTACAACGCGGTCTCGATGCGGCTGCGCGACCGCAGTGACGTCGGCGGGCAGATCGCCGACCTGTCGCGCGGCACCGCCGATCTCGCCCGCCAGGTAGCCGAGTACGGCCGCCGGCTCGCCGCGATCGAGGGCCGTATCGCCTCGTCCAATTCGACCAATTCCGATCGTGTCCAGTCGGTGGTCGGCGAGATCAACGAGCTCGGCGGGCTGGTCAGGCAGCTTGCCGCCACCGTGTCGACCCATGAGGACCTGCTGGCCGGTCACGCGCCGGCGCCGGCCCCCGCTCCGGCCACCAGGCCGGAGCCGGAAGCACCGATCGACCTGATGGCGCCCTTCGAGGAACGTGCGGCCGCTCCTCCGCCGCTTCCCGCACCGCCGCGGCCGACGCCGCCGGCCGTCCAGACCCACACCGCCAGTGCCGTTTCGACGGTCAATGGCCGCAACCAGACCCAGATGCTGGTGACGTTGCGCAACGCCATCGACGAGAACCGCATCGACATCTTCCTCCAGCCGATGGTGACGCTGCCGCAGCGCAAGGTCCGCTTCTACGAGGCCGTGACCCGGGTGCGCGACGAGCGCGACCAGCTGATTGCCGCGGAAGAGTTCATCAGCATCGCCGAGGTCTCGGGGCTGATCGGACGCATCGACAACATGGTGTTGTTGCGCTGTGTCCAGGTGTTGCGGCGGCTGATGGTGCGCAACAAGGATGTCGGCGTGTTCTGTAACGTCGCGGCTTCGACGCTCGGCAATTCCACCACCTTCGCGCAATGCCTCGACTTCCTCGAAGCCAACCGGGCGCTCGCGCCATCGCTGGTGCTGGAGTTCAAGCAGTCGACCTTCCGCGGCCTCGGCCCTGCAGAGACCGAGAATCTCGCGGCACTCGCGCAGCGCGGCTTCCGCTTCTCGATCGACCATGTCACCGACTTGCGGATCGAGCCGCGCGAGCTCGCCGACCGCGGCGTGCGCTTCATCAAGGTCCCGGCCTCGCTCCTGCTCGACCCCAAGCAGGCGTCGACCTCGGATATTCATCCCTCCGACCTGTCCGACCTGCTCGGCCGCTTCGGCATCGATTTGATCGCGGAGCGGATCGAGGGCGAGCGCGCGGTGATCGACTTGCTCGACTATGACGTGCGGTTCGGCCAGGGCTTTCTGTTCGCACCGCCCCGGCCATTGCGGCCCGAGGGGGCATCTGCTACCGGCGGGGCCGCGTCGAACCCGGCGCAGGACATTCAGGGATCCAATGGCTCCGGAACACCCAGCCCAGGCGCAACATCAGCTGCGGCGCCTGCCGCCCCGTCATCGCGCATCACCGGCAACGCGGCGCTGGCGCGCCGCATCTGATCGGCCGCACGCATCATGACCACGCTGCATTTCGCCCAAAGCCTGCGCGAGCTCGTGGGCGGGGTCGACGTCGTGCTCAGCGACATCTGGGGCGTGGTCCATAACGGGCTGGAATCCTTCCCCGAGGCCTGCGAGGCGCTGCACACCTATCGCAGCCGTGGCGGTACGGTGATCCTGATCACCAACGCGCCGCGCCCGGCCGCCTCCGTGCAGCGGCAACTGCGCAAGCTCGGTGTCGCCGACGAGACCTATGACGCAATCGTCTCCTCGGGCGATCTGACCCGGCACTATGTCGCCGAGCATCCCGGCCGCAAGATGTTCTGGCTCGGCCCCGAGCGCGACAACTCGATCTATCGCGGCCTCGATGCGAAAACCGCGCCGCTGGAAGAGGCCGACTACATCGTCTGCACCGGTCTCTATGACGACGAGACCGAGACCGCGGAAGATTATCGCGGCATGATGCTCAAGGCGCGCGAGCGCAAGCTGACGCTGATCTGCGCCAACCCCGACATCGTGGTCGAGCGCGGCGACCGGCTGATCTATTGTGCCGGCGCGATTGCCGAGCTGTATCGCGAGCTTGGCGGCGAGGTGATCTTCTACGGCAAGCCGCACCGACCGATCTACGAGCGCGCGATGGCGCTCGCCGGCGAACGCCAGGGGCATCCAATCGATCGGAAAAAGGTGCTGGCGATCGGCGATTCCGTCCGCACCGACCTGACCGGCGCACGTGAATTCGGCGTCGACTGCCTGTTCGTCACCCGCGGCATCCATGCCGAGGAGTTCGAGGGCCTCGACCAGCTCGATCCCAAGTCAGTGACGGAATTGTTCGGCCACCCGCCGAAGGCGCTGATGCGCGAATTGAAGTGGTAGGAACTATCGCGCCCCGGACGCAGCGCGAAGCGCTGCAGAGCCGGGGACCAGAAGCCGCAAGTGATGTCGTGGATGGACTGGGTGCCGGCTCAGCGTCGCGTTACTAATGTAACGCGCCTTGTCCGGGACACCAAAGCGCGCCTACGCGCTCGCCATGTCCGGGAAGACCGCCTCGATCTTGGTCTTCAGCGTCGCCGCATTGAACGGCTTGACGATGTAGTTGTTCACGCCGGCCTTCTTGGCCGCGATCACGTTCTCGGTCTTCGATTCCGCCGTGATCATGATGAAAGGCGTGGTGGCGAGATTGGGATCTGCCCGCACTTCGCGGAGCAGGTCGTAACCCGTCATCGGCTCCATGTTCCAGTCGGAGATCACGAGCCCGTACTTCTTGCCGCGCATCTTGTTCAGAGCCGCCGAGCCGTCGCTGGCATCATCGATGTTCTCGAAGCCAAGCTGCTTCAGGAGATTCCTGATGATACGGATCATGGTGCTGTAATCGTCCACCACCAGAACCGACATCGACAAATCAACCGCCATCTCGACTCCCCCAACGCAAACCCAGGAAATATTACGATCGGACCTGCCGGCCGTAGCCCGCGGTTCCACGTTTCAAGCACTAGCACCAAGGCGTTAAACAGCGCGTTAACTGGGGCCGCACCCGCTGAATTGAAATCGCCGTTCCGTGCATCCGCCCCTCCGGCTTGACTTCGCCGGTCGGGTCAAGCCACGGTCCCGGCCGGTCCCGCCGGCTCGAGAATTCCCCTGATGGCCCCGCAATTTACCGTTATCCGCGATACCACGCCGGATTCTGCGATCCTGAAGGGGGCCGTGGTCGCCATGGGCAATTTCGACGGGGTCCATCTCGGCCACCGGGCCGTCATTGCCGCAGCCCTGGAGATGGGCCGGGCGCATGGCCGCCCTGCGCTGGCGCTGACCTTCGAGCCGCATCCGCGCCGGTTCTTCAGCCCCAACACCCCACAATTCCGTCTGACGGACGAACGCGCCAAGCTGCGGCTTCTGGCCGGGACCGGGCTTGCCGGTGCCGTGGTCATGACCTTCGACAAGGCCCGCGCCGGCACCAGTGCGCAAGACTTCATTCACCATGACCTGATCGGGCGCCTCGGCATCGGTGGCATCGCGGTCGGCTACGACTTCCATTTCGGCAAAGGCCGCGTCGGCTCGCCCGGCCTTTTGGTGAACGAGGCACCCCGGCTCGGCATCGAGGTCGACGTCCAGCCGCATGTCGATATCGACGAACGCCCGGTCTCCTCCAGCGCGATCCGGATCGCGCTCGCCGAGGGCCAGATCGACGAGGCCACCACCATGCTGGGCGCGCCCTGGTTCATCACTGGCGAGGTCATCCATGGCGAGAAGCGCGGCCGCGACCTCGGCTATCCCACCGCCAACATCCGGCTCGACGCCAATTGCGGCCTGAAGCACGGAATCTACGCCGTGCGGGTCGGCCGCGGGCCTGAGCGTCTGAGCGGGGTGGCGAGCTTCGGCCGTCGGCCGACCTTTGATAATGGCGCGCCGCTGCTCGAAATCTTCCTGTTCGACTTCAAGGGCGACCTTTACGGGCAGGCGCTGGACTGCGCCTTTATCGGCTTCATCCGCGAGGAGCTGAAATTCGACAGCCTGGAGGCCCTGATCCATCAGATGGACGACGATTCCGCCCGCGCTCGCGCTATGCTGGCCGCCGCCCCGGACGCGTTTCCGCGGCTCGGGACCGTCGATTGAAGGCCCAAAGCCGGCCCGCCGGACCTTTGCGCTTCCCTTAGCCCCCTGCTATGGAGAGCCCATGTTTGCGCGGCGCATCATAGGGATTAGCAGCCCGGCTTCCGCCTGAGCCTTCGGCTCGGCGCAAGACCGGGATTTTGTCGTTTCACCCCGCGATTCCGCATCGCCATCCGTTCCCGCGCCATTCCGAGCCAGTCAGCCTCATGTCCGAAAAGCCGCAAAAGTCCCAAAAATCCGAAGTCAAAGACTATTCGAAAACCCTGTTCCTGCCGCAGACCGAATTCCCGATGCGCGCCGGCCTGCCGCAGCGCGAGCCGGAAATCCTCAAGCGCTGGTACGAGATCGGCCTGTACGAGAAGCTGCGCGAGGGCGCGAAGGGTCGCGACAAGTTCGTGCTGCATGACGGCCCGCCCTATGCCAACGGCAACATCCATATCGGGACGGCGCTGAACAAGATCCTGAAGGATCTCGTCACCAAGAGCCAGCAGATGCTCGGCTTCGATTCCAACTACGTGCCCGGCTGGGACTGCCACGGCCTGCCGATCGAGTGGAAGGTTGAGGAAGAGCACTACCGCAAGAAGGGCAAGCAGAAGCCCGACTTCCGCGACTCAGCCGCGATGATCGATTTCCGCAAAGAGTGCCGCGCCTACGCCACGCACTGGCTCAACGTGCAGCGCGAGGAGTTCAAGCGCCTCGGCGTGATCGGCGACTGGGATCACCCCTACGCCACCATGAACTATCCGGCCGAAGCCCACATCGCGCGCGAGCTGATGAAGTTCGCCGCCAACGGCACGCTCTATCGCGGCTCCAAGCCGGTGATGTGGAGCGTGGTCGAGAAGACCGCGCTGGCCGAAGCCGAGGTCGAGTACGAGGACTACACGTCCGACATGGTCTGGGTGAAATTCCCGATCACCTCGCCCGCGCATGGCGCGCTGGCCTCGGCCAGCGTCGTGATCTGGACCACCACGCCCTGGACGCTGCCGGGCAACCGCGCGATCTCGTTCTCGCCGAAGATCGCCTATGGCCTCTACAAGGTGACGGACGCCCCGGCTGACAATTGGGCCAAGACCGGCGATCTGCTGATCCTCGCCGACGCGCTCGCCGCAGAGGTTTTCAAGCAGGCACGCGTCACGGCTTACGAGAAGGTGCGCGACATCCCCGGCGACACCATGGACGCGATCGAATGCGCCCATCCGCTCAAGGGGCTCGCCGGCGGCTACGAATTCATCGTACCGCTGTTGTCCGGCGACCACGTCACCGACGACACAGGCACCGGCTTCGTGCACACCGCGCCCAGCCACGGCCGCGAGGATTTCGACGTCTGGACGGCGAGCACCCGCGAGCTCGATGCCCGCGGTATCAACAGCGCGATCCCCTACACCGTCGACGAGAACGGCGCCTATACCGACCACGCGCCGGGTTTTGCGGGCAAGCGCGTCATCACCGACAAGGGTGAGAAAGGCGATGCTAACGAGGCCGTGATCAAGGCGCTCGTCGACAAGGGCATGCTGCTCGCGCGCGGCCGGCTCAAGCACCAATACCCGCATTCCTGGCGCTCGAAGAAGCCGGTGATCTTCCGCAACACGCCGCAATGGTTCATCGCGATGGACAAGGACATTGCCACTGATGGCAAGACCAAGTCCGGCGATACGCTGCGCGCCCGCGCGTTGCACGCAATCTCGGTGACGCAATGGGTGCCGCCGTCAGGCGAGAACCGCATCACCGGCATGATCGAGGCCCGCCCCGACTGGGTGATCTCGCGCCAGCGTGCCTGGGGCGTGCCGATCGCCGTTTTCGTCCTCGAGAAGGGCGACGGCTCCGCCGAGATCCTGCAGGACGAGGCCGTCAACACCCGCATCGGCGACGCCTTCGAAAAGGAAGGTGCGGACGCCTGGTATGCGACCGGCGCGCGCGAGCGCTTCCTGGGGCCGCGGGCCAACGAGGATTGGCAGAAGGTCGACGATATTCTCGATGTCTGGTTCGATTCCGGCTCGACACACGCCTTCGTGCTCGAGGACCCCGAGCAATTCCCCGGTCTCGCCGGCATCAAGCGCAAGGTCGACGGTGGCACCGACACCGTGATGTATCTCGAAGGCTCGGACCAGCATCGCGGCTGGTTCCACTCTTCGCTGCTGGAGAGCTGCGGCACGCGGGGCCGCGCGCCCTACGACATCGTGCTGACCCACGGCTTCACCCAGGCCGAGGACGGCCGCAAGATGTCGAAGTCGCTCGGCAACACCATCGAACCGCAGGCCGTCATCAAGGAATCCGGCGCCGATATCCTGAGACTCTGGGTCGCGTCCTGCGACTATACCGACGATCAGCGCATCGGCCCCGAGATCCTGAAGAACACGGTCGAGACCTATCGCAAGCTGCGCAACACCGTGCGCTGGATGCTCGGCACGCTGGATCACTACAAGCCGGCTGATGCGGTTGCGCCCGCCGAGATGCCCGAGCTCGAACGGCTGATGCTGCACGAGCTTGCGATGCGACAAGCCGTGATTCGCTCGTCCTACACCACGTTCGACTATAAGAACGTGGTCGCCACACTATCTGCTTTCTTGAACAGCGAACTGTCAGCCTTCTACTTCGATATCCGCAAGGACACGCTTTATTGCGACCCACCGTCCTCGTTACGGCGGAAGGCTGCGCTGACGACGATCGATCTGCTGTGCGACGCCGTCCTGAAGTGGCTTGCGCCGATTCTGAGCTTCACCGCCGAGGAGGCCTGGGCGATGTATAGGCCCGATGCTGCGCCATCGGTGCACCTCACGCAGTTCCCCGGTGGAATGGGAAGACTTTTTGACGACAAGCTCGCCGCGAAGTGGGAGACCATCCGCAACGTCCGCCGCGTCGTCACCGGCGCGCTGGAGCTCGAACGTGCCGCCAAGAACATCGGCTCCTCGCTCGAAGCCTCGCCGGTGATCTATGTCGCCGACCGCGAGATGCTGGCGAAATTGTTCGACACCGATCTTGCCGAGATCTGCATCACCTCGAACTACGAGGTGCGTGAGGGCGCGGCACCAGCCTCTGCATTCCGTCTCGATGCCGTGCCCGGCGTCGCGGTCGTCGTCGAGAAGGCTGTCGGCACCAAATGCGCCCGCTCCTGGAAGATCTCGCCGACCGTGGGTGAAGACCCTGAATATCCCGACGTCACCCCGCGCGACGCCAAGGCGCTGCGCGAATGGAAGGCGTTGGGCGTGAGCGTCTGATCCCCGGCCATGACCCCGCTCCGCGCCGGCATTCTCGCAGCCGTGGCCACGCTCGTGGCCGATCAGGCCTCAAAGCTCTGGCTGCTGAATGGGTTCGACCTTGCCCGTCGCGGCGTGGTGAAGGTGATGCCGTTCTTCGACCTGGTGTTGGCCTGGAACATCGGGATCAGCTTCGGCTGGCTCCAGAATGACGATCGGGCCGCGCAACTCGCGCTGATGGCGGTGAAGGTCGTCGCAGTGATTGCACTCGCGATCTGGATGGCGCGGTCACAGACTCGGCTCGCCACGGTGGCCCTGGGACTGATCATCGGCGGTGCCATCGGCAACGGCATCGACCGCCTGGCCTATGGCGCGGTGGTCGATTTCGCCCTGTTCCACATCGAAATCGCCGGAAATACCTATAATTGGTACGTCTTCAACCTGGCGGACGTGGCGATCGTTGCTGGGGTGGCGGCCTTATTGTATGATTCCTTCCTCGGGGTACCCGCCGCAAAAGCGCCCTGATCCCGGCTGATACGGACCGGAGGCGGAACCTTGCTTGGCGAGGGGTGGTCGCGCGAGACGCGGCGAGACCGGCACGATCAAGACTGCCACAGTATGGAACAGGTATAGGCATGGGTAGCTCCGAGACCAGCGGTTCGATCGGCCGAGACGCCCGGCGGGGACTTTGGCTGGCGCTGAAATTGTCAGCCGTCGCCCTCGGCATCGGTCTCGTGATGTCGGCAGGCCCGGTCCGCGCCGGTGACGACGGCGACGATGATGACGACATGACCTTCGAAGAGAAGCTCATCGACAATCTGATGTCCGGCATCGGCGCCAAGAGCATGGAAAAGAAGGGCATCGAGTACCGCGAGCGGTCGCCGCTGGTGGTGCCGCCCAAGCTCGACCTGCCGCCGCCCGCCAGCGCTGACGCCAAGGATGCGCCAAACTGGCCCAAGGATCCCGACGAGAAGCGCCGCAAGGAGGCCATCGCTCAGCGGAAGAAGGCGGGCAACAAAGCAGCGGAGTACTTGCAAAACGCCCGCCCGCTGTCGCCGGCCGAATTGGACGCCCATAAGACGGCCGCCCCGGACAAAACCACCAATGATCCGATCCAGCCAGGCAGCAACACCAACCACCCGACGATGAGCCCGGCCGAGCTCGGTTACACCGGCGGCCTGTTCAAGATGTTTTCGAACAACAAGGACGAGAGCAAGCAATTCACGTCCGAGCCGCCGCGCCAGTCTCTGACCGAGCCGCCGCCGGGATATCAGACGCCTTCGTCGAGCTATGCCTATGGTACCGGCGAGGATAAGTCGCGGCGGACCTATTTCGACGTCAGGTCGGGTAAGGAAAAGGAGCAATAAGCTCCTTGCCCGTCGCACGCAGGCGTGGACCCGCCGCAATCGTCCGGTGTAGGCCGGCGCGGCAGATGACCTATTTTTAAGTACAACTTGACCGCATTCTCTGCTTCGTGACCCGAAGCTCAAAGCCGCGCGGTGTAGCATGCCGTGCTTTCACGCCCGGACCTCAGGGTCCGGGCTTTCACAAGGATCGTGATGTCCTCACACCGATCGGTTGCCTGCCTCTTCGCCGCGCTGCTCTCGACATCTGCCCTCGACGTCGGCAGCGCAACCGCCCAGACGACGGTCACGTCGGCGCCGCCCGCCAGCTTCACGCTCAGCAACGGCCTCCAGGTCGTGGTGATCCCGGACCACCGCACGCCCGTGGTCACGGAGATGATCTGGTACAAGGTCGGCTCGGCCGACGAGACGCCGGGCAAATCCGGCCTCGCCCACTTCCTCGAGCACCTGATGTTCAAGGGCACCGAGAAGCACCCGGTCGGTGAATTCTCGCAGACCGTGCTCCGCGTCGGCGGCAACGAGAATGCCTCGACCTCGGTCGACTACACCAACTACTACCAGCGCGTGCCGCGGGAGCAACTGCCGAGCATGATGGAGTTCGAGGCCGATCGCATGACCGGCCTGATCCTCAAGGACGAGAATGTGCTGCCCGAGCGCGACGTCGTGCTCGAAGAGTACAACATGCGCGTCGCCAACAGCCCGGACGCACGGCTCAACGAGCAGGTCATGGCCGCGCTCTATCTCAACCATCCCTATAGCCGGCCGGTGATCGGCTGGCACCAGGAGATCGAGAAGCTCAATCGCGAGGACGCACTCGCCTTCTACCGCCGCTTCTACGCGCCGAACAACGCGATCCTGGTGATCGCCGGCGACGTCGAGGCCGCCGATGTGCGCCCGCTGGTCGAACGCAATTTCGGCCCGATCCCGGCCCAGCCGGCGATCCCCGCGCGGCGCGTCCGCCCGCAGGAGCCGGAGCCGGCGGCACCGCGCACCGTCACGCTGTCCGACCCGCGCGTCGAACAGCCAAGCCTTCGCCGCTTTTACCTGGTGCCCTCGGCGACGACAGCTGCGGCCGGCGAGAGCGCCGCGCTCGACGTGCTGGCGCAGTTGATGGGCAGCGGCAGCAACTCCTATCTCTACCGCGCGCTCGTCGTCGACAAGCCGCTCGCGGTCTCCGCCAGCGCCAGCTACTCGAGCATCTCGCTCGACCCGACCCAGTTCACGATCTCGGCTTCGCCGAAATCCGGTGTCACCTTCGCAGACATCGAGCAGGTCATCGACGGCGTTATCGCGGACATCGTTGCCAACCCGATCCGCGCGGAGGACCTCGAGCGGGTCAAGACCCAGCTCATCGCGGAGGCGATCTACGCCCAGGACAATCAGGCGGTGCTGGCGCGCTGGTATGGCGGTGCGCTGACCACGGGCCTGTCGATCGAGGACATCCGAAGCTGGCCCGACCGCATCCGCGCCGTCACCGCCGAACAGGTCCGTCAAGCTGCACAGAAATGGCTCGAGAAGAAGCGCTCGGTGACCGGCTATCTGATCAAGGATACCGCTACCGCCAAGCGCGAGGAGAAGCGTTCGTGACCCATTCCTTCCTTCGCGCAAGACACTTCCTACGCACACGTCACTTCGTATTGTCCGTCGCCACCGGCGCGGCACTCGCGCTTGCCTCGGTCTCGCCCTCGCAGGCGGCGGCAAAAATCCAGCACCTGGTCTCGCCGGGCGGTATCGAGGCCTGGTTCGTCCAGGACGCAACCGTGCCGCTGATCGCCATGGAATATTCCTTTGCCGGTGGCTCGGCGCAGGATCCCAAGGACAAGCCCGGCGTCGCCAATCTGGTCGGCGACCTCCTCGACGAAGGCTCCGGCGATCTCGATTCCAAGACGTTCCATGAGCGGCTCGACCGCCGCGCCATCGAGCTCTCCTTCAGCGCGACCCGCGATACCTTCCGCGGCAGCCTGCGCATGCTGCGTGACAACAAGGACGAGGCCTTCGACCTGTTGCGCTCGGCCCTGACCTCGCCGCATTTCGACACCGCCGATGTCGAACGCATCCGCTCGCAGGTGATCTCGGGCCTGCGCCGCGACACCACCAACCCGAGCTCGCTCGCGAGCCGCAAATTCCTGGAGATGACGTTCGGCGATCACCCTTACGGGCAGCAGACCGCCGGCGCGCTGGAGAGCGTGCCGACCATCACGGTCGCCGACATGAAGGATTATGTCGGCCGTATCCTCGCCAAGGACACGCTGAAGATCGCCGTCGTCGGCGATGTCGATCCGGCCACCCTCGGCAAGCTGCTCGACCACACGTTTGGGAGCTTGCCTGCCAAGGCCACCCTGACGCCGGTCCCCGACGTCGAAGCCGCCAAGCCGCCGCAGCGCGCCTTCGTGCCGCTCGACGTGCCGCAGACCGTCATCACCTTCGGCGGTCCCGGCGTGATGCGCAGCGATCCGAACTTCATGGCGGCCTATGTCGTCAACCATATCCTCGGCGGCGGCGGCCTGTCCTCGCGGCTCTATCGTGAGGTCCGCGAGAAGCGCGGTCTGGCCTATTCGGTATTCGAATCCCTGCTCTGGATGGAGCATTCGGCGATCTTCATCGGTAACACCGGCACCCGCGCCGACCGTGCCGGCGACACCATGGATGCGATCGAGAAGGAGGTGCGCCGCATCGCCGACGAGGGCCCGACGCAGAAGGAGCTCGACGAGGCCAAGTCCTATCTCAAGGGCTCGCAGATGCTGGCGCTCGACACCTCCTCCAAGCTCGCGCAGGCGTTGCTGCAGTATCAGCAGGACAAGCTGCCGATCGACTATATCGAGAAGCGCAACGGTATCGTCGACGCGGTGACGCTGGACGACGCCAAGGCCGCTGCCAAGCGGCTGTGGGCCCAGGGGCTTTTGACCGTCATCGTCGGCCGCGCCCCGCAGGCTGCCGCACAGCCGGCTGCAGCACCGGCGACCAAGTCGGACTGACAAGTCGGACTGACGTCCCCTGACGTTTCCTGAAATGGCCGGGCTCGCCCGGCCATTTGCGTTTCCAGATGCACCATTGCCGAAAATGGACGTCCGCGATATGTCCGGGCATCACCAATGGTGCCATCATGCTGCGGATATCCCGCGATCTCGTCATCGACGAGGACGACATCGAGATCGGCTTCGTCCGCGCTTCCGGCCCGGGCGGGCAGAACGTCAACAAGGTCGCGACCTCGGCCCAGCTGCGCTTCGACACGCGCAAGCTGACCATTCCGGAGGATGCGGCAATCCGGCTCGCCCGCATCGCCGGCCAGCGCATGACCAAGGATGGCGTGATCGTGATCCACGCCCAGCGCTTCCGCACCCAGGAGCGCAATCGCCAGGACGCCATCGACCGGCTCGTCGATATCCTGAGTGAGGCGATGATACGGCCGACGCCGCGTCGCGCGACAAAGCCGACGTTTGGCTCCAAGCAGCGCCGCCTCGAGGGCAAGAAGCGCCGCAGCGATATCAAGGCCGGACGCGGAGGCGGACGCGGCTTCGACGATTAGCAGGACGGACACAACCGGAGGAAACTCCGGTCGCAGGGCGCGACCGGAGTTTTAGCGTTCTAGTAACGCTTGCCCGTGGCTGCGCCGCCCGTCGCGGCATCGTCGGCGGTCCCCTTGTGCGCAGCGTTGCCCGTCGTGCCGACCGTGCCTTTGGTGCTCTTGGTCGACTTCATTCCGGTCTTCTCACCAGCTGCGCCGGGCTGAGCGCTCATCTCCTCGTCGCCACTGCCCATCGTGCTGCCTTGCATGGGCTTGCTTTGCACGGTGCCGCCTGTTTTGGCGGGCGGTGCGCCTTGCGCGAGTACGGGCGCGGCAACAAGAGCCGACAGAGCGCATGCGATCATCGAGGTCTTCACCAACTTCATCCATTTCTCCTGGATTTTTTCGCGATGAATGGCACGGCCGTTCCCCGCGCCGCTCGTCTGCACCGGGCCATTGCATCTCGTCAAGAAATCAAGCGACGCGATCGTCATGCAACCCGGATCGTGTGGTCATCGTTTAGGGATTTGACGGCGGTTTCGCGGAATTATGCTCCGCATATAAGGCAGCGCGGAACACTGCGAGGCGCGATTTGCTCGAACGTCCAATGGCTTCAACGCAATAGTCCACAATCTTCCCCGCTGGATCACGATCCTGTTGCCTGGCACATGCTTTTGACGCAACACGGCATAGAATAGCGCGTCCAGCGAATCTCCAGACCGAGCCCCATGCCCGTCCGTCAGCTTCCAGAGCAGGTCGTCAACCGCATCGCCGCTGGCGAGGTGGTCGAGCGTCCGGCGAGCGTGGTCAAGGAGCTCGTCGAGAACGCGATCGATGCCGGCGCGAGCCGGATCGACGTCTTCACCGATGGTGGCGGGCGGCGACGAATCGGCATCACCGACGATGGCAGCGGGATGACGGCGAAGGATCTCGCGCTCGCGGTCGAGCGCCATGCCACCTCCAAGCTCGACGACGAGGACCTGCTCCAGATCCGCACGCTCGGGTTTCGCGGCGAGGCGCTGCCCTCGATCGGCTCGGTCGCGCGTCTCTCCATCACCACGCGGCATGCCAGCGAGCCGCATGCCTGGGCGCTCACTGTCGAGGGCGGCGAGAAATCCGAGATCATGCCGGCCGCGCTCGCGCACGGCACCCGCGTCGAGGTCAACGATCTCTTCTATGCGACCCCGGCCCGGCTGAAATTCCTGAAAACCGACCGCACCGAAGCGGAAGCGATCCGCGAGGTGGTGCGGCGGCTAGCCATGGCACGGCCCGATGTCGCCTTCACACTTGCGGGTGAAGAGCGTGCACCGGTGACCTGGGCCGCCGCGCTGCCCGGTGCCGCCGGGCGGCTGACGCGGCTCGGCGATATCCTCGGCACGGAGTTCCGCAGCCATGCCTTCGAGGTCCATGCCGAGCGCGAGGGCGTCGTCGTCGCCGGCTATGCTGCAGCACCTGCGCTGACGAAGGCCAACGCGCTCGGCCAATATCTCTTCGTCAACGGCCGTCCGGTGCGCGACAAGCTGATCTTGGGCGCTGTGCGCGGGGCCTATGCCGACTATCTGCCGCGCGACCGGCATCCGGTACTGGCGCTGTTCGTCACGCTGGATCCACGCGAAGTCGACGCCAACGTGCATCCGGCCAAGACGGAGGTGCGCTTCCGCAACGCCGGCCTCGTGCGTGCGCTGATCGTGCACGGGCTGAAGGAAGGTCTCGCGCGCGAGGGCCGCCGTACCGCCGCCAACAGCGGCGAGACCGTATTGTCATCGTTCCGGCCTGCTTTCACGCCGCGCCCCGCAAGCTGGGACTGGCGGGCTTCGCCATCCGCGCCGATCGCACCAATGCCGTCGTTCGAAGGCTCCGCTGCGCCCGCCTTCGCCGAGCGCACGCAGGCCGCGTTCGATGTTGGCGCGCCCAGCGCCGACGTTCGGTTCGAGGCGCAGCCCGTGGCCGATCTCGTCGACCGTCCGCTCGGCGCTGCACGTACGCAGCTCCACGAGACCTATATCGTGTCGCAGACCCGCGACGGTCTCATCATCGTTGACCAGCACGCCGCGCATGAGCGCATCGTCTATGAACGGCTGAAGGCATCGCTTGCCGAGAACGGAGTGCAGCGGCAGATCCTGCTGATCCCCGAGATCGTCGAGATGGACGAGGCCACGGTGGAGCGGCTGCTTGAACGCAGCGAAGAGCTCGGATCATTTGGTCTTGCGATCGAATCCTTCGGTCCCGGCGCGGTGGCGGTGCGGGAGACGCCATCGCTGCTCGGCAAGACCAATGCGGGCGCGCTCTTGCGCGATCTCTCCGAGCACATGGCCGAATGGGACGAGGCGCTGCCGCTGGAGCGCCGCCTGATGCACGTCGCCGCCACCATGGCCTGCCACGGCTCGGTGCGCGCCGGCCGAAGGCTGCGGCCGGAGGAGATGAATGCGCTGCTCCGCGAGATGGAGGATACGCCGAACTCGGGCCAGTGCAATCACGGCCGGCCGACCTATGTCGAGCTGAAGCTGGCCGATGTGGAGAAGTTGTTCGGGCGAAGGTGAGTTACGGGTTGCGCTTCAAAAACACGAACTCCGTGTCATCGTAAGCCCGCCGCTCCAATTCCTCGTACCCCTCCGGCGTCACGAATTGCGCGGCTTTCGCCTCTTCGACCACCAGCAGTGCCCCTGGCGTCAGCCAGCCACCATCGCGCAAGGACGCGAGGGCCTTCTCCGCAAAGCCCTTGCCGTAGGGCGGATCGAGAAACACCAGCGAGAACGGCTCGACGGGATGTGCGGGACCGAGATCGGTCGCGTCGCGGCGATAGACTTTTGTGACGCCGCCGAGGCCGAGTGACTCGACGTTGTTGCGGAGCAGCGCGCGCGCCTCCGCGCCGTTGTCAACGAACAGCGTGAACTTCGCGCCGCGCGAGGACGCCTCAATGCCGAGCGCGCCGGTGCCCGCGAAGAGATCGAGCACGCGTGCGTCCTCGATCGGATCGTCATAGGCGTGCACAAGAATGTTGAACACCGACTCACGCAGGCGATCCGCCGTGGGACGGATGTCACGCGAAGACGGTGAGGCGAGATTGCGCCCCTTCAAACGACCGCCGACGACGCGCAAGCTAGTCCTCCCGCGGCGTCAGATCGCGCTTGCCGTGATAGCCGCGCTTGGGACGACGCGGCGGGCCGTAGCCGCTCGCCTCGGCCTCGTTGCGCTCGCGCGCTTCGTCGCTGCCGGTGCGCTGCACCAGCACGCGGCGGCCCTTGCGGTCAGCGATCACATCGCGCTTGGCGGCAGGCTTCTTCTCGCGCGGCGCTTCGGCGTCGTCGCTCGACGATGACTTCTGCGGCACGTCGAACTGCGCGCCCGACTTCTCGATGATCTTTTCGCCGAGCTGATCGCGCAGCACGCGCGCGCGGATTTCCTCGACCTGGCCCTCGGGCACCTCGCCGAGCTGGAACGGACCGTAGGAGACGCGGATCAGCCGGTTCACCTCGAGGCCGAGATGAGCGCAGACGTTGCGCACCTCGCGGTTCTTGCCTTCGCGGATCGCAAACACCAGCCAGACATTGGCGCCCTGGTCGCGCTCCAGCGTCGCCTCGATCGGACCGTATTTGACGCCCTCGACCTCGATGCCTTCCTTCAACTGATCGAGCTGGGCCTGCGTGACGTCGCCATGGGCGCGAACGCGGTAACGCCGCAGCCAGCCGGTGTCCGGCAGCTCAAGCGTGCGTGCGAGGCCGCCGTCATTGGTGAGCAGCAAGAGGCCTTCGGTATTGAAGTCGAGCCGGCCGATCGAGATCAGCCGCGGCAGCCCTTCCGGCAGATTGTCGAACACGGTCGGACGGCCCTCGGGGTCGTCATGCGTCGTCATCAGCCCGCGCGGCTTGTGATAGAGGAACAGCCGCGTGCGCTCGCGCTCCGGCAACGGCTTGCCATCGACCAAAACGACGTCATTGCGCGTGATGTCGAGCGCCGGCGAGTTGATCACGCGGCCGTTGACGGTGACGCGGCCCTGCGTGACCATCTCCTCGGCATCGCGGCGCGAAGCGAGCCCCGCGCGCGCCAGCGCCTTGGCGATGCGTTCGCCGGCCTTCTTCGGCTTCGGCGCTTCTTCCCGGCGCGGCCGGCCCTCGAAATCGCGATCGCGCTGGCGATAGGCACCGCGGCCACCGAAGGCCGGACGCTTCTCGAAGATCCTGCTCTCGTCCTCGTTTTCACGACGCGGACGGTCGCCGAAGCGGCCTTCGTTGCGGGGATGCTCGTGCCAGTCGGAGCGGCCTTCGGAGCGCTCGCGCGGGCGGTCGAATTTCGGACGGTCGCCGCCGCGCGCACCGCGGTCGCCATCGCCATCGCGGCGGGGCCGATCGAATTTCGGACGGTCCTCACGCGGGCGATCGAACTTTGGTCGATCGAACTTGGGTCGATCGAACTTGGGTCGATCGAACTTGGGTCGCTCCCGGAACGGACGATCACCTGATGCGCGATCGTCGCGGGAACGCGAGAAGCGCGGACGGTCCTCACCTCCGCCTTCGCGCTTCTGCCAGGGCTTGTCCTCGCTGCGGTCACGCCCACCGAAATCCTTGCGGGGACCCTTGCTGAAGTCCTTGCGCGGCGGCCGGTCGCCGCGCGGACGATCATCGCGCTTCTGCCACGGCTTTGAATCGTCCCGCTCGCCGCGATCGCGCGAAAACTTCCGTTCGCCGTCGAACTTGCGTTCCGGACGATCGCCACGCGGCGCATACGGCCGCTTGTCGCCGAACTTCTTGTCGCCGAAGCGACCGGCGGGACGCGCGTCGTCGCGATCCCGACTGCGCGGCGGGCGGTCGTCGCGGCCGTGGGACGGACGGTCACCGCGCGGCTTGAACGAGCGCTTCTCGCCATCGCGCGACGGACGATCGGAAAACGGACGGTCGCCGCGCGGCTTGAAGCTGCGCTCGCCGCCACGGTCATCGCGCTTGAATTTCGGACGGTCGCTGAAATCGCGGCGCGGCGCATCGCCATCCGCGCGGGGGCGGAACGGACGACTGTCACGGTCGCCACGGGGCGGGCGGCTGTCGCGGTCGCCACGGGGTGGACGCTTGTCGCCGTCGCCCTTGGGCTCAAAGCCGCGCTTGGCGAATTTCTTGTCGGGACCGCGCGGCTTGCCGCTGCGGCCGCCTTTGGCCGGGCCTCGCCGGCCGCGGGAATCGTTGTCTTTGTCGCTGTCGCGAGGCATGAATAATCTCACTCAGGGGGTGGCCAAAAAGCATTGTGCGCGCTCATGTCGAGCCGCATGCTCAGGCAAATTCAGTAAGCACTTCTGCTGAAGGCGCAGCTACTAGCAGGTTTCTTCGGATGATACGAGGCTTGAAAGCCCCCTCTTTCATGGATTTGGCGCTCAAAACGGCCGAAAATGCCGGAAAGGCGGGCGAAGTTCCGATCGGGTGCGTGGTGGTCCGCAATTACGAGGTGATCGCCACCGCCGCTAACCGGACGCTGACCGATTACGACCCCACCGGCCATGCCGAGATCATTGCGCTGCGCGAGGCAGCCAGCAAAATCGGCAGCGAGCGCCTGGTCGACTGCGACCTCTACGTGACGCTGGAGCCCTGCACCATGTGTGCGGGCGCAATCTCCTTTGCAAGGGTCCGCCGGCTCTATTACGGGGCGGCCGACCCCAAGGGCGGCGCGGTCGAGTCCGGCGTGCGGTTCTTCGCGTCGCCGACCTGCCACCACGCGCCGGACGTCTATTCCGGGGTCGGCGAGAGCGAGGCGGCGCGGCTGCTCAAGGAGTTCTTTCGCGAGCGGCGTTAACCGCCCGTGAAAAACTCCCGTAGCGCCTTCGCGGTGACGTCCGGATTCTCCTCAGTGAGGAAGTGGCCGGAGTCCACCGGCTGGCCTTCGACGTTGGTCGCCCATTGCTTCCAGATGTCGAGCGGGGTCGCGGCGGCCTGGGCGATGCCGACGCCGCCCCACAGCGCCAGCATGGGAACGGTGATCTTCTTGCCGGCCTCGAAATCGGCCTTGTCGATGTCGTAGTCGATATAGGCGCCGGCGCGGTAGTCCTCGCACATCGCATGGATGCGGGCGGGATCGCGGAACGGGGCGATGTAGTGATCGAGCGCGCGCTTGTCGATCGCGTCCAGCGTCTTCGACTTGGTCTGGCTCGCCATCTTGAAGCGGAGGAAGAATTCGCCCTGGCCCGAGATCAGCGTCTCCGGCAGCGGCGCGGGCTGGGCGAGAAACGTCCAATGATAGATCTTCAGCGCATAGGCGCGGTTGATCCGCTCCCAGTAATTATAGGTCGGCAGGATATCGAGCACGGCGAGCTTCGACAGCCGGCCGGGATGATCGAGCGCCAGCCGGTACGACACCCGGCCGCCGCGATCGTGGCCGGCGAGCGCGAAGTGGACGTGACCGAGGCTCTCCATCGCCTCCACCATGGCCTTGGCCATCGCGCGCTTGCTGTAGGGCATATGCAGCGCGTCGCTCTCGGGCATGTCGGACCAGCCATAGCCCGGCAGGTCGGCGATGATCAGCGTGAACCGGTCGGCCAGCTCAGGCGCCACGCGGTGCCACATCACATGCGTCTCGGAGAAGCCGTGCAGCAGCAGCAGCGGCGGCCCCTTGCCGCCGACGCGGGCGAAGATGCGGCCGAACGAGGTGTTGATCCATTCGGAGGCGAAGCCGGGATAGAGATCGGCGAGATCGGACATGAGTTCCATCACCTCAGAACAAAAATGTCGAAAACAACCCCATGCACAGTAGCTAAGTTCAAGACCTGACTGCACATTTTTGGAGTGCCGACGAGCGCGGCCAATCATTGCGCGCCGAGCCGAAAAAACGCTGTCAGCCCCTCGCCTTCTCCGCCTCCACCGCCTGCCAGCCGATATCGCGGCGGCAAAAACCCTCCGGCCAGTTGATGCGGTCGACGGCCTGGTAGGCGCGCGCCTGCGCTTGCGTCACGGTCGTCCCCAGCGCGCAGACATTGAGCACGCGGCCGCCATTGGCGAAGATGGCGCGGTCCTTCTCGACCGTGCCGGCGTGGAAGATCTCGACGGTCTCGACGTTGGCGGCGTCATCGAGCCCCTCGATCCGCGTGCCCTTCTGGTAGTCGCCGGGATAGCCCTTTGCGGCCATCACCACGGTGAGCGCGGATTCCGGATACCAGCGCAGATCGAAATTCTTCAGCTGCCCGTCGCAGGCGGCGAGGAACGCCGGCACGATGTCCGACATCATGCGCAGCATCAGCACCTGGCACTCGGGATCGCCGAAGCGGACGTTGAACTCGAACAGCTTTGGGCCCTGCGTCGTCAGCATGATGCCGGCGTAGAGAATGCCGCGGAACGGCGTGCCGCGCTGCTTCATGCCGGCCACCGTCGGCAGGATGATCTTGGCCATGATCGCGTCGTGGATCGCCGGCGTCACCAGCGGCGTCGGCGAATAGGCGCCCATGCCGCCGGTGTTCGGGCCGAGATCGTGGTCGAACACGCGCTTGTGGTCCTGGGCGGACGCGAGCGGAATGGCGGTCTCGCCGTCGCAAAGCGCGAAGAAGCTGATCTCGCGGCCTGGCAGAAACTCCTCGATCACGACTTCGGTGCCGGCTTCGCCAAACGCGCCTTCGAACATCATGGCGATGGCGTCCTCGGCCTCGCGCACGGTCTTGGCGACAACGACGCCCTTGCCGGCGGCAAGGCCGTCGGCCTTGACGACGATCGGCGCGCCCTGGCTCTGCACATACGCCCGCGCGTCATCGGCGTTGGTGAAACGCTTGTAGGCGCCGGTCGGAATGCCGAATTCGGTGCAGAGCGCCTTGGTAAAGCCCTTGGAGCTTTCGAGCTGGGCGGGGATCTTGTTCGGCCCGAACGCCTTGATGCCGGCGGCGGTGAGATCATCGACGATGCCGGCCGCCAGCGGCGTCTCCGGCCCGACCACCACGAGCTCGACCGCATTGGTCTTGCAGAAGTCGATCACGGCGGCATGGTCGGCAACATCGAGCGCCACGCATTCCGCCTCGCGCGCGATGCCGGCATTGCCGGGCGCGCACCAGAATTTGGTCACCAGGGGGGAGGCTGCGATTTTCCACGCCAGGGCATGTTCGCGGCCACCGGAACCAAGCAGGAGAATGTGCATCGAAGGCTCAGAATGAGGGGTTTTGCTGGGGGCGGAGGTCGCACGAATCGCGGCAGGCCTCAAGAGGGCTGGCCCCAAACTCCCCGTCATTCCGGGGCTTACCGCTGTATAGCTCGCTTTGGTTGTTATTATCGGTCAACTACCGCGCTCAACCCCACCGAATCATAGGCTATTGTCAGAGCCGGCACAGTCGAGGAGTGGAAATGGTCAAGGTACGGGCCTTTGTGGGCCACAGCTTCACTGATGAGGATAAAGACGTCGTCACTCAGTTCCTTGAGTATTTTGACACCCTTACGAAAATTAATTCCTCGTTCTCCTGGGTTCACGCCCGCGCCGCTGAACCAAAGCAGCTTGCCGAGAAAGTCTTGGAGTTGGTCAAGGGCTGCAACACTTTCATCGCAATTTGCACGAAGAAGGAATTGGCCGTCGCTTCTTCGTCGGGCGCAAGATTTCTGAAGCGATTTATCTGCTCCGAAGACGCGCTTCAATCGAAGACCTCTGATTGGGTCATCCAAGAAATCGGCCTCGCTATCGGACGGGACATGCACGTTGTCCTTCTGGTTGAGAATGGCGTGAGGCCGCCGGGAGGGCTTCAGGGGAACATCGAGTACATCCAGTTTTCCCGCGGCGCTCCCGAGAAAGTATTCAATCGAGTGGCCGAGATGATTCACGCCATTGGTCTTGACCAAGCGACAATCTCGTCCAGTTCGGTCGAGGCCACGGCCACTGCGCCGGAACCTCCTAAGGAGGACAAGCCGGTTTCTGAAGCTGATCTTACTCCGCAAGCGACCTGGAATGAGGACGATTTTGAGCGCGCCCAGTTTCGCTCAGTGCTGCGCAACGTTCCATCCGTGGCACTTAAAGAGGGTTTCTTGAAGTTGTCCGGCAAGACAGCTGAAGTGCGACAGGCGATTTGGGATGCGCGCGACGACTGCTATCGTCTCATTTTTGGTCGCGGTGGTGATCTGGAGAGGTTACGCCGTTTGTCGGAGGACTACCCTTCGATCACCACGATTTAGACGGCTCTATGCCCGTGCACTTCGTCATTTCGACAAGGATGCCGTTGCCGCAAGGTTATATGACGAAGTTGCTGCCCAGACAGCCGACCAAACAGAACACTTTGACAGTTTGTGTAGAGCCGCGTCCGCCTATCAGACAAGCGGCGATCCTCAAAAAGCGGCTCGAATTCTGAGACAACTTCGTGCCGAGGCGCACTCTGGCGGTAACGCGAAGCTGCTCAAGGAATTGTACTCGACGATGCTTGATCTCGCCGAGTTGCAGAAAGATCAGTATTTTCAGCTTGGCGTACTTGAGGGCCAGATAGATCAATCACCCGCTTCTTATCGGACCCGCTTTGCGTTGGCGTACTTGCACTCGCAACTCGGTCATGAGGACCTTGCACTACATCACTATCTGCAAATCCCTGCCGATGAGCGTCAACCTATGGACTGGAATAATCTCGGTGTCGCGTACAATAATTTCAAAGTGAGGGGGCGCGCCGTCCAAGCATTCCGTAAATCGGAGACGGCAGGCGAGACTTTGGCGATGGCCAATCTTGGCTATCAGCTGTTGAATGCAGGGTTTGTAAGCGAAGCTCAGGCGATTTGCACTAAAGCGCTTACTATTGAAGGGTTTCATGCGAATGTTGGTCATCTGTCGGTGGCCCTTCGAGAGCACTCAGAGGCTGAGCAAAAGTCGGTTGAGGCGACGCTTGATCAAGCGAAGCAGCGCGCCGAATACTACAACTCGTTTGGAAACAGCCTCGGAATGTCCGAGTTGACTGACCTAGCAACTGTTTGGGTCGGTCCGGAATGCGAGTTGTCCCTTAGGATTGACGGCGACCAAATGAGCTTGGACGGGAGTTACCAACGTGCCGCCAATGCGTTGAGCGCCGCGCTTGGAATGGTCTCGTCGAGCGTGACCGTGCGACATGAGCTGAAATTTACCGGTGCCTTGCGCGGCCGAGCGGTCGTTGGGCTGTTCAAACGAACCTCGGATGAAAAGTCACGGAGTTTACTCAGCGCTCAAACCGAGCCACAGCGCTTCCTTATGATTGTGTCAGAAGAGACTCTCACCGTACTTTATCCCTCTGAAAATTCGGCCGTACCCGTCCTCTTCAGACGTCGCGAGGCGGTAGCGCAATTGCCATGGCAGAATGAGCTGCCGCGAGAATAGGAAATCGCCGAAACTGGTTTAGTGCGGTCCAGTGCTGGACTGCACCCCTCAAGTGAGACACGATAATCTCGGTGACAGGGTCGGTTGCCACGACGGGTTATCGTGCCTTGTTTTGCGCGAACACGGCTTCGAACTCAAGGGGCGATTGATAGCCGAGCGCTGAGTGCAGGCGTTCCTTGTTGTAGACGTCCGCGATGAAGCTATCGATCCGGCGACGCGCGTCTCGGATGTCGGAGAACGCCTTGCCGTTGACCTCTTCGGCCTTGAGCGTTTTCATGAAGCTCTCAGCCTTGGCGTTGTCGAAGGGGTTGCCCGGCCTGCTCATGCTGATCGTGATGTCACGATCCGCTAATATCTGGCGGTAGGCGATCGAGGCGTATTGCACGCCGCGATCGGAGTGGTGGATCAGGCTGCCGCGTTGCGGCTTGCGGGCCGCGATTGCCCGGTCCAATGCCGCGATCGCGAGTGAGGCATCGAGCGTGTTCTCGAAGGCCCAGCCAACCGCCTTGCGCGAGAAGGCGTCGAGGATGACCGCAAGATAGGCGAAGGTCCTGGCGAGACGGACGTAGGTGATGTCCGCGACCCAGATCTGATCAGGGGCGGACGGCACCAGGTATTACGGTGACAGTGCACTAATCTCTAAAGCCAGCGGAGCTGATACCATTTAGTGCACTGTCACCGTAATTGCATTGCTTAAGGGTTTGAGATTATTCCGCGCATCCTTTGGCAAAACTAATGCGACTTAAAGGAAATCCGTCAGACTGTGCACTCGCTCAGGAATCGTGGGATTGGCTTGATGCCTTCCCCGTGGCGAGTTCCGGGCGAAGGCCCAAACGGACGGCTAGTTCGCTCAGCTCGAAGCGGAGTTCTAAGAGATTGCGGGCTATGACCTCAATTTCAGATAGCGGCACTTTTTCTGTGACGGCTGATAAGCGGCGGCCTCGCACTCGAATTGCCTTTCGCTCTGCCAAGCCTTGAACCGGACTCGATGACCAAAGACCGTGAACGATTTTGTTACGGTCTTTGCTGCCTGCCTCTATGCGTTTTAAAATGTCGACGAGCATGTCCGAATCGCTTTCGTCGGGAATTGCGCCGCGCAAGGCTAGGATTTGGAGTATTGTGAGTTTGTTTGGAAAGGAAAGGTTGCTGGTAATTACTAGGCCACGATCCGGGGTGATCTCATAGAGGCCGAGTATCACTAGCTCCATGACCATCTCGATTGCTTGCCAGTTGACCACGACCGCACCAATGGCGCGGAGATGATGGTCGGGCACGATGGAAAGAGGCTGGCTCATGTCAAAACAGACCGGTTAATTCACTGCCAAAAAAGCTCGAGAGCATTTCGAGACTACGCTACCGTTCGCGTTGCGAACGCCGCATGAGCCGCTAAAAGAAAATCGAAAGCGAAGAAGCAGAAGAAGCGGAAGCCTGCCTAAGCAAACTCCCGCCCCCCTGTTACATCAACGCTTTTATGATTGCCGCGATGCCAAAGAGGCACGCGGCAACGTTAACGTTGATGGTTAGTCTGATCTGAGGTTTCATTGCTGATGCCCTCGGATCACGCGCGCGCAATCCGTGAGGGTTGCGTTAAACGTCCCATCGAACGAATAAGCCGTCGTTCATGGGTGCATTGGCCCACTATTGGCGCTCTAGAACCGCCGCTAGGAGACCCTGCGTCACCCCCAAGTATCCTTCCGCTGGATCGCCGTCTGATGGCGAGTGCGTTGGGGTCGGGCCACAGGCCTACAGGTTGCCCGCATCGTCCCTAACGCCGTGGTGTACGGCGGCGCTAGCGGACCCGTAGTTCAATAATACTGGGCGACTCGCTACTTTGAGTCGAGCCGTTTGCCGAGCTTGTCCGCCAGTATTTGACGTGCCGCTTCGCTTGGGCAGCAGATCAAGGCCGGGCTCACCGAGGCCGACATCGGCGGAAGGGCGGAACCCCGTAATGGGGACACCACACGGACACCGACTCAACTTTCCCTTATCGTTGCAATCGGTTGGCTCGGCGCGAAACTCCCACAATGGGGAGGGCGCTGCAATCTGCACCGCGATCTGCAGCAAACGTCGCTGCGCGACGGAATGACCCGTGCTAAACTTGCTTCCCCGCAATGATCTCCTGCAACGTCGCCACATGCCGCGCGAAGGCGCCGCGGCCCGCCGCAGTGGCGGTGACCGTCGTCTGCGGCTTCTTGCCGACAAAAGCCTTGTCGACCGAGACGTAACCGGCCTTGGCCAGCGTCTCGATATGCGCCCCGAGATTGCCGTCGGTGGCGCCGGTGAGCTTCTTGAGCCGGGAAAATTCGAGACCCGCGGCGGTTGCCGGCAGCGAATTCAGCGCCGCCATGATCTTGAGCCGCAGCGGCTGGTGGATGATGTCGTCGAGCTCGGCCATGGCGCTAGCTCCGTCGCATCCAGAGGCCGCCGACGATCAGGCCGGCGCCGTTGACGACGGCCATCCACGGCAGAAATGCGTCGCCGGTGACAAAGAAATAGCCGACCAGCGTCAACGCGGTGATCGCGAGCGCGATCACGACGAAGGCATAGCCGAACCAGAGGCCGGCCAGCGCATAGAACAGCATGAAATAGATGGTCCAGAACGTGCCCTGCTGGCGCGGCGTGAAATGGCCGAGGACGTGGGCGCAGAGGAAGCCGAAGGCGACGAACATCAGGAAGGCGAGCAGCATCCGCAGGTCGAAGCTGCGAACGCCCGTCGCGGTCTGGTTCGCCGAGCTGATCGCGAACGAGCCGACGATGCCGAGGGCATAGACCGCGAGCCAGTAATAATAGGCTTCACGGGGCCAGAGCCAGGTCGCGATGTTGGCGACGAACACCAGCACGCCCCACATGATCATCATCTGGCTGGCGAGATCGTAGATGCGCGACTGCCGCACGCGCTGGACGATGTCGTCGATCTCGGCGAGCGCCTCGGAGGCCTGCTTGCTGTCGATCACGACTGCCCGCTCCCGCGCGTCGCCACGTCCTCGGCGATCGCATTGACCGCCTTCGGATTGGTGACCATGCCCATGTGGTTGACGCCCTCGATGACCTTGACGTCGACGGACGGCCTGATGGCCTGCACGGTCTCGGCATATTTGTCGGAGATCATCATCTCGTCCTCGGCGCCGCCGAAGATCGTCATCGGATGCGTCACCGCCGGCAGATCGAGACGATAGCCATGCGTGGCGAAGTTACGCATCAGGCGGTCGGAATAGGTCGCCGTCAGAATCCGTTCCGAATTCGGCGGCACCGCGAAGGCCAGCACCGGAAGCTGCGCGCAGCAATCGATGCCGAGCTTGCGCAGCGCGGCGAGGCCGAGGAAGCGCGGAATGTCGGCATTGGCCCAGCCGCCGGAATGCGGCTTGTTGGTCGGCGCGTCATAGCCGAGATAGGGCGCGACCAGCACGGTGCGGACGAACAGGTCCTGCACGATCGGGGTCGCCGCGACGCGCAGCGAGAAGCCGCCGCCGGCGGAATGGCCGACCAAAGTGAGCGGCAGATCCGGCGCGCTCTTGCGGACATGGGCGACGAAGTCGACGAGGTCGTCCTCGAGCTGGCCGACATAGCCGATGTCGCCGCGCGTGCCTGAAGCTCCGTGGCCACGGGTGTCGAGCGCCCAGGTCTCGACGCCGTGCGCGGCCATCGCCGCCGTCAGGGCATGATTGACCGTGCCTGAGGAGCCGGACGAGCCATGGATGAAGATGGCGCCGCGGCCGGTGTCCGCCCCCTTCGGCGCGTAGTGCCGGAAGCCAAGCCAGGTGCCGTCGCGGGCCTGGAAGCGTTCGAGCGGCGGGAGAGTGGACCAGTCGATGCCCCTGGCGGAATCCGAGACGGAGCGCATCTCGGCGGGCCGCTGCAACGGAGTGGCGATCAAGGCGATGAAGATCAGCGCCACTGCACCGACCGCGCACAGACCCCATTTCAACAAGCCCAGGGCACCTCGCAGCAACCGCGTCGCCATGATCCAAACTCCCTTACAAGTCCAACAATAGAGAACTCTATATTACAGAGTACTCTCCATATCAATACCCGGATTGGCGCCGCGCGGCGAAAATCCTTAACGTCGGGCTAGATCCCAACATGCCGAATCGTTTGCCGATGCCTGCGGAACCTCTGCCCAATACGCCCGAATTCACCGTCTCCGAGCTCTCCCAGTCCCTGAAGCGGACGGTGGAGGACACCTATGGCCATGTCCGGGTCCGCGGCGAGATCTCCGGGTTCCGCGGCGCCCATTCCTCCGGGCATTGCTATTTCGCGCTCAAGGACGAGAGCGCCAAGATCGAGGCGGTGATCTGGAAGGGCGTGCACGGCCGGATGCGCTTCAAGCCCCAGGAGGGGCTCGAGGTCATCGCCACCGGCAAGCTCACGACCTATCCGGGCTCATCGAAATACCAGATCGTCATCGAGGCGCTGGAGCCGGCCGGCATGGGCGCGCTGATGGCGCTGATGGAGGAGCGCAAGAAGAAGCTCGCCGCCGAGGGCCTGTTCGACGAAGCGCGAAAACAGTTGCTGCCATGGCTGCCGGAGGTGATCGGCGTCGTGACCTCGCCGACCGGCGCCGTGATCCGCGACATCCTGCACCGGCTCGAGGACCGCTTCCCCCGCCACGTGCTGGTGTGGCCGGTGAAAGTTCAGGGCGACGGTTCGGCCGAGCAGGTCGCGGCCGCGATCCGCGGCTTCAACGCGATTGCCCCGGGTGGCAAGATTCCGCGGCCCGATGTGCTGATCGTCGCGCGCGGCGGCGGCTCGCTGGAGGATCTCTGGTCGTTCAACGAGGAGATCGTGGTCCGCGCCGCAGCCGAGAGCCTGATCCCGCTGATCTCGGCGGTCGGCCACGAGACCGACATCACGCTGATCGATTTCGTCGCCGACAAGCGGGCGCCGACGCCGACGGCAGCCGCGGAGATGGCGGTGCCGGTGCGCAGCGAATTGTTCGTCGAGGTCGCCGATCTGGCGCGGCGCACGCGCGCCTATTGGCAGCGTGCCCACGAGAGCCGCCGCAGCGAATTGCGCGCCGCCGCACGCGCCCTTCCCGCGGCGTCCGATCTGCTCGCGATCCCGCGGCAGCGGCTGGATTCAGCGGGCGCCTCCCTGCCCCGCGGGCTCAAGGCCAACACGCATGCGCATTTCCGCAGGTTTACCGCGGCAAGCTCAAAGCTGACGCTGCGGGTGCTGCACGGCCAGATCGCGCAGGCCAGCCACCGGCTCACCGTGTGCGGCGAACGGCTCGGCCTGTCGGCGCGCTCGCTGCTGCGGCAACGGCGCGACCGCTTCGCCGGGCTTGAAGTGCGCCTGCGCGCCTCAAAACTCTCCAACGCGCAGGCCCAGCGCAACGCGATTGTCCGCCAGCGCGAGCGCACGCATCGCCTCGCTGAGCGCGCCAACCGCGCGCTTGTCACCTTGCTGCAGCGGTTGGATGCCCGCGTCGAGAACAGCGGCAAGCTGCTCTCCGCACTGTCCTATCGCGGCGTGCTCGCCCGCGGCTTTGCGCTGGTGCGGGATGACGCAGGGCATCCGCTGCATTCGGCGGATAGCGTCGGACCGAATGCGCGGCTCGCGATCGAGTTTGCGGATGGACGCGTGAACGCGACGGCGGATGCCGATGTCCCGGCGCCCGTGGCCAAGCGCGCGCCGGCGCAGCCAAAGCCCGCGGCGCAGGAGACGAAGCCCGCGCCGAAGCGCGTGGGCAAGCCGGTGGATCAGGGCAGTTTGTTTTAGGCCCCCCGCTGTCATTCCCCGCGAAAGCGGGGAATCCAGTACGCCGCGGCTTCTCGGTGAATCACAACAGTCTCGGAATACTGGATCGTCCGGTCAAGCCGGACGATGACAGCGAGGATGTGGCGCGCGCGCAGCCCCAACCTCGTCATTGCGAGCGCAGCGAAGCAATCCAGAGTCCCTCCGCGGAAAGATTCTGGATTGCTTCGCTGCGCTCGCAATGACGATGTGGAGGCAGTGCGTAGTTCCCCCCGCCCCTACCGGCAGGACAAGCCGGCGTCGATCGTGGTCCAGAAGCCGCAATGGTCCGGGGCGAGCTGGGTCGAGCCGGCGTGGGCTTCGAACAGGAAGATCACGACGGTGAAGATCACCAGTGCGGAGGAGAACAGAGCGAAGCGATTGCGCATGAGAGATGCGTTTAGCCGACATCATGGTCGAACTAAGGCACCACTATCGCGCCAGCCACTCCGCGACTTCCTTCTGCGAGTCCGCACGCGCCTCGGAATCGGTGCCGAGATGGCCATGCTCGGGTACGGCGGCGTCGGTGCTGCTGGCGGCCGCGTGCAGCGGCGTGTTGGCGCGGTCGAAATCGTGATAGGCGCCGGGATAGACCACGATGCGCGCAAGCGCGCTGCGGCCGTGCGCGCCATCCACCATCTGGCGGCAGGCCGGCGGCGACGAGACGTCGTCATTGGCGCCGATCAGCACCAGCGTCGGCACCCGCGTGCTCCAGCCGAGACCGGCGGAGATCCGGCAATCCGGGTAGAATGCGATCGCGGCGCGGAAGTCCGGTCCCGCATCGCGCGCCACGCTCTGCGGACGCACCGCCCAGAGCAGCGCGCTGGCGCCGTTGGCCCAGCCCATCAGGCTGACACGGTTACGCGCCACCCAGCTCTGCTTCATCAGCCAGGCACGCGATGCCGCGATGTCGGTGACGCGCTCGCGCCGCGCCTTGACGTGCGTCTCCTTGACGCGGCATTGCGGACCGAGCTCGCGCGAGCCGTAGCTGTCCGGCAGCAGCACCGCATTGCCCGCCCTAAGCAGGCGCTCGGCCCAATCGCGATAGCGCGGCTGGACGGAATCGGAATGGCTGCCGAGGCCGCCGCAGCCATGCAGCGCGATCACGGTCGGAAACGGCCCCTCGCCCTCGGGCTTGAACAGTTGCGCATGCAGGACGCCTGACGACAGCGGAATCTCGATCTGCGCAGGTGCAGGCGCCGGCGCAGCATGCGCGGCCGATATCAGAACCGTCAGGAACAGGGCGGTCAGCGGAAGGCGCATCGGACTCTGTTGGAGGTGGCGCACGGCCTCAAGCACTATCATGCGGTAACGGCGGCAAAACATCACAAACCGGTGGGTTTAACGGGCGGACAAGCCACCCTATTTATGCTACATCCAGTCCAACACATCGTGCCCTGCAAGGTTTTCCGAACAGGGCCCATCCACGGAGACTTTCGACCGTGCTGAACAAGTTCGGCCCCTCGGGCCATGGCGAAGCGCAGGTACAATATCTCGACGGCGATTTCCGCGTGATCTCGCCGGGGACATTCGTGCGCTGCGCCATCACCGACACACGGATCCCGCTCGACGAATTGAAATACTGGAGCGTCGACCTGCAGGAAGCCTACGCCACGCCCACCGCCGTGCTGCAGCGGCATTTCCCCAACGCGCCGAAGCCGCAGGCGTGAGGCCTCACCCGCGCGGCTATTCCTGCTCGGGACCATCCGTGCCCACGCAGGTCTTGATCGCACTCTTGCGCGCCTCGCCGACCACCTTCTGATCGATCGCCTGTTTCAGGCAATCGAGCCGCGCCTGCGCCATGCAGAGCTGCATCTGGTCGCGCTTGTCCTGCCCCTTGAGGTTCTGCGTCGTTGCGAGACAAGTCACGCGCTTGGTCGCGGGAACCGGCACCGTGGCGCCTGAAGCCGCGGGGGCCGGCGTCGTCTGTGCAAACATGGGCGCAACGATCAGACACACAAGGCCGGCGGCAAGGGCCGCGAGAAGCAGTTTCATCGCATTCTCCGAGATCGCGTGGGATCGATATAGGTTTTGCGATGAACGTTGGCTGAATGGCGGACTGCTGTAGGGTGGGCAAAGCGCAGCGTGCCCACCACCTCACTCCGGACGCGAACATAGATGGTGGGCACGCTTCGCTTTGCCCACCCTACGAGACGATCGTTCGCGGAAATTTCAGCGGCTTGAAAAGCGCCGCTCGCGGGCCTTGTAGAGATGGTCGCTGATCAATTGCTTGAGCTTGGCCGGATCGCCGAACTCGAGCTGGACGGCGAACGGCACGACACCATCGGGCACGCCGTCGCAGCCGCGCAGGCGCGCGAGATCCTTTTCCGTCGTCACCAGGATGAGCTGCTCGCGCCGCGCCTCGGCTGCCAGCGCGGCGAGCTCGCCTCGCGAGAACATGTGGTGATCGGCGAAGGGACGCGTGCGTGCGACCTCGATTCCGCAGGCTGCCAAGCTGCGGAAGAAACGCTCGGGATCGCCAATGCCGGCGAAAGCCAAAACCCGCTTGCCGAACAGTTGCGCGACGGCAGCCGCGTCCGGCTTCAGGCGCGCGCGTAGCACCGGCTTGTCGCGCGCGGAGATCTTCGCCGCGACATCGTCCGCAGCATGGCCGTCGCCGATCAGCACCAGCGCGTCGGTGCGCGCAAGCTGCGCCTTCAGCGGCGCGCGCAGCGGACCGGCCGGAAACACCTTGCCGTTGCCGAGGCCGCGCGCGCTGTCGATCACGATCAGCGAAGCGTCCTTCAACAGAAGCGGGTTCTGGAAGCCGTCGTCCATCAGGATCACGGTGGCGCCTTGGGATTTGGCCAGCGCGACGCCGTCGAGGCGGGCGCGTGCGACGGCGACGGGGACGTCGCGCACCATCATCAGCGGCTCATCGCCGATATCGGCAGCGGTATGACGTTCGCGATTGACCATCACCGGGCCGTGCAAGCGTCCGCCATAGCCGCGGCTGAGCACCACCGGTGTCTCGCCGAGCTCGCGCAGCAGCTTGGCCAGCGCCAGCACGGTCGGCGTCTTGCCGGCGCCGCCGACGTGGTAATTGCCGACGCAGATCACGGGGATGCCGGCATCAAATCCACTGCGCGCCATGCGGCGCGCAGCGATGGCGCCATAGAGCGCGCCCAACGGGCTGAGGAGATATGAGTTCGGGGAACGCGGCCGGTACCAGAAGGCCGGCTCACGCATTGGCGGCTCCCATCTCGATCCGCAACTGCATCAAATACGGCTCGAGCGCCGTCATGGTGCGATCGAGCGCGCCGCCGAGCTGCTCGACCACGCCTGTTCCTGCGCGCTGTATCTTGTCGCGTATGGCCGGATCGGCCAGCAGCTGGCCAAGCTGCTTGACCAGCGCCTCCTGCGTGTCGGCCTGGCGTGCACCGCCGCGGCCGTCGAGTGCCTCATAGACGTCGGCGAAGTTGAAGACGTGCGGACCATGGACGATGGCCGCACCGAGCTTGATCGCCTCGATCGGATTCTGGCCGCCATGGCGGATCAGCGATCCGCCCATGAAGACGATCGGCGAGAGACGGTAGAACAGGCCAAGCTCGCCCATGGTGTCGGCGACATAGATGTCGGTCGCGGCCGTCGGCAGCTCCTCGCGCGAGCGCAGGGCCGGCTTCAGGCCCGACGCCGTGATCAGACCTGATATCGACGAGCCGCGATCGGGATGCCGCGGCACAATCACGGTCAGAAGCTGCGGGAAGAAACCGACGAGGTTGCGATGCGCGGCGACCAGCATCTCGTCCTCGCCCGGATGGGTCGAGGCTGCGACGATGATCGGACGCCCGCGCGTCATCGTCATCAGCCGTTCGAGCCTTGCGGGATCGGCCGGCGGCGCCGGAACGTCGAGCTTGAGATTGCCCGTGGTGACGACGTCGCGGCTGCCGAGCGTGGAGAAGCGTTCGGCATCGGTGTTGGACTGTGCGAGACAAATGTCGAACCGCGACAGCAGCGCCGAGATGGTGCCGTGCATCCGGCGCCAGCGCGGGAAGGAGCGCTGCGACATCCGCCCGTTGATCAGCACCATCGGCACCCGGCGCGCCGCGCCTGCCAAAATCAGGTTCGGCCACAGGTCGGATTCGATGAACAGTGCCAGCGAGGGCTTCCAATGGTCGAGGAAGCGCGCGACGTAGCGCGGGGAATCATACGGCACGTATTGATGGATGACGTCGGGCGCAAAACGCTTTGCCACAACGGCGGCCGAGGTGACCGTGCCGGAGGTGAGCAGGATGCGCAAATTGAGGTCGCGCAGCCGCTCGATCAGCGCGGCCGCGGCCAAAACCTCGCCGACGCTGGCGCCGTGGATCCAGACCAGCGGGCCATGCGGACGCACGTCCCGGCTGAGCCCCCGCCGCTCGCCGACGCGCGCGGGATCTTCCTTGCCCTGCTTCAGCCGCCGCTTGATCAGCGCAGGCGCGAGCGGCACCAGGCCCGTGGCCAGGCGCCGATACATCCGCAGCGTCATCGGCAGCCCATGAGGCAGCGAATTAGCCATCTGCAGGTCCCGGACGACCAAGCTGCGCATAGGCGCGGCGGGTCGCTTCGTTCAGCGTGTCTTCCAGCTCCTGCCGCAGCGCTTCCATGGTGGCGGCATCGGCATCCGGCGGCACGTGGATCTCCTTGATGCCGACCAGAGCGCCCCGCCCGAACGGCAGGTTGATGGTGGTGCGGTCCCAGTTCTTGAGCCGGATGAAGCGGCTGGTCGCCATTGCGAAAGGCATGATCGGCCGCCCCGATTCCCGTGCCAGCATGATGATGCCGAGGCCGGCCACGCGCGAACGCTTGGGGACATCGGCGGTCAGCGCGACATTACAACCGTCCTGGAGCGTGTACACCATTTCCCTGAAGGCGCCGACGCCGCCTTTGCGGTGGAAAGCGCCGCCGTGATCCCCGGAACCCCGGATCAGGCCGATGCCGAGCCGCTCGACGGCGATCGCGTTGAACTCGCCGTCGCGATGCCGGGAGATCAGCACCTTGGCCCGGTAGGAATCCTTGTTCTTGATGAACGGGGTGAGGAAATGCTGGCCGTGCCAGAATGCGAAGATCGCCGGGATCTGCGGCTCGACGATGTCATAGACGTCGGGCGGATCGAACGTGAACCTGTTGGTCCGCCAGACCAGACGCAGATATTCGGCCGCCAAGACCCCGACGGCACGCTGAAACCAGCTGCTTCGTAGCGTATTGCGAAGCAGTTTTTTCAACGCGCCTTCGTTTCTTGATTCGGGTCGAGCAGCCGGTGGAGATGGACGATGAAATAGCGCATCTGCGCGTTGTCGACCGTGCTCTGCGCCTTGGCGCGCCAGGCGGCGTGGGCGGACGCATAGTTCGGATAGAGGCCGACGATCTCGACGTCGTCGAGATTCTTGAAGGTGTTGTGCTCGAGGTCGAGCAGCTCGCCACCGATGACGAGATGGAGCAGTTGTTGCGGGGCACTATCAGACATGGGTTCTCCTAACGGGCTGCCCGGCAAAGCAGTGTTCGAAAAGCATAACGGACGCGCTCAGGGCAAGGGGCGATTTCGAAAATGCGCGACAATGCTCGCATGACGATCGCGTCCCGCTGCCACCAGCACCCCGTGCGCCACTTCCCGACGATTATAGAGGATGGGATCTCCGGAGAGGTCGCTCATCCTACCATCCGCTTCCTGCACGATCAAATCGGCCGCCGCAAGGTCCCAATCATGGCTGTTGCCCCCCGCAAAAGCCGCATCCAGCCCGCCATTAGCGACCCGGCAGAGCCGGAGCGCCAGCGACCCGATTCGCGGATGCAGCTTGATGTCGCCGCCGCTTGTATTGAGTCGCTCGACCATCGGCTTCGGGCCGGCGACCCGAGCGAAGTCGAGCGCGGTCCCCCCCGTCGCCCGGACCGGCTTGCCGTTGAGGATCGTGCCCTGGCCGCGGACGGCGAAAAAGAACTCGTTGCTAACAGGCGCGAACACCGCAGCCAGCACCGGCGAGGCATCCTCGACCAGCGCGACGCTGACGCACCAATCGTCATGGCCGTTGAGATAGTTGCGGGTGCCGTCGATGGGATCGACCACCCAGGTCAGCCGCCGTGACAGCCGCGTGGCATCGTCGGCGCTCTCCTCCGAGAGCCAGCCATAGTCCGGCGTGGCGCCGCGCAGCCGCGCTTCCAGGAGGTCGTTGACGGCGATGTCGGCTTCCGAGACCGGCGAGGACGCGCCCTTGGTCCACTTCTTCAGCTCGGTGCGGAACATCGACTGCGCGAGGCGACCTGCCTCCCGCACCGTGTCCTGCAGCAGCGCCGCGTCGCGCGTCAGAACGTTTGCGTCGAGACTGTCAGCGTCCGCCAAGCGTCAGTCCTTCGATGCGCACCGTCGGCGCATTGATGCCGTAGCGGAACTCGAGATTGTTGGCCGGCTGCATCGACTTGAAGATCTCGAACAGATGGCCCGCGATCGTCACCTCGCTCACGGGATAGGTGAGCTCGCCGTTCTCGATCCAGAAGCCGGAGGCGCCGCGGCTGTAATCGCCGGTGACGCCGTTGACGCCCGAGCCGATCAGATCGGTGACGTAAAAGCCCTGCTTGATGTCCGAGATCAGCTCGGCCGGCGTCGGCGTGCCCGGTTCGAGATGCAGATTGTACGGCCCGGGCGACGGCGAGGACGACACGCCGCGATGGGCGTGGCCGGTGGTGGTGAGGCCGAGCTCGCGCGCGGTGGCGCAATCGAGCAGCCAGGTCGTCAGCACGCCCTCGTCGATCAGCGCGGTCTGCTTCACGGCGACGCCCTCGGCGTCAAACGTCTGCGAGCGCAGGCCGCGCTTGCGCAGGGGGTCGTCGATGATGCGGATGTTTTTCGCAAACAGCTGCTGACCGAGCTTGTCCTTCAGGAAGCTGGTCTTGCGCGCGATCGAGGCGCCGTTGATGGCGCCGACGACATGGCCGACCAGCGAGCCCGCAACGCGCGGATCGAACACGACGGGCACCTTGCAGGTCTCGACCTTGCGCGGATTGTAGCGCGCCACGGTGCGCTCGCCGGCGGAACGGCCGACGATTTCCGGCGACAGCAAATCGGCACCGTGCGGCGCCGAGGTGAAGTCGTAGTCCCGCTCCATGCCGGTGCCTTCGCCGACGATCGCGGTCGCCGAGATGCCCTGGCTCGAGCGCAAGTATGAGCCGTGGAAACCGGTCGAGGTGACGAGCACCATGCCGCCCATGCCGGCGGAGGCCGAGGCGCCGCCGGATTTCGACACGCCCTTGACGGCAAGTGCTGCGGCTTCGGCTTCGAGCGCGCGGCGCTCGAGCTCTGACGTCGCGGGAACATCGGGATCGAGCAGATCGAGATCGGGGAAATCGCGCGCGAGCAGCGCGGGATCGGCGAGCCCGACATATTTGTCGTCGGGCGCAACACGCGCCATCGCCACCGCACGCTCGGCAAGCTTGGTCACGGCATCGCCGCTGGCGTCATTGGTCGACACCACGGCCTGGCGCCGGCCGACCAGCACGCGCAGGCCGACATCGTCGCCCTCAGACCGCTCGGACTCCTCGACACGGCCGTCGCGCACCTCGACGCCCTGCGAGATGCCGCGCACCGCGACCGCGTCGGCCGCATCCGCGCCGGCGCGCTTCGCCGCCTCGACCAGACGCTGAGCAAGATCCGAGAGCGCGGACTGATCGAACAGGTCGCGATTGGCTTTGGACGTTTCCTGGGGCAAAAGCGTCGAGCTTGGTGAAGGGTTCACAAACGAAATCCTGTTGGGACGCGGGAGGTTTCGGGGCGATCGGGGCCCTGAACACCAGATGTGCCCAAATGGTGCGGACTTCAAGCATTATCAGCCTGCAGAAGGCTCAGATTCGCGGCTTCTGCGCAACGTCTCGTCAATCATGCGCGCCAAGGTCTTGTCAATCATGGCGGGCGGTGACGCCGGATTAACCAGGCTTTTTAAGCGGTTTCGGAAACGAGCGCGCTAAGGTCCTCGCATCGACCGGGAACATAATCCTGGCGGGGAGAACTAAAGCCGTGAGGCGTCAAACAGCAACATGCGGGGCCAACCCCGCCGGGTCGAGCCGCAGCTTGCGGCTCGACCCTCTTTCCCTTCCGGTCCGCTTCGATGCGCATGATCCGCGTGCCGACGGCTACACCAGGCAAATCGAGCTTCATCGCGAGCGTGTCGTGCTGCGCCGTGCCGTCCGCGGCATGCAGATGGCGATCAACGTCCGCGTCAGCGACTTCACCGGCGTCGCGCTGCGCGGCAATGACGAGGCGCAGACCCTCGTCCTGGTGCATCGCGATCCCTCGCTCTCCGTTCCACTGCTGGTCAGTGCCGATGGCGACGATCTCGCTGAGGCCTGGGCGATCTGGAGCGAGATATTTGCGCTGCCGCAGCTCGACGAAGGTGCCCGCAAGCCCGCACCGCGCCGTCGCCGCCGCAACGCGATCCGCGACCGCCGTCCGAAATTCCTGATGCGCCGCCGCACCGCCATGGCGCGCGAGCTGCCGGTTCATCGCGGAGAACGCGAGATCACTGCAAGGAACTAAGCCGCGCGGATCACCGCGTCGGCCAGCAATCCCGCGAACAGCAGCGCCCCCGCATATTTGTTCGAATAGAACAGCCGCCTGCAGAGCTCGGGATCCTCGATCCGGAGCCGCGCGATCTGCCAGCCCAGATGCACGGCGAAGGCGGCAAGCCCGAGCCAGGCTGGCCAGCGCGCATCGCCTGAGGCGAGTGCGACACCGATCAGCATGACTGCAAGACCATAGAACAGGATCAGCGCCTGGTGCGTATGTGCGCCGAACAGGCGCGCGGTGGACTTGATGCCGATCAGCGCATCGTCCTCGGCGTCCTGATGCGCATAGATGGTGTCATAGCCGATCACCCAGGAAATCGCGCCGGCGTAGAGCACCAATGCGGTGACGTCGATGCGCCCGAAGGTGACGGCGAATCCCATCAGGGCGCCCCAGGAGAAGGCGAGCCCGAGCACGATCTGCGGCCACCAGGTGATGCGCTTCATGAAGGGATAGATCGCAACGATCAGAAGCGAGGCGATGCCGGTCAGAACCGCGAAGCGGTTGAACTGCAGCAGCACGACGAGCCCGATCAGGGCCTGCGCGACCATGAAGGCGAGCGCCTGCCTGGTGGTCACCTGCCCCGACGGCAGCGGCCGCGAGCGGGTGCGCTCGACCTTGTCGTCGAGGTCGCGGTCGGTGATGTCGTTCCAGGTGCAGCCGGCGCCGCGCATCACGAAGGCGCCGATCAAGAACAGCACGATGACAAGCGGCAGGCGATGGACATCATGCGCCATGCCGCTGGCGAGCGCGGCCGACCACCAGCACGGCATCAACAGAAGCCAGGAGCCGATCGGACGATCGAAGCGAGACAAGCGCAAATAAGGCCGCGCCCATTGCGGCGCGAGCGTATCGACCCAGTTGCCGGTGGAATCGGCAACGCGGGCGGATGTGTCACTCATCGGGTGAGGACGTTGCCGTTGAGCGTATCGAAGGTGCTGCCGCCCTTCTTGCCTGCATTGGCTTCCGGCGCCGAGCCCGAACCCACCACCTCGCTGAGCGACGGACCGGCCGGACCGCGGGGCTGGTTCTGCATCTGCTGCGCAACGTTGCAGACCTTCGTCGCCATGGCCTCGGTGTTCTTGTGGCCGTCCTTCATCTGGGCGCCGACGTTCGGCGGGATTCCGCATTTGGCGGCATGAACCTCGATGTATTTGATCATCTTGGTCTCAGCCTGGCTGAAATTGCGGATCAGCTTGCAGGCCTCATCCGGCGGCGCATGACGGCTGCTCGCGGCCTGGATCAGCTTGCCGCGCTTCTCGGCCTCCTCGCGGAGCGGCATGAAGGCCTTCATGCAGTCCTCGCCGGAACCGCCTTGCGTCGGTGGCGCCGCGCTGAAGGCGCCGGCACCGCCGATGGGAGCTGCGCCGTTGGTCGGGAACGAGGCTTGCGGTGCACCGCCGACGGAGGCGACCGGCGCCGAACCGTTCACTGGCGGAAACGCGGGATCGGGTGCGGACCGGCCCGGCAGCGGCGCCGGGAACCCCTGGGCGTAGGCGCCAGCAGCACCCATGGTCAGCATGGCGGCAGTGATCGGAACCATCAATCGACGGATCATCAAGATAGTCTCTCCGGCAGGAGCTTACGGGGTCGGCGTCTTCCCAATTGAAGCGCAACCAGCGCGCCCGCGATTTTACGATTCCCGCCGGCGCTTAACAACCCGTCGAATAGGGCAAGAGCGCGGCGCGCCGACGCACCAATTCGGCAATATTTACCCCCGAAACGGCTGGTTTCGGTTAAGAACGGCGGCAAATCGGACTTTTGATCGATGCCCTCCCACGATTTTCGCGCCCCCCGCCTGTTCGTCGAGCCCTCCCTGGCCCTGGATGCCAGGGTTCCGCTCGACCGGGACCAGAGCAACTATCTCGGCAATGTGCTGCGGCTTGCCGCCGGGGCGGAGGTATTGGTCTTCAACGGCCGCGACGGCGAATGGCAGGCCGCGATCGAAGGCCGCAAGCGGCCCGACAACCTCGTCATCCTGCAGCAAGTCCGCCCCCAGGATCGGCTGCCCGACCTCGCTTACGTGTTTGCGCCGCTCAAGCATGCCCGGCTCGATTATACGGTCCAGAAGGCCGTGGAGATGGGCGCCGCCATCCTGCAACCGGTCCAGACCCGGTTCACCCAGGCCTCGCGCGTCAACACCGAGCGCATGCGCGCCAATGTCATCGAGGCCGCCGAGCAATGCGGGATCCTGAGCCTCGCCACCGTGGCCGAGCCCGCGCCGCTCGAGCGCTACCTCAGCCAGCGCCCCGCCGATCGCCTGCTGGTGTTCTGCGACGAGGCGGCCGAGGTCGAGAATCCGATCCAGAGCCTGCAACAGGCGCGCGCATCCGGGCATGGTATCGACGTCCTGATCGGCCCCGAGGGCGGCTTCGCCGAAGAAGAGCGGGCCCTGCTGCTGCGCCAGCCCAGGATTCTGCGGCTGGCGCTGGGCCCGCGGATCCTGCGGGCAGACACGGCCGCGGTGGCGGCGCTGGCGCTGGTGCAGGCCGTGCTGGGCGATTGGGGCGCTACGGCCGGTTAGGTCGCGATCTCCCTTCTAGCTGTGCTCCCGCACAGCTCGATGCAGGGTCTCGGACGGCAGCTCGCCGAACGCCGCCCTGTAGCTCGCCGCGAACTCGCTCAAATGCCAGAAGCCATGGGCAATGGCGCAGGCCTTCACGCTGCGCCGTCCCGGGCCGGTGCGCAGTTGCCGGCGCACCGACCAGAGACGCAGGACCCGGCTATAGCGATTCGGGCTCATGCCGCAGATGGCCTGCGTCGCACTCTGCAGGGTCCGAACCGACACGCCCACCCGCTCGGCCATTTCGGTCGTCTTGAGCCAGATCGTCAGATCGTGCCGGATCGATCTTTCCATGTCGGCGACGATCCGTAGATAGCTCTCTGTCGTGGCATGCACAGACCTGCTGTCCACGCTGGTCCGGATGGCGCCGTCGATCGCGCCGAGCAGGGATTGTTCGACAGCCGCTCGCGAAATCGGCCCGTTCAGGAAGTCCGGATCGTTGGCGGCGGTTTCAAGCGTTGCCGAGATCAGGCACTGCAGCGAGGCGAGCACGTCCGCTGCCGGGCTCAGCAAATGATAGCCATCCAGTCGAGACCAGGGCCCGCACGCGGGCGGCGTGAAGTAGACCACACCGATCAGACGGCCGACCGGCTCATAGACCAGGCAATCGGACGCGCCCTTCAAGATGACAATCGAACTACCGATTGACTGCCCATTGATGCGGGTCGAGGTCACATGATCCATCGGCACCACCACGGCGGCGGCATGCGCCAGCTGATAGCCGCGAATGATCCGCGGGAAGGTCCTCACCAGCGACAGGCTCAGGGTCGGCAGACTGAGCCGCGCGCGCATGATCGCGGTCGACCCGGCAGACAACGGCATGCTGGACGCACCGGCATATCTCTCGCTGTCGCCGAAATGATCGATGTCATACGACCGGAGCTCGAGCGCCGCGGATGGCTTGAGACCCTGGAACGACAACAAGCGCTCAGCAGCGCTTTTTTGAACTCCATCGCCAGCAATGTTGAGATGGCTTTGATCCATGTCCTGCCGCTTACTTCGCCTTCTTCGTCGCCACGACCAGTTTGGCGGCACTCAGATCATCCGGTCCGTTGATGCCGGCGCGCTTGAGATCGCGAAGCAGCTTCGTCAGCAGCAGCATGTTGGTCTTCTGTAGCTCGTGGTTGTTGCCAAACTTGAATGCATTCTGCTCGGTCACGATCAGCCCGGCCTTGGTCTCGGCGAGAACCTTCCGCCTCTTCAGTCCCGCCACGCGACGACGAACCGTCTCCAGCGGCAGGCGGAGGAAGCGAGACAGTGCCGCGCGGGACACGCCCTGCTTGATCGTATCCGGCTCGACCGTGTGAATGCTGGAAAACCTCTCGTCCAGTGACGGATCGTTCATCACATTGATGACGTTCGCATTGAGAATCGCGTGCACGATCAGAAGGTCCATCGGATCGAATTCGTCGTAATTCCGGAACATCTCGCTGATCGAAAACAGCATATAGGCCAGCGTGTGTCGCGAGACCGTCCGGATAATATCAGAAGCATTGCGCATGAATCGGAAGCCAACATTCATCTTGTAAACGAAGGCAGCAGCGAACGTCTCATCCGCCATACCCAAAATGAGTATGCGACGACTTGTCCGCCGGACTCAATCGCATTGTGACGTCAGGGGGTGCAGGCGCGTCGGATCGCGAAAGCGAGATAGTTCTGCGTCTGGCTGGGCCCGCGGGTGCTAGTCTTCAAAGAAGCCGGGATGTTTCGCGACAAAAGACTGCAGCTCGCGCGATACGCGATCGAGATGGTTCGCCATTTGGTTTTTTGCCTGATCAGGCTGATGGGCAGCAATCGCTCGAAATATCGCTTCGTGCTCGCGGAAGGTTCCCTCGGGTCGTCCCGGCTCCGGCAGAAGCGTCCGGCGAACGCGCTCCAGATGAGTCCGGATCGGATCGAGAACCTCGCCAACCCGCCCCAGCCGCAAGCCCTCAGTCATCTGGCGATGAAATCGGGTGTCGAGTTCGTGGAAACCCTGGAGGTCACCGCTGGTGATGGCGGCCATTTGGTAGGCGACGTTCTGACCAAGCGCAGCAATCGCATCGTCCGGCATGTCGGCCGCGCAGACCCCGACCACCTCTATCTCCAGCGCACGCCTCATCAACATCCATTGCCGCACATCCTCAAGGTGGATCTTGGCCACGTAAGAGCCGCGCTGCGGCTCAACCACGACAAGCCCCTCAAAAGCCAGCCGATTGATCGCGGTCGTTATGGAAAGTCGAGACACCTCGAAAATTGCACACCACTCATTCTTGTCGATTGGCGCGTCCGGCGCGAGCGCACCCGAAACGATGGCCCGCTTGAGCGCCAAATAGGCCTGGTCGACTTTCGACCCGCCCGCCCGACGCGCGGCGGTCGTTCCTCCGCCGAATCCGCCGACTGAATGCATGCTCTGGTCCTTTGGCTGACGTTCACATTTCCAGTGGTGCGGAAGCCAATTGTTGACAGCAAGAGGCTTGACGAGCGGCAACTGATATAACTAGCATATCAGAAAAATGACGAACGAACAGCTGGCGCGCGACGTCTCCTGAGACTTTGAGCGCGCTGGGAGGAGAGTAGCCCGATGGAGACACGCTTCGGCGCCCTCGGAGAAGAGGATGATCGGGCCGCGCACCGCTCCCCGCGTATGGTCGAGCTGGGCCGGGCCTGCGCGCCGACCGGGCAAATTGTGCTTTCTGCGGAGCGCGTCTCGAAGTCTTTTGCCGGTGTAAAGGCGCTCAGTAGCGTCGACTTCGATCTGCGCTGCGGCGAGGTGCACGCACTGATGGGCGAGAACGGTGCCGGCAAGAGCACCTTGATGAAAATTCTTGCGGGCGTGCATACGAATTACCTGGGGACGATCGAGGTCGGTGGCCGGGCCGCCGCATTTGCCGGTGTGCGCGATGCTGAAGAGGCCGGCGTCGCGATCATCCACCAGGAGCTCAATCTCGTTCCCGAGCTGAGCATCGCCGACAATATCTTTCTGGGTCGCGAGCCGCTGATCGGCGGCGTGCTCATCAACCGCCGCCGCATGGTCAAGGCGGCGGAGCGCCTGCTGCACCGCCTCGGCGTCCGGATCGCTCCCGAAAGTCGACTCGCCGACTTGCGCGTCGGCGAGCAGCAATTGGTGGAAATCGCCAAGGCGCTATCGCTCGACGCCCGCATCCTCATCATGGACGAGCCGACCTCTGCATTGTCGTCGTCGGAATGCGAGACCCTGTTCAAGATCGTGCGGCAACTCGCGAGCGAAGGCGTCGCGATCATCTACACCTCGCATCGTATCGAGGAGGTGCTCGATCTCGCCGACCGGGTGACGGTGCTGCGCGACGGCAGGCACGTTGTCACGGCTCCGATCGGTGACTTGTCGCGGGGCGCGATCATCTCGGCGATGGTCGGCCGCGACATGGTCACAAGCGATCGCGGGGCGGCCGCGCAAGACGGCGCGAACGTCCTTTCGGTGGATGACCTGACGCTGGACACGCTTGGTCCGCATGGCTGGCGCCGGATGTTGCACGGCGTCAGCTTTCAGCTCGGGCGCGGCGAGGTCCTGGGCATCGGCGGCCTGCTCGGTTCCGGCAGGACGGAGATCCTGGAGTCTATCTTTGGTGTCGCGAACGGTTGGCGGGGCGGCGCCATCGCGATCGATGGCGCGACCGTCGATATCAGCTCGCCAGCGGAGGCCTACCGCCTCGGTGTCGCGCTCGTGAGCGAGGATCGCAAAGAGCGCGGCCTGCACCTCGCGGCCTCGATCTGCGACAATATCGCCCTGCCCTCGATCGGCGCGCTGTCGCGCTTCGGCCTGCGCGCCGTCGCGCGTGAACGCGCGCTGGCGGCCGACATGGTCGGCCGGCTCTCGGTCCGCTGCACCGGCATCGATCAGACGGCAGCTGCGCTCTCCGGCGGCAATCAGCAGAAGGTCGTGATCGGCAAGTGGCTCGCCACCGAACCGCGGATTCTGCTGCTCGACGAGCCGACCCGCGGCATCGATATCGGCGCCAAGCAGGATATCTACCGGCTGATCTTTGATCTCGCCGCGCAAGGCCTCGGCATCGTCGTGGTGACCTCCGAGATGCCGGAGCTTCTTCTGCTGTCCGACCGCATCCTGGTGATGTGTGAGGGGCGGCAGACCGGAATCCTGCGGCGCGAAAGCGCGACGCAAGAGACGGTGATGCGCCTTGCAGCGCCGGGCATGGCAGCCTGGTCGCAGGAAACATTGTCATGAAGGCGCTTCTTCGGCTGTTGTCCCGGACCAAGCTTTACTGGGGCTTGCTGCTCATCTGCCTGGTCGGCGCCCTCACCTCGCCGCATACGTCGTCCGGTAACAATATCTTCCTGTCCTACGGCAACCTGACCGATGTCCTGCGGCAGGTCTCGATTACGGGCCTGGTCGCCACCGGCATGACGATGGTCATTCTGCTCGGCGGCATCGATTTGTCGGTCGGCTCGGTCATGGGCTTTTCGACGGTGATCTGCGCGATGCTGCTCACCAAGCCCGGCTGGACCGCGGCCGCTGTGATCGGCGTTCCGGCGGCGACGCTTGTCAGCGGTGTTGCCGTTGCCCTTGCTGCGCGCTTCATCTTTGCCGGTCTCGCCCGTGGCCGTGATGTCAGCGCGGGGCGACGCCGCGAGATCGCGCTATCGTCATGGCGCAGCACGGGGCTTCCAGGATTGCTCGGCCTTGTCGTCGCGATCGCGGTGGCATGGTGGACGGGGAACCAGGTCGCGACCAAATTCGGCGTTCTCGGCGTTCTCCTCGTCGCGCCCTGCCTCGCCTTGATGCTCGGGGCGATCAACGGCGTCCTGATCGTCACCGGTCGATTGCAGCCCTTCATCGTCACGCTGGCGATGATGGTCAGTGCGCTCGGCATCGCCCGTCTCACCGCCGGCCAGGACAATGCCGTCGTGCCGGTCTACACCGGCACCAACGCCACCGAATCATTCGAGCTGCTCCGCTCGATGCTGTGGGGCGTGCTGCCGGTGCCGAGTGTTTTCTTCCTCGCGGCGATCGTCCTGTTCGGCGCGATCCTGCGTTTCACGACCTTTGGACGCTACGCCTATGCGATCGGCGGCAACATCGAGGCCGCCAAGCTTTCGGGCATCAAGGTCGCCCAGGTCCAGCTCACCGCCTATCTGCTGTCCGGGCTCCTGGCGGGAATTGCAGGGGTCCTGTTCGTCGCGCAGTACCGGCAAGGCAAGCCCGATGCCGGCGCCGGGCTCGAGCTCGACGCCATCGCCGCGGTCGTGATCGGCGGCACCAGCCTGATGGGCGGCCGAGGCGGTCTCGCCGGCACCTTCGTCGGCGTCCTGATCTTCGGTTTGCTGTCGGACATCCTGCAGCTTCAGAACATCGACTCCAACGTCCAGCTGCTGATGAAGGGGTTGATCATCGTCTGCACCGTGCTGGTGCAGGAGCAGAATCTCGGCCAGCTCATCGCGCGATGGCGGTTCAGCCGATCGCCGGAAGCCAGCGCCGATCCGAAAACAGCCGAATCCTGTCGGCTGCCAAGCGCCGCCAAGGCGCAATTTGCAAGGGAGGATTTCGATGAAGCGTCGTGAATTCCTAAAATTGTCGACCACCATGGCCGGCGCCGCGATGACGATCTACGTGCCGGCCGGCTGGAGTCCCGCCAAGGCCGCCGCGAAATGGAAGGTGGGCTTCAGCCAATGCACCACGCTCGAGCCGTGGCGCGTGCAGTTCAACAAGGACATCCAGGCCGAGGCAAAGAAGCAGCCGGATGTCGAGCTCGTCATCACCGACGGCCAGGACAAGACCGAGAAGCAGGTCGCCGATTGCGAGAACCTCGTTGTCCAGCAGGTCAACGTCCTGTTGATCTCACCTAAGGAATCGGCGGGCCTGACCGGCGTCGTCGAGAAGGCGATCGACGCCAAGATCCCGGTCATCGTGCTGGATCGCAACGTCGACACCAAGCGGATCACACAGTTCATCGGCGGCGACAATGTCGCGATCGGCAAGGCCGCCGGCGAATATGCAGTGAAGCTGCTCGGCGGTCCCGGCAAGGCGGCCGGCAACGTCGTCGAAATCTGGGGCGGCATGGGCACGCAGCCCGCCCACGACCGGCACGACGGCTTCCATGCTTTCACCGACAAGGAGCCGGGCATCAAGAACCTGCTCAACAACCAGTCGGGCGACTGGAAGCAGGATAAGGCCTACAACATCATGACGACCGCGCTGCGCAACAACGAGAAGATCGACCTGGTCTATGGCCATAACGATCCGATGGCCTACGGCGCCTATCTCGCGGCCAAGGACGCCGGCCGCGACAAGGATATCAAGTTCATTCTTGGCATCGATGGCCTGCCGGATGAAGGCGTGACCTGGGTCAGCAAGGGGCAGCTCACGGCGACTTTCCTCTATGCGACGCCCGGAGCCGAAGGGCTGCGGCAAGCCGTCAAGCTCTTGAAGGGCGAGAAGCTGGAGCCGGTCATCACCTTGCCCACAATGCTGATTACGAAGGACAACGCATCGGATATCCTGAAGAAGAACGGGCTGCTTTGACCTCCTGATCTTCAGGTTGACGCAGGAGTGACAGAGTCTGGTTCGACCTGGTCGAACCGGACTCTGCATTCGTTTGGGTTGTGTCCTCCTGCTTGTGGGATGGCGCTGGACCGGCTGCCAATGCTGATCGAGGTTTGACATGAGCGATCCGATCTTCCGTAGAAGCGACGGCGTGTGGCTGAATGAACCGGAACGGTGGACCGCGCGCGGCGACGGCCTCGAGATGGTCACTGATCGAGCCACCGATTTCTGGCGCGAAACCCATTACGGCTTCAGTCGGGACAGCGGACATTTCCTGGGCTTCCGCACCGCCGAGGCATTCACCGCCGAATTGCGCGTCCAGGGCGACTTTCGGGCGCTCTACGACCAGGCGGGCATCATGGTCCGTATCGACGCGCAACGTTGGGTCAAGGCCGGAATCGAATTCTCCGACGGCCGCGCCATGCTTGGCAGCGTTCTGACCGACGGACGATCAGACTGGGCGACAGCCCCCTATGGGCACGACGCCGGCGACTTCTGGATGCGCGCAACCGTGACCAATGGTGTCCTTCGCTTGCAGGTTTCGGCCGATGGCAAGCTTTGGCCGCTTGTGCGATTGGCGCCATTCGCCAAGGCAGACTCGTACCTTGTGGGGCCGATGGCCTGCACGCCCGAGCGGGCCGGATTGAAGGTCGTTTTTTCGGCGTTTCGCCTGACGCCGCCGCTCGGCAAGGATCTGCATGATCTCGGCTGAGGCGCGAGCATCAGCTCTGTCGTATGCGCATCCCGGCCACCAGTGGCTTTCCCAGGACATCTGGGGCACGACAGAAGACCGTTAAGCGATTGATCCTTTGGAGGTCGAAACCGCTTTCAGGCCATGCTAAGGGCTGCGCCAGCTTGCCTCCCCTTGGCCTCCTCTTGGCCTCCCCTTGCCCTGCCCGGTTCCGCCGGGACGATGGACCCCGAGATGACCGCGACTGCCACCTCAAATGCTGCCGGCTCCGCCGCCTGGGCGGATACGCTGCTGTTGTCCTTTGCGCAGGCCGGCTATGTCAGGGCCGAGCCCGCCATCCTGCAGCCGGCCGAGCCGTTCCTCGACCTGTCCGGCGAGGACATCCGCAAAAGCCTCTATCTGACGACCGACCTGTCCGGCGACGAGCTCTGCCTGCGCCCCGACCTGACGATCCCCGTGGCGCGCGACTATCTCGCCTCCAGCCGCGCCGGCCAGCCGGCCGGGTTCAGCTATCTGGGTCCCGTGTTCCGCTACCGCAGCGGACAGGCCAGTGAATTCCTCCAGGCCGGGATCGAGTCGTTCGGCCGCCAGGATCGTGCCGCCTCGGATGCCGAGACGCTGGCGCTGGCGCTGGAGGCGACCGCGGCTTTCGGCGTGCGCGACGTCGAGATCCGCACCGGCGACGTGGCGCTGTTCAACGCATTGCTCGACGCGCTCGACCTTTATCCGGTCTGGCGCCGCCGCCTGGTCAAGGACTTCCATCGCAGGATCAGCCTGGAGCAGGATCTGGAAGGGCTGGCCCGCACGACCGCAACCACGCGCAGCGAATATGAGGGCGTGCTGGCTGCGCTGGCGGGCTCCGATCGCAAGGCGGCGCTGGCCTTCGTCACCGATCTGATGTCGATCGCCGGCACCACCAATGTCGGTGGCCGCACCACGGCCGAGATCGCCGACCGCTTCCTCGAGCAGTCGACGCTGAAGGGCGGTGCACTGCCGCGCGAGGCGGTCACCGTGCTGAAGCGCTTCCTGTCGATCTCAGGCAATCCGGACGATGTCATTGCCGCGCTGCGCGCGCTGACCGCCGACGCAAAGCTCGACCTTGCCGGCGCAATCGACCAGTTCGAGAGCCGGATCGGCTTCATGGCGGCGCGCGGCATCGACGTGAAGGCCACGCGCTTCTCGACCGCGTTCGGGCGCGGCCTCGATTACTACACCGGCTTCGAATTCGAGCTGCATCACAAAGGCAACGGCGCCGAGCCGCTGGTTGCCGGTGGCCGCTATGATGGACTGATGACCCAGCTCGGATCGCCGGCGCCGATCCCGGCCGTCGGCTTCTCGGTCTGGGTGGACGCGCTGACCAGGATCGGCCGCAAGGTGGGAGCTTAAGTCATGAGCGCGCCATTCGTTCTGGCCGTTCCCTCCAAGGGTCGCCTCCAGGAAAACACCGAGGCCTTCTTCGCCCGTGCCGGGCTCAAGCTGTCGAAGGCCGGCGGCGCCCGCGACTATCGCGGCACGCTTGCAGGCCTCGACAATGTCGAGGTCGCCTATCTCTCGGCGAGCGAGATCGCATCGCAGCTCGCCCGCGGCGTCGCGCATCTCGGCGTCACCGGCGAAGACCTGGTGCGCGAGAATATCGCCGACGCCGACAAGCGCGTGTCGCTGATCGACGGGCTCGGCTTCGGCTATGCCGACGTCGTAGTCGCGGTGCCGCAGGCCTGGATCGACGTCCGCACCATGGCGGATCTCGACGACGTCACCACCGGCTTCCGCGAGCAGCATCACATGCGGATGCGGGTCGCGACCAAGTTCGTCAACCTCACCCGCGCCTTCTTCCAGAGCCACGGCATCACCGATTACCGCATCGTCGAGAGCACTGGCGCGACCGAGGGCGCGCCGGCGGCCGGCAGCGCCGAGCTGATCGTCGACATCACCACGACAGGTGCGACGCTCGCCGCCAATGGCTTGCGGGTGCTCGACGACGGCGTGATCCTGCGCAGCCAGGCCAATCTGGTCGCCTCAAAGGAGGCCGACTGGTCGCCGCAGGCCCGCGAGACCGCCCGCGTCATCCTCGACCACATCGCCGCCCGGGCCCGGGCCAACAAATATCGCGAGGTCCGGACCCGCTTCCGGCAATGCGACGCCACCCTGCTCACCGAGGCCCACAGCCGTTTCGGCGTCGAGGCTCCGTTCGGCGGGCCGACCTCGTCGGGCATGCTCACGCTGCACTGCCCACCCGGACAGCTCTACGCGCTCGCGAGCTTCCTGCGCGAACATGGCGCCGAGACCGTCTCGGTGGTCTCGCTCGACTACGTGTTCGACCGGGAGAACCCGCTGTTCGCCAAGCTCGAAACGTTCCTGCGGCAGTGAGCCTCAGGTCCGTTCAGCGTAGCGACAGCAAGCAGCAGCTACCATATGCTGTTGAGATGACTTTGAACGCCCTCTGGAACCTTGATCGATGACGCTGGGCTCTGACGTTTCCGGCCTGACCGCCACCGCAGCGAGTGCCGCTGCGAAGGGGCTGTCGATTGTCGTCCCCGTCTATAACGAGGCGGCGGGCCTCGCCGTCCTGCATCAGCGCATCTGCGATATCGCCAAGACCTTGCGGCAACGCTACCGGCTGTCCTGCGAGGTCATCTACGTCGACGACGGCAGCGCGGACGCGACGCTGTCGATCGCCCGCAGCCTGCCGGCCGATGCGGTCGATGTCCAGGTGGTGTCGCTGTCGCGCAATTTCGGCAAGGAGGCTGCACTGATGGCCGGCCTCGACCACGCCCGGCTCGGCGCGGTTTTGTTCATGGACGGCGACGGCCAGCACCCGCCGACGCTCGTCGAGCAGCTCGTGCGGCACTGGATCGAGGACGGCTATGATGTCGTCTACACCGCCAAGGCCCATCGCGACAACGAGCCCTTCCTGCGCCGGGTCGCCGTGCACGGCTTCTACGCGCTGATCAACTGGGGCGCGCGCCAAAAGATCCCGGAAGATGCCGGCGACTTCCGCCTGCTGTCGCCGCGCGCGGTCGCAGCGCTGCGGCAGCTGCCGGAGCGCAACCGCTTCTTCAAGGGCCTGGCAAGCTGGATCGGCTTCCGCCAGATCCGCGTAGACTACGAGCCGGCGCCGCGCACCCATGGCGTGACGACCTTCAGCGCCGCGCGTCTGCTTGGCCTGTCGATCGAAGGCGTGACCTCGTTCTCGGTGGCGCCGCTGCGTTTTGCGAGCCTGCTCGGTGTGATCCTCGCCGGCGGCGCCTTCCTGTTCGGCCTGTCGATCCTGTGGGAGGTCTGGACCACCGGCAAGCAGGTACCCGGCTATCCTTCGCTCGTGATCGGCCTGATGACGATCGGTGGCGTGCAGCTCATCATGATCGGCATCGTCGGCGAATATATCGGCAAGATCCTCTCGGAGCTGAAGGCGCGTCCGATCTACTTCGTCGCCGAGCACAGTGAAAAGCATTTCGAGACCGGCAAGGCCGACGACGCGTCGAAGAGGACGGCGGCCGAATGAGTGCGGCGGCAGCGCCGCGGCCGATCTGGCTCTGCGCCGACGATTACGGCATCAGCCTGGGTGTCAATCGCGCCATCCGCGACCTGGTCGCTCGCGGCCGCCTCAACGCGGCCTCGGTGATGATGGTGGGCCCCGCGATCGAGCGTGGCGAGATCGATACGCTCCAGGCCGCAGCGAAGACGAGCCCGCGCTGCGCGATCGGATTGCATGTGACGCTGTCGGCGCCGTTCCGCCCCCTCACCATGCATTTCCGGCCGCTCGACGGCGACATGTTCATGGCCTTTCCAAAACTGCTGCGCGCCGGATTTCTGCGGCGGCTCGACCGCGAATTCTTTCGCAACGAGGTGAGAGCGCAGCTCGCAGCTTTCGCAGAAGCCTTCGGCCGCGCGCCCGATTTCGTCGACGGCCATCAGCATGTGCAGCTGTTTCCGCAGGTGCGCGACGGCTTCCTCGATGCCGTCAGCGAAGCGGCGCCCAACGCGTGGGTGCGCCAGGGCGGACGCGACCTGCCGCTGGCGCAACGGCTGGCGTCGCCGAAAGCGATGGTGCTCGATGTCCTCAGCGCGCAATTCCGCCGCCGGGCCAAGCGCGCCGGTCTTGCGTTCAATCCCGCATTTGCGGGCGCCTATGATTTCACACGCGCGGCCGATTTCGGCGATCTGATGCGGCAGTTCCTGGAAGGTCTTCCCGAGGGCGGCCTCGTGATGTGCCATCCCGGCTTCGTCGACGAGGTCCTCACCGGCCTCGACCCGATGACGGATGTCAGGGAACGCGAGCATGCCTATCTCGCGAGCGACGCCTTTGCGCAGCTTCTCGCGACCAGCCACGTGACATTGCAATGAAACCGGCGAAATCGAGCCCGCGGGGCAGTCTGTCGCATACCGAAATTTAATCCGGCCGCCACTGTTGGGGCCACAATGGAACCCTACATTCCGCTTGCGCTTGTTTCGCGCGAGGGAGACAGACCATGACGCCGCAGGAACGCCAGCTCGTCGACGACCTCTTCGATCGACTTTCGAAACTGGAAAATGCACCGCGCGATCCCGACGCGATCGCCGCGATCTCGGACGGCTTACGCAAGGCGCCGGGCGCAGTCTATGCGCTGGTGCAAACAACGCTATTGCAGGACGAAGCGCTGAAGCGCGCGCATAACCGCATCCAGGAGCTGGAAGCAGCCCATGCGCCGGAGCAGTCCCAGTCCGGCGGCTTCCTCGATACCATGCGGGACACGCTGTTCGGCTCGAGCCCGTCGCGCGGCTCGGTTCCGAACGTGCCGCCGCATGACTCCCGGCCGGTCTGGAACAGCGGCCAGGCGATGCAGCAGGCCCAGCCGGGCTACGGCCAGCCGCCTTATGGTCAGGCCTACGGACAGGGACCAGGGCAAGGCTATGGCGCCCCGCCGGTCGGTGGTGGCGGCGGCTCGTTCCTGGGCACGGCAGCCGCGGCCGCAGCCGGTGTGGTCGGCGGCTCGCTGCTGCTCTCCAGCATCCGCGGCATGATGGGCGGACCGCATCAGCAGGCGTTTGGCGACACCAACGCCTTGGGTGACCGCAGCCCGTGGGGCGGCAGCGACCAGTCGGGCGGCTCACTTGCCCGCGATGCCGGCCTCAACGACATCGGCTCGAACCGTGATCGCGACGACTCGCGTCAGGGCTTCCTCGACCAGGCGTCGAACGATCGGGATAACAACGATCAAAGCGACGACGACAATAGCGACAGCAATGTCGACCTCGCCGACGACAGTGACTTCGGCGGTGGAGACGATGGCGGCAGCGATTACGCGTAAGGCTGCTACTTCAAACCAAAACGGCCACCTAAAGGGTGGCCGTTTTCATTTCGAATGTCAGGCGCTCACATCACCACGACCTTGGTGCCGACATTGACGCGGCCGTAGAGATCGATGACGTCCTCATTGCGCATGCGGATGCAGCCGGAGGAGACGTTGGTGCCGATGGTCCAGGGCTCGTTGGAGCCATGGATGCGGTAGAGCGTCGAGCCCAGATACATCGCGCGTGCGCCGAGCGGATTTTCCGGGCCGCCTTCCATGTGCCGCGGCAGATCGGGGCGGCGTGCGATCATCTCCGCCGGCGGCGTCCAATCCGGCCATTCGCGCTTGGCCGTGATCGACTTCACGCCGCTCCAGGTGAACCCCTCGCGTCCGACGCCGATGCCGTAGCGCATCGCCCGGCCGTTGCCCTCGACGAGATAGAGAAACTTGTTGTTGGAATCGACCACGATCGTGCCAGCGCTTTCCTTGCCGCTATAGTCAACAAGCTGTTTCTCGAATTTCGGATCGAACGAACGCTGCCGCGGATCGATTGCCTCCTGCTGGAGACCTGCACCTTGCTGATATCCGCCCTGCATCTGCGGCTCGCCCATCGGCGGCAGGCGGCGTGGATCGTTGTAGGCGGGCTGCTGCTGATAGATCGGCTGCTGCGGCGCATAGGCCGGACCGCGGCCGGGCCCATCGCCGAACAGGAACTCGATGAAGCCGCCGCCCATATTGGCATTGGAGGCGACGCGCACCGGCGCCGGCGGCATATGCGGCTGGTAGAGCACCGCGGGCGGATCGTTCGGCATCGTATTGTCGAACGCGCTGGCGCGGTCGGCGCCGACAAGGAAGGCGCAAGCGCTGCCGAGCAGCGCGACAGACATTTTCTTGAACATCGACGTACTCTGTACTGTTTCGTCTAGTTGCATTCGCCGCCGAACGCGGCTTGCTGTCCGCGTCCTCGACGTGGTCAATAAAGAGCAAACTCCGTTTCGTTTGGTAAACAGAATCGACGTTTCGATTCACCACGTCGCGCGCGGCGGGACAATTTGGCGGTCAGCGTTTATTTTCGATGAAGGGCGGAGCCTCATGGTTAATCGCCCGTTTGCATGTCGTCGCGCGCGGCCGCACGACAGTTCCTGCCGTGAACCTCGTGTTAAATTGCTTCTGCCTACAAAGACGCGTGAGTGAGGTGGGGGGAGTTCCTGATGGCTGTTCACCGCAAGCGTTTTCGTGTCGAGGATATCGCCGGTGGCGAGATGCCAATTCTTGACGTAGCAGAAGAGGCAGGCCCGATGCATACCGAGATTATGGCGGAGCTGCGCGCGATCCGCGCACAGATGGCAAGGGGCACTGTGCCCATGTCCGGCAGCGCAGCCATGGCGGCGATCGACGCCTCCACGAACCAGGAGCTTTCCGACGCACGCACGATGCTCGAGACCTATCGGGCCCAGATCGAGCAGTGCGAGAAGCTGAAGGTCGAGCTCGACCTCATCCATGACGCCATCGACCGCACCAAGCGCGAGATCGCGACGCTGCACGGCAAGAGCTTTGACGGCGGCGAAATGGCCAAGGTCAATGGCGAGCTCGGCGCGGTGGTCGGCGGCACCGAACAGGCGACCCAGCAGATCCTCGAAGCCGCGGAGTCGATCGACCAGGCGGCTAGCGCGATGTCCAAGGTGCAATCGGCCGATCAGCAGAAGCGGCTCGCCGACGACATCCAGGAACGCGTCATCTCGATCTTCGAGGCCTGCAACTTCCAGGACCTGACCGGCCAGCGCATCAGCAAGGTCATGGGCACGATGAAGTTCATCGAGCAGCACATCAATGCGATGATGGAAATCTGGGGCGGCGTCGACGCGATCAAGGCCCACGTGCCGGCGCAGGTGGATACCCGCAGCGAGGACGACAAGCTGCTCAACGGCCCGAAGCTCGCCGGCGACGTCGGTCACGCCTCGCAGGACGATATCGACGCGCTGTTCGACTAAGCGACGCGACAGACGGAAAGCAAACGCCGGCGAGAAGCCGGCGTTTTTTCGTCATTGCGAGCGCAGCGGAGCAATCCAGAGTCCCTCCGCGGAACCAGTCTGGACTGCTTCGTCGCACCAGCGCAAAATTGCTTCGCAATTTTGTCGCGGGCTCCTCGCAATGACGAGCGGTTAGAGCTCGGCCCGCCTCACGCCCTCGGCGCGCAGCGGACGTAGACCATGTTGCCGTAGCGGGTGGCGGCGTCCTTGTCGACGAAGCGGGTGATCATGACGCGGCCGTCGAAGGAGACGATCTCGCGGTCCTGCTCGCCCGGCGTCGGGCCGGGGGGGCCGATATAATTCTTGCCGCCCGGCGAGCCCTTCAGCCGCAATTCCTGCGGCGTGGCCTGGTCGGCGAGATGCATGACCACGCCGCCGGAGGTGCCGGCGCCGATCACGTAGGGATTCTTGCACTGGGCGCGCGCGGCCGCCTCGGTGCGGGCGCGGTCGGCCGGGTTCTGGAACGAGGCGAGACCCCAGCGGCCGACGATCTCGTCGCCGCGGATCGAGGCTGGCATTTCCGGCCCGGTGCCCGGCTCGGCCTCGGGCGCCGGCTGGGACGAGGAAAAGGACGGCAGGCTCATGCCGCCGCCGCAGGCGCCGAGCAGCAGCGCCAAGCAAGAGGCCGCCGCCAGATTGGCAACCGTGCGCGCGTGAGCTGAACTGATCATGGCATTCCCCCGAACAAGACCATGGCCGCATCCCTCCCGCAGCCAAGCGCAAAACCGCAGCCGTAGCAATGACGTCTTAATATACGCCCGCGCCGGAATCGAGTTTCCGTAGACACCATCCTATATCCGCCTCACCAATCGCTTAACCACCTTTGCTTGACAGGATCGCAGTCAAGCCATATCCCCTGCGCACTATTAGCACTCGGAAAGACCGATTGCTAAGGGGCGCCGTTTGATCCTCGGGCAGAGGATGGACGGGAGCGCCGCCCTCACCCACTTCCGCTACTTTCGGAAAACTGAGCCTCCAAAGGGAAACGTCATGGCTAAGTCCAAATTTCGTCCGCTGCATGACCGTGTCGTGGTCAAACGTATCGATGCCGAGGAAAAGACCAAGGGCGGCATCATCATCCCCGACACCGCCAAGGAAAAGCCGTCCCAGGGCGAAGTCGTCGCCGTCGGCCCCGGCGGTCGTGACGAGGCTGGCAAGCTGATCCCGATCGACCTCAAGGTCGGCGACCGCGTGCTGTTCGGCAAGTGGTCGGGCACCGAGGTCAAGATCGACAACGAGGAGCTCCTGATCATGAAGGAGTCGGACATCATGGGTGTGATGGCCTAAGGCCAGACGCCTGAACAGCCGCTGAATGCCATGCCCGGATCATCAGGTCCGGGCATCCATCATTCCGCAGCACAGCATCAAACAAGACACATCACGACATAACAGGGATTGCAGACCATGGCTGCCAAGGAAGTCAAGTTTTCCGGAGACGCGCGCGATCGCATGCTGCGCGGTGTCGACATTCTCGCCAACGCCGTCAAGGTGACGCTCGGCCCCAAGGGCCGCAACGTCGTCATCGAGAAGTCGTTCGGCGCGCCCCGCATCACCAAGGACGGCGTCACCGTCGCCAAGGAGATCGAGCTCGAGGACAAGTTCGAGAACATGGGCGCCCAGATGGTGCGTGAGGTCGCCTCCAAGACCAACGACCTCGCCGGCGACGGCACCACCACCGCGACCGTGCTGGCCCAGGCCATCGTGCGCGAAGGCGCCAAGGCGGTTGCTGCCGGCATGAACCCGATGGATCTCAAGCGCGGGATCGATATTGCGGTGACGGCCGTGGTCAAGGACATCGAGAAGCGCGCCAAGCCGGTCGCCGCTTCCTCCGAGGTCGCCCAGGTCGGCACCATCTCGGCCAACGGCGACGCCGCCATCGGCAAGATGATCGCGCAGGCGATGCAGAAGGTCGGCAACGAGGGCGTCATCACCGTCGAGGAAAACAAGTCGCTCGACACCGAAGTCGACATCGTCGAGGGCATGAAGTTCGACCGCGGCTATCTCAGCCCCTACTTCGTGACCAACCCCGAGAAGATGACCGCCGAGCTCGAGGACGCCTACATCCTCCTGCACGAGAAGAAGCTCTCAGGCCTGCAGGCCATGCTGCCGGTGCTGGAAGCCGTGGTGCAGTCGGGGAAGCCGCTCGTCATCATCGCCGAGGACGTCGAGGGCGAGGCGCTGGCAACCCTGGTTGTCAACCGCCTGCGTGGCGGCCTCAAGGTTGCGGCCGTCAAGGCGCCGGGCTTCGGTGACCGCCGCAAGGCCATGCTGGAAGACCTCGCGATCCTGACCGGTGGCCAGCTGATCTCCGAGGATCTCGGCATGAAGCTCGAGAACGTCACGGTGAAGATGCTCGGTCGTGCCGGCAAGGTCGTGATCGACAAGGAGAACACCACGATCGTCAAGGGCGCCGGCAAGAAGCCGGAGATCGAGGCCCGCGTCGGCCAGATCAAGGCCCAGATCGAGGAGACCACCTCGGACTACGACCGTGAGAAGCTTCAGGAGCGTCTCGCCAAACTCGCCGGCGGCGTCGCGGTGATCCGCGTCGGCGGCGCGACCGAGATCGAGGTCAAGGAGAAGAAGGACCGCGTCGAGGACGCGCTCAACGCCACCCGCGCCGCGGTGCAGGAAGGCATCGTCCCCGGCGGCGGCGTGACGCTGCTGCGCGCCAAGAAGGCTGTGGGGCGTCTCACCAACGCCAATGCCGACGTGCAGGCGGGCATCAACATCGTGCTGAAGGCGCTGGAAGCTCCGATCCGCCAGATCTCGGAGAATGCCGGCGTGGAGGGCTCGATCGTGGTCGGCAAGATCCTCGAGAACAAGTCCGAGACCTTCGGCTTCGACGCCCAGACCGAGGACTATGTCGACATGATCGAGAAGGGCATCATCGATCCCGCCAAGGTGGTGCGCACCGCGCTGCAGGACGCCTCCTCCGTGGCCGGCCTGCTGGTGACCACCGAGGCCATGGTCGCCGAAGCGCCGAAGAAGGAAGCCCCGCCCGCGCCGGCCGGCGGCGGCATGGGCGGCTTCTGAGCCCATCCTCACCCGATAGTGTTGCGAAGGCCGCCTCCGGGCGGCCTTCTTTTTTGTCGACACTCACCTGCGCTTCAACCGGCGGCCAAAACCCACTACGGTGACGCCGATTCCATTCTTTCGAGGACTTTCGTCAATGCGCGCGCTTCTGGTTTGTTCGACCGCCCTTTTGGCGGCCCTGCTCGCCGTCTCTCCCGAGGTCGCCTCCGCCCAGATGAAGCTGTCGCCGAAGGCCACGGCGCCCGGCGGCATGGAGACGCGCTATTTCACCTCGATCGACGGCCTGATGGATGGCAATGCCGACGTGATCCTGAAGGAGACGCGGCAGGGCAAGACGGTCACCGCAGCCGTGCTCGACGTCTGCTACCCCGTCGCCAAGAACTCCGACCGCAAGGACCGCTTCGTCGTCAATCTCCAGATCGCAGGCCAGACGCTGAGCGGCACAACCTCGAGCCTCGGCGCGAAAGCGCCAGTCACGGTCAAGCTCACGCGCAAGCCGACCGGCGACACCTTCGAGTTCCGCGGCCAGATCGGTATCGGCCAGGCCGTGACCGAAGTGACCTCGCCTGACAATGCCGATCTCAGCGAGAAGGAATTTTTGGACAACCAGACCACCGACGACGGCATTACGCCCCAGCCGAAGGATTTTACCGAAGTCTCGCCCGAAGCGATCGCGGTCAAGGTCAAGCTGGATAACGCGACCGACTTCCTGAAGAGCCTCAAGGGCCAGGACGTCGAGGTGACGCTGGCAAGTCTCAGCGTCGGCTGCGACGCGCTGCGCGCCGGCGAGCAGACCATCAACATGTCGGTCGACCCGGAGCGCTCGGCCGCACTGCTCGCGAAATTCAAGGCGATGCCGGGTGTCACCGCCGCCGGCTGGACCGCAGGGCTGGCGGAGATGGACCGCACCATCCGCATCCCCGCCGCCGACTGGCGCGACGGCGACAAGATCAACCGCGACAAGCTTGCCACCGCGGTGGCTGGCGTGCTGGGCAAGACGCTTGCGGCAAAGCCGGTCTCGCAGAGCTTCAACGCCGCCACCGGCAAGCTCAAGCTGGTCTTCAAGCGTCCGAACCAGGATTTCCCGGCGCTCGATCTCACCGACACGATCGAGGTTTCGGGCCTCGTCTCCGCCGACAAGCCGGGGCCGACCGACAAGCTGCTGGTCTGGATCGGCAGCCCCTCGACCACGACCGCCGATGAGAGCAGCGGCGCGAAGCTCAACGTATCGGATGAGGCGAGCGCCGATGAGGAAGGCGACCAGCCCGACGACAACGGCTCGATCGAGGCGCTCGCCAGGGAGCTGAAGGGCCAGCGCTGGGACGCCGACAAGTCGGTGTGGAAGTAGGCGCACACAACAACGCGCTGTCATCGCCCGGCTTGGCCGGGCGATCCAGTACTCCGAGACGATTGTGATTGAATAGATAGGCCGCGGCATACTGGATTCCCCGCCTTCGCGGGGAATGACCAGAGCGAGCCTCAATTCCCGTTGGTACGAAACCGCAGCGGCTTCGGGCCGATTAGCGTGAGCATGTCGCCCTGGCGCTTCCAGGTCTCGGCAGCGGCGAGAGCGGCGACGAGATCGTCATCGGCCTGGGCCTTTGCCGGCGGACAGGAGCGATCCTGAATTGCGCCGGGAACGAAAATCACGGTGTTGCCGGCCACCGAGAACTGTCCCTTGCCGCCCTTGCACCAGAGCTCGATCACGACCTCGCCATTGTCACCGATCTCGATGTTCGGAATTCGTTTCGAACCGGGCTGCGGCACGGCCTCCAGCGTCATCTCGGTACCGAAGGGAAAGCCCTCCTGCGCATGCGCGACTGTGGACATCGCAAGCACCGCGGCCGCCGCACATACCATCCGCTTGAACGAAACCATGAGACCTCTCGATCGACCTGACTCACCGGATCTTCTATAAGACAGCGAAGCCTTTGAGAAGATTCGTCGATCCAAGACACAAAAAATCCCCGCGAGCCGAGACCCGCGGGGAATTTCATTGTAACACGCCTCCCCGTTACTTCAGCACCAGCGCGGTGAACGGCCAGACGTAGGCCTGCAACGTCACGAGCACGCCGACCAGGCAGGCCAGCACGATCGAGTGCCAGAACACGAAGCGCAGGATCGTGCCTTCGTGGCCGTACCATCTGGTGGCGGTGGAGGCGACAACGATCGATTGCGCGTCGATCATCTTGCCCATCACGCCGCCGGACGAGTTCGCCGCCGCCATCAGGATCGGCGACAGGCCGATCTGCTGCGAGGTGATTTTCTGGAGGTTGCCGAACAGGATGTTCGATGCGGTATCCGATCCGGTCAGCGCCACGCCCAACCAGCCGAGCAGCGTGCCGAAGAAGGGATAGAGCACACCGGTCGCGGCGAAGGCGAGACCGAGCGTGGCGTCGACACCGGACAGGCGGGTGAGCGTGCCGATCGCGAGCATCGCTGAGATCGTGATCAACGAGATCGCACACAGCCGGATGGTGCGGCCGTACTCGGTCAGCAACCTGCCGGGACCCACGCCCATCAGGATGCCGGAAATGATCGCCGCGATCAGCATGCCAGTGCCGGTGAACGACAGGTAGGTGAAGCTGAACACCGCACTCTCCTTGGTCGGCCCTGGCGCGACCGGCGGCATCTTGTTGATCATCTGGTGCAGTTCGGGAACGGCGTAGTTCCAGGTGAAGATCCCGTTCGCCCAGGTCTTGAAGGCGCCGTTACCCCAGATCAGCATGACGATGCAGACGATGATCCACGGCAACAGCGCGCTCCACAGCTCGGCCTGCGTGAGCGGAGTTTTGTCGAGCGGCGTTGTCGTGCCCATATGCGATACCGATTCGTCGCGGCCGCGCAGCGCAGCCGAGAGCCACAGCTGCTTCGGCTGCCACACCTTCAGGAACAGGATCAGCGCGCCCATCGAGATCAGCGACGCCCCGATGTCGACGATCCAGGGATTGATGTAGTTCGAGATCACGAATTGCGGGACCGCGAACGACACGCCGGTGACGAGGATCGCCGGCCAGATGTCCTTCATGCCCTTCCAGCCCGCGAACGCCCACACCACCCAGAACGGTACGATCAGCGAGAAGAATGGCAATTGCCGTCCGACCATGGCGCCGAGGATGTAGGGATCGAGCCCCGTGACCGAGGCAAGGCCCTGGATCGGCGTGCCCAGCGCGCCATAGGCGACCGGCGCCGTGTTGGCGATCAGCGACAGGCCGGACGCCGCGAGCGGCGAGAAGCCGAGCCCGATCAGCACGGCGCCGGTGATTGCGACCGGTGTGCCGAAGCCCGAGGCCCCCTCGAAGAAGGCGCCGAACGAGAAGGCAATCAGCAGCAATTGCAGCCGCCGGTCCTCGGTGACGCCGCCGACCGCGCGCTTCAACAGCTCGAACCGCCCGGTCGTCACCGTCACCTGGTAGAGGAAGATGACGTTGAGAACGATCCAGCCGATCGGAAAGAAGCCGGTCACAATGCCGAGGATCGAGGCGCGGATCGACATGTTCACCGGCATGGTGAAGATGAAGATCGTGATCAGGTTGGTCACGATCACGGCGATAACAGCTGCGATATGGGCCTTGACGCGCCCGCTCGCGATCAGGACCAACAGCGTAACGACGGGTATCGCCGCCGCGATCGTCGACAGCACGGGGCTGTGCAGCGGATCATAGATTTGATTCCACATGGTCTTCCTCCCCCACGCGTTTATGTGGCAGGCCGGCAAGCGTGGGCGGCGGGCCTGCTCGACGTTGGAAGCGATAACCCCCGAGTTGGACGCGAATTCCTCGCGAAAGCCGCGGTTCCCGCCTGCTCACAAGCTCGCGAAAATCTGGCAGCCCCCACCCCCACGCCGTTATGCCCATGCTAGGGTTGCAAGCCGCGGCTAGCCAACGCAAATTGCAGAACTTGCGACTTTAGTCTAAGCGCATCCATTTTCTGCCATGCCCTCAGCCGCTTGGCTTTGGCGCCGCTGTGCATATCCGTCAGGAGATCGCCCTCTGTGAGAAACATCAGCGCCACGCTCGCGACCGTCTGGCGAATCGCCGGCCCGTATTTCCGATCGGAGGACAAATGGGCCGGCTGCGGCCTGCTCGGCGTCGTCGTCGCAATGGAGCTGGCGCTCGTCGCGATCAATGTGCTGCTCAATCAGTGGCAGAACCGGTTCTACAGCGCGCTCCAGGCCTACGATCTGAATGAGTTCGTCATGCAGGTCTGGATCTTCCTCGGCCTTGCCTTCACCTACGTGGCGCTGGCCGTCTACAAGCTCTACCTGAACCAGTGGCTGCAGATCCGCTGGCGGCGATGGCTGACGCAACACTATCTCGGCGAATGGCTCGACGGCGCCACGCATTACCGCATGCAGCTGAAGGGCGACGCCGCCGATAACCCGGACCAGCGTCTCACCGAGGACGTCACGAACTTCGTCGAGCAAACGCTCGTCCTCGGTCTCGGCCTGCTGTCGTCCATCGTGACGCTGGCATCGTTCATCGTCATCCTCTGGGGTCTGTCCAACAGGGCGCCCCTGCATATTTACGGCACCGATATCGTCATCCCGGGTTTCCTGGTCTGGTGCGCGCTGGCCTACGCGCTCCTGGGTACGGCACTGACGCACTGGATCGGCGCGCCGCTCATCAATCTTTATTTCGAGAAGCAGCGCTACGAGGCCGACTTCCGCTTCAACCTGATCCGCGTGCGCGAAAATTCCGAGCAGATTGCACTCTTGAAGGGAGAGAGCGCGGAGCGAGGTCATCTCCTTCAGCGCTTCGGCTACGTCATCGGCAACTGGTATGCGATCATGAGCCGGACCAAGCGCCTCACCGCCTTCACGGCGAGCTACGGTCAGGCTGCGACGATCTTTCCCTATGTGGTGGTCTCGCCCGCCTACTTCGCCAAGAGCATCCAGCTCGGCGACATGATGCAGACCGGCTCGGCGTTTGGCCAGGTGCAGGATGCGCTGTCCTTCTTCGTCACGGCCTATCGAACAATCGCGGAATGGCGCGCGATCGTCGCGCGTCTCGACGGCTTCGAGATGTCGGTCGATGCCGCGGCAAACCTGCCGGCGCATGAGGCGACGATCGAACTCAGGGCGGCAGGCGGCAGCCGCAATATCGGCCTCGAGAAGCTCTGCGTGTATCTCCCCAACGGCACGCCGCTGGTCGCAGCCGACGGCTTCGCCATCCAGGCGCCCGAGCGCGTGCTCGTGACCGGGCCGTCGGGCTCCGGCAAGTCGACCCTGTTCCGCGCCATCGCCGGCATCTGGCCGTTCGGCACCGGCACCATCGCCATCCCCGCGCAGGCGAAGCTGATGATGCTGCCGCAACGCCCCTATTTCCCGGTCGGCGCGCTGGGGGACGCCGTGATCTATCCCGCAGCACCCGGCGCATTCCAGGCCACCCAGATCCGGGACGCGTTGATCGCGGTCGGCCTGCCCGACCTCGCCGAACGGCTCACTGAGGACGGCCACTGGAACCGGATGCTGTCGCTCGGCGAGCAGCAGCGCCTCGGGCTCGCCCGCGCGCTGCTGCATGGGCCGGACTATCTCTTCCTCGACGAGGCCACCGCCTCGCTCGACGAGGCATCCGAGGCGCGGCTCTACCGGCTGCTGGCGGAAAAGCTGCCGCAGGCCACCATCGTCTCGATCGGCCATCGCTCGACGCTCGACGCCTTCCACACCCGCAAGGTGGCGATGGCAAAGGACGGCGCGATCCATGTGCTGGGCAATGGCAGTGCGCCGGCCGAGCCAGAGCCGAGCGCGGCTCGCTGAGCGCGCAGGAAGCGGCGCCCAAAACAAAAGGGCGGCAGATAGCTCTGCCGCCCCCGTTAGTCGTCTCGGGACAAACTTACTTCAGGTTGGTCATCGCCGTCAGGTCGAAGGACAGCTTGGCGATACCGGCCGTGCCGCACCAGTTGGAGCCGACGCCGGTCGGGTTGATCGCAGTGACGTTGGTGGTACCGGAGCCGTTGAAGGCGCTGGTGAAGGCGTTGCAATTGCCCTTGTTCAGGTCGGTGTCGGAGTAACGCAGGTCCAGCGTGAACACCTTGTAGGTGAAGCCGATGCCGACGTTCCAGGTGTTGTAGTCGGCGTACTTGATGCCGTTCGGGAACGGCCCGGTAAAGCCGGGATTGGTGAAGGTCGTGCCGTAGAAGGAGTCGCTGGTGCCGAGGAACTGGCGACCGAACTCGCCCGACACATACATGCCGACGCCGCTCGAACCGAAGATCGTGCTGGGCGCAGTGTACTTGGCGGTGATCGAGGCGTAGTCGCCCCAGGCGCCGGAGTTCAGGAAGTTCGGCGAGTAGTACTCGTTCAAGCCGACCGACCAGTTGTCGTTGATGGTGTAAGTGACCTTGCCGTAAACTTCGAAGAAGCTGACATCCTTCTTCATGACGTTGCCGTTGGGAAGGAAGTTCGCGAAGCATTCCGCGCTAATCGGGTTACCGCCCGCGTCGACAGCCAGGCCGCCGTTGCCGCCGTTGTAGCAGGTTCCGCCCGGATACAGGTAGCCCCAGACGCCGATGTCGAAGGCGAACGCGCCGAAGGTCGGGCGGATACCGCCATAGACGTCGATTTCGGCCGCAGCGCGGTTGGCGAAGGAGATGCTCTCCCCGGACACGCCGATATAGAGCTGGAGGTCCTTGTTGATGTTGTAGCGGGGCTCGAAATAGGCGGCGACCGACGGCTTGTGGTTCGACTGGGTCACGCCGCGGAAGATGTAGTCGCTCATGATCGCGCCGCCGAAGGCGATATCCCAGGGATCAAACGCGGGCGGCGGCGGCGCCTTCAGTGCCTTCACGTGCAGATCTGCCGCGAAAGCCGAACCCGTCACCATTGCCAGCGCCGTTGCTAACAAAGTCACTTTTTTCATTTCGATCCCCATCACCAGTTCTAGACCCCGGTCGAGTTCCGGAAGCCCCCCGGGGCCACCCGACCTGATTGCAAATTTCGTTACCGCCGCAATCTGGATTGAGGGATGTGAACCGTGAAGCAAAAAACACGGGCATCTGCCGACTTTTTGGGCGTTCTGACGATTCCACGAAAGGTTGTTGGCCGGTGTTGCTTCCCGATCACATTATTTTCACTCCAAAGTGCACAGAGCCGTCCGGGATACTACGTAGGTCCGCGGCACCGTGGCGCGCGTGCCACGAATCAGCTGACTCAAAAAAGGGCAACTTCCGGCCGCAGCCGAAGCGGCGATGCAAAAAGGCCGCAGCGTTACCGCCGCGGCCTTCCTGTTGTCGATCATGGTCGGGGAATGAAGTCGGCCCTTGGGCTGAGCTTGGGCCCCAACCCTTGAGGCCTAACCTTGTCCTTCGGCCGGCGTCGGCTCCGCAGAAGACGAAGGCATCGCCCAGCTTGTCTCGGCGGCAGGCTCGGGTGCCGGTGCTGCCACTGGAGCTGCCGGCTTCGGCGCGGGAGCTGCCTTCGCCTTCTTCGGTGCGGCTTTCTTGGCGGCCTTCTTCGGCGCGGCCTTCTTCACGGCCTTCTTGGCCGCAGCCTTCTTTGCCGTCTTCTTGGCGGCCTTCCTCGGCGCAGCCTTCTTGGCCGATTTCTTCGCAGACTTCTTAGCGGATTTCTTGGCAGACTTCTTGGCGGACTTCTTGGCCGCCTTCTTCTTCGTCGCCTTCTTCGCCGCTACAACCTTCTTGGCCTTTTTGGCCTTCTTGCTTTTTTTCTTACTCGATTTCGCCATCGTGATCCTCCTGTTGCCGCCGTACAATGGTCGATCGGGCGCCCTTCAGCCGTCACCTCCGGACGAAAGCTCAGCGCGACGCATCCAGTGCCGGTCGCGCCCCGCCCGTAGCCCAATCGAGAAGCTCAATCGTGTGTACGACCGGGACTGACGTGCCACTGGCAATCTGCACCATGCAACCGATATTGCCCGCGGCAATCATGTCCGGCTTGACGCTCGCGATGTTGGCAACCTTGCGATCGCGCAACCGGCCCGCAAGCTCAGGCTGGAGAATGTTGTAGGTCCCCGCCGAACCGCAACACAAATGGCTCTCCGGGACATCTTTCACCACGAATCCATTCTTGGAAAGCAATTCTTTCGGAAGCCCCGTGATTTTCTGCCCGTGCTGCAACGAACACGCGGAATGATAGGCGACAACGATGTTGTCTTGCCGTGCAGTCGTTTGCAATCCGAGGCCCGCGACGTATTCGGTGATGTCCTTCGCAAGCGCGGACACCTTTGCCGCATCGGCTGCGAACGCGCCGTCCTCGCGCAGCAGATAGCCGTAGTCCTTGATCACCGTGCCGCAGCCGGACGCCGTCACCAGGATGGCGTCGAGCCCCTCGCCAGCGGCTTCCTTCTGCCATGCCGTGACGTTGGCCCGGGCCCGGCCCAGCGCGTCATCGTCGTGACCGAGGTGATGGGTCAGCGCGCCGCAGCATTGCTCGTCCCTGACCAGGACGACCTCGATGCCGTGACGGGTCAGCAGGCTGATGGCGGCCTGGTTGATGCGCGGCGCCAGCACCTGCTGGGCGCAGCCCTGGAGCAGCGCGACCCGGCCGCGCTTCTTGCCAAGCGCAGCGAACACGCTGCCCGGACGCGCGCCCGGCGCCGGCAGCCGCCCTGGGGCCAGCGCCAGCATCGCCTTGAGGCGCTGGATCAGGCCGGGCGTGGCCGAGGGCCGCGGGGTCGGCAGGAAGACGGCAAAGGGCCGGGCCAGCTGTGCCAGCCGCATGCTGATGCGAAACCGCTGCGGGTCGGGCAGCACGAAGGCCAGCACCTGGCGCAGCAGCCGCTCGGTCAGCGGCCGCTGATAACGCTGCTCGATCCTGACACGGGCCTGATCGACGAGGTGCATGTAGTTCACCCCGGAGGGACAGGTCGTCATGCAGGCCAGGCACGACAGGCAGCGGTCGACATGCTTGACCACCTCGGCCGTTGGTGCCTGGTCCTTCTCCAGCATCTCCTTGATCAGATAGATGCGGCCGCGCGGGCTATCGAGCTCATCGCCGAGCAGCACATAGGTCGGGCAGGTCGCGGTGCAGAACCCGCAATGAACGCAGGCGCGCAGGATCTTGTCGGCTTCAGCGATGTCGGGGTCCGCAAGCTGCGCGAGTGAGAATTCGGTCTTCATGCCGCAGTGCCCCGCGTCAGCCGTCCCCGGTTCAAAATGGATTTTGGATCGAAACTGGTGCGGACCCTATCGCTCAGCGCGGCAATGCCGGGCGATTGCGGATGGAACACGTCGACGCTGCGCCTGACGTCGTCAGCGGCCCGGATCAGCGTGGCATGCCCGCCGAACGCATTGGCCCGCTGGCGCACGGCCTGGGCATGCGCGTCGGCCGTCGGCGGCAGTGCCGCCCAGATCAGCCCGCCGCCCCAGTCGTAGATGACGTCGCCGCCGGTCTCGCGCGCCAATTGCGTGCCGAGCGCCGCGCCCGAAGCCGGCGGACAGACGATCCGCCACACCGGCCAGCCGCCAAGCACACCGCTGGCCGCGAACGGCAGCACGTCGCGGATGGTGGCCCACAGCGTGGATGACGCTGCGTCCTCGATCAGCGTTGCGGTTCCGAACGGCGCCAGCAATTCGAGGAGCGAGCCGGCGCGATGGGCGGCGGAGGCCGTGATGCCCTCGAGCCGCAGCACCGTCAACGCCTCGCCCTGGCCGGCGATATCGCCAAGCCCGTCGGTCTTGGCGCGGTAGGCCGATTTCGGCAGATGCGCGGCGGCGGAGACGTCGAAGGGCGAGCCGAGGGCCGCAATCATCGCCTTGTTGGCGGCCGCATCGTCGAGCCCGCGCAGCAGCAGCGTCCGCTCGGCCTCGGGCTTGGGCATCACCTTCAGCGTCACTTCAGTCATCACCGACAGCGTGCCCCAGGAGCCAGCAAGCAGCTTGCAGAGGTCGTAACCTGTGACGTTCTTCACCACCTTGCCGCCGGTCTTGAAGCTGTCGCCGAAACCCGAGACCGCATGCGCCCCCAGGAGATGGTCGCGCGCCCCGCCCGCCTTGATCCGGCGCGGGCCGGCCAGCCCGGCCGCGATCATGCCGCCGATGGTGCCTGATACGGGCGTGCCGAGCAGCGGCGCCGTGTTGATCGGCTCGAAGGCGAATTGCTGGTTCTTGGCATCGATCAGCGACAGCACGTCGGCCAGCGGTGCGCCGGCCTGGAGCGTCACGATCAATTCATTGGGCTCGTAGGAGGTGATGGCGTTGAGCGCGGAGACATCGAGCACGGCGTTGGTCGCCATCGCATGCCCGATGCTGCGCTTGGAGCCATGACCGATGATCTCGAGCGGCTGCTCATTGGCAATCGCCGCGCGCACCACCTCTTCGACGTCTTTGGCGTCTCTGACCCTGAGCGTATCCACGCGTCTAGCGGGTAACGAAATTTGGCCCCAAAATCAAATGCGGACACCGAACAGGGAGCGGAATGCGTCAAGCCCGGTATCGGTGATCTCGACCGAGCGCCCCTGCGGCCTGCGGCGGATCCAATCCCGCTGGAACGCCAGCTCAGCGAGTGCCGCACCTGCCCGCCCTGCCAGATGCGGCCGGCGTTCGCTCCAGTCAAGACAGGGCCGGCACAGCACCCGCCGATGCCGCGACGACGGGCGGAGATCAATACCGAAACTGCCGAGGAACGCCGTGCCCGCTTCCGTCAGCTCACCAACCTCCTGGTCGAGAACCAGATATTCGCGCTCCCGCAGCGCGTCCGCGAGGGCGACACCGAGCTCGCCCGCGAGGTGATCGTAGCAGGTCCTCGCTTGCCGCATCGCGGCATCGATCCGTGCCGGCGGCCGCGTGGCTTGCGGACCTGTTACGGCGACCGTCATCATGCCCTCCAGGACCTGCGCGACGAGCGGTGTGGCCAGCCGGTACAACCGGCGCGGCCCCCGCCGCTCGACTTTCAGAAGCGCGTGCTGCACCAGCCGGCCGAGATGCCAGCTCGCCGTCTGCGGCGTGACGCCGGCGACCAGCGCCAGCTCGCCCGCGGTCTGCGCGCGTCCGTCCATCAGTCGCGACAGGATCAGGGCCCGGCCGGGATCGGCGATCAGGGCCGCTAGGTCGGCGAGCTCGCGTGCGATGGTCGGCATGGCCGGCTCCGGCATGTGACGAAAACCCATCCTGCTTGTCGCACCGGACGTCGCCGCAACGTTTCGATCAGGATCGAAATGTTCACGACATCGACACTTCGATCACCAGCGAAGCCAACCGGCAAGACATCGCGAGATGGTCGCAGCGATCGCGATCGAAGACGAAGCAAGGGATCTCTCGCCATGGACGGCGGCGTCATCTCAGGCACAGGAGCAAGGAGCAAAGACAATGAACCACTATGCAACACAGAAATCGATCAGCGACGCTGTCGACGGCGGCGGCCTGCTCGTGGTCGCGCAATGGGAGGCCAAGCCCGGCGAGGCCGACAGGATCGCAGCCATCCTCGATCGCTTCCTGCCGGAGGCGCAGCGCGAGGACGGCGTCAAGCTGTTCCTGATCTCGCGGGCTACGGACAATCCGGCGCAGTTCCTGTTCTACGAGCTGTTCCGCGACGAAGCCGCGTTCAAGGCACACCAGGAGAGCGCGCATTTCAAGACCTACATCGCCGGCGAAGCGCTGCCGCTGCTGGCGAAGCGTGAGCGCGCGCAATACGGGCTGCTGTAAACGCTCGTGGAGGGAAGCGCTCGCGTCGCAAGCTCTTCCCTCCATAAGATCCTAGAACCGCGGAATGTCCGGGAACGCAACTTTACCGGCATGCACATGCATGCGGCCGAGCTCGGCGCAGCGGTGCAGGGTCGGAAACACTTTTCCTGGGTTGAGCAGGCCCTGGGAGTCGAAGGCGCATTTCAGCCGCTGCTGCTGGTTGAGATCGATCTCGGTGAACATGTCGGGCATGAGATCACGCTTCTCGATGCCGACGCCATGCTCGCCAGTGAGCACGCCGCCGAACTCGACGCAGGCGCGCAGGATGTCGGCACCGAAGGCTTCGGCGCGCTCGATCTCGCCGGGCTTGTTGGCATCGTAGAGGATCAGCGGATGCAGATTGCCGTCGCCGGCATGGAACACGTTGGCGCAGCCGAGCTGGTATTTTTCCGAGAGCGCGCGGATGCGGGCGAGCGCCTTCGGCAGCGCGCCGCGCGGGATCGTGCCGTCCATGCAGAGATAGTCGGGCGAGATGCGCCCCACCGCGGGAAACGCAGCCTTGCGGCCGGCCCAGAACAGATTGCGCTCGGCCTCCGAGGTCGAGATCTGGCAGGTGGTCGAGCCGCAGCCATTCGCAATGGTCTCGACGCGCGTGATCAGCTCGTCGACCTCGATCTTGGGACCGTCGAGCTCGATGATGAGCAGCGCCTCGACGTCGAGCGGATAGCCGGCATGGACGAAGGCTTCGGCGGCATGGATCGCGGGCTTGTCCATCATCTCCATGCCGCCGGGAATGATGCCGGCGCCGATGATGCGCGCCACGCATTCGCCGGCCGCCTCGACCTGCGCGAAACCGACCATCAGCGCGCGCGCCGTCTCCGGCTTCTGCAGGATGCGCACCGTGATCTCGGTGATGACGCCGAGCAGACCTTCTGAGCCGGTAATGACGCCCATCAGGTCGTAGCCGGAATTTTCGCACCCCTTGCCGCCGATGCGCAGGATCTCGCCGCTCATCAGGACAAATTCGCAACCGAGCACGTTGTTGGTGGTCATGCCGTATTTGAGGCAGTGCACGCCGCCGGAATTTTCCGCGACATTGCCGCCGATCGAGCAGGCGATCTGCGAGGACGGATCGGGCGCGTAATAGAAGCCGGCATGCGCGACCGCCTGGCTGATCGCGAGATTGGTGACACCGGGCTCGGTGACGACGACGCGATTGTCGAAATCGATCTCGCGGATGCGCTTGAACTTGCCGAGACCCAGCAGCACGCCGTCCTCCAGCGGCAACGCGCCGCCGGATAGCGAGGTGCCGGAGCCGCGCGGCACCACCTTGATGCCGTGGGCGGCACAATATTTCAGGACGAGCGAGACCTGCTCGGTGGTGTCGGGCAGCACCACGACCATCGGCGGCTGCCGATAGGCGGTCAGCCCGTCGGATTCATAGGCCCGCATCTCGGCAGGCGTATCGATCACGCCCTCGCCGGGCACGATCGCGCGCAGTGCAGTAACGATCTCGGCGCGGCGCGCGAGCACGGCCTGATCGCTCGCAGGCATCATGATGGCCATGACTTGTCCTTCCGGCTCACGCCGCAGTGTCGATTTGTCGCGACAAATCAACCACGTCCGGGGCCGTTTGGGTAGGCCATCCGAAAGTCGGAGCAACGATCTTCCGGCGAGTTCGCTCTGGGACAAGTGGGAAATCATGAAACCTGTCATGGTTTCGCGGCTTGTCCAAGCCGAGCGGGCCGTGCCAAAACCGGCAGGGTTCGACGATCGCCGACCGAATAAGACCCCACCGGGAAAGAGACGAAGAGCACCCTATGAAAAAACTGACTTTTGGCGCGCTGATGATCCTCACCGTCACTGCCACGGCCACCAGCGCGATGGCGCAGGATGCCGCGGCCGGCAAATCGTCGTTCAACAAATGCCTGGCCTGCCACGCCATCGGCGAAGGCGCCAAGAACAAGGTCGGCCCCGAGCTCAACGGCCTCGACGGCCGCAAGTCCGGCACCGCGCCGGATTACAGCTATTCGGACGCGAACAAGAATTCCGGCATCACCTGGAACGAGGCGCAATTCAAGGAATACATCAAGGACCCCAAGGCCAAGATCCCCGGCACCAAGATGGCGTTCGCCGGCATCAAGAACGAGACCGAGATCAACAATCTGTGGACCTATGTGTCGCAGTTCGACAAGGACGGGAAGATCAAGCAGTAAGCGGGTGAGCGGCGGCCGCTAATCCGCGGCCGCCTGCGCCGCGGCGACTTGACCGATTATTGTCTCGATCTCCGTCTTCACGAGATCCGGCACCGCGTTCTGCACCATGTGGCCGAGATCGGGCAGCACGATCAGCTTTGCGTTCGGCACCGCCGCTGCGAAGGGGCGCGCGTGGATGTCGGTCTTTACCGTCTTGTCGGGCTCGCCGGCGATGATCGTGACCGGCACCCTGATCTTGCCGTAGCGTGGAGCCTGCTCGGCCACCGACGCCTTCAGCGTCACCAGATCATAGGCATTGGCGATGAATTCGCGCGGACGCAGCAACAGCGGCGTCGCGGACTCCTTCACGAAACCGTCCGGCATCGTCTGCGGCAGGAAGACGCTGCGCGCGCCAGACTCGGCGACGAAATAGCCCAGTGGCAGCGTGATGGTGTAGGCGAGCAGCGGCCCAATCACCGGCATTGCGATGATCTCGTTGTAGCGGCCGACGCCGCCGCGCCAGGGATGGGTCACCGGCGCCAGCATCACGAGGCCGGCGACGCGGCTTGCGTGATCGAGCGCCAGCCGCGCGCCGAGCGCCCCGCTCCATGAATGCGCGACGAAGACGGCGCGATCGATCCCGAGCTTGCCAAGCGCCTCGTCGATCATCCGCGCCTGGATGTCCGGCGTCGAATCCTGCCGTCGCGCGCGCGTGCTCCAGCCATGGCCGGGACGGTCGATCAGGATGACGCGATGCTGCTTGGCCAGGAGGTCGCCGAGCGGATGCCGCATCACTTCGAGGTTGGAGCTCGCGCCATGCAGCATCACGATCGGCAGGCCGGCATCGCGCGGACCGATGTCGACGACATGGAGCGTCGCACCCTCGACCTCGATCATCCGGCCCTGCGGCGGAAAGCTACGCTGCACGGCGACGATTCCGGCCTGCGTGACCACCGCCAGCAGAACCAGCGCGGTCGCAATTGACATCACGATCATGGAGAAAGTCCGGGCAATCCAGGGCACATGGCAGCTACGGGTCTTAGCACACGGCAGTTCGCCCGGTGGGCGTCAGCGCTTCCACCGGAAATGCCGGGGCTGTGGATATGTGCATAATCTCAATCTGCAAAAACGCAATGGAATCAATGGCATTCCTAGGCGACACACAAGCCTCGGATCAGCTTCATGCAGTCGTCATGGCGGCTTCCTTATAATCGCCACGGTCGGTTCCGCCATCTAGGCGCGGGTGGGCGCCGATCCTCCTCGCAACCTCACGGCTGCGGGAAAGGCCGGCAGGATTTGTCCTGGCTTGAACCGGAGGATTTTTCGATGAGCTTGAGATCGAACGATACTGCAATCGACGAGATCGTCGCGAGCTGCAACGGCGACCTGCGCGGTGCCGTGCGGGCGCTGCTCCTGATCAACGAGCATCTCGAGACGGAGCTTGCAAAGGCTTACGCAGCGGCCGTCAATCGCGGTCTTGCCGAACGCGGCGGCAGCGTTCTGCACTAGGCCTAGCCTGCGCCGTCCTCGGCCTTTTGCTCATCGGGCGTGAGTGCGGGACAGGCGCGAATGGTCGAGCGTGCCAGCTTGGCATCGTCCTTGGACTTGTAAGGACCGTCGCCGAACCAGATGTCGCCGTTGATGACCGGATTGCTGGTCACGATGTTGCATTTGCCGGTGGCGCGATTGCCGACCACCCAGAACAGCCCGTCGGCAAGGCTGATCGTTCCCGACGCCAGCAGCAAGCTACAAGCAAAGATCAAACGCTTCATGGCTTTTGCTCCTGCCATGCAGGTAGGCCTGCGGCGGCGCCGGCAATAGTCCTTGCGACGTTGCGCCTCCGATCGTGGTTAATCGGCGGGCGCCACAACCGCTCAAGAAATGATCGAGTTAGAGGCTAGATGTCGCGGCCTTCGACCTTCTCGGTCAAAGCCTTCACCTGATCGGGAATCTTCTCGAGGTGCGGATTGACGGCGAGCGCCTTGCGATAGGCCTCGAGCGCGCGCTTCTCGTCGCCGACGTCCTGCATGATCATGCCGAGCCCCGCGAGCGCGCCAAAATGACGGGGCTCCCTGGTGAGCACCTCGCGGATGTCGGCGAGCGAGCGGGCATAATCGTTCTGCATGTAATAGAGCGTGGCGCGCCGATTCCAGGCTTCGATGTAGTCGGGGCGGAGCTTAATGACCGAATCCAGCAGCTTGATCGCGACGTCGATCTTCTTCGCATCGACGGCCGCCTTGGCCCGCGCCATCAACAATGCTGCGGTGTCGCTCGGGGTCTGGAGCCAGATCGCCCAGATCCGCGCCTCGACATGCTTGGCGCTGTCTTCGTCAGGGGCGGCCTTCAGCGCGCCGAACAGGAAATCGAGATTCTTGGTGCGCTCGGCCTTGGGCAGCTTGGCCGGCGCTTCCGGCAGCTTCTTCTGCTGCTTCGCCGGAGGGGCCGGATCATCCTGCGCCAACACGGGCGCGAAGCCGGCGGTCCCGAGAACCAGAGCCAGGCACAGCGTGCGCGCGAAAGGGAATCTCACTGCCATCATCAAAGTCTAAACGCGTAAAGCCGCCCTTGCAAAGCAGGGCGGCGTCAAACTCGTGTGAGACCGTGGTCTTGCGGGGCGCGTGCGCGAGGCGAGCGCGAAGGCGATCAGCCCGCCCGGATCAGCCCGCCCGGATCAGCCCTGGCGAGCCTTGAAGCGGCGCTGCACCTTGTTGATCACATAGACCCGGCCCTTGCGGCGGACCAGGCGGTTGGCGCGATGGCGACCGCGCAGCGACTTCAACGAGTTACGGACCTTCATGGCAGAATCCTGAACGTTCGAAAGGCCGTGTTCGGCACTACCGTTTCGGCACGCGCGAATGTGGCAAAATGAGATCTTTCCCGCTGGCGGACTGACCGCCCGGGACGGGGCGGTTCTTAAGGCATGGCGGGAGGTGATGTCAATGTTAACTGCCCGGTTCCGAACCGGCAAATTCGTGAAAACAACCCCATGCACAGTAGAAACGGCCGGATCGGCCCGATTCTGACCGCGCCGATCCGCCCAAGGTTCGCTTGCCAAGTTCGTTATATCATATAATCAATTTGGCAACCCGTCGGGAGGACCCCCATGCCGAAGCTGAAGCTGCCGAACATTGACGATGTCGTCGCCATCGACATCCACACCCATGCCGAGGAGCCCTGCGGCTGCCATCCCGACGACGGCTACGACGATTTCCAGGCGCAGATGGCCGACTACTTCAAGTCGCCGAACAAGCATCCGCCGACCGTGCCGGAGACCGCGGCCTATTACCGCTCCAAGAACATCGCCGCGGTGATCTTCCCGGTCGATGCCGAGCGCGAGACCGGCTTCCGCCGCTACAACAATTACGAGATGATCGAGGCCGCCTCCGACCATCTCGACGTCCTCATCCCCTTCGTCTCGATCGACCCGCACAAGGGCAAGCTCGGTGCCCGCGAGGCGCGCAAGCTGATCGAGGAATACGGCGTGCGCGGCTTCAAATTCCACCCGACCATGCAGGGCTTCTACGCCAACGACCGCATGGCCTACCCGCTCTACGACGAGATCAACAATGGCGGCGCGATCGCGCTGTTTCATACCGGCCAGACCGGCGTCGGCTCGGGCATGCCGGGCGGCATGGGCATGCGGCTGAAATATTCCAACCCGATGTACATGGACGACGTCGCGGCCGACTTCCCCGACCTCAAGATCATCCTCGCCCACCCCTCCTTCCCCTGGCAGGAGGAGGCGCTGTCGGTCGCGACCCACAAGCCGAACGTCTACATCGACCTCTCCGGCTGGTCGCCGAAATATTTCCCGCCGATCCTGGTGCGCTATATCAACTCGATCCTGCAGGACAAGATGCTGTTCGGCTCGGACTGGCCGGTGATCACGCCGGACCGCTGGCTGTCGGACTTTGCCAAGATCGACATCCGCGACGAGATCCGCCCGAAGGTGTTGAAGGCCAACGCGCGCAAGCTGTTGGGAATTTAGCCGCGTATTCATCGCCACAGCGCATCGAGGGCTTCGAGCGCTATCGAAGCCCTCACGCTCAAGACTTGTGCCAGGCCTCCTAACGGCTGGTGTGATCCGCCCCACCCACCTCCTTGGTGAAGGCGAGCAGGAGCGTGCTGAGCCGAACCGGTTGCTCCTGTTGGATCCAGTGACCGGCGCCGTCGATCAGCTCGATGTCACGCATCCTCGTCGCCGCCTTCGTCCTCATGAGATCGATCGCGCCCGGCGCCGCATAGGTGCCCCAATCGCTTTTCCCGCCGATGAAGAGCGACGGGACGTCGATCGTCTTGCCCGAAAACAGGCGCAACTCAGCGTTCAGGTCGGGGTCGGAAAAGACGCGATAAGCCTGCAGGGCGCCTTGAAACCCGGTGCGGCCATACTCCTCCGTGTACACGGCAAGCTCCGGCTCGGTGAGCCATTTGCTGGCCAAAACCTCGGCGGCGGAAGGCTGGAATGGAGCGACGGTCTGCGACATCGTCTTGCCGAGATCCATGACGTAGTAGGTGGGCATTTGTGCCAGCTCTGTGGCGGTCGGCGCCTTCAACGGATGCGGCTTATTTCCCGGCCAGTCAGCGCTCTTGGCGTAGAAAAATGCACGAAGAAACGCGTGTAAGCCTTGAGGCGGGTGCCACAGATCATCGTTCGCCTCCCGCGTGCTCAGATATTGCTGATAATGCTTTCGCGGCGGATCGAGCGCCGCCAGCGCGGCCGCCAACTTTTGATTTCCAGTGTTCGGTTGAGCCGACGATGCCTCGCTTTCCGCAATATTGAACGGAAACGCCGGCGGACCGGGGAACGGTGCGCTCATCAGCACCACCGAGGGAAAGACGTCGGGTCGGGCCAACGCACAATAGGCCGCCACGGGTGAGCCGAAGTCGTGCCCGACGAGCATTGCCGTGTTTCGATACCCCAACGCCGAAACCAATCCGAGGGCGTCACGCGTCATATTCAACAAGCTGAAAGGCTCTAGCGGGGCGTCATAGCCGTTCACCCAACCGGTGGTGCGACCAAAACCCCGCTGGTCGGGCGCCACGACATGGTACCCGGCGTCAGCTAGAATTGGGATCAGGTGTCGCCAGCCGTAAGCCAAATCCGGAAAGCCGTGCAGAAGCAGCGCGAGCGGCCGGCCGGAGCTTTCGTAACCGGCTTCGAGAATATGGACATCGAGGCCGTTGACCCCATGGATCATGCGCGAGCGCACCCCCTTGGGAAGCGTTCCCCCGCCGTATGATGATGTGGTCAAATCACTTCCTCCAATAGGGTTTGCGCGGGCCGGGCAAAGCGAAGCCGCAATCAGGCTGGCCGCGCCCATCGCTAAGACGGCTCGTCGGGACACTGATGGCTTGAAACTACATGGACGACTCATCAGCCGGGCTCTTTCTATGGTGATCGCCATAGTATGGCGATCACCATAGTCGCGTCAAGCGGATCGTGTTAGGTTCACGGCATGCCACGTAAGACTGATGCCCGCGCTCGCGCGATTGCCACGGCCGAACGCCTGTTTCGCATCCAGGGCTACACTGCGACTGGATTGACCCAGATCATTGAAGAAAGCGGCGCGCCCAAAGGATCGTTCTACTTCCACTTTCCACGCGGCAAGGCACAGCTCGCAGAGGAGGCCATCGATCATTACGTTGCGACTAGAATTGCGGTATTGCGGACTATCTCGGCGAATACGACGGGAGATGCTCTGAATTTCGTTCGCCAGATTTTCGGTACATTCGCGGCCGAAATGGTCGCCTCTGATTTCCAGTATGGATGTCTGATGCAAAATCTGGCGAATGAGCTGCCCGCGCTCGACGCTGAGCTGACCAAACGGGTAGCGCGCGGATTTGCCGATTCAACCGAGATTGTTGCGGAGCATTTCAGGGGGTGCGGTTTCGCTCCCGCGCGCGCATCCTCTACCGCAGCCGCATTGGTAGCCGCCGTCGAAGGCGCGCGAACGATCGCCCGCCTGGAGCGCACGCCGGCTGTATTCAAGGCGCTGGCGGATGTCAGCGTCCAGAGGTGGGCCGCCCCCGAGGGGTGATCCGGGTTCAATGTTCTCGCCCCGGGCGCATGGATCGCCATCCGGACGCCTTGTATAGTCCTTGCGCCCCTACGACCCCGGAGGACCGGTCAATTGCCCCTCAAAGCCGTCGTCTTCGATGCCTACGGGACGCTCTACGACATCCAGTCGGTCGCGGAGATCACCGAGGATGCGTTTCCGGGCTATGGCGAGATCATCACGCAGGTCTGGCGGATCAAGCAGCTCGAATATACCTGGTTGCGCTCGCTGATGCGGCGCTACCAGGATTTTTCTGCCGTCACGCGCGACTCGCTGGCCTATACGCTGCGCGTGCTCGGGCTTACCTACGAGCGCGAGGCCTTCGAGCGCGTCATCGAGAAATATCTGCATCTCGATCTCTATCCGGATGCGACCGCAGCGCTTACCGCGCTGAAACCGCGAAAGCTTGCGATCCTGTCCAACGGCAGCCCGGACATGCTGACTACGCTGGTGCGCAACTCCGGCCTCGACCGCCTGCTCGACGCCACCATCAGCGTGGACGCGAACAAGATCTTCAAGCCGAGCCCGCAGGCCTATGAGCTGATCGGCGAGGTGCTCGGCACCAAACCAGACGAGGTGCTGTTCGTCTCCTCCAATCCCTGGGACGTGGCCGGCGCGAAAGCGTTCGGGCTCAACGTTGCCTGGATCGAACGGGTGACGCCGGAGGCCATGGCGTTGGCTTGCGTCGAGAACGAACTCGTGGCACCGCTGACGCTATTCAAGGCGATCCGCACCCAGATGGACGAGCTCGGCTTTGCGCCGGATCATCGCGTCCGCTCGCTCTCGGAGCTGGCAAGAATCGCCTGAATCAAGCATCGCCTGAGTATCGCCGCCCCCCGTAAGTCCTCGATGAGCTGACTGGAATGAGCCTGGAATCCGTTCGCGCCTTCTTCGCCGAGAAAGCCCCCGACATCACCGTGATGGAATCCCCGATCAGCTCGGCGACCGTGACGCTGGCTGCCGAAGCCTATGGCGTCGAACCCGCTATGATCGCCAAGACGCTGTCCTTGCGCGTCGGCGAGCGCGTGATCCTGATCGTCGCCGCCGGCACCTCGCGGATGGACAACAAGAAGGTCAAGGCAGCGTTCGGCGGCAAGCCGAAGATGCTCGGGCTGGAAGAGGTCGCCGAGATCACCGGCCACGAGGTCGGCGGCGTCTGCCCGTTCGGGCTGAAGTCGCCACTGCCGGTCTATTGCGACGTCTCGCTGAAAGCGTTCGACGTGGTGGTGCCGGCCGCAGGCTCGACCCACAGCGCCGTGCGCATCACGCCGGAGCGGATGGCCGAGCTGACCGCGGCCGAATGGATCGATGTCTGCGAGGTCAGGCCATAAAGCGGCGACAGCCTGTACTGATGCCTGATGCATTTGCCGGTCAGGGAGGCTAATGTCTGGACCATGCCCGATGACAAGGTGAAACGACGACTGACCACCGTGCTGTGCGCCGATGTGCACGGCTATTCTCGCCTTATGGAAGCAGACGAGGCGGGAACGCTGGAAACGCTCCGCCGCTACCGCACGGCCATTGCGGGATTGGTGGAGCGTCATGACGGCCGCATCGTGAATACGTGGGGCGATGCTGTCATCGCCGAGTTCGCCAGCGTCGTCGAGGCCGTGCAATGCGCGGTCGAGATTCAGCAGGAAATTTCCAATCAGGATTCGGACCTACCTCACGCGCACCCGATGCGGTTTCGCATCGGCGTCAATCTCGGCGATGTGATGGTGGATGGTTCCGATCTTTATGGAGACGGGGTCAATATCGCGGCGCGCCTGCAAGAACTTGCCGAACCCGGCGGCATCGTGATCTCCAGCTCCGCCTACGATCAGGTGCACAACAAATTATCTGTTGGCTTCGACTGCCTCGGCCAGCGTCCCATGAAAAACATTGCTCCCATGACCAGCTATCGTGTGACCATGAGCGGCCAAACCGCTCAGCCGCGGAGCTTTCCGCCTGGCGAACACCTGACGTCTCAGGGCGCTGTTGCGGGTTCGGAAACTGACGCCGCACGCCGCGACAGATCCGAGCCATCCACGTGGATGCGCTTCGTTTCAGATGGGCTGGCGAAGCTGCCCCGCCCGGTCGCAGTGGCCCTCACGGTGTCGGCCTTCCTGATCCTGATCAATGTTTTCACTGGGATGCACAGGATCTGGTTCCATTGGCCAGTTGCAGCGATACTCTTCGGCGTCCTCATGCGGACAGCGCTCGGGCGTCGACCTGAGTCGGACAGCAAGAGGAACCGCTGAATGAGGCGGCATGACCGCGTCTTCACGCCTGCCGCTGCGCATCTTTCCGGATCATGTTCTCAGAAGCGCTGATCGTCGCCATCGTCATAGGGCCGCGGCTGCGCCTGCGGAGGTGGCGTCGGCGCGTTGTTGTAGCGCGGCTGCGGAACAGCCCGGCCGCGCGGAACCGGCTGCTGTGGTGGCATCTGGTTGTTGGACTGGAACACCGCGCGACAGCCGCTGGAGAGTTGCGGCGTGTTCTGCCGCAGGCAGGCGGTGATGCGGCTCACATCCGGGATCTGATCGCTGCACAGGCGCCAGACATCCGGCGTGCAGGCCATCTGCTGCTCCATGGTGCCGCGATACTCCTCGGCGGACGCGGCGCTTTGCGCGACGATGCCGCTGATCGCAAGCGCCGCACCCAGCGCAATTCGCTCTGTTCGCATGGTCCCAATCCTTCTCGAATCCCTCGATTTGTCCTGAATCAATGAGACGCGGTCAGGTTCTGGCCCAACAAAAAAATGTGAAAATTCGGGTAGGAACCTACTCGACCCTGCCGATCTTCCTGACCGCCGCGATCAGCCGCGCACTGTCGGTCGCCACGAAATCGGAGAACGCTGGCGCATCCTGATAGGCGACCAGACTGCCCGAAGCATCGAAGGTCTTGAGCACGTCAGGGCTCGTCATCACCTGCGCCATCGCCTCGCGCAAGCGGCTTGCGATCGGCGCGGGAAGAGCGCTCTGCGCAAACAGCCCGGCCCAGATGTACATCTCGACATCCTTGTAGCCGAGCTCCTGGAAGGTCGGCACGTCGGGAAAGCTCGCAACACGCTGCGCGCCGCAATTGCCGAGCACGCGCAGCTTGCCGTCGTCGACCTGCGGCTTCAGCGTGCCCGGTGCTGCTGCGATCGCCTGCACGGTGCCGCTGAGCAGCGCGGTCAATGCCGGCCCCGCGCCGCGAAACGGCACGTGCAGCAGCTTGATATTGGCGCTGTTGGCGAACATCTCCATTGCCACATGCAGCGTGCCGTAAGGTCCGGATGAACCATAGGTGATCTGGCCCGGGCGCTTCTTCGCGTCCTCGACGAATTCCTGCGCCGTCTTCCATGGCGCCGAAGTCGGCACCGCAAGCAGCGTGGGATCGGCCAGCACGCGCGCGATCGGCATGAATTGCGCCACTTCATACGCGACCGGACGATCGAACAGCCGGTCGGCCTCGGGCAGCACCGCGAGCGAGGACAATGTCATCAGCAGCGTGTAACCGTCGGGCTCGGCGCGCGCGGCTGCAGCGTTGCCGACCGATCCGCCGGCGCCGCCGGCGCGGTTGTCGACGATAACGGACTTGCCGAGGATCCGCTCCAGCGCCTGCGCGACGGGACGTGCCGCAAGATCGGCCTGGCCGCCGGCCGGGAACGGCACGATCATGGTGATGTTGCGGGCGGGGTAGCTTTGCGCGAAGGCCTGTTCTGGCAACGCGCCCCGCAACAACGGCAATGCGGCAACGGCGCGCAAGACGTCGCGTCGATCCATGGCAGCCCCCTCCTCTTATTTTCTTGTTTCGCTCCCAGCCTAGCGCGGCGATCGGCAAGAACAAGCTGTTTACGAAGCGTTATCCATGTTCGCCCCGCTCCGGAACGCATCGCGGCACCCTCCGTTGCCTTCAGAAGGTCTTGCCAGGGAGAGTGCCATGGGAAAATTCGCGACCATCGACGTGGCGCTGGACGAGATGCTGGTGAACCTCGCAGCGATCGTCCTGCGGCTTTCAAAGCCCGAAGTGACGCGAACGCCGGAAGCGCGGCGTGCCCTGGCGCAATCGGTGCATCAATACGCAGTGTGCGCCGCACGTTCGACCGACCCGCGTGTTCACGACTTGAAGTCGCAGCTCGAGCAGACCGTAAAGCCGAGCTTGCGCATTGTCGCAATCGACGGCGTGAAGGTGTCGTAGTCAGAGGTGGTGCGCACGCTTCGCTTTGCCCACCCTACGATAGCTTGCTGAGACGATAGACGAGCGAGATCTCGTAGGGTGGGCAAAGGCGCGCGCTTGCGCGCCGTGCCCACCATCACTCGCCGAAGTGCCCAGAAATATCCCGCATATCCCCTCCCCAATCCGCGGCAAGGATGCCCTGCTCCACATAACGATGGAAGCTGCTGAAAGACCAATCGCGCGCCTGGGTGACGAGGCCGTGCTTCACAGGATTAAAATGGATGTAATCAACGTGTCGCTCTAGATCCGCATCGTCACGAATTGCGTGCTCCCAATAGCGACGCTGCCAAATGCCTTTCTCGCGCTTGAGCAGCTTGCTTGCTGATCGCTCTTGCGGTTCTAAGCCTCGCGAAAAGCCGCCTTTGATCAGATTCCAACGTGACGAAAAATCGACGTCGTGGTCCGGAAGGGACCAAACGGCATGGAGATGCTCGGGCAGGATACAAATAGCGACTGTCTCGAACGGGCGGCGCTGCTGGACGGTCCGGTAAATTCGCCTGAGGCGATCAACATGATCCACGAGCAGAGTGCTTGAACGGTCGGCGAGCGCAACCGTGAAGAAGAACGTGCTGCCTTGCGCTCGGCGATATCGAGGCACTGTAACCTTCTCGTCCAAGAGTGGTGGGCACGCTTCGCTTTGCCCACCCTACGATAGCCGCTCGGAGGATAGACTAGCGAGATCTCTCCGTCATTGCGAGCGCAGCGAAGCAATCTAGAGTGCCTCAGCGGAGCGATTCTGGATTGCTTCGCTGCGCTCGCAATGACGAGCGGATGAAGCCGTGCCTATCTTGCGACGGCTACCCCGCCTTCCCACCCTTCTTCGACTGCCGCTTGCACGTGCCCGGCAGCTTCGCTGCGAGGAAATCGCCGAGCGCTTCGACGCGCGCGGGGCGCGGGCCGCCCGGTGGGGTCACGAGGTGCACGGCGCCTTCGGCCTGCTTCCAGTCCTTCAGGATCACTTCGACTTCACCGGACGAAATGGCATCGCCGACGATGAACTCTGGGAGCTCGGCGATGCCGAGGCCGGCGATCAGCGACGGCATCACGGCTTCGCCATTGTTGACGCGAAGCAGGCCGCCGGGGCGGACGCTGGCCTGCTCGCCGGCGGAATTGGTGTAGTGCCAGACGTTCGCCGTCGAGAGATAGGCGTAGCTGAAGCATTTGTGCTCGGCGAGATGCATCGGATGCGTCGGCCGGCCGTGCTTCCTAAGGTAGGACGGCGCGGCCACGGTGAAGCGCGGCATGGTGAAGAGCCGCCGCGCGATCAGTGACGAGTCCGGCAGCCGCGCGATCCGCACCGCCATGTCAAAGCCCTCGCCGATCAGGTCGATGGTCGCGTCGCTCAAATGCAGATCGACCGAGACCTCCGGATAGGTTTCGAAAAACTCCGGCAGCAGCGGCGCCACCGCCTTGATCCCGAACGTCATCGGCACCGCGAGCCGCACCAGGCCGCGCGGCGCCACCGATTGCGCCAGCGCCTCGTTCTCGGCCGCCTCGCCGTCGGCGAGCAGGCGCGTCGCGCGGTCGGCGAGCTTGTGGCCGGCATCGGTCAGCGCCAGGCGACGCGAGGTGCGGTTGAACAGGCGGGCGCCGAGCCGCTCCTCCAGGCGGGTCACGGCCTTCGACACCGTGGCCTTGGACATCGTGAGCTCGCTTGCAGCCCCCGCAAACGACCGCAATTCCACGACTTTTGCGAAAATCGCGAGCGCCTCGAAATCGGGGAGTTTTGCCATGGCAACGGTCCCAATCAGGGTATTTAGGGAAACAATGTGTTTCGACAGTTTCTATTTCTATACCACAGGCGGAGGCTTATCCAAGGGTCATCAGAAATTCAGGACTGGAGAAATCCAATGACCAAGAAGCTCTCAGGCAAGGTTGCTCTCGTCACCGGCGGTTCGCGCGGCATCGGCGCGGCCTCGGCCCGCGCTCTCGCCGATGAAGGCGCGGACGTCGCCATCAGCTACGTCGCCTCGCCCGAAAAAGCCGAAGCCGTCGTCGGCGAACTGAAGGCCCGGGGCGTCAAGGCCCGCGCCTTCAGGGCAGACCAGGCCTCCGCCAAGGACGTGACGAAGCTGGTCAACGATGTCGCCAGGGAATTCGGCCATCTCGACATTCTCGTCAACAACGCCGGTGTCGCCAATGGTGGCGCGATCGACGACGCCAACGTCGACACGGCCGCGTTGGAGCGGCAGGACCAGGTCAACGTGCATGGCGTGATTGCGGCGATCCGCGCCGCCTCGCAGTTGATGGGTGAAGGCGGCCGCATCGTCACCGTCGGCTCGATGCTCGCCGACCGTGCCTCGTTCCCCGGCCTGGCCGACTACGTCGCCACCAAGTCGGCGGTCGTTGGTTACACCAAGGGCGCGGCGCGCGACCTCGGCCCGCGCGGCATCACCGTGAATGTGGTGCAGCCCGGCTCGATCGACACCGACATGAACCCGAAGGATGGTGGCGAGTTCGCCGAGACGCAGCGCAAGCAGCATGCGCTGCAGCGCTTCGGACGGCCTGAGGAGGTTGCCGCCGGCGTGGTCTTCCTCGCAAGCCCGGAAGCCTCCTTCGTCACCGGCACCGTGCTCAACGTCGACGGGGGGGGGGGGGGGGGGGGCGGCGCCGGCCCCGCCCCCCCCCCCCCCCCCCCCCCGCCGGGCCCCCCCCCCCCCCCCCCCCCCCCCCCCCCCCTCCAATCAGGGAACCACTTCCATGATCGAACTCAGACCTTTTGCAAAACTCGGCGGCGCCGATCACGGCTGGCTCAAGGCCAAGCATCATTTCTCGTTCGCAAGCCATTATGACCCGAGCAACATGGGCCACGGCGCCTTGCGGGTGTGGAACGACGACGAGATCGCGCCGAACACCGGCTTTCCCGCCCATCCCCACGCCAACATGGAAATCATCACCTATGTGCGCGAGGGCGCGATCACCCATCAGGACAGCCTCGGCAACGAGGGCCGCACCGAAGCGGGCGACGTGCAGGTGATGAGCGCCGGCAGCGGCATCCGCCACTCCGAGTACAATCTCGAGCCGACCAAGACGCGGATCTTCCAGATCTGGATCGAGCCGACGCTGCGCGGCGGTCAGCCGACCTGGGGCTCAAAACCGTTTCCGAAGTCGGATCGCTCCGGCAAGCTCGTCACCATTGCGAGCGGCATCGAAGGCGACACCGACGCGCTGCCGATCCGCGCCGATGCGCGGGTGCTCGCCACCACGCTGAAGGCCGGCGAGAGCGCCGAGTACGAGCCGCAAAAGGCGCGGCACCTCTACCTGGTGCCTGCGGCGGGCGCGGTCGAGATCAACGGCGTGCGCGTCAACGCCCGCGACGGCGCCGCGATCCGCGACGAGGCCAGGCTGAAGATCACGGCGCTGGAAGACACCGAGCTCGTGCTCGTCGACGCCGCGTAACGCTTCCAAGCAACCCATCATCTCAATCGATCCCAACGGAGACCACCATGACCAAAGTTCTCGTCCTGTATTATTCCGCCTATGGCCACATCGAAGCGATGGCCAATGCCGTTGCCGAAGGCGCGCGCGAAGCCGGCGCCACCGTCGACATCAAGCGCGTGCCAGAACTCGTTCCGGCCGAGGTCGCAAAGGCCTCGTATTACAAGGTCGATCAGGCCGCCCCGGTCGCCAAGATCGAGGACCTCGCCAATTACGACGCGATCATCGTCGGCACCGGCACCCGCTTCGGCCGCATGGCTTCGCAGATGGCGAACTTTCTGGACCAGGCCGGTGGACTCTGGGCCAAGGGCGCGCTGCACGGCAAGGTCGGCGGCGCCTTCACCGCGAGCGCAACCCAGCATGGCGGCCAGGAGACCACGCTGTTCTCGATCATCACCAACCTGCTGCATTTCGGCATGGTCGTGGTCGGCTTGAACTATGGCTTTGCCGGCCAGATGAAGCTCGACGAGGTCACCGGTGGCGCGCCCTACGGTGCCACCACGATCACCGGCGGCGACGGCAGCCGCCAGCCCAGCGCCAATGAGCTCGCCGGCGCGCGCTATCAGGGACGCCAGATCGCAGAGACCGCCAGAAAACTGCACGGCTAAGCTGCAGCTGCACAACCAGCCGCATGGCTGGTGCGATTAGGGCGGCATCGGTCAAGCCTGCGTGATGTCTGCGTGCGGCGGGATGGTGACCGCCGGCGCCGATGCGGGCGCCGTTGAAAGCCACCAGCCGTCGCCGGCGAACCAGCAGGTATCGTCGGGCACGTCTCCTCGCCGCAGCGATTGCACGCTCTCCCATCCGTTCGCGAACGCCTCCGCCAATCGGCGGCCGGCATCTGCGTCCTGAAGTCCGGCGCAACCGATGAACTGGGCTCGCCCCAGGAATTTGGCCGGCCAGGCCGCGCCCTGCTCCGGGCGCGTGATCATCAGCATGCCGCCGAGCACGCCTTCCGGCGCCAGCGGAAACACCAGCCGCCCGCCGGGCCGCAACGCCGCGAGCCATTCCGTGGCCGGCTGCGCGGCGCCCGCGCAGACATAAATCACGTCGACATCAGGCAGATCGGACGCAATGCCCGAGCGCTCGCGCAGCTCGACTGTGGCGAAGTGCTTTAAATTCTCGCGTGCAAGCGCCGCCAGGCGTTCGTCGATCTCATAGGCATAGACGCAGCCATTGCGACCGGCGAGCTCGGCGAGAATGGCGGTGTAATAGCCGCTGCCCGCGCCGATCTGCAGCACGGTCTCGCCTTCCCTGACGCCGCAGCCACTGAGCCAATAGGCGTGCGCGCCGGGCATGCCGATGTTGACGCCACGCGCCGAATCCAGCGCCAGCAGCGCGTTCTGATAGAGAAAGGCGGGATCGTCGTCGGGCGTCTCGACGTAACGATGGCCGCCGAACGAGATCGACCACGGCCCGGGCCCGGCGAAGGGTTCGCGCCTCACGTTGCGAAACGCCTGCTCGAGACGCGGGTCCGTGGTCTTGGCTGCAGCGCAGATCAACTGCGCATAGAACGCGCGAAATTTGTCCGAACGATCGTCCATGTCGCCTCCTGGCGGCGGCGACGATAGCACAATCATTGCGATATTCGAGTGACCGTGCAACCCGCGAACGTGGACGGCTCTAGCGCGTACCCTTGCCGATCGCCCGCGCCGCGAAGGCGGCGAGCCTCGGATGGCGGCGCAAGCCCTGGGCAGCGTGGTCGCGCAGCACATAGGGCAGCCCGCGCCATGACAGGGCGACGCTGACATCGGTCAGGGCGACCTGCTCCGCGCCGAAGCGGCGCTTGTAATCGTGATTGCCGATGCTGAGATCGAAGCGCCGCACGCCCTGCGCATGCAGCGCTGCCATGGTGCGCTCGGTCACGAGCAGCCCCGGCGAGCAATTCGCCCACGTCTTGCCGGCATGGCCGATCCGCAGCAAATAATAGGTCGCACCATATCTGACGCCGAGCGTGGTGGCGACGACGCCCTCGTCGCAGACCAATGCCGAGATCACGGCATAACCTTCCACAACGCCTTGGCGAGCTACCTCGCGATAGAAAGCAGCATGGGCCTCGTCGTTGAGGACGAACCGCGAGCCGAGCTTCTGCATGCGCTCCTGCTGCTGGACATCCATCACGTCGAGAAGCTCGTGCGCGCGGGCAACATCGTTGGCAATCTCGAACCGCGCGCCGGCATGACGGCTGAACACGCGCCAGCAGCGCGGCATCTGCATGCGCTTGATCGACGCCTGATAGTCCGCATAGTCGTCGCCGGTCAGCACGAGATTGCCGTTGAGCGAGCAGGAGCCGGAACGGCCGAGCGACAGCAGCGGGTTCGGCTTGGCGCCGACATAGGCCGGCATCTTCTTCAGCCGCAGCAGGTCGAAGCCGTCAGGCAAGGCGCGCAACGCATCCACCAGCGCCGCGCCGATCGCCTGCGCGCCGACCGCATCGAAGGTTGCATCGCAGGCCAGGATCGGAGCGTTGTTGTCGGAGACACCGAGATCGGCAAACTCGACGACGCGGATGCCGCGCCTGACGTGGCTGAACATCGGCACCATCGCGATGTCCTTGCCGGTCGCCGGATCGGTGATGATTGCGATCAGCGGCGCTACGCCATGAAAGGCTTCGTACCAGGCACCGAGCCAGTAACCATGCTGGAATGCGGTGCGATGGCCCGCATTCAGGCGCAATGCGGCCTGTCGCCAGTCACGCAAGAAATCGACTGAGATTCCCGATGTGCTGGACACCCGACCATCTAGTTGCTCGAGGCTGAGAAACGCCATTTGCGGGGGCATACGGTTACTGAACGTGTCCAGATAGATTATGTTTTGTCGCAGACCACAAGTTACGTCGATGCTTATCGTTAAGCCGATACCGTCGCAGCGCGCGCAACGCCCCCGTGTCCCGATATGAAACGCACGACTGCGACAAGCTGTCAGCGATCGGGTTCCATTTGCGCGACGCATTGGAACCGGGCCAGGAAATGCAACCCGGCGGCCGCGAGCGCGAACATGAACCAGACCGGGTTCTGCCGCTCGAGCAAGTAGGTCTCGGTCGTCCCGAAATACAGGCCGAACAGCCAGATGGTCAGGAACAGCTTGCCCAGCGCGTTGCTGCGGTTGTGAGCCTGGGTCTCCTGGAAATTGCGAAGCGGCGCCAGGACGAAGATGAGGACGACCAGCAACAGGCCCGGCAGGCCGATGGTGACGGCGAGATCGAGATAGCTGTTGTGGCTGTGCGCCGCAGTCACCGCCCATTCGGAGCCTTTTGCGGTCTGCCGCGCGGTCACGTCGTCCCAGAACGCCGCATAGCCATGGCCGGTGATCGGCTTCTCCGCCACCGCTGCAAGCGCGAACTCCCAGATGTCGGAACGGCCGGTGAAGGTGGGATCGACCGGAAGCGCTCGCGTGATGCTGCCAAGCGCCGGGCTCAGGACGCTGCCGACCGTCAGCAGGTTCATCACGATCAGCGGCGCGAAGCAGATGATCCGCTTCAGCCACAGGCTGCGCGTGACGTAGACCAGCGACGCCAGCGCATAAATCGCCAGGCACAGCACCGACGAGGTCTTGCCGCCGGTGAAGATCAGGAAGATGCCGGCCAGCAGGGCGACCGCGGGCCCCATCACGAAAGAGCCGACGGCAGACAGGTAGATACCGACATAGACCAGAATGGTCATCACCGGCGAGGCGACGTTCTTGTGGCCAAAGCTGCCGCGCCAGTCGCCGGCGAGCTGCGGCTCGGTGATGTCGAGCGCGCTATGGATCGAATATTGCGGGGCGAGAAAGACCCCGAGAAAGCACAGCGCCAGCAGCACCAGCGCGGCGCCGCCGAGGCAGAGGTTAAAGCTCCGCTGCGTCGGCGGCAGCAGCGGCAGGATCACCGCGAGCGAGGTGACGCTGGCTGCGAGCACGAAGCGCTGGATCGAGACCTCGCGGCTCTCCGACAAAACGACGTTGATCAGCATCCAGCCGACCAGGCAGAGATGCAGCGGCGTCACCAGGGTCTTCAGCGAGGGTGCATCGGTGGTGAGAACGAACATCACGCCGATTGCGCCGAGCAGGCCGAAGGTAATGTAGTTCAGCGCCATCCGCCCGCCGACGACGGTGGCGACGTCCTCGCTGCGCAGGTCCGGAAACGGATCGAGCGTGATCATGACCAGCAGCAGGGCCGCCACCATAATGAGGCAGCGCGCCACCTGGACGACATTCAGCTTGGCGAGCTCGTCGCGCAGCGCATGGCCGAGCGAACGGGCCTCGACGTCAGTCATGTCTGCGGCGCTGCGATCCATGCCTCTAGGCCGGGTGGGACGATGGGGGACCTCAGAGGTCTAGCCCATCCCCGTTAACCATCCGTCAACCAGCATGCCGGAGGTGGCCGCGACCCGCTGCTGCCGTGCGACGCTGCGCGCGATCTCGTAATATTGCAGCGCGCGCTCCTCCAGCGTCAGGTTGTCCATGATGTAGCCGCGCGGATCGAATTTGCCCGAGGTGCAGCCGGCCCAGAAATCGGCCCAGCTGTCCTCGAAGCCGGCGCGGTCCGTGAATTTGAGACCGCAGCGATCGTCCCAATAGGGCACCGACGACACCGGCTCGAACTGGACGCGGTGCGGATAATAATCGGGATCGGGCCAGGGGCCGCCGGGATCCCAGGCAAACACCGGCACGCCGCAGGACAGCGCCTGCTGATAGGCGATGCCCTGGCTCTCGTTCTGGCACAAGAAGATCATCGCGCGCGAACGCGCCAGCGCGGCCTGATAGTCTTCCTCGTTGTAGCCGCCGTAACGCAGCTCGGTGAACGAGCGGCCTTCCTTGATCAGCCGCGCGCGAACCGGCTCGACCAGCTCCGGCACGTAGCGGTCACGATCCCAGCTGACCTTGTCATAGAGGAGAACGTCGACGGTCTTGTCGCGCGGGCGCGACGGCGCCCACAGATCGGTGTCGATGCCAACGGGCCAGGCTTCGGTCTCCGGCCAATAAGGCCGGTACATGTCGGCGTACCAGTCGCCGGGCACCACGACCTTCTTGACCGGAAGGCGCTTGAACAGGTCGGGATCGTCGAGCGGATGATTGTGGGCGGCAACGCCAAGCAGGATCGGGTTCTTCCAAGCAAACTTGTCGAGCAGGAAGGTGCGGCCGATGATACAGGCGACTTCCTCGGGATGCTGCCCGATGTAGCCGTAGTCGTTGACACGATAGCGGATGCCGAGCCGGTCGAGCCCGGCGCAGAGATTGAGGAACACGCGCAGCTGTCCGCTCATGCGCGGCTCGCCGAACAACATCTTGCGTGCCATGCGCCGCAGATGCCGGTCGCCGGGAAACCAGCGATCGTCCTTGTCCTCGTAGAACAGGTTGAGGATCATGTCGTCCGGATCGTAGTCGAATGTCTTTGCGGGCACTGGATCCATCCGCGGCAATCAGGCCTGCATTCTCGCATGAGACCCGCTGTCGCACCTCTGAAAGCTGCGACAGACTTAACGCCGCAGGTTTAACGCTAATCTACGAAACCGACGACCAGACGGCCTTCGCAACAACGATTTGATCGTTATGCGGGTATCATCCGCGCCAGCTCAGACCGCGATTGCCGACGGCCTGGTTAACAGACCCTTAAACACGACGAGCCATCGCTTGACCCTCACCGACGCCACGCTCGATGCACCGGCCGCCGCGCTCGCGGCGGCGGATGCGCGCGCAACGTCGCCTGTGGTTTCCGTGATCGTCCCTGCGAAGAATGCCGCGGCCTATATCGGCGAGACCATCGCAAGCGCGCTGGCGCAGGCCGATGTCTCCGAGGTGATCGTCGTCGATGACGGCTCGACCGATGATACGGTGGCGATCGTCCAGGCCATCCGCGATCCACGGCTCTGCCTGATGATGAACGACGCCGGCGGCGTATCGGCTGCGCGAAATCTCGGCGCACGAAGCGCGCGCGGGGACTGGTTGATGTTCCTCGATGCCGATGATCGGCTGCGGCCCAATGCCGTGACGACGCTGCTGACGGCGGCGAAGGCTGCGCCCCGCGCGATGCTGGTCTATGGCGACTACAACACGATCGACAGCGCGGGACAGACGATCGGCCGCCGCGGCCTCCTGAAGGGACGCCGCAAGCCGTCCGGCAACGTGCTGGAGCGGCTCGCCGGCGGCAATTTCATCGTCAACGGGGGCATCATGCTCATCAAAGCCGACGCCTTCCGCGCCACCGGCGGCTTCGACGTCTCGCTCCGCTACTGCGAGGACTGGCATTGCTGGTGCCGCCTCGCCGCACTCGGTGACTTCGCCTACGTGCCAGAACTCTTGCTCGATTATCGCCTGCACACGGCCAACACGATGAACGCGGCGGTGCGGACGCCGCAAGACTTCTTTCCAGCGGTCGCGCGCGTGTTCGACGATGAGTTGATCCTCGGCAAGCTGCCGGCCGGCACTGCGCCCCGTTTGCGGCAGGCAGCGGAAATCCACCTCGTGACCTATGCGGCGACGCAAGCCGTCCGCTTCGGGAGATATCGCGAAGCGCTCGGTTATCTCGGCATGGTCGGCCGACGCTCGCTCAAGGCGATGCCGCGGTCCGCGATCAGGATCGCTCTGTCTTATTTTGGAATCTGACGCCCCGGCGCGAACACGTCAGGAGACGGTCGTCGAGGCCTTGTAGGGCTTCGGATCAAAGCCAAAAGCCGCGAGCGCGGAACCGACGGCCACCAATACGGGGTGCATCGCGACGACGGCTTTCGATGACGTCAGCAGGCGAGCCGAGCGGACCAGCGACAGCGGCAACCGCCCGAGCATCCGCGCAAACACCCGCGCCCGCGCCGCCGCGCCTGGCGCAGCCTTGATCTGCACACGATAGTTGATCGCGCCGATGCGCAGGCCGCGCCTGGCAATCCAACCGAGGCTGGTGCGGTCTTGCGGCACGGTCTCGCTGATGACGGCCTCCGCGGTCCAATGGAAATTCATGCCGGCATTGCGGCCGCGATAGAAGAAGTCGCAGTCTCCGCCGCCAAGGAAATTGAATTGTAGATCGAAGGCAGGGCTGCCGAGCCGCTCGAACGCCGCGCGCGTGATCAGGCAGTTGCCGCAGCCGTAGATCAGCGGCACCGCACCGGTGTAGTCGTAAGCCGGACAGAAGGCGGGATGGCGAGCGAGCCAGGGCCGGCTGTGGTCGTCGAACACCGGAAGCACCGGACCGCCGACCACGTCGGCACCGGTCGCCTCCGCAGTGCGAACCATCAACTCGAGCCAGTCGGGCGAAGCGATCTCGTCATCATCGATCATCAGGAAGCGGGTCGCAGCCGGAAACAGCGCCTGCGCCGTCTCGAACGCGGCGTTGATCGCCTGGCAATTGCCCTGCCGCTTCTCGACCAGGCAGATGCCCTGGAGCTTGCCCGAAGTGAGATACTCCGCGGCCACTGGCGCGCTCGCGCGCCCGGCCGCGTCGTTCTCGACCATGACCACCGCAAAGGCGCGCGAGGTGCGCTGGTTGACGATCGAGTCCAGCGTCAGCCGCAGATGGTCGGGGCGACGGAAGCAGGGAATGCAGACGACGATGCCGACCGAGAGATCGATGACGCGCGAGCTCGCGGCGATCTCCCGGTTGGGATCGCGCACGGCATCCGAGATCCGGCTGGCGGACAAATCGATCGGGATCAGCGTCATGGCGTTCTAGATGACCGAGATATGTTGAAAAAGCCCTGCGTCCATAGTCCCAAGGCGACACGGCCGCGCGGGACAGATACGTCCCAAGATGAACGGCCTGCTGCAGCGCTCAAGCTGCACCGCGACGCTAGTGTGCCCGCTATGACGCGTCCTATCATGCGCTTAACCGCTTTCGCGTGTTTTTCCTGCGAATTCCTGCGCGCGTGGTACTGCAATTTGCAGTCCATCACCTGCCAACAGCGTAACATGGACAATGCCGTAGTTAACGCATGGCCGGATTAACCCGGCCGTAAGCACCGCGACCGGTGAAGGCGTGCGGCATCAGATTTGCTCTTCGGGCACGAGATACTTTTCCTGTAAATTTGAATCGAACAAGCGCGGTCAGAAAAACATGAACAAGTCAGCCACGATCGATCTCGCGACGGCTACCAGTGCCCAAGACCTCACAAGTCCCGCGCACACCCAGGCTCTGCTCGACCTCGTCGCCGGCGAAGCCCGCGACAGCCTGCTCGGCGTTCACGAGGTGCTGCGCCGCGAGCTGCCGCAGGGCCGGCTTGCAATCTACGAGGCCGGCGGCGGCTCCTCGAGCTTCCTGCCCATGGACGTGCTCGGCCGCAGCCGTGTGACCGTCGTCGATATCGACGAAGACCAGGTCCGCAACAACACCTACGCCGACGAGGCGATCCTCGGCGACGTCCAGACCTATCGTTTCGGCCCGGAAACGTTCGACGTTGTGATCTGCTACAACGTGATCGAGCACTTGCCCGACGTCGAGGCGGCGCTCCTAAACTTCCGCGATGCGCTCAAGCGCGGCGGCATGATCCTGATCGGGGCGCCCAATCCACGCTCGCTGTCCGGCGTCGTCACCAAATATTCGCCGCACTGGTTTCATGTCTGGTTCTACCGGACTATCCGCGGCATCAAGACCGCCGGCCTGCCCGGCGAGGCGCCGTTCCCGACCTTCTTCCACCCGCTGGTGACGCTGTCGAAACTCGAAGCGTTCGCCGCGACCCATGGCCTGGAGACGATCTACCGCCGTGAGGTCGAGAGCCCGCGCTATCCCGAGATGCGTCAGCGCAAGCCGCTGTTCGCCGCCCTGGTCGACGCCGGCGCCGCGATGATGAACGCCGTGCTTCCGCGCGGCACCGACGTCCGGCGGGGCGACTATCACGTCATCCTGCGAAAGCGCTGACGGTCATGCGCGCGCTGGCCGGCTGTCACGCTGCGAAGCCGCACGCGCGCGCGCCGCGAGGTACGCACGGTAACGAACCGTTAATCACTGAGGGAGCGCTGCCGCCGGGGCGTCACGACGACGCGGCAAATGGCGACCTGCGCTTAAACGCTTTGTTTGCCATTTCGGTGAATAGTCCCTCAATGAGTATGGTTAATTTTCCCTGTTGCGTTGATTGCGCACCTATTTCCCCGGTGCGAGGCGTAAAGCGAAGAGTAACCCCTCAGCGCGCGGGCGTTGGAATGAAAGCTGGGGATTATGCTTGACTATAACCAGCCGATCGACCGGGCCAGACATCCGACCATGTCGGAGGCCCCGCAGCGGGCATCCGAGGCCAGCTTCAACGTGCTGGAGCTCGTCCGCCTGCTATGGCGGCGCAAGATTGCGATTGCTTCTGCGGCGCTGATCGGCGCGTGCCTCGCCGTCACCGTCGGCAAGAGCCTGACGCCCCGCTACACCGCGACCGCCCAGCTTTACGTCGACCCGCGCGAGCTCCAGCTCGTCGATCGCGAGCTCACGCCGCGCGCGCAAGATCTCTCCGGCATGTCGATGGTGATCGAAAGCCAGGCACGCCTGATCACGTCCAACAGCGTATTGCTGCGAGTGATCCAGCAAGCCAATCTCGACAAGGATCCCGAATTCGGCAGCGGTGGTGATGGCAATAGCCCGATGTCGTCACTGCTCGGCCTGATCGGTCTCCAGCCCCGCGCTCCCTCGGCTGCGGACATCAAGGACGTGCAACTCGCCGCCCTCGACGCGCTGAACAAGCACATCACCATCCGCAAGACCGAAAAGAGCTTCATCGTCGATATCGAGGTCTGGTCGACCGATCCCGCCAAAGCGGCGATGCTCGCCAACACCTTGACCAACGTCTATCTGACAGAGTCCCGCAACTCGCAGGCCCTGGCGGCGCGGCGCGCGACCACCGAACTGTCCGGCCGGCTGAAAGAGCTGCGCGAACGGCTGCGCAACGCCGAAACAGCACTTGCCACCTACAAGGCGCAGAACAATTTTGTCGGCACCCAGGACGCGCTGATATCTGATCAGCAGCTCTCCTCCAGCAACCAGCGGCTCTCCGCGGCTCGCGCGGCGACGATGGACGCCCAGGCACGGCTGGACCAGATCGAGGCAAACAAGCGGACCGCCGCGGATGCCGGCGCCATTCCCGAAGCGCTGCAATCGCCGACGATCGCGAACCTGCGCGCGCAATATGCCGACGCCCGCAAGAAATATGCGGAGCAGACCGCCGAGCTCGGCCCGCGCCACCCGGCACTGCGCCAGACCGAAAAGCAGGTCGAGGATCTCAAGCGCACCATCAGCGAGGAGATCGAGCGCTTTGCGCAATCGGCCAAGAACGATCTGACCCGTGCCCGCGACTATGAGGCGTCGCTCAACCGGGCGCTGGAGGTGCAGAAGCGGCAGAGCGTGCAGCTCAGCCAGGCCGCCGTGCGCCTGCGCGAGCTCGAGCGCGAGGCCGAAGCCAGCCGCGACGTCTATCAATCCTTCCTCAAGCGCTCGCGCGAGACCGAGGAGCAGGAGACCCTGAACACCTCCGCGGCCCGGGTTATCGGCGAGGCCACGGTGCCGCAGCGGCGCTCGTTCCCGCCGGCGATGAGCCTGTTCGCCATGATCGGCTTCATCTTCGGCGCACTTGCCGCCGCTTCCTGGTTCGTCGCGGCCGAGCATCTGTTCAACGGCGCGACCGCGCCCGAACCGAGCCGCCGCGAGCGCACGCCCGCGCAGGATCTTACGAGACCTCAGCCCGAAGCGGCCGCGCCTCCACCTGCGCTCGCGCTGGTCGAGAAACCACTGATCGCCCGCCTTCAGGAAGCCGACGTGATCCGCACGCTCGGCGCCATTCTCGCCACCGGCGGTGGCGTCGATCTGACCCGCGTCGGCTGGCCGACGCTGCGCCCCGGATTTCCGCTGACGACGCTGCTCAACGCCTTGCGCGATATGCGGGCGGCGATGGCTCGTCGTGCCGGCGGCAAAACCATGCCGGTGATGGCGCTGGTCGGCGCCGGCGACACCACCGGGCGCAGTGTGGCCGCACTGAATTTCGCGCTCGCAGCCGCGCGCGATGGCAGCCGCGTGCTGATGATCGACGCGGACCATCAGGCGCACAGGCTCTCGAACAAGGTCAATCGACCCGGCAAGAGCGAGCCGAGCAAGCTTGGCTGGCTCTCGATCGGAGCCAAAACTGCGCGCGAGATCAAGACCGTCAACGGCATCTCGGTATTGCCGGCGGCCGAGAGCGATGCCGGCAAGGCCGCTGATGCCATCCGCAAGGCGATCGCGCAGGCGCGCTCGGCCGGCGGTTATGACGTCGTCATTCTCGATGGCCCCGCGATGCCGCTTTCTGCCGCCGGCCGCAAGCTGCTCGATAGCGCCGATGCGCTGGTGGCGGTGCTGCCGACCAGCCTCGACATCAATGACAGCATGGAAGAGATTCTGGCCGCACTCGGTGGTGCCCAGCGCAAGCTCGTCGGCGTGGTGCTCGACGAGCTCGCCCCCGCGACCCAAACGCGCCAGCGAGGCAAACAATATGCTTGAGCGCCGCGTCAATCTGGACGGCCGGGCCGCGACTGCCGAGGTGCCACGGATCACCGTCGGCGGCCTTCGCATGGCCGCACTCGACCTGGAAGCCACCGCCGATTTCATGATCGAGGCGACGGATCCGCGTCATCGCATTGGCCGCCCGTTGTATCTAACGTCGGCCAATGGCGAGGTGCTGGCGCGCTGCTCGACCGAGCCGCAGACCGAACGCCTGTTCCGCGCCGCCGATCTGATCAATGCCGACGGCCAGCCGCTGGTGGCGGCGTCAAAGCTGCAGTCCTGGTTTCCGCTGCCGGAGCGCGTTGCCACCACGGACCTGTTCCATATCGTCGCGCGCAAGGCTGAGGTTGCCGGCCGCACCTTCTACATGCTCGGCGCCAGCGAGGAAGAGAACGCTGCGGCGGTCAGACGGGTCCAGAACATGTATCCGAAGCTCAAGATCGTCGGGCACAGTCACGGCTATCTCCATGGCGACGCCCTGCGGGCCAAGGTCGAGGAAATCAACGCCCTCGCGCCGGATTGCCTGTGGGTCGCGCTCGGCGTACCTTCTGAACAGGCCTTCGTCGAGGAATACACGCCGCTGCTGACCAATGTCGGCGTTATCAAGACGTCAGGCGGCCTGTTCAATTTCCTGTCGGGCAGCCGCTCGCGCGCACCGCAATGGATGCAGCGGATCGGACTCGAATGGGCTTGGCGCACCTGGCTCGAGCCGCGCCGCCTGTTCTGGCGCTATTTGACCACCAACCCCCGCGCGATCTATCTTCTCTTCAGCCGCAATCGGCCGTTCAATCGCTGAGAAGGTAGAACGACATGAATGACCAGCCGACTGTCCTCGTCACAGGAGGCGCGGGCTATATCGGCTCGCATGCCTGCCGTGCCCTTTCCGCTGCCGGCTATCGACCCGTCGTCTATGACAATCTCACAACGGGTCATCGCAGCTTCGTGGCCGGGGAGCTGGTGACGGGCGATCTGCTCGACGGCGCGACGCTGGCGCGCGCCTTTGCCGACCATAAGGCGACGGCGGTGATGCATTTCGCGGCGGCGAGCCTTGTCGGCGAGTCCATGACGGACCCGCAGAAATATTATATCAACAACGTCCAGGGCACGCTGTCGCTACTCCAGGCGATGCGCAACGCCGGCTGCCACCGCATCGTGTTCTCCTCGAGCGGCGCGGTCTATGGCAACGCCGATTCCAAGGCGCTGCCGGAGGATTTTCCCTGCGCGCCGATCAATCCTTACGGTGCTTCGAAGTGGATGATCGAGCGCATGCTCGCCGATTATCGCGCGGCCTACGGCTTCGGCGCGTTCTGCCTGCGCTATTTCAATGCCAGCGGCGCCGATCCGGCCGGCGGCATCGGCGAATTGCGTGACAACGAGACGCATCTCATTCCGCGCGCCATGATGGCGCTGCAGGGTCATGTCGAGTTCGCAGTGTTCGGCGGCGACTATGACACGCCCGACGGCACTGCGATCCGTGACTATATCCACGTCACTGATCTCGCTGCTGCGCATGTCGCGGCTTTGAAGCTGCTGGAAACGGGACATACCGGCGGCAGCTTCAATCTCGGCACCGGCGCGGGCTTCTCCGTGCGCGAGATCCTCACTGCTATCAGGCAGGAAACCGGGCGCGAGGTGCCGCACACCGTCAAGCCGCGCCGCGCCGGCGATCCCACCTATCTGGTCGCCGACCCCTCGGCCGCCCGAAAAGTGCTGGACTTCGTGCCGCGCCATTCCGACCTGCCGACCGTGATCCGCACCGCCTGGGCCTGGCACCAGAAGGCGCATCCGCTCAAATCGCGCTAGGCGCCGTATTATCTTGCCGACCGGAACCCCGAGCGGCTAAAGAGATTGTTACAGTCAGCGGCGGCGACCAAGCCGGCCGCCGCATGGCCGCCAATGGAAGCGGCGCACGTGGCTCGACCGACAGCGCGAGCCGATTTTTCACAGCGAAGGCGACAATCGAGTCCGCGCATCGGCCCGCTATCTGGCGCGGTCCAAGGAGCACGAATGCATCAGGCCGCAAGCCTGCAATTCGAGCGCGTGATGGGCGAGCTCGTCCTCTGGCACGCCGTGCCGGAGGACGAACGCTCGCCGGCACCGGCCTGGTGGTGGGGACCCGCGATGGCCGTGCTCGACGCGCACGAGCCGATGCGACACGCGTGGTGTTGCGAGCTGGGCCTCGGCGACGGCTCGAGCTTCGCCGAAGGCGCACATGCCATTTTCGAGCTGTTCGCCGAGCAAACCTCGCCGTCCTGGCCGGATAATTTTCCGCGCAAAGCGAAAGTGAAGGAAGCGGACATCCGCGAGCTGCACCCGCAGCCGTCAGACGACAGCGCGTTTCAGCCGTAGTGCCGCGGATTCGTCCGCAGTCGGATCCGCCTCCGGTTGGAGCGGCGGCGCGACGAGCGCCTCCATCGGCCGCAGCAGCTCGGCCATCTGCCGCGCCGGCACCGGCTTGGAGATCAGAAAACCCTGCATCTCGTCGCAGCCATGGGTCCGCAGGAAGGCCTCCTGCTCGGCGTTCTCGACGCCCTCGGCAACCACTGTCATGCCGAGCGCCTTGCCCATGCTGATGATCGCCTGCGCGATCGCTTGGTCTTCCGAATCCTGCGGCAGGTCGCGCACGAAGGAGCGGTCGATCTTGATGGTGTCGATCGGAAAATGCTTCATCAGCGACATCGACGAATAGCCGGTGCCGAAATCGTCGATGGCAAGCCGGATGCCGCGGCTCTGGATGGCGTCGAGCACCTTCAGCGCGCGTCCGACGTTGCGCATCATCATGCTCTCAGTGACCTCGAGCTGGAGCAGCACCGGCGACATGCCGGAGGCCGCCAGCGCCTCGTCGACGTCCTGCAACAGATGCTCGTCGACGAACTGCCGCGGTGACAGATTGACCGCCATCGACACCGGCAGCAGGCCGCGGCGCTGCCAGGCCATCGCCTGCGCGCAGGCCTCCTTCACCACCCAGCGGCCGATCGGCACGATCAGACCGGTCTCTTCCGCAAGTGGAATGAACTGCGCCGGCGAGATATTGCCGAGATCGGGATGGCTCCAGCGCAACAGCGCTTCCACGCCGGTGATCTGTCCGGTCTCCATGTCGACCTTGGGCTGATAATTCAGCGAGAACTGCTCGCGCTCCAGCGCCCGGCGCAGCGCGCTTTCGAGCGATAGCCGTTCGATCGACTGCGTCTTCACTTCCTTGGAGAAGAAGCGATAGCCGTTCTTGCCGTCTTCCTTGGCGAGATACATCGCCATGTCGGCGTTCTTGGTCAGCGTCTGCGCGTCGGCGCCGTTGGCCGGATACATCGCGATGCCGATCGAGGCGGTGGTGTGGCACTCATGGCCGGCGAGCTCCATGGGCTCGGCGAGCGCCGTCAACAGCCCGGTGGCGATGCGCTGGACGTCGTCGATCTCGCCGCACTGGTCGAGGATCACCACGAACTCGTCGCCGCCGAGGCGAGCCACCACGTCGCTTTCCCGCAGCGCGCCGCGCAAGCGGTTCGCCACCTCGAGCAGGAGCAAATCGCCAGCCTCATGACCCAGCGAATCGTTGATGACCTTGAAGCGGTCGAGATCGATGAACAGCACCGCGAAGCGGTGATCGTGGCGCTGCGCCGCGTCGATCGCCTCGCGCAGCAGCCCGTTGAAGGTCTCGCGGTTCGGCAGATCGGTCAGGCTATCATGCGACGCCAGATATTCGATGCGCTCGTCCGCCTCGTTCTTCTCGTCGGCGCGATCGAAATTCTCGATCGCAAAGGAGACGTTATCGGCGAGACGCTGCAACAGCTCGACGAACTCGGAGGTGAAGGTATCCTGCTCGGTCGACATGTAGATCATGACGCCGACCGGCTTGTCGTGCGTGATCAGCGGGAACGCCGCGCCAGAGCGCGCGCCATCGCCCTGCAGCACGCCATGGAAGGCGCTCACACGGCTGTCATTGACATAGTCGTTGCTGACACAGGGCTGCCGGGTGCGGAACGCGGTGCCGCTCATGCCGCGGCCTTCGGGCCGGTCGGCATCGATGGAGAGACGAACGTTCCGCGTGGTCTCGGCCGACGGCCCCGCGGCCGCGACGATCTCGAGCTGGTCGTTGTCGGCCTTGGCGAGCGCAATGGTCGTCGAGGTGAACTTGCCGCCGGTGGACGCGGCCTGACACACGAGCTCAAACAGCTCGGTGCGTGACTTGGCGCGCACGATCGCTTCGTTGGTGGCGCTCAGCGCCGCGAACATGCGCGTCAGGCGCTCCTTCTGCTCCTCGGTCCGCGACCGCTCCTCGGCCCGGTCGAAATTGTCGAGCGCGAAGGCGACATTGGCCTGGAGCCGTTGCAGCAGCTCGACGAATTCCGGCGTGAACGTGCCGCACTCCGGCGAGTTGAAGAGAAATACGCCTTCGACACGATCGCCGTTGAGCAGCGGCAGCGCCGCGGAGGATCCGATACCGTTGCGGCGGGCGTTGGCCACCCAAGGCGTGATCCGGTGGTCGGACAGCACGTCGTTGCTGATGCAGGGCTGGCGCGTGCGGAAGGCCGTTCCGGTCAACCCGCGCCCTTCGGGCACCTGGTCGGAGGTGGAGAATTTGAAGTTGCGGACCGTATCCGCGTTTGGCCCGTAGCAGGCGGTAACGCGGAGCAGCTCGGCTTGATGATCGACCAGCGCGATGGCGGCGGAAGTAAACTTCGCGCCCTTCGCTGTTGCTTCGCAAACGAGGTCGAACAGCTCGGCCCGCGAGTGTGCGCGCAGGATCGCCTCATTGGTCGCGCTCAGCGCCGCATACATGCGCGCTAGGCGTTCCTCTTCCTCGGCGATCCGTGCCTTCTCAGCCTCGCGGTCGAAATTGTCGATGGCAAAGCAGACGTTCTCGGCGATGCGCAGCATCAGCCCGACGATTTCCTCGTCCTTGGCCCAGGACTGGCTGAGGAAGGCCAGGATCACGCCAATGCTTTGGCCGTGCTTGATCAGGGGGGCCGCGACACAGGCGGCGACGCCGGTGTTGACGTTGGCCTGCTCCCACGGCGTACCCCTGGTGCGACGCGCGAGATCGCGCTCGACGATGGGCTTCTGGGTCCGAAACACCTCGCCGGAAATACCACGGCCATAGGGGTTCTCGGGATCGACCGAATAGCTCGTCTGGGCGACGATCTCCACGTTCTCACCGGTACCGGCGACAGGCTTGAGCCAATGCGAGCCCCGCTCCTTCAGCAAGACGAATGTCACCAGCGACTTGCCGCCGTGCACGGAGGCATCGCACACAAGCTGGTACAGCTCTTGCTCGTTTTTCGCACGCAGAATGGCCTCGTTGGTCGCGCTGAGCGCGCCGAACATTCGGTTGAGACGTCGTGTCGCCCGCTCGCTGGTCTGCCGCGCGGTCTCGCGCGTGAAATTCTCCAACGCATAGGAAATGTTGGCCGACATGCGCTCGAACAGCGACACCATTTGCTCGGTCAGCGAGCCGGCCTCGCTGCGGGTCACGAACAGGACGCCGACGCTCTTGCCGTTGCACAGCAGCGGCAGGGCCGCGGCCGCGCCGATATGCGCCTTGGCCGCCCCCTCGCGCCACGCCAGCGAGCGCGGGTCATTCAGATAGTCGTTGCTGATGCAGAGCTTCTGGCTGCGAAACGCTTCGCCACCGACGCCCATGCCTTCGGGGGTGCCGGCTTCCGTGGTGATCTCGATTGCGCGCAGCCGCGCCACGTCGTCGCCGCAGCCGGCCGCAAAGCGCAAGCGCTGGCCATCCGGCTCCACTAGGAACACGGCAACAGCCATGAAGTCTCCACTCGCGAACCCGGCGTCGCAGACCTTCTGGTGCAGCTCGTCCGGCGATTTCGCGTAGAGGATCGCTTCGTTGATGGCACTCAACGCTGCAAAGGTGCGCGCGAGGGTCGTCTGCACGATCTTAACTCCCGGGCATTTCTGCCGATTTCTCCCGGGTGCTTTATGAACGGGGATCGGCTAAGTGGTCGTTATTGCGCACGGGAAACCGCCGATCAAAGTGAACGAGCTGCGAACGGCAGACCAGAAACTGTCGAGAATCCCGCCGCGCGGCACGCAAGGACGCATAGTCGTTCGACGAAAGGCGCGTTCTCTTAACGAATTTGCAGCCCAGTATTGGTTTACGGGAGATTGATATCGGCGTGGGGCTTTGAAACGATGGCTCCCAACAACCGCCCACCCAAGGGTGATGACCGAGGGAACGCCATGCGAGTACAGGCTCGACACCGTCCTCGATCTCTCCTGACCCCATCTGGAGAACAGCAGCATGAATCGGCAGATGGTCCTGGTCGGCTTCCTTCAGGCGCAGAACTGCACGAACCTGCCAAGCTCGTGGCGGCATCCGGACTCGCGCTCAGATTCGATGTCGGCGGATTATTACCAGGAGATCGCCAGAATCCTCGAAGCCGGCAAACTCCACATGGCGTTCTTCGATGATCGGCTGGCGATGCCGGACCGCTACGGTAACGACCACGCCCACACCGTCGAATACGGCATCCGTTGCGTGAAGATGGATCCGCTGATCGTGCTGACCACGATGGGCCTGGTCACCGACAAGCTCGGGCTGGGCGCGACCTGCTCGACCACATACTACGAGCCCTTCGACGTCGCCCGCCGCTTCGCGACGCTCGATCTGATGTCGGGCGGACGCGCGGGCTGGAACGTCGTGACGTCGCTGAACGACGGCGAGGCGCTCAACATGGGGCGCGACTCCCATCCCGAACACGATTCCCGCTACGACAAGGCCGACGAATTCATGGAGGTCGTGCTCGGCCATTGGGACACATGGGAGGACGGCGCGCTCATCATGGACAAGACGAGCGGCCGCTTCGCCGATCCGAGCAAGGTGAAGCGGCTCGATCACAAGGGGCCAGCCTACAAATCGCGCGGGCCGTTCACGGTGCCGCGCTCGGACCAGGGCCATCCCGTCATCATCCAGGCCGGCGCATCCGGCCGCGGCCAGCGCTTTGCAGGATATTGGGGCGAGGTGATCTTCACCGCCGCGCGCAATCTCGCCGGCGCCAGGGAAGGCTATGCGGCCGTGCGCAACGAGGCGGCAAAGGCCGGCCGCGATCCCGACCAGATGCGACTTTGCAATCTGACCACGCCGGTCTGCGCCGCGACCAAGGCGGAAGCCGAAGACAAGATGGCCCTGATCAACAAGCTGCCACTCGAGATCGACGCGCTGTCGCTGCTCGCCGAAGCGCTCAATTACGATTTTGCCTCCAAGGATCTCGACGAACCTTTGACGACGGACGACTTGAAGAGCATGCAGGGCATCCTGGGGATCCGCGACGGCGTGCTGAAGAATTCCGGCAAGAGCAATCCGAGCGCGCGCGACTTCGTCACCTTCTCCGGCCGCGGCCAGGTGCACGACGCCATGGTCGGCGGCCCCAGGGAGATCGCGGACAAGTTAGAGGAAATGTTCGTCGAGCGCGGCTGCGACGGCTTTGTCATCGCCGCGACCTATGTGCCGGGCTCTTACGCGGACTTCGTGCAACATGTCGTGCCGGAATTGCAGCGGCGCGGGCTGTTCCAGAAGGAATATCGCGGCAAGACACTGCGGGAAAATCTCGGGCTGAAGCGGCCGGCCGCCGGCGCCTGGAAAGTACAGCCGCGCGACGCCGCGGAATAACAACGAGTACAAGACATGCGCTGGGTGAAATTCACCGCCTCCGGCAAAACCTCCTGGGGTCTGATCGAAGGCGATCCGCTCAGTGAATGGCAGTGGACGTCGCGCACACGCTCGGCATTGGCACGCTGCGCAATCGGTTTGTGCGGGAGGAGCGGTAGATCAGCTTATGGCGCCTGAGCGGCCCTTCACATGGTCGATAAAGGCCCGCAGCTTCGGCATGATTTGTCGGTGGCCGGGATAGTACAGGAACACACCCGGTGTCATCGGCGCGAATTGCTCCAGCACATGGACGAGCTTTCCGACCGCCATGGCGCCGGCGGCCAGTGGTGCGGGCACTTGCGCAAGACCCACACCTTCGACGGCGGCCCCGAGCATCGTGGGAAAGTCATAGGCGATAAAAGGTCCCGAAACGGCAATCTCGATCGAACGGCCGTTGTCGTTGAGCGACCATGATGCGAGCGCTCCGTTCGATCGTCGCAGTCTCAAGCAGGCGTGCTCGCGCAGATCGTCCGGGCGCTCGGGCCGGCCGCGGTGGGCAAGGTAAACCGGGCTGCCGACGATGATGAGGGGTAGCGGCTTCGTCAGCCGCACCGCAACCATGTCAGGTGTGATGAACTGCCCCATCCTGATGCCGGCATCAAAACCTCCGGCTGCGAGGTCGACCAGCTCTTCGCTTGCGGCAAGCTCCACCTCAATCTCGGGAAACGCCCGGCAGAACGACGCGACCACCGGCTCGAGCAGGATCGGCACGATCGAGCGCGGTACGGTGAGACGCAGGAGACCGGCCGGCCGCTGTCCGAGCTCACGGGCCGCCCCGCTTGCCGCGATCAGTTCCTCGAAGGCCGGTCTTGCGCGCGCAAGGAATCTCTCGCCGGCTTCGGTCAGCCCGACGCTGCGGGTCGTGCGGATGAACAGCGCTGCGCCGACGCGCGCCTCGAGCGCTCGTATCGCCTGACTGATGGCCGATGGCGTTACCCCGAGTTCAGCGGCCGCCCGGCGGAAACTGCGATGCTGGGCGACACTCAGAAACGCCTCCACCCCGTCGAGCGCGCCGTGCCTGACTGTGAAGTTCTGCTTCATAGCCCGTCAACATTATCGCGAATAGTCGCGCGCGGGAAGCGGGCTTACATCCGAATTGCAAATGAGCCGCACTGCGGCGTGCGCCCGACACCTGCGACATCGCGGCGACCGCCGTGATCGGAGAAAACCGATGAAGGCAATCCGCAACGTCATCCTGGCACTCACCCTCACACTGACAGGCGCTATTTCCATGGCCGATCCATCCCTTGCCCAAGCACAAGCCACGCCGCCGACCTCCGGGGTCATGGTCATCCTGACCGTCAAGGCCGGCGTTACACGCGAACAGGTCATGGCCGTCATGCCCGATGAAATCAGGCAGACCGTGCAGCTCTATCTCAACGGAAAAGTTCGCGAATGGTATTCGCGGTCCGATGGGCGCGGAACCGTCTTCCTGCTGGATGTCAAGGATGTCGCCGAAGGGCACGCGATCATGGATGGCCTGCCGCTCGCCAAGCAGGATCTCATCGACCACGAATACATCGCGGTCGGTCCGCTCATGCCACTCCGCCTGCTCATGACCAAACCCTGAGCACCCGCCGGCGCAGAACCGGATTCGAACCCCACCCGACATGTCGGACAATCAAGGACACCCGAACGTGCCACCGAGCTTCAACCTTCCGTTCGTCCTCAGCGTCGCCGGCGCCTTCCTGGCAAGCTCGGTGGTGGCCATCGTCTATGTTTGGCCGGTGGTCCGCACGATGCCGCGTCACGACGCCTTGAGACTTCTCGCGGCTTTCCATGCGTTCAGGTTCTTGGGGATGAACTTCCTGGTTGCCGGGTTCGTGTCTTCGGAGTTGAGCCCGGATTTCGCCAGCGAAGTCGGTTGGGGAGACCTCATCGCCGCCACTCTCGCGCTCATTTCAATGGCTGCGCTCTCCTGGCGATGGTCCATCGCCGTTCCGATGGTCTGGATATTCAACGTCTGGGGCACGCTGGATCTTCTGAATGCGTACTACATGGGCGCGACGAAGATCCAGAATCCCGGCCTCTTCGGCGCCGGCATTTATATCCCGGCCCTTTATGTGCCTCTGCTGCTGGTCAGCCACGTTCTGGTCTTCATGATTCTGTTGAGGTCCGGACCGGAAGAACAGACACCGTGACACCGCGAGCGGATCGCAATCCGCGACATTGCCGTCCGAGATGCCTTGCGTCTGTCCGCGACCGGGATCTCCTCTCCCGAAGGAATGCCAATGAACACCGATGCTGTTTCCGTTGCTGTGATCGTCCCGCGTCCCGTCCGGCTCAGCCTGATATGGACCGTTTCATTCGCGATGCTGTGGACCTGGTTGATCTACTCGCTACCCGCACTTGCGGAGAGCGGCTTTCCTGCGCTGGGCGTTCGGCTGATGGCTCATGGGCTCATAGCGGTTGGCTTGTGGCTCGGCCTCGAAGGCACCGACTTGACAGCAAGGCAACGCCAAGCGACCTGGCTGGTCTTCATGGTGCCTTTCACGCTCTGGGCTGCCGTCGCCTGGACGGCAGCCATCAACGGCGCATTTCGCACGGGCACCTCTCCCTTGCCGCTGCTGCCAGTGGCGATCCTGCTGCCGGTGATCTTCGGTGCTCCGGTGCTGCTGTGGTCGAAACGAGTGGGGCAGCTGCTTGATGCGATGCCGCCGACCTGGCTCATTGCCCTTCAGGTTTACCGCATTTTTGGCACCCAATGGCTCGTCTACTGGCTGAGTGGGATGCAGCCAGGCCTATGGGCGCTCCCGGCAGGGATTGGCGATGTGCTGACCGGTCTCTTCGCCGTGCCGGCGGCGCTTGCGCTCGCAGCTGGAACGGCTGCGGGGCGGAAGGGGGCTATCCTTTGGAACATCTTCGGCCTCGCAGATCTCGCCGTCGCGATCACCCTGGGAATGATCATGTCGCCCGGCCCGTTCCAGCTGATCGTTCCATACGGCCCGAGCATGGCCCTGGACACCTTTCCGAACGTGCTGACCCCCGCCTTCGTCGTGCCAAGCTCGATCCTATTGCACGCGCTGTCGCTGCGCCAACTGATCCGGCGCAGCCGGGCGGAGACGGTGTAAGCCGCGGTCTCAAAACGGCAGCGCCACGCTGGTCTTGATTTCCTTCAGCACCACATTGCTGCGGACGTAGCGGATGCCGGGAATGCGGAACATGAACTCATCGAGGAAGCGGTTGTAGGCCGCCATGTCCTGCACGACGACGCGCAGATGATAGTCGGCGTCGCCCGTCGTCGCAAAACACTCCAGCACCTCACGGCGGCCGGTGACGCGGGACACGAACTCGTCGACGAATTTAGCGTCGTGCCGCTCCAGCGAGACGTGGAGGATGGCGGACATTGCGAACCCTGCCTGCTCGCGCGCAACCAGTGCCGCATAGCCACGAATAACTCCGCTGTCCTCGAGTGCACGCACCCGGCGCCAGCAGGCCGAGGTTGACATGCCGACCTCGTCAGCGAGCTGCTGGTTGGTAGCGCGGCCGTCCTTCTGGAGGTGGGCGAGAATCCGCGTGTCCTGATCTTCGATCATCGATACCTCAGAAATCGATTAAATCTACCAGATTTTCGCTTTCATTGCAAAATTCTACCGAATTAACGCCCACCGCGGGGATGAATAGGTAAGACCTACCAACGCCCCAAGCCTAACCTTGGCCTATTCGGCAGGATGCCGCGCGAGGCCCGCCATGGACGCCATTCCGTCACTCGACAGTTACGAGCTCTCAGACCGCTACGAGCGCGAGGACGGCCGCGCCTTCCTCACGGGCACGCAAGCCATCGTCCGCATCGCGCTCGACCAGATCAGGCGCGACCGCGCCGCGGGGCTCAATACCGCCGGCTTCATCTCCGGCTATCGCGGCTCACCGCTCGGCGGCATCGATCTCGAGCTGTGGCGCATCCAGGAGCGCCTCAAGCGCGACCACATCGAATTCCTCTCCGCCGTGAACGAGGACCTCGCGGCAACCGCGGTGCTCGGCTCGCAGCAGGTCGAAACCCAGGCCGACCGCGAGGTCGATGGCGTGTTCGGGCTCTGGTACGGCAAGGGCCCCGGCGTCGATCGCTCCGGCGATGCGCTCAAGCACGGCAATGCCTACGGCTCGTCACCGCATGGCGGCGTGCTGGTGGTCGCCGGCGACGACCATGGCTGCGTGTCGTCCTCGATGCCGCACCAGTCCGACGTCGCCTTCATGAGCTGGTTCATGCCGACGCTGCATCCCGCAAGCGTCAGCGAATATCTGGAGTTCGGCGAATATGGCTACGCGCTGAGCCGCTTCTCCGGCATGTGGGTCGGCTTCAAGGCGATCTCGGAGATCGTCGAGTCAGGCGCATCCGTCGCGCTGCGCCCACCGCGCATGTTCCGCACGCCCGACTTCACGCCACCACCAGGCGGACTGCACTATCGCTGGCCCGATCTGCCGGGCCCGCAGATCGAGGAGCGGCTGGAAGCGAAAAAGCACGCGGTCTACGCCTTCGCCAAAGCCAATCCGATCGATCGACATATCTACGACATTCCAAACGCCACCTACGGCATCGTCACCACAGGCAAGGCGCATCTCGATCTGATGGAAGCCCTGCGGCTGATGGGCCTCGATGAAGCCGCCTGCCGCAGCATCGGCATCGACATCTACAAGGTCGGCATGGTCTGGCCGCTGGCACTGCACGACGCCATGGATTTCGTGAAGGGCAAGCGCGAGATCCTCGTGGTCGAGGAGAAGCGCGGCATCATCGAGAGCCAGTTCAAGGAATATTTTTACGACTATCCCGGCGCAAAACCCGAGCGCATGGTCGGCAAGCACGACGAAACCGGCGCGCGGCTGATCTCCTGGATCGGCGAATTGTCGCCGCGCGCCTTGGCGTCCGTGCTCGCTCGCCGGCTCGATCCGATTTTTCCGGGCCTCAATCTTGCGGCGCGTGCAGCCGCACTGCTGCCGGAAGCCGAGCGCACGATCAACGTCGCAGGCGCGACGCGTACGCCCTATTTCTGCTCCGGGTGCCCGCACAACACCTCGACAAAGGTGCCCGAGGGATCGAAGGCGCTGGCCGGCATCGGCTGCCATTTCATGGCGAGCTGGATGGACCGCGAGACCTCCTCGCTGATCCAGATGGGCGGCGAAGGCGTGAACTGGGCCGCCTCGTCTCGCTTCACCGGCCACAAGCACGTCTTCCAGAATCTCGGCGAAGGCACTTATTATCACTCCGGCTCGATGGCGATCCGGCAGGCGATCGCCGCCAAGGCCAACATCACCTACAAGATCCTGTTCAACGATGCGGTGGCCATGACCGGCGGCCAGCCGGTCGACGGTCCCATCAGCGTGCATGCCATCGCGCACAGCGTCCGCGCCGAAGGCGTGGCCCGCATCGCGGTGGTGTCGGACGATCCCGCGCAATTCCTGTCCGCGGATCTGCCCGGCGGCGTCACCATTCATCCACGCGAGGAGATGGACGCCGTGCAGCGCGAGCTGCGCGACATCTCCGGCGTATCGGTGCTGATCTACCAGCAAACCTGCGCAACCGAGAAGCGGCGCCGGCGCAAGCGCGGCCAGATGGCCGATCCCAAGCGCTTTGCCTACATCAACGATCTCGTCTGCGAGGGCTGCGGCGACTGCTCGGTCGAGTCCAACTGCCTCAGCGTCGAGCCGAAGGAGACGCCCTTCGGCCGCAAGCGCCAGATCAATCTGTCGGCGTGCAACAAGGATTTCTCCTGCCTCAACGGCTTTTGCCCGAGCTTTGTCACCGTCGAAGGCGCGACGCGCCGGAAGAAGAGCGCGACCCAGTTCGATGCAATCGGTCGCGCAGCCACGCTCCCCCTCCCCGCCCCCGCCACGCTCGACCGTCCCTACGATCTGCTCGTGACCGGCGTCGGCGGCACCGGCGTGATCACGATCGGCGCGCTGATCGGGATGGCCGCGCATCTGGAACGACGCGGCGTCTCGGTGCTGGATTTTACCGGCTTTGCGCAGAAATTTGGCCCGGTGCTGAGCTACATCCGCCTCGCTTCAAGTCCCGAGGCGCTGCACCAGGTCCGCATCGACCAGGGCGCGGCCGATGCGCTGATCGGTTGCGACCTCGTCGTCAGCTCCTCGCCGAAGGCGTCCGGCACCTATCGCCGCGGCACGCGCGCGACCATCAACACCGCGGAGATGCCGACCGGCGACGTCGTCCGCTTCCGCGACGCCGATCTCGCTTCCCCTGCCCGCCTGAGCGCGATCGGCCGTGTCATCGGCAACGACAATCTCGACAGCATCAACGTCAATGCCCTGGCCGAGCGGCTGCTCGGAGACGCCGTCTATGCCAATATCATCATGCTGGGCTTTGCCTGGCAGCGTGGACTGGTGCCGGTTTCTCTCTCGGCGCTGCTGCGCGCGATCGAGCTCAATGGCGTCGCGGTCGAACGCAACAAGCAAGCTTTTGCCTGGGGCAGGATCGCCGCTGCTGATCCGGGCCTATTGCCGGAGGCGAACGAGACGCCAAAAGCAGAGACGCTCGACCAGCTCATTGCTCGCCGGGGCGATTTCCTCACCGCCTATCAGGATGGGGCTTATGCGGCGCGCTATCGTGCACGCGTCGCAAAAGTTCGTGCTGCCGAAGCCGCGCTGAACAGCGAGGCCCTGACCGAGGCCGTCGCCCGCGCACTCTTCAAGCTGATGGCCTACAAGGACGAATACGAGGTCGCGCGCCTGCACATGCAGACCGGCTTTCTCGACGAATTGAAGCGCGAGTTCGAGGATGGCTTCAGCGTCCAGTATCATCTCGCCCCACCGTTCCTGCCATCCAGGCACGACGCCCGCGATCGGCCGCGCAAGCGCGCCTTCGGTCAGTGGATTCAGATGCCGCTCGCCATGCTGGCGCGGCTGAAGGGATTGCGCGGAACGCGGTTCGATCCATTCGGCTACACGGCAGAACGGCGCGCCGAGCGGGAGCTGATCGTCTGGTATGAAGGCTTGATCGAACGGATGCTCGACGGGCTCGAAGCGGCGCATCTCCCCGATCTCATCACCATCGCGAAGGCCCCGATGGAGATCCGCGGCTACGGCCCGGTGAAAGATGCCGCGATCCACAAGGTCATGACCGACGTCGAGCGCTTGACGGCAATGCTCGATACCGTGCCGCCAGCACCGGCGTCAGGACTCCACCGTCAGGCTGCGCTTGGTGCCGGGTGAGACCCAGCCCATCACAAGCGTGACGACCGCCGCGACGGCGATGTTGAGCAGCAGCGCACCGAGGCCGACATAGAAGGTGTGATTGGCACCGCCAAAGGCGATGCTGGCGAGCGGCTTCAATCCGTTGCTCCAGGCTGTCCAAGAGCCCCAGCCGATGCCGGCGGCCCAGCCGAGCAGGAGCCCTTCAGCCCTGAACCAGGGGGTGTAGAGACCGAACACCAGCGCAGGCAGGGTTTGGAGAATCCAGAGGCCACCAAGCAACTGGAGATCGAGCGCATATTGCGTCGGCAGGAACAGGATGAACGCCAGCGCGCCCACCTTGACGACCAGCGAGGTGATCTTGGCCACCGACGCCTCGCCGGCGTGGGTGATGTCAGGGTTGACATAGGACTTCCAGACATTGCGGGTGAAGAGATTGGCCGCACCGATGCTCATCACCGCCGCCGGCACCAGTGCGCCGACCCCGATCGCGGCAAAAGCGAAGCCCGCGAACCACGACGGGAACAGGGCCTTGAACAACATCGGCACGACATCATTGGGAGACGTGACCATGATATGCGCGGCATGGGCCATGTAACCGAGCAACGCGATCAGGCCGAGCAGCAGCGTATAGGCCGGCAGCAGGATCGCGTTCTTGCGGATCGTGTCGGCCGATTTCGACGCGAACACGCCGGTCAGCGTATGCGGGTACATGAACGCTGCCAGCGCCGAACCCAGCGCGAGGGTCGCATAGGCCAGCATCTGCTCGGGCTTCAACAGCAATCCGGTATTGCCGCCCTTGGCTGCGAAGGCATCATTCGCGGCGGAGAACACCGCGCCGTAGCCGCCGAGCTTGGCCGGCACGACGACGACGGCCACAAGCACCACGATATAAATCATGATGTCCTTGACGAAGGCGATCAGCGCCGGAGCGCGCAGGCCGGAGCTGTAGGTATAGAGCGCAAGGATGACGAAGGCCGCGACGATCGGCAGTTCGCCGGTGAGACCCGTCGCCTTGATCACGACCTCCATGCCGATGAGCTGGAGCGCGATATAGGGCATGGTCGCGACAATGCCGGTCAGCGCCACGACGAGCTCGAGCGCGCGCGAGTCATAGGTGGCGTGGACGACATCGGCCGCCGTGACATGGCCCGCCGCATGCGCGCGCTTCCACAGCACCGGCATCACCGCGAACACGAAAGGGTAGACGATGATGGTGTAGGGCAGCGCGAAGAAACCATAGGCGCCGACCGCATAGACCAGCGCCGGCACCGCAATCACAGTGTAGGCAGTGTAGAAGTCGCCGCCGACCAGGAACCAGGTGACCCAGGTGCCGAACTGGCGCCCGCCCAAGCCCCATTCGTCGAGATGCGCACTGACCTCGCCCGTCTTCCAGCGCGCGGCGACGAATCCCATCACGGTGACGAGGACAAAGAAGAAGATGAAAACCGAAAGCGGCACCCAGTCGATCTGAGCGGTCATGGCGCGGTCCTCACTGCGTCTCGTCAGGCGTGCGGCTGCGCCAGACCAGCCAGATCAGCAGCGATGAGATCGGGACCCAAGCCAATTGGTACCAATAAAAGAACGGAAAGCCGAACAGCGACGGTTCGGCAAAATTGTAGAAGGGGACCCAGAGGAGGCCGACATACGGCAGCAATAACAGGATCCTCATAATGTCCTCCGGGCTCAGCCAGCAATCGTGCCGACCTCTTCGATCTCTCAACGAGATAGGAACCGGATCGTTGCGCGCACCAGCGGCATTCTCTGTTGTTGCGGTGCGGCGCGAGAAAATGTGATCATGTGGCCTGATCCTTGCTGATGGGCTGATCGGACTGATGGGGACCTCGATGAACCTTGATCAACTGACCTTGATGCAGGCCGTGGCCGAGCTCGCCGCCGGAAAAAGCACGAGCCACGCGCTCACCTCCGAGGCGCTCGCCCGCGCCAAGGCCAATGCCGACCTCAACGCCTTCGTCACCCTGGACGAAGAAGGCGCCCTGAAGGCTGCCGTCGCGTTCGATACGCAAGGTGCGGGCGCCGGGAGCAGGCCGCTCGGCGGCGTCCCCATCGTGATCAAGGACAATATCGAGGTCGCAGGACTGCCCTGTAGCGCCGGCACGCCTGCGCTGAAGGATTACGTTCCGAAGGCCGATGCACCCGTGGTCGCAAAGCTGCGCGCCGCCGGCGCGGTCATCATCGGCAAAACCAGCATGCACGAGCTTGCGTTCGGTATCTCCGGCTACAACACCGCATTCAAGACCGGCGCGGAGTTCGGCGTGCGTAACGCCTATGATCGTGCCTTGATTGCCGGTGGTTCTTCGTCCGGAACGGGCGCCGCGATCGGCGCCCGGATCGTTGCAGGCGGGCTCGGCACCGACACCGGCGGATCGGTGCGCGTCCCCGGCGCACTGAATGGCTGCGCCTCGCTGCGGCCGACCGTCGGACGCTATCCGCAAGCCGGCATCGCGCCGATCTCGCATACCCGCGATACCGCAGGGCCGATGGCGGCGACGATGGCAGACGTTGCGCTGCTAGACAGCGTTATCGCGGGCGGTGATATCGTTCGGCCGGCCGATCTGCGGCGGGTCCGTATCGGCCTCGTGAAGAGCATGCTGGCGAACCTCGACGGGGATACTGAAACCGCCTTTCAGGCCGCGCTCGCCCGATTGAAAGCGCAAGGCGTGACCGTGGTCGACATCGAGATGCCTGAGCTGACCCAGCTCAACGGCCGGGTCGGATTTCCGGTCGCGCTCTACGAGGCCTATGACGACATGGTTGCCTATCTCAACCGCACCGGCACAGGCGTGACCATCGAGGCCATGGTCGCGAGGATCGCGAGCCCCGACGTCAAGGGCACCTATGAAGGGTTGGTGCTGCCGCGCAAATTGCCGGCGCCCGACGGCAGCCTTGTCGATGCAAAGCCGCTTTACGTCGAAGCCATCAATGTCGCGAGGCCGGCGCTTCAGGCGCTCTACCAGCAGACCTTTGCAAGCAATGGGATCGATGCGATCGCGTTCCCGACCACACCCAGGGTTGCGATCGCTTCGAATCCGGAATCCAGCAGTCTCGAGAATTTCGGCCTGTTCATCCAAAACACCGATCCCGGCAGCAATGCCGGCATTCCCGGGATCCAGATTCCGATTGCGCTTGGCGAGACCAGCAAACTGCCGATCGGACTGGAGCTCGACGGCCCCGCGGGCAGCGACAAACGGCTGCTCGCCATCGGCATCGCGCTCGATGCCGTGTTTGGGCGGCTTCCCGCGCCGCGTTGACGCGATCGTAGCTTCTTGCCTAGACCAAAGACCCTCGTCATTGCGAGGAGCGCTTGCGACGAAGCAATCCAGAGTCTTACTGCGGAAAGATTCTGGATTGCTTCGCTTCGCTCGCAATGACGAAAGGTGGTGGGCACGGCGCAAGGGCGCCTTTGCCCACCGCGCCAGCTAAGAATACGGATTGATCAGCTTCTGCTGCTCGGCGCTGTGATGCACGAGCATGTCAATGAAGGTCCTGACCTTGGCCGACAGGTGATGGCGATGCGGATAAACCGCGTTCATCGACATCTCGACCGGCCGGTATTCCGGCAGCAGGCGCACCAGTCGGCCGGCATCGAGATCGTCGCTCACCAGGAATCCTGCGAGCAGGCCGATGCCGGCGCCCTCGATCACCATCCGTCGCAGCGCTTCACCGCTGTTGGTGACAAGGCTACCCGAGATGCGCACCGATGCCGGCGCACCCCTGCGATCGAAGAAGCGCCACTCGTCGCCGAAGGGATAGTTGAGGTGACGGCCGCAATTGTGGCCGGTGAGCTCGGCGAGTTGCTGCAGCCGGCCGTGCTTTTCGAGATAATCGTGCGAGCAGCACAGCACGTGACGCCAGGTGGCGAGGCTGCGGACGATCAGGCTTGAATCCGGCGGCGGGGTCATGCGCAGCGCAACGTCATATCCCTCCTCGATGAGGTCGACATTGGCTTCGCCCATGCGCAGATCGACCTTCACGTCCGGATAGGTCGACAGCAGCTTTGCCACCACGCCCGCCACGAAAGGCACCATGTGCGTAGCGGAATGAATCCGCAGCGTGCCCCGCGGCACCGACTGCAACGCGCCGGCGATGTCGTCGGCCTGCTCGATGTCGGACAGAATCTGGACGCAGCGGTCGTAATAGGCCTTGCCGATTTCCGTGACGCTGACTTTGCGGGTGGTGCGATTGAGCAGGCGCGCGCCGAGCCGCTCCTCGAGCGCCTGGATGTGGTTGCTGACCATCGTCGTGGACATATTGAGCTTGCGGGCGGCGGCGGAGAACCCGCCGGTATCAACGACCCGGACGAAAGCGGTCAGGCTAGTCAGCCGGTCCATGGGGCGCCTCGGATTATGCAGTATGAGTGGACAATCATTTTGCTTTTTGGCGGATTATCACAAGCGCCGGAACAGCGCATCTTCTGCCCAGACAACAGCGCCCCTTCGGAACGGGACGTCTGGGGAATCCGGAGGATGTCATGTCGAACGCGGCTTATACTGCTGAAACTACTGATAAAATCAGCCTGAAGCCGTCCCGGCAGGCGATCAAGCGCGCGGCGCTCGGGCTGGCGCTGGCCCTTGGCGTCGCTGTGGCCGGCGATTTTGGCTACGATTACCTGACGACCGGCCGCTACCTGGAATCGACCGATGACGCCTATGTGAAGGCCGATTCCACCATCATCGCCCCGAAGGTGTCGGGCTACATCGCCCAGGTGCTGGTCGGCGACAATGAAAAGGTGAGAGCGGGCCAGGTGCTGGCCAGGATCGACGACCGCGACTTCAAGGCCGCGCTCGGCCAGTCCCGCGCCGACGTCGCCGCAGCCGAAGCCTCGGTTCGCAACCTCGATGCCCAGCTCCAGCTGCAACAGCCGATCATCGAGCAGAGCACCGCCGACGTCACGGCTGCCGACGCCAATCTGAAATTCGCGCAGGAAGAGCGCGCCCGCTACGACGACCTCATGAAGTCGGGCTCAGGCACGATCCAGCGCGCACAGCAGACCGATGCGGCGCTCCGCGCCAGCAACGCGCAATTGCAGCACGCCAAGTCGGGCCTGGTCGCCGCGCAGCGCAAGGTCGATGTGCTGACCACCCAGCGGGCCCAAGCCACCGCGCAACTCGATCACGCTCGCGCGGTCGCGGACCAGGCTGAGCTGAACCTGTCCTACACCGAGATCACCGCGCCGGTTGACGGCACGGTCGGCGCCCGCAGCCTGCGTGTCGGCCAGTACGTGCAGGCCGGCACGCAATTGATGGCAGTGGTGCCGCTCGATGCGGTCTATGTGGTCGCGAATTTCAAGGAGACCCAGCTCACGCATGTGCGCGCCGGCCAGCCGGTCGAGCTGCGTGTCGACAGTTTTCGCAATCGCACGCTGCACGGTCATGTCGACAGCCTTTCGCCGGCCAGCGGACTTGAATTCGCGCTGCTGCCTCCCGACAATGCGACGGGTAACTTCACCAAGATCGTGCAGCGCGTGCCGGTGAAGATCGTGCTCGACGATCACAGCCTCGCGGGCCTGTTGCGGCCCGGCATGTCGGCGGTGCCGACCGTCGACACCAAGGCAACCGTGGTGGCCGAACGCGAGACGATCAGGAGCGTCGCCGACAACGCGACGCGACCGAACGGTGGCTGACGCCGATTATCCAAACCATCCGCCTAATGCATCCTGTCTCTGCAACCGAGACGAGGCTTCCATGAGCACGCTTCAACCGACGCTCAACGCCGCTTCCGCCGCCAATCTCCCCGCTCTGGCTGCAGCTCCCGCAGCGCCGGCCGTCTCTGCCAAAACCTGGATCGCGGTGATCGGTGCCACGCTCGGCGCCTTCATGGCAGTGCTGAACATCCAGATCGTCAACGCCTCGCTCGCCGACATCCAGGGCGCGATCGGCGCCGGCATCGACGACGGCGGCTGGATCTCGACCTCCTACCTGATCGCCGAGATCGTGGTGATCCCGCTGTCCGGCTGGCTCGCGCAGGTGTTCTCGATCCGGATCTATCTGCTCACCAATGCGATCCTGTTCCTGGTTCTCTCCGCGGCCTGTGCGCTGGCGCAGGACCTGCCGCAGATGATCGTGCTGCGCGCCGTGCAAGGCTTTACCGGCGGCGTGCTGATCCCGATGGCTTTCACGCTGATCATCACGCTGCTGCCGCGTGCCAAGCAACCGGTGGGTCTTGCGTTGTTCGCGCTGTCAGCGACGTTCGCGCCGGCGATCGGCCCGACTATCGGCGGCTATCTCACCGAGAATTTCGGCTGGCAGTACATTTTCTACGTCAACCTCGTGCCGGGCGCGATCATGGTCGGCATGCTCTGGTACGCACTCGACGCCAGGCCCATGAAGCTGTCGTTGCTCGCGGACGGCGACTGGGCCGGCATCATCACCATGGCGATCGGCCTGTCCGCGCTCCAGACCGTGCTGGAGGAAGGTAACAAGGACGACTGGTTCGGCTCGCCCTTCATCGTCAAGCTGTCCGTCATCGCAGTCGTGGCGCTAGGCGCGTTCCTGATCATCGAGCTCACGGTCAAGAAGCCGCTGTTGAACCTGCGCCTGCTGGTCCGCCGCAATTTTGGCTTCGGCATGCTCGCCAATTTCCTGCTCGGCGTCGCGCTCTACGGTTCGGTGTTCATCCTGCCGCAATATCTGTCGCGCATCCAGGGCTACAATGCCGAGCAGATCGGCGCAGTGCTGGCCTGGACCGGATTGCCGCAGCTCGTGCTGATCCCACTGGTTCCGCGCCTGATGCAGAAGTTCGACGCGCGGATCATCATCGGCGTCGGCTTCGTGCTGTTCGCAGGCTCAAACTTCATGAACATCTATATGACCAACGACTACGCCGCCGACCAGCTGTTGTGGCCCAACGTCGTACGCGCCATCGGCCAGGCGCTGGTGCTGGCGCCGCTGTCGGCCGTGGCAACCGCCGGCATCGAGCCGGAGAACGCGGGATCGGCCTCCGGCCTGTTCAACATGATGCGCAATCTCGGCGGCGCCGTCGGCATAGCGCTGCTCCAGACCGTGCTGACCAAGCGCGAGCAGTATCACTCCAACGTGCTGATGCAGTCGGTTTCGGTGTTCGAGCAGGCCACCCGCATGCGGCTGGAACAGCTCACGCAGTATTTCATCAACCACGGCGTGCTCGACCGTGCCGACGCAGCGCATCGCGCCTATGTCGCGATCGGCCATACCGTTCAGAAGCAGGCTTACATCTTTGCCTTTAGCGACACCTTCTACCTGCTCGGCATGGCGCTGATCGTGGCCCTGATCGCCGTATTCTTCCTGAAGAAGCCCGGCCAGGCCTCGGCCGGCGGAACTCACTGAATCAACCCAGCAAAGGAGAACGACCATGAAGCCCCGCATGAATTTCTACCAGGCCGCCCCCGACACGATGAAGGCGCTGATGGCGCTGGAAGAGCAGATTCAGTCGACGGGTCTGGAGAAATCGCTGATCGAGCTCGTCAAGATCCGCGCCTCGCAGATCAACGGCTGCGCCTTCTGCATCAACATGCACACCGAGGATGCCCGCAAGCGCGGCGAGACCGAGCAGCGCATCTATCTGCTCAACGCCTGGCGCGAATCCCCGCTCTATACCGACCGCGAGCGCGCCGCGCTGGCCTGGACCGAGTCGGTGACGCTGATCGCGGAAACGCGCGCGCCCGACGACGTCTACGCCGAGGTCCGCGCGCAGTTCTCCGACGCAGAGACGGTGAACCTGACCATGCTGATCGGCGCCATCAATGCCTGGAACAGGCTAGCGATCGCGTTCCGCGCGGTTCATCCGGTGAAGGTGAAGGCGTCGGTGGCGTAGGGGTGCGACACGCCCTCGCGGGCAACTGTCATGCCCCGCGAAGGCGGGGCATGCAGTATTCCAGAGACAGCGAAGTCTATAACAACCGCCGCGGCGTACTGGATCGCCCGCCTTCGCGGGCGACGACGGCGGTGGGTGTGGCTCAGACCGCCGTCGCCTTGGCGAACTCCACATAGATCTCGCGAAGCCGCGCGGCAAGCGGGCCGGGCTTGCCGTCGCCGACCTTTTTGCCGTCGATCGCCACCACCGGCTGGACAAACAGCGAGGCCGACGTCGCAAAGGCTTCCTTCGCCGCGAGTGCCTCTTCCACAGTGAAGGAACGCTCCTCGACGCGGAGCTGACGCTCTTCGGCGAGCGCGACCACGGCCTTGCGGGTGCAACCGGGCAGGATCGCGTTGGAGTTCTTGCGGGTGACGATGACGTCATCCTTGGTGAGAATGAACGCTGACGACGAGCCACCTTCGGTGACATAACCGTCTTGCAGCATCCAGGCCTCGCCGGCGCCAGCTTCTGCCGCCGCCTGCTTCGCCAGCACCTGCGCCAGCAGCGCCACGCTCTTGATGTCGCGCCGCTCCCAGCGGATGTCGGGCACCGTGATCACGTTGATGCCGGTCTTGGCGGAAGCTGCGTTGATGATGTCCTTTTCGGAGGTGAACATCACCAGGCTCGACTTGACGTCGCCCTTGGGGAAGGCGAAGTCGCGGCCCTTGTCGGCGCCGCGGGTGACCTGGAGATAGACCAGGCCGTTCACGACCTTGTTGCGGGCGATCAATTCCTTCTGGATCTCGGTGATGCGCTCGACCGTCTCCGGCAGCCTCAAGCTGATCTCGCCGACCGAGCGCTCCAGCCGCGCCAGATGCGAGGCGTTGTCGACGAGCTTGCCGTCGAGCACGGCCGAGACCTCATAGATGCCGTCGGCGAAGAGGAAGCCGCGGTCGAGCACCGAGATCTTCGCGTCCGAGAGCGGGACGAATGAGCCGTTGACGTAGGCGGTCGAATCCAAGGCTGGTCTCCTGGCGGGAAAGGGAGATTTATCGACCTGTATAGGGGATTTGGTGAGCGCGATAAACCCCGCTCTTCGTCATCCCGGGGCGCGCGTAGCGCGAGCCCGGGATCCATCTCACCTCATGTACTGCGGCCCGATGGATTCCGGGCCTGGCCCTTCGGGCCATCCCGGAATGACGGCGGAGATTAGTGCGACAAGATCTTCGACAAGAACTTCTGCGCGCGGTCGCTGCGCGTCTTGCCGAAGAAATCGTCCTTCGGCGCATCCTCGACGATCTCGCCGCGGTCCATGAAGATCACGCGGTTGGCGACCTTGCGGGCAAAGCCCATTTCGTGGGTCACGACCATCATGGTCATGCCTTCGCGCGCGAGATCGACCATGACGTCGAGCACCTCGCTGACCATTTCAGGGTCGAGCGCCGAGGTCGGCTCGTCGAACAGCATCACGATCGGATCCATCGCGAGCGCGCGCGCGATCGCGACACGCTGCTGCTGACCGCCGGAAAGCTGCGCCGGAAATTTCTGCGCCTGCTCATTCAGGCCGACGCGGTCCAGGAGCTGCATGCCCTTCGCCACCGCCTTGTCGGACGACCGCCCGAGAACCTTCTGCTGGGCGAGGCAGAGATTGTCGATGATCTTCAGATGCGGGAACAGCTCGAAATGCTGGAACACCATGCCGACGCGCGAGCGCAGCTTCGGCAGATTGGTCTTGGGATCGTTGACCTTGGTGCCGTCGACGCTGATGTCGCCTTCCTGGAACGGCTCCAGCGCGTTGACGCATTTGATCAGCGTCGACTTGCCCGAGCCGGAGGGTCCGCAGACCACGACGACCTCGCCCTTGGTGACGCTGGTGGTGCAATCGGTCAGCACCTGGAAGGTCGGGCTGTACCATTTGTTGACGTGGCTGATTTCGATCATGACCGACTTGCTCTAGCGGATGATGGCGATGCGCGCCTGAAGACGGCGCACGCCAAAGGACGCGATACAGGAAATGGTGAAGTAGACGACGGCGGCGAACAGGTACATCTCGACCAGACGGCCGTCGCGTTGCGCGACCTTGCTGGCCGCACCGAGGAAATCGGTGATCGACAACACGTAGACCAGCGAGGTGTCCTGGAACAGCACGATGGTCTGCGTGATCAGCACCGGCAGCATGTTGCGGAACGCCTGCGGCAGCACGACGTAGCGCATGGTCTGGGCGTAGGTCAGGCCAAGCGCGTTGGCCGCGGCCGGCTGTCCCCGCGAGATCGACTGGATGCCGGCGCGCATGATCTCGGAGAAATATGCCGCCTCGAACATGACGAAGGTGATGAGCGAGGAAGCGAACGCGCCGACGCTGATCGGGCGCGAGGCACCGGTCACCCATTGTCCGATATAAGGCACCAGGAAGTAGAACCAGAAGATCACCAGCACCAGCGGCAGCGAGCGCATGAAGTCGACATAGACGCCGGCGATGCGGCCGAGCGTCTTGTACCCGGACAGCCGCATCAGCGCGATCGCGGTGCCGAAGACGAGGCCGCCAAGTGCTGCGAGGCCCGTCAGCATCAGCGTGAACGACATGCCCTCATAGAACAGATAGGGCAACGCACGGATGACAACCCCGAAATCAAAATTGCTGAACATGGCGCTATTTCCCCGTGATGTAGCCGGGGATCGCGACCCAGCGCTCGAGGAAGCGCATCGCTGTCACGACGACGGCGTTGACGAGGAGGTAGAGGAGCGTTGCAGCGGTAAAGGCCTCGAACACCTGAAAAGAGAACTCCTGCATCGAGCGCGCCTGGCCGGTCAGCTCGAGCAGACCGATGGTGATGGCGACCGCCGTGTTCTTGATGGTGTTGAGGAACTCCGAGGTCAGCGGCGGCAGGATGATGCGGAATGCCATCGGCAGCAGGATATATCGATAGCCCTGAAAGGTCGTGAGACCGAGCGCCGTTGCCGCCATCTTTTGACCGCGCGGCAGCGAGCCGATGCCGGCCTGCAATTGTATCGCGACGCGGGCTGACATGAAAAATCCGATGCCGATGGCCGCCGTCCAGAACGGCGCGTTCGGCAGTTGCTTCAGCCAGGTGCCGGTCGACTTCGGCAACAATTCCGGCAGTACGAAGTACCACAGGAACAGCTGCACCAGCAGCGGCATGTTGCGAAAGAACTCAACCCAGCAGAAGCCGAACCAGCCGGCGGCCTTGGACGGCAGCGTCCGCATGACGCCGACGATCGAGCCGAAGACCAGCGCGATGATCCAGGCGAGCACCGCCGTCTTCAGGGTCAGCACCAGTCCCGACAGCAGCATGTCGAGATAGGTGCCGGTCCCCATCGGGTTCGGCTCGAAGAAAATTCCCCAGTTCCAGTGGTAGTTCACGTGTCCCCCGCGCGAACGCGCCAATCACAGGCGTCTTGAGTAGGTCTCGAAAATAGGTCTTGGCCGTGTATGCAAATGTCCGGCCACTCTCCTGCGGAATTCCCTCTCCCCGCTTGCGGGGAGAGGGTTAGGGTGAGGGGGGCTCTCCGCGAGGGAGGTGATAGTCGGACTCGTGGAGAGTCCCCCTCACCCGGAACTCAAGCTGCGCTTGAATCCGGCCTCTCCCCGCAAGCGGGGAGAGGCAAATAGCATCCTACTTATAGTCGTCCGGGTTCGGTGAGTCCGAAGGCTTGGCAAATTCGTTCTTCAGCTCGGCCGAGATCGGCGTGTTGAGGTTGAGGCCCTTCGGCGGGATCTTGGCGGTGAACCACTTGTCGTAGATCTTCTGGGCCTCGCCGGAGGTGTAGACCGCAGCGGTCGCCGCATCGACCACCTTCTTGAACGGCGCATCGTCCTTGCGCAGCATGATGCCGTAGGGCTCGGGCTTGGAGAACGCATCCTTGGAGATGACGTAGTCATCCGGCGACTTCGAGCCGGCAACCAGGCTCGCGAGCAGAACGTCGTCCATCACGAAGGCGACCGCGCGGTCGGTTTCGACCATCAGGAAGGCCTCGGCATGGTCCTTGGCCGGGATGATATTGGCACCCAGTCCCTTCGCGACATTGGCCTCGGTGAGCTGCTTGATGTTGGTGGTGCCGGCGGTGGAGACCACCGTCTTGCCCTTGAGATCGTCGATCGACTTCAGCCCGCTCGACTTCTTGAAGACATAGCGGCTGGCGGTCAGATAATGGGTGTTGGTGAAGGCGACCTGCTTCTGGCGCTCGGCATTGTTGGTGGTGGAGCCGCATTCGAGGTCGATGGTGCCGTTGGCCATCAGCGGGATACGGGTCGCCGAGGTGACCGGATTGAGCTTCACCTCGAGCTTGTCGAGCTTGAGCTCCTTCTTCACGGCATCGACGATCTTGTAGCAGATATCCATCGCGAACCCGACGGGCTTCTGATTGTCGTCGAGATAGGAGAACGGGATCGAGGAATCGCGGAAGCCGAGCGTGATGGCGCCGGTGTCCTTGATGTTCTTCAGCGTGCCGGTCAGCTCTTCGGCGCCGGCCTGGCTGACGACGAAGGTCGCAGCGAGCGCAAGGCCGATGTAACGGAAATGTTTCACTTTTTCTCCCCTTTCAGGATGATGCGGCCGGATGCAAGCACATCTCGGCCCGGATTAGAATGTGACTTTCGGCTGGATGCCGGCTCAGGTTAATTGGCCTCGGGTCAGCGGCTTTGGCAATTCCCCGAGATCCCAGAACAGCCCGGCCATCACCGTCAAGGCCTCTTCGGTCAATGGCAGCAGGATGTGCTCATTGGGCGCATGCTGGGAGCAGCCGGGATAGGAGTGCGGGACCCAGATCGTCGGCAGGCCCAGAATCTCGGAAAATACGTCGTTCGGCAGCGAGCCGCCGAAGTTCGGCAGCACGGCCGGCACCTTGCCGGTGGTGTTTTGGACTGAATCCGCCGCCCATTTGATCCAGGGGCTGTCGAAATCGGTGCGCGAGGCAGCAAAGCTCTGGGCCGCCCGCACCTCGACCATCGGAAAGCCCTTTGCAACCAGATGGCCGCGGATGGCGTCGATCAGGCCATCGACCCTTGTGCCGACCACGAAACGCAGCTGCAGCACGGCATTGGCGTGGCCGGGAATGGCGTTCGCCGGCTTCTCGATATTGCCCGACGACACCGCCAGCACCTCCAGCGTGTTCCAGGCATAGAGCCGTTCGGCCGCGGATAGACCGTCCTCACCCCAGTTCTCCGCAAGCGCGGGCTCGTCCTCGGTCGGCACCACCTGCACATCAGCAAGATAGCTGCGGATCTGGTTAGTGAGCCGCGGGGGCTTCAGCGCGTCGAGCTGAAGCCGGCCGTGGCCGTCGACCAGCGTCGAAATCGCATTGACCAGGATGGTCGCGGGGTTGGCAAGCACGCCACCCCAATTGCCGGAATGATGGCCGCCGTCGCGCAGGTTCACGTCGAGATGGATGCGGATGCCGCCACGGCAGCCCAGAAACAGCGTCGGCCGATCCGCCGACAGCCGCGGCCCATCGGAGGCCATGAACAGATCGGCCTTGAGCGCGTCGCGGTTGAGGTCGCAGATCTTGCCGAGATCGGGCGAGCCGATCTCCTCGCCCATCTCGACGATGAATTTTGCATTGAAGCCGAGCCTGCCGCCGCGCGCCTCGCGCACCGCACGGAGCGCCGCCATGTTGATGCTGTGCTGGCCCTTGTTGTCGGCGGTGCCGCGGCCGTAGAGGCGCGTGCCCACAACCGTCGTGCGCCAGGGATCGCGGCCATCGCGCCACTCGCCCTCCATGCCGTCGACGACGTCGCCATGGCCATAGATCAGCACGGTCGGCAGCGACGTGCTCTCGATATGCTCGGCGAACAGGAACGGTGCCCTGCCGCTGGGGGATTCGACGATGCGGCTGGTGAAGTCGAGCGCGGCAAAAGCCGGTTGCATCTCCTGCTCCAGATAGGCGCGCAGCTCGGGGCCGCGCGACGGATTCTGGCTTTCGGTCTTGAAGCCGACGCGACGATCGAGTTCGGCGAGGAACCCACCGGATTTGAAATCGTCGCGGGCGCGGGCGATGGCGTCGGCTCTGGTCATGACTTGCTTTTTCAAGGTCTCGAGGCGGGCGAGCTTAGCGGGCTACACTGGCGCTCGGAAGTGGCGGGGCTTGGATCGCTCTTGGGATTTGCTTCTTGCTCTCTTGAGATTGGCTTGCCAAGGGCGGCAGCGCTGCTGATTTTGGCCTTGCCAAGGTCGCGATATATGCAAGAACTTCGCCAAGTTGGGGCGCACATCTATCATTCGAAGAGCGCTCAGTACAGGGCGCCGGGAGACCATATGGCCAAGCAGATCAGGCTCAACGCCTTTGCGATGAATTGCGTCGCGCATCAATCACCGGGCCTGTGGACCCATCCGCGCGACCGCACCGCCGAATATAACCGCCTGCCCTACTGGATCGATCTCGCCAAGACGCTGGAACGCGGCCGTTTCGACGGACTGTTCCTGGCCGACGTGCTCGGCGTCTACGATGTCTATGGCAACAGCCCCGACGCAGCCTTGCGCAATGCGGCGCAGACGCCGTCGAACGAGCCGCTGCTTCTGCTCTCGGCGATGGCCGCGGTCACCAAGAACCTGGGATTCGGCGTCACCAGCAATCTCTCGTTCGAGCCGCCCTACCCGTTCGCGCGGCGGATGTCGACGCTCGACCATCTGACCGAGGGTCGGATCGGCTGGAACGTCGTCACCGGCTATCTCGACAGCGCCGCGCGCGGCGCCGGCAAGGACAAGCAGGCCGGGCATGACGACCGCTACGACATCGCCGATGAATATATGGAAGTGGTCTACAAGCTCTGGGAAGGAAGCTGGGAGGACGGCGCGATGCTGCGGGACCGCAAGCGCGGCATCTTCACCGATCCCACAAAAGTTCATCGCGTTAATCATGAGAGTGCGAATTACCGCATCAACAACACCATTCACCTCAGCGAGCCGTCGCCGCAGCGCACGCCGGTGCTGTACCAGGCCGGCACCTCGCCGCGCGGGCGGCAGTTCGCGGCCAAGCATGCCGAATGCGTGTTCATGTCGGGACCCTCGGCCAAGATCATTGCACCGCGCGTCTCGGCGATCCGCCAGGAGGCCGCAGCGCTCGGCCGCAACCCGGCAGAGATCCTCATGTTCAACATGATGACGATCATCCTCGGCAATACCGAAGCCGAAGCCGCGGCGAAATACGCCGACTACCGGTCGCATATCAATCCCGAAGGCGCGCTCGCGCTGATGTCGGGATGGACCGGCATCGACTTCTCCGGCTACGAGCTCGACCAGCAGGTCCGGCACGTTCAAAACGATGCCGGTCGCAGCGCACTCGACAACGTCACCCGCGGCGACCCCGACCGCGTCTGGACCGTGCGCGACGTCATCGAGCATGTCGGCATCGGCGGCGCCGGCCCGGTCGTGGTCGGCACGCCGGAGAGCGTTGCTGACAAGATCGAGGATTGGTTCGAGAAGACCGACGTCGACGGCCTCAATGTCGCGTTTGCGATCTCGCCCGGCGATTTCGAGGACATCGCCGACATGCTGGTGCCGGAGCTGACCAGGCGCGGACGGTACAAGCCGGAATATGCCGAGGGCACGCTGCGGGAGAAGCTGTTCGGCGGCGGCCGCGCGAGGCTCGACGCGCCGCATCCGGCGGCGGGATATCGGGTGGGGACAAAGGGGTAGGCCCGGGGTCGCCCTACACCTTCCCGTCCACCATCACCTCGATCAGCTTCGTTCCGGGCCGGCCAAACGCCGATGCCAGCGTTGCCTTCAGCTCGCGGGGATCGCTGAGCTTGATCGCCTCGCAGCCGAGTGCCTTCGCCACGCCGGCGAAATCCACGGGCGGATCGACAAAGTCCATGCCGACATAATTGTCGTCGCCATGGAAGGCGAGCAGGCGCTGCTTGATGATGCGATAGCCGCCATTGTTGGCGATGACGACGTTGAGCGGCAGCTTGTGATGTGCGGCCGTCCACAGCGCCTGGATCGAATACATCGCGCTGCCGTCGCCGGAGAAGCACACGACGGGCCGATCCGGATTGGCGATGCTGGCACCGACCGAGGCCGGCAGGCCCCAGCCGATGCCGCCCGAGGCGAGACCGTGATAGTCATAGCGATCGCGGTGCGGACGCAGCGCCGTGATCTGGCGGCCGGAGGTGAGGCCTTCGTCGACCAGGATCGCATGGTCCGGCATGGCTTCGACCATTTGCAGCACCAGATAGTCGGGATCGATCGGCGCGCGACCGGCGCTCTTGCCGATCTGCTCGACCAGCGCAGCGCGGCGCGCGCTCCAGTTCTTCGGCGCAAGCTCGGCGAGCCGCTGTTTTGCGCGTTGCGCCAATGCGGCACTACCCATCTCCTTCAGCACCGGGATCAGCGCGCGCAGCGTCTCCTTCACATCCGCCTTCAGCGCGATCTCGGCGCCGTAGTTCTTGGCGATCTCCCAATCGGCGAGACCGACCTGCACAATGCCGAGTCCGTCAGGCAGCGCATCGACCTCGCTATAGACCGACATCCGCAGGGGATCGCCGCCGAGCGCGACCAGGAGATCGTAGGGCGCGAGCATATCGCGCGCGACCTTCTGCACGCGGGCCAGCGCACCGACGAAGCTTGGGCTCTCCGAAAGGAAGTGCGAGCCATAGGGCGTCGAGGATTGATAGGCGGCAGCGCCGAGCAGTTCGGCAAGTTCGGCTGCCTCCTTCAACGCATCGCTCTTGACGACCTCGTCCATGGTGACGATCACCGGGTGCTCGGCCTTCAGCAGGCGTGCAGCAAAAGCCCTGAGCGCCTCATCCGACGGTTTGGTGCGCGCGTCGATGCGGGTGGAGCGGCCGAGATCAATGCCGGCCTCGCTGTTCAGGATATCGCCCGGCAGCGAGATGAACACCGGTCCGGTCGGCGGCGTCATCGCGACCTTGGCGGCGCGGCGCACGATGCGCGGCAAATCCTCCAGCCGCGTCACCTCGACCGCCCATTTCACCAGCGGCTCGGCCATGCGCACCAGCGGGCCGTAGAGCACCGGCTCCATCAGCCCGTGGCCCTGCTCCTGCTGGCCCGCAGTCAGGATCATCGGCGTGCCCGTGAACTGGGCGTTGTAGAGCGAGCCCATCGCGTTGCCGAGGCCAGGCGCGACATGGACGTTGCAGGCGACGAGCTTGCCGGAGGCGCGGCTGTAACCGTCCGCGATCGCCACCACCAGGCTCTCCTGCATCGCCATCACATAGGTGAGATCGAGATGTTCCTTCAGCGCATGCATGATCGGCAACTCGGTGGTGCCGGGATTGCCGAACAGATGCGTGATGCCCTCGTCCTTGAGCAACGCGAGAAAGGCGGAACGGCCGGTGATCTTATTCTTCATGTTTCCTCCAGGCCTCGCAGGCGTTGCCGCGGGGGGAGCCGCATGATGACCGAAGTCGGAGGATGCGCGCAAGGAAGCGCGCTCATGGCTGCCTTGCGCGCGCGAGGAGAAGCTGGAAAGATAGGTCGAAGCCGGAGGGACCGTCATGGCCTACGACGAAGGCACCGCCGCACGGGTTCGCAGGTTGCTGGCGGGCCAACGCCACGTCGCGGAGAAGAAGATGATGGGCGGGCTTTGTTTCATGGTGGACAACGTCATGTGCTGCACCATCAGCGGCCGCGGCGGCATGCTGTTTCGCGTCGGCCCCGAGGCACATGCGCGGATGCTGAAGGAGCCACACACGAGTCCGATGGAAATGCGCGGGCGCATCATGACCGGGTTCGTGCGGGTCTCTGATGAGGGCACGCGAACCGATGTCAGGCTCAAGCTCTGGGTGAAGCGCGCGCTCGATTTCGTGGCGACGATGCCGACCAAGCCGCCAGCGAGGAAGGCTGCGCCGCGCACGGCGGCGGCCAACGCGAAGGCTAAAGCGCCTCCTCGCGCCCCAATTCGAACGGGTCCTCGCCGCTAGCGCGCTTCTTCTTTTTTGAGCGCTGCCAGACCACGCCCGGAAAACCCTTCAGCGGCACCAGCGGCTCGCCGGTATAGGCCCATTCCTGCAGCTCCTCGATGGCGATGTGATAGAGTGGCTGGCGTCCGGTGCGCTCCTTGAACAGCGCACGGGGAATGTTGACCATGTGCGGGCCGCGGGGGCGCTCATAGGCGATCGGCGTGCCGCAATGGGCGCAGAAGCTGCGCGCGGTCTTGGTCGCCTTGTCCTCGTAGCGGGTGAGAGCGGTCTTGCCCGAAGTGATGCGAAAGCGCTTCTTCCAGCTGCCGACATAGGTGGCGTAGGCCGCGCCATGGGCGCGGCGGCTATTGGCAGAGTGATCGTGCCAGGCCCAGCGCGCGGGGACGTCGATCTCGAAGGTGACCTGGCCGCAGAGGCATTGGCCGGTGGCGATTCCTGCGGCAACTGCGGCTTTGGCCATTGTCTCTCTCCGGCGTCATTGCGAGGAGCACTTGCGACGAAGCAATCCAGACCGCCTCTGCGGAAAGACTCTGGATTGCTTCGCTGCGCTCGCAATGACGGAGTTTGTGGTGCGATCGCGTGACAAATCAAGCTCGTCATTCCGGGACGCGCCGAAAGGCGCGGGCCCGGAATCCATCGAGCGGCAAGCCAGGACGTGAAATGGATTCCGGGTTCGATGCTCCGCATCGCCCCGGAATGACGGAAAGAGCCTAGGCCGGCGCCAGCTCGTCATAAACAGGATAGTCCGTGTACCCCTTCTCCTCGCCGCCATAGAAGGTCGCGCGGTTGTACGGGGTGATCGGGTGGTCGTGCTCGAGCCGCCGCGGCAGATCGGGGTTGGAGATGAAGATGCGGCCGAATGCGATGATGTCGGCGTGACCGTCGGCGATCGCGGCATTCGCAGTCTCGCCGGTGAAGCCGCCGGCGGTCATCAGCACGCCGCTGTAGTGCGGGCGGAACAGCACCATGGCTGACGGCACGTTCTCCCAGTGAACATCGGCACGGCCCGCGCCACTGGAGCGCGGCTCGATGAAGTGCAGATAGGCAAGGCCGAGCTTGTCGAGCGCCTTCACCACGTGGGTGTAGAGCGGCATCGGATCGGGCTCGCCGGAATCGTTGGCGATGCCGTGCGGCGACAGTCGCACGCCGACGCGGTTGGCGCCCCAGATCTCGATCGCGGCCTGCGTGACGTCCATCAGAAGCCGTGCGCGGTTCTCGATCGGGCCGCCGTATTGATCGGTGCGCTGGTTGCTGCGCGACTGCAAGAACTGCTCGAGCAGATAGCCGTTGGCGCCGTGGATCTCGACGCCGTCGAAACCGGCGGCGAGCGCGTTCTTCGCGGCCTGCCTAAAAGCCTCGACGATGCCCTTGACCTCTTCCGTCTCCAGCGTGCGCGGCGTCTCGTAGTCGGCGAGCTTGCCGTCGGCAGTCATCGCCTTCATGCCTTCGGCCTTGATCGCGATCGCCGAGGCCGAGACCGGCAGCGCACCACCATGATAGGTCGAATGCGAGACGCGGCCGACATGCCAGAGCTGGAGGAAGATGATGCCGCCCTTGGCGTGCACGGCATCCGTCACCTTGCGCCAGCCGGCAATCTGCGCCTCCGAATAGATGCCGGGCGTCGCCGGATTGCCGCGGCCGTGCGAGAGCACGGGCGACGCTTCAGCGATCAGCAGACCGCCCGGCGTGGCGCGCTGGCCGTAATATTCGGCATTGAGCGGCCGCGGCGAAAAGCTCTCGCGCTCGGCGCGCATGCGCGTCAGCGGCGCCATCGCGACGCGATGCGCGAGCTTGTACGGACCGACCTGCAACGGTCTAAACAACGCCTCGAATTTCATGTGGGCCCCGGATGTCTTTGAAAGGATGCGGATCATATAGCGAGGGCGGCCGCCGGAAAAAGGCGCCGCCCCCTCTAAAAGCAGATATTCCCCAGCGCGGAACGCGGCAGAGGACAGATGTTACGCCGTCTTGATCCAGACGGCCTTCACGTTGAGATATTCCTCGACGTGCTGCTTGCCGGACTCGCGGCCGTAGCCGCTCATCTTATAGCCGCCGAACGGCACGGCGGGGTCCATCGCCTGATAGCAATTGACCCACACCGAGCCGGCGCGCAAGCGTTTCGCGACCGCATGCGCCTTGGTGACGTCCCGCGTCCACAGGCCCGAGCCGAGTCCGAACGTGGTGTTGTTGGCGCGCTTGACCAGCTCGTCCATGTCCTTGAACGCGATCGCGGAGATGACCGGACCAAAGATCTCCTCCTGCGCGATGCGCATGTTGTCCTGGACGCCCGCGAACACCGTCGGCGAGACGAAAAAGCCCTTCGACAACGCACCTTCGGTGACGCGGCCGCCGCCGGCAAGTGCTCGCGCGCCTTCCTTCTGGCCGATGTCGAGATAACCGGTGACGCGCTCAAGCTGTTGCTCGGAGACCAGCGGGCCGATCTGGGTGTTCGGATCGAGGCCGTTGCCGACCTGCAGCTTCTTGCCGAATTCGGCGACACGGCCGACGAATTCCTCGTAGATCGACTGCTCGACGAACAGCCGCGTACCGGCGCTGCAGATCTGGCCGGAGTTGGCGAACACCGCCATCGCGGCACCCGGCACGGCGGCATCGAGGTCGGCGTCGGCAAACACGATGTCCGGCGACTTGCCGCCGAGCTCGAGCGACACGCGCTTGAGGTTGCCGGCCGAGGCACGGATGATCGACTGACCCGTGACATGCGAGCCGGTGAAGGCAACCTTGTCGACGTCATGATGCGAGGCCAGCGCAGCACCCGCGGTCTCGCCATAGCCGGGGACGACGTTGACGACGCCGGGTGGAATGCCGGCTTCCATCGCGAGCTCGGCGATGCGCAGCGAGGTCAGCGGCGCTTCTTCGGCAGGCTTGAGCACCACGGTGCAGCCGGTCGCGATCGCCGGGCCAATCTTCCAGAGCGTCGCGGTGAGCGGGCCGTTCCAGGGAATGATGGCGCCGACGACACCGACCGGCTCCTTCAGCGTGTAGGAGAAGATCTCGCCGGGCAGCGAGTTCTCGATGGTCTCGCCGTGGATCGCGGTGGTCTGGCCGGCGTAGTAGCGCAGCATGCCGACCGCGCGCAGGCGATAGGCGCGGGTGCGGCTGAGCGGTGCGCCCATGTCGAGTGTGTCGAGCTGCGACAATTCGTCGAAATTCTTCTCGACAAGATCGGCGAGCTTGAGCAGCAGGTTCTGCCGCTCGAACGGCTTGACCTTGCTCCAGGGACCCTCGAAGGCACGGCGGGCGGCGGCGACCGCACGGTCGATGTCTTCCTTGTCGCCCTCGGCAACGGTCGCGAGCAGTTCCCCAGTCGCGGGATTGTGGGTCTCGAAGCGCTTGCCGGACGCGGCATCCACCCACTTCCCGTCGATCAGCATCTGCTTGTAGGACCCGTTGGCGAACGGATGGCGCGTGATCGGAATAGCCTGCGACACAGCCATGGCTGCACTCCCTAGGTAGGTGATTGATTGGGTTCGATCTGGGCGGGACCGTTAGGTCAAACAGAATACAGCGGCGCCGGAAGGGCGTAAAGTCGGCGTAGAACGAAGCCCTGCCATGCCGACTTGTGCAGGGTCGCGCGAGCGCCATGTTATAGCTCGACCGAGCGCAACGCCCCTTCCCGGAGAATAGCCATGCCGCATCCTGTCATCGCCAAGGGCAATGTCGCCGTGATCACCGGGGGTGCCTCCGGCATCGGTCTTGCGGCGGCAACAGCGTTTGCGCGCGCCGGCATGAAGGTATGCATCGCCGACGTCGACGAGGGACGGCTGGCAGAGGCCGCAACAAAACTGTCATCGATCGCGGGGACCGCGAATGTGATGACGTCCGCGGTGGACGTCAGCCGTATTGAAAGCGTGACGGAACTGGAACGCGCCGTGGGCGCGCATTTCGGCGGCACGGACCTGTTGATGAACAATGCCGGCATCCAGCCGGGCAGCACATTGTTCGGCCTATCAGACAATTGGCAGCGCATCATTGCCGTCAACATGTGGGGCATCATCAACGGCGCGCGCATCTTCGCGCCCGCTATGATCGCGCGCGGCAAGGCCGGCCTGATCATCAACACCGGCTCCAAGCAGGGCATCACCACCCCGCCCGGCGATCCCGCCTACAACGTCTCTAAGGCCGCCGTGAAGGCATTTACCGAAGCGCTCCAGCATGAGCTGCGCAACACCAGGGATTGCCACGTCACCGCGCATCTGCTGATTCCCGGCTTCGTGTTTACCGGGCTCACCGCGAAGGGTCGCACCGAAAAGCCGGCCGGCGCGTGGACACCGGAGCAGACGGTCGATTTCATGCTTGCGCGACTCGAGGCCGGCGACTTCTACATCCTCTGCCCGGACAACGACGTGCCGCGCGCGCTCGACGAGAAGCGCCTGCTCTGGGCCGCCGGCGATATCGTCGAGAACCGGCCGCCGCTGTCGCGCTGGCATCCGGATTACGCGGATGCGTTCAAGAAGTTCGTCGATCGGAGCTAACCGAGACGATCAGCTCAGCGCAAGCAGGAGCGCGGTGCCGATCGGCGCGCCCCAGCCGGACACCGCATCGAACCCGCGCCGCGCTTCGTATCCGACGCCGGGCTTTGGCTTGGACGCGTTGTGGCCGATGGTGATGTCGTAGCAGACAAGATCTCCTATCGGCCGGCCAAGCGGCGATTTGCGATAGAGCAATGGAGCGAGGAAGCGCTGCCGCTTCTCCGACGGCAGAAGCGCATTGACGCGCGCGATGAGCGCAGCCAGGAGCGGCGCAGACGCGCTGGTCCCGCCGCCATAATCCGGCTTGCCGCGGAAGATCATCGCGTAGCCGGGTGGGCCGGCAAGCGCCGCAATATCAGGCACGATGCGCCCCCAATGACCGGAGCCGTTCAGGGAAGCAATATCGATTCCGCGCTGCCACGCAGGACGACGAAATACCTCACTGACGCCTCCACCCGTTGCCCCTCCTCCTGCTTTCATGCGCCGCCCCGGCGTCTCCCACCACACTTGCTCCGTGACCTCACCGCCGAGCCGCATGATCATCGTGCCGCCGACCGCGAGAACGAACGGGCTGCAGCTCGGAAAGTCCACATGGGCAGCGCCGTCCGTCTCCTCGTCGCCGGCGCCATCGTCGCCCGAGGCGCCGCAGATCGTGATGCCCAGCGCGGCAGCCGCCTGGAGCCGCTCGTTGATGGCCGTACGTGCCGCGGGCGACCAATCACTGGAATCCTCTGCAGACCCCCAGCTCACCGACAGTGCCACCGGCCTGTCCTTGATGACGCGGTTCAATAAATCGACCCAGCCTTTCTGATCGAAAGTCGCAAAATAGACGGACAGCTTGGCACCGGGAGCCAGGCCTGCAGCCACCTCGACGTCCATCATCACTTCGCCGGTATCGTCGAGTGCGTCCTGACGATCGTCCTTTGGCAATTGCTCGATTTGCCTGCGGTTGCGTACCGGCCAGTTGATCGAGACGATCTCAACCTTGGGCCTCTTGCGACCGAATGTCTTGCAGTGGAGTGCGAGGTCCCCGGCAAAATAGCCGCCACCGAACTCGGCAATTGCGATCTTCTGTCCGGCGCCGTCCCCAGGCGGAAAATGATACAGCGCTTCCAGCGAAGACGGGCTGAGCGGCGTCAAGCCGGCACCGATCCTCGCCCTGCTCCGCCACATGACACGCCGCTGGCCGAATCCGATCAACGCAGTGACGATCTTCTTCAGCGAAGCGGGAATCTTGTAGTCGTCCTCCCGATCGCGGAATTGCCCCTGATCCTCGCTCCAATAGACGCCGAGGCGCGGCTGAAACGCCTTCTCCATCTGCGCGACAGTCCCGCTCACGCGCATGCTGCGCGTCTCAAGCGACACATCCACGACCTTGAGGCCGAATTTGCGCAGGACCTGTGACACCTTGTCGGCGTCGCTCTTCGAGGCGCTGTACCGTGCCCTGAACCGGGCTCGCGACAGCGCTCGACCTCCGAGCTTGTCGGCGTCCGGCAACTTGGGTCCACGCAATGTCAGCGTGATCTCGACATGCTGACGCGGATTCTCGTCGCGCAGACGCCTGGCCCCCGCCGTGGGTGGGCGCGCGCTGCCGGAGACAACGACAGGGCGCTTTGCCGCGCCTGCCGATCCGGTCTTGTCGTCACGCTTTGCTGCCTTGCGATTGGTGGCCGCCCTGCGGCCGGTACGCGCCTTAGCCTTTGATGCCATAGCCGGGCCCCCGCCCTCGACACGACCAAAGGTTGCAGGTTATCGTCGATCCCCGGACCCGTCAAATCTGAGGCCCGCCCGGCGACTTTCGCCGCTCGCTTGAGACCGGTCCTCGACCGTCCGAGATTGTTTTTCGATTTTTGATTTCAATCCGAGGATTTCGATCATGCGCTCGATTTTCGCACGGCTCAATCGCCGTTACGGCAGGAAGTTCATCGGCTTCGACCGTCAGAAGCTCGTCAGCTCGACCCTCGCCAACGCAATGGTCGTCACGGCGGCCACACCTCCCCGCGACATGCCACGCCCTGCGCGGGCGGTACGACGGCCGCGTGTCACGATCGTCGGAGCGGGACTCGGCGGCCTGATGGCCGGCTACACGCTCGCTCATTGCTGCGACGTGACGATTTTCGAGGCGCGCGAACGCGTCGGCGGCCGTGTCTGGAGCAAGAACAAGTCGAGCGGCGTGGTCGAAGCGGGCGGCGAGCTGATCGGCTACAATCATCCGCTGTGGCTGGCCCTGGCACGCCAGTTCCGGCTGGGACTCTCGCTGTTCACGCTGGACTCGAATTTCGACGCGCTCGATCTCGATATGCCGATCTATCTCGACGGTCGAAAGATCTCGAACCCGTTCGCGCTCCAGACCCTGTTCGAGCAGATGGAGGCGGCCTTCGGGCGGATGGCAAGGCGCGCGCGGCACGTGCACAAGCATGCGCCCTGGCTCACGTCCGACGCCGACGCGCTGGACTGGCAATCCATGGCGGACTGGATTCGGGACGAACCTAGCTCGCGTCTCGCCAGGCTCGCAATGAAGGAGCAGTTCAGCAACGACGCGGGCCAGCCCGTCGAGCGACAAAGCCTGCTCGCCAATTTCGCGGTGGTCCATGGCGGCGCACTCAAGGGACACCCGGCCGCCTACTTCACCCAGACCGAGACGCTACGCTGCTCGGAGGGCAATCAGTCGCTGGCCGAGCACCTCGCCGAGGAAATCAGGAAGGTCGGAGGAGTGGTCCATCTGTCCTCGCCCGTCGTCGCGATCGACATCGACAAGGAGGGCGTGACGATCACGCCGGAGGGGGCTGCTTCCCATCTCGCCGATTACGTCGTGCTTGCGATTCCGCCGAGCCTGTGGCCGGGCGGACGCTTTGCCAAGATCGAGATCACGCCGCAACTCACGCCCGACCATTACATCTCGATGGGGACGGCCGTGAAATACCTCAGTCCGGTCAAGCGACGTTTCTGGATCGACCATGGGCTGGCGCCGGCCGCGACCTCGAGCCGCTTTGGCGTCACATGGGAAGGCACCGACAATCAGATCGCGCCGCGCGGCCGCGAGGTCGAGCTCAGCCTGTTCGCCGGCAGCAAACCGGCGCAGCAGGCCATTCGACAATGGGAGCGCGGCGGCAAGACCGCCGTCGATGCCTTTTATGCGTCGCGGATCGGCCAGGTCTATCGCGGCTATGAAGACAATCTGTCCCAGCCGCCGGACTTCATTGCGTGGCCCGCCGATCCCTGGACCGGTGCCGGCTATTCCTGTCCCGCGCCCGGCGAAGTCACGCGCGCCGGGCCGCTGCTCAACAGCGCATTTCACAAGCGGATGTATTTTGCCGGCGAGCACACCTGCTTTGCCTATTACGGCTACATGGAGGGCGCGTTGCAGTCCGGCCTGAAGGCAGGGTCGGCGATCCTGAGGGCGACCAAACGCGCCGGCCGGCGCCGGTCGGCCTGAGCGCTTTACAGCGTCTCTTGCTGGTGCCCGCAATTCTTGCAGGCGAACTTGACGCGGCTCTGGCCTTTTTCCGCCTGAACCCGGTTCGGCGCGCCGCACTTGCCGCAGACGGCCTCGATGCGGGTCGTGCCGTGCTTGACGACGATGGTCTTCTTTTCCATCGACTCGCGGATCAGGCGCTCGGCCTCCTCACGCAGGGATTGTTTCGACAAAGCTCGTCTCCGCCTTTAGAAAGCGCGAGAGCCATATCGCACCTGCGGTGGAATCTCAATCGGCAATGCCGGCTCAGACCTCGACAATCACATAACTATCCTCGACATGCACCGGAAACGTCTCGGCGACATACGGGCCTTTCTGCAATTCGTCGCCGCGTTCCACCGCGACCGGATATGACCGGATCCTGACGCGCTTCGGATCGAACCAGGACTGGCCGTTGCGCATGTCGAATTCCCAGCCGTGCCAGGGACAGCGCAGCATCTCCCCGACCCGAGAGCGCTCATAGACGCCGGGCTCAGGCGAGGTCAGCCGCGCCACGCAAGCGGCCTTCTCCAGCGGTGCGCCTTCATGCGGACAGCGGTTCAGCAGCGCAAAGAACTCGCCATTGACATGGAACACGACGATATCGCGGCCCGCGACGTCGACGACCTTGTTGCCGCCGGGCGGGATCTCGGTCGTTCGCGCGACAATGTGACGGGCCATGTTGATCAGAACTTGTAGACCGCACGCGCATTGGTGCTGAAGATCTTTGTCCGCTCGGCCTCCGTCAGCGGTGTCTTGAAGGCGAAGCGCGGATCGTCGAAATCCCAGTGCGGATAGTCCGACGAGAACAGGAGGCGATCGACGCCGACCCATTCGATCAGCGAGCGCAGATGCCGCGCCTCATCGGGCTCGTCGATCGGCTGGGTCGTGAACCAGAAGTGCTCGCGGACGTATTCCGACGGCTTGCGCTTGAGATGCGGCACCTCGCTGCGGAACCGCTCGAAATGCTGGTCCATCCGCCACACCGCCGACGGGATCCAGCCGAAGCCGCCCTCGATGAAGACGATCTTCAGCTTTGGAAACCGCTCCAGCACACCCTCAATGACAAGGCTGGCAAGCTGCGCCGCGATGGTGTGCGCGTTGGACTGGTGCTCCTCGACATAATAGGACGGCCAGCCGCCGCCTGTCGGCGCGTGGCCGCCATAGCCGCCGACATGGATGCCGAGCGGCAGGTCCAGCGCCTGCGCGCGCTCATAGATCGGCCAGTAGCGGCGGCGGCCGAGCGGCTCGTTGGCGCGCGGCGAGACGTTGATCTGGATGTACTCGCCGCTTCTGGCGCAGCGCTCGATCTCGGCGATCGCGAGATCCGCGCCGTCCTGCCCGACCAGGATCGAAGCCTTCAGGCGCGGATCCCTGTGCGACCAGAACGCCAGCTGCCAATCGTTGATGGCGCGCTGAATCGCCGCGCCGAATTCCAAGTTCTGCTGCGAGAAGATGAAGAGATCGAGCACCTGCAAGATCCCGAACTCGACATCGAGCGGATCGAGATGCTGCTTCTGCATGAAAGCGAGGTCGGAACCGGGTGGCCCTCCGGTCGGCGGCCAGGCGTCGCGCCGCGCGATCAATGGCGAGGACCGCGGATAGGGCGTCGTGAACAGATAGGGCGTGCGAAGATGGCTGCCATATTCCTTCAGATGCCGCTGCCAGCGTTTCGGCAGGAACTCGTTGAGGTCGTCGAGCGAATGCAGGCTCGGGTGCACGTCGCAATCGACGATGCGCAGCCGGCTCGCGGCGGGCTGTTCGTCGTCACGCAGCGGACGGTCGATGACTTCACTCATGCGAACCTCCAGGATCAGTTGATCGACAACCGCGGAAATGTCTCCAGCGGATTATCGACGCACATCTTTGCGATGATGCTCTTCGGCAGGTTCGGCGGTATCGGATCGTCACCGTCGAACTGCCAGTGCGGATAGTCGGACGCGAACAGGAACATCTTGTCGGAGCCGATCTGGTCGATGATCTCCTCGACGCTTTTGGCATCGCCCGGCGCATCGAACGGCTGCATGGTGACGCGAAAATTGTCGCGGACGATCGCGGCGGGCTCGCGCTCGACCCAGGGCACCTCGACGCGCACGCCGCGCCAGGTCTTGTTGGCGCGCCACATGAAGGCCGGCAGCCAGCTGACGCCGGATTCCATCAGCACGACCTTGAGGTCCGGAAATTTGCCGAACACGCCCTCATAGATCAAGCTCAGAATCTGCGCCTGAAACGCCTGCGCCTCGACGAAGTAATATTCGTAGCGGTGCGACGGCCAGCCAGCCGAGCTTGGCGCCTGCCGATATTGCGTGCCGGCATGAATCGCGAGCGGCAGCTTGTGCTTTTCGGCGAGCTGGTAGACCGGCCAGAAATGCCGCCGGCCCAGCAGCGTCTCGCCCTGCGCCAGCACCAGGATGGAGACGAAGCGATTGTCGCGCGCGCGGCGCTCGATTTCTTCGATGGCGAGATCCGGCGCCTGCATCGGCACCACGATAGAGGCGCGCAGGCGCGGGTCACGCGATAGCCATTCGGCGGCAATCCAGTCGTTGATCGCCTTGCAGAAGTCCGCCGCCATGTAGGAATCGAACACGGCTTGCGCGCCGTAGAGCACGTTGACGATCGCATGGCTCGCGCCCAATTGGTCGAAGGCGCCCTTCTGCACCATCGCCAGATCAGAGCCCGGCTTCGTGCCATTGGCCGGCCGCCAGTCGGCGCGGCCAGAAAACGGCATGCTCGGCGGATAGGAGGTGAGGTCGAGGCCGTCGATAGCACGGCTCACCACCTGCTCTTTCCAGTGATCACTGAGATAAGGAAGCAGCGTCGTGCGCGTGCCACCAACCGCCGGGTGGATGTCGCAGTCGATCCGCGTCACCGCCATGGATGCTTCCTCGCCAAGATCTTGTACGTACGCCTTATTGGCGGCGTTCTTTGTGCGCCGCCCACACAGAGTGCGCCGGCCTATGCCGACGCGCAAGGGCGCAGACCAGCGCGATCCGTCATGGCTCGGTTGCATTTCGCAGGCGCGATATCAGGTCGGGCCGATGCATCCAGCGCAATCGCGGTCTCGGTGGCGGGATCGGCGGCTGATTAAAATTTCGTCTATCGCATCGCAGCCGACACGCTTAGCTTCGGCTGCGTACCGTCCTCTTTGCTCTTCCGGAGTTCCCATGTCCCTCCTCATCCGCGGCGGCACTGTCGTCAATCATGATCATTCGCGCCGTGCGGACGTGCTGATCGAGGGCGACACCATCGTCGCGGTCGACGCAGCGATCGCGGCGCCAACGGGGGCGGAGATCATCGATGCCGGCGGCGCCTATGTCATTCCGGGCGGGATCGATCCGCACACCCATCTCGAAATGCCGTTCATGGGCACGGTTACCGCGGATGATTTCGAGTCCGGCACCAAAGCGGCGCTGAGCGGCGGCACCACCATGGTGGTGGATTTCTGCCTGCCCGATCCCGGCCAGTCGATGCTCGCGGCCTATCAGGAATGGCGCCACAAATCCGAGAAGGCGGCGACCGACTACGGCTTCCACATGGCGGTGACGTCATGGTCGAAGCAGATCCATGACGAGATGGCAACCGTGGTCAAAACCTACGGCATCAACACCTTCAAGCACTTCATGGCCTACAAGGGCGCGTTGATGGTGAACGACGATGAGCTCTACAACTCGTTCGCGCGCTGCGCCCATCTCGGCGCGATGCCGGTCGTGCACGCGGAGAATGGTGACGTCGTTGCCCTGATGCAGGAGGCGCTGATCGCGCGCGGCGTCACCGGCCCCGAGGGCCACGCCTATTCGCGACCGCCGGAGGTCGAGGGCGAAGCCACCAACCGCGCCATCATGGTCGCTGATATGACCGGCACGCCGGTCTATATCGTGCACACGAGCTGCCGCGAGGCGCATGAGGCGATCGCGCGAGCGCGGGCCGCGGGAAAACGCGTCTATGGCGAGCCGCTGATCCAGCACCTGCTGCTCGATGAGCGTGAATATCAAAACAAGGATTGGGATCATTCCGCGCAACGCGTGATGTCGCCGCCATTCCGCGACAAGTCGCACCAGGATAGTCTTTGGGCTGGCCTGCAATCCGGCTCACTGCAAGTGGTCGCGACCGACCATTGTGCCTTCACCACCGAGCAGAAGCGGTTCGGCCTCGGGGACTTCAGGAAGATCCCGAACGGCACCGGCGGCCTGGAAGATCGCCTCGCGCTGCTGTGGACCGCGGGCGTCGCGACGGGGCGGCTGACCAAGGAGGAATTCGTCGCGGTGACCTCGGCGAACATCGCCCGCATCCTCAACATCTATCCGCGCAAGGGCGCGGTCGCCGTCGGCTCAGACGCCGACATCGTGGTGTGGGATCCCAAGGCGACGAAGACCATCAGCGCGAAGCGGCAGATGAGCCGGATCGACTACAATGTGTTCGAAGGCTTTGCCTGCGCCGGCGGGCCCGCCGCGACGCTCTCGCGCGGTCGTATCGTGTGGAAGGATGGCGATCTCCGCGCCGAGGCGGGCGACGGGCACTATGTCGAGCGTCCGGCGTTCTCACCGGTGCATGTGGCGAATTCCACGTGGAAGGAGCTGACCGCCCCGCGCGCGGTCGCACGCGGTGCGGTGACGCCGTAGCTGCGCCACAACACGCGATGCCTAGATCGCGAACACCCAGGCGGCGACGATGGTGCCGATGGTGATGAGACCGGCGATGGTCCAGCCGGCGGCATATTCCAGCTCAGGATGACCGGTTGCCCGCATGATCTCTGCCGGATCGGCGGTATGCTTCTCTGCCATGACGGCCTCGCATGTTACGTCCCGCGTCATGGATAAGTCGCTTCAGCCGCCATTAGGTTCCATCACGGAAATGCGAGGGACACAAAAACGCGAAAACAACCCCATGCACAGTAGAACGCCGGCCTCGGCATGAGGCGCAGCCGCGCGTGACAAAGCTTTGACGCGATTGTGAGAGGCGCGCGGCGTGATCGGCTTTGCCGCAGCGGCACCCCGCTGTTAGGATGCATTGTCGGCATTTTTCTATTTTAGGTTTGGTTTACTGACGTATCGGCAATTTTCTTGCCGGCACACCACAATTGATTTTCGAGCACCTGAACAGTTTCGGACAAACAGCACCCACCATCGCAATTCCAGCTTTCCAGCGCGCCAACCCCGTACAAGGAGGAAATACTATGTCCCCTAGTGCAACACCCCACATGGTCGAACTTCCCAACTCTGTCCATCAACTGCCGACAGGCTCGAAGGCGATGCGCCGCACCAACGGCCAGCGCTGGATCGAGCTGACGCTCGGCGTCAAGCGATCCGCCGATCTGCCTGATCTGTCCGATCTGGACGACAAGCTCCCCAAGGCGCGCAAATACATGACGCGCGACAAGCTCGAGAGCCAATACGGCTCCGATCCCAAGGCCATCAAGTCGATCGAGGATTTTGCCAAGGCGCACAAGCTCGTCGTGACCCGCAACGAGGCCGCCGCCGCACGGCTCGGAATCGCAGGCACGGTCGACGATGTCAGCGACGCCTTCGGCGTCACGCTGTTCGACTATTCGCATCCGCATCTCGGCGACTTCCACGCCCGCACCGGCCCGGTGCACATCCCGACCGAGGTCGGCGATGCCATCACCGGCGTGTTCGGGTTGAACAACCACCGTGTGCTCAGGCGCTCGCGCCATTCGGCACGCGCCGCGGCGCCGGATTTCGCAAGCTCGGTGCGGCACTGGTTCGTTCCGACCGAGCTCGGCGCCATCTACAAATTCCCCCAGATCGACGCGAGCAAGCAATGCATCGGCCTGCTCGAATTCGGCGGCGGCGTGGAGACCCCCGATGTCGCGGCCTATTTCAGCAAGATCGGCGTTCCCGCGCCGGAGGTCGCCGTCATCGCGGTCGACGGTGTCTCGACCAATCCGGCCGACGACCCGGAATCGACCGGCGAGGTGATGCTGGACGTCGATGTCGCCGGCGCGCTCGGCGGCGGCGCCAAGATCGCCACCTATTTCTCGACCTTCGACGAGAAGGGTCTGGTCGATTGCCTCGCCAAGGTCGTCAGCGACTCCGTCAACGACCCCTCCGTCGTCTCGATCAGCTGGGGCTGGGACGAGAACCAGGCCTTCAACAACAGCGGCGTGATCTGGTCACCGGCTGCGATCGACCATTGCAACCATAGCTTCCTCGCGGCGGCCCATCTCGGCATCACGTTCTGCGTGTCCACCGGCGATGACGGCTCGGAAGCACAGATGCAGGACGGCCGGGCGCACGTGAACTTCCCCGCGACCAGTCCTTACGTCCTCGCGGTGGGCGGAACGACCTTGCACGCGCGTGCGAACGCCAGGAAGCAGGTGCAGATCACCGAGGCGGTCTGGAATGACGGACCGGGAAGCGGCACCGGCGGTGGTGTCAGCGACATCACGCCGGCCCCGGCCTGGCAGAAAGGCATCGTGCCGAAGTCGATCAATCCCAGGCATTTTGCCGGACGTGCAATTCCGGACGTTGCGGCCAATGCCGATCCGGCAACGGGCTATCTGACGATGTCGGGCGGCAAGCTCGGCATTGTCGGCGGCACCAGCGCCTCCGCACCGCTCTGGGCAAGCCTGATCGCACGGATCAACGCCGCGCTCGGCGCACGATCCGGCAATTTCAACGCCCTGCTCTATTCCAAATTCGGCCCGGCCGGCGTGCTGCGCGACATCACGGTCGGCAACAATGACACCGGCGGTCTGCTCGGCGGACAGTACAAGGCGGGCCCGGGATGGGACGCCTGCACCGGCTGGGGCGTGCCGGATGGCGGCAAGCTTCTCGTAGCGCTTCAGGGCGGCCCGGCCAGCTAGCCGATCCGCGCTTGCACAGGCGGGCGATCATCCGCCTGTGCGAGACAGGGACACCCGACAGAGACACCCGGCCGCGTCCGTCCGACGCGGCCGGTCGCGTCTTGCAGGCGCCAGAATGGGAGTGAAAAACGAAAGCAATCGGCGCAGATCACCGTTGGTGTCCCGTTGTCTCCCAACAGCGGCGCAATAGCAGAGATGCCGGGAGGTCCGTTGCGGGCCAACACCGGACTCGTGCACCGCAGCCAATGAGGGCGCATCGCTTCTAGCGGGACATTTGCGGTGGATCGATGATGCCGGCTACCCGAATGAGCCCGAGCTTTTCGAGAAAGAAAGGCAGTATGGAACGTAACGGAACATCAGACGTTCTTTTCCGCGAGTGAGCAGCGCCGTCGCCCCGGCGCAGCAACCGCCGAGGCGCGGAGCTGCGCTGATCGGAGAGAATGCTCATGAGACTCACCCTTTCAGTCATCAAGGCTGACGTTGGCTCCGTCGGCGGGCACACGAAACCGTCTACACGCATGATGGCGGCTGTCGAGGGCGAGGTCGCGAAGGCGATCTGCAATGGTCTCTTGATCGACGGTTTCATCTGCCACACCGGCGACGACATTGCGATCATCATGACGCACACACGGGGCGAGGGGAGCTCTGAGGTACATCAATTCGCCTGGAAGGCGTTTCTTGCGGCCACGGCAGTTGCGAAAAACTCTGGCCTCTACGGCGCCGGCCAGGATCTTCTGGTCGACGCGCCTTCCGGAAACGTTCGCGGCGCCGGACCGGGCGTCGCGGAGCTCAGCTTCGAACACAGCCTCTCGGGTTCGAGGCCCGCGGAGTCCTTCATGGTGTTCGCCGCCGACAAGTGCGGCCCCGGCGCCTACAACCTGCCGCTCTACCTCACCTTTGCCGATCCCATGTACTGCGCCGGGCTGATGCTGCCTCCGATGATCAAGGGTTTCCGTTTTCATGTCATCGACATGGACCACACGGCTGGCGACAGCGTGATCGAACTCGACGCGCCCGCGGACGGCTACCACATTGCCGCGCTGCTCCGCGACAATGAGCGCTTTGGGATCGATCGCATCGTTTCCCGAACGTATGACGAGGTTGCCGTCGCTGTTTCGGCGCAGCGTCTTCACTCGATCGCAGGCAAGTACACCGGCAAGGACGATCCGGTCGCGATCGTCAGGAACCAAGGGATTTTCCCAGCGCCGGAAGAAATCGTCTCGCCGTTCGCGAAGGCGCACTTCGTAGGCGGCGATGCGCGCGGCTCGCACGTGATGCCGCTCATGCCGGTGCCACTTAATACACCGGTGACAGGCATGTACTGCCTGCCAATTGTCTCCTGCGCTGGCTTTTCGATCGACAAGAACGGCCGTTTTTCGGAGTCCTATACCGATTTCTTCGACAACCCGGCGTGGGACGAGGTCCGCCGGCGCGCCCAGCGCAAGGCAATCGAGATGCGCAGCCAAGGCTGGTCTGGCGCCGCGATGCTGCCCTATTCCGAGCTGGAGTATGGCGGCTTCCGCGACACCGTGTCCGCACTGCTGAAGCGTTTTCGGCTGCGCGGGGAGCGCAAACCGGAAGCGGCCGAGTAGAGAACGTGCGACGCGGGCGCTATTGACATGCCAATACTGGGAGGTGGGTGTGGCGAGGAAACGCATCGGCATTCTCACTGGCGGTGGCGACGTCCCCGGCCTCAACGCGATCATCAAGACCGTGACCTATCGCGGCAGCGAGGACGACATTGAGGTCGTCGGTCTGCGCCGCGGTTGGGAAGCCCTCACGCACCTTGACCTCGACGACCCCGCCAGCAAATCGCACTACCTTATCCCGCTCAACCGCGAAAACACGCGCATCATCGACCGACGCGGCGGCACCGTGCTGCACTCGAGCCGCACCAATCCCTCCAAAATGAAGAAACTGCCCGATCATCTCGCTGGCGAAGACCTTCCAGTCTCGGAGAGTACCAAGAGCGGCATCGCAACCAAGACTTGGGATCTCACCGGCCAGGTATTGGCGAACCTCTCCAAGCTGGGCATCGAGCACCTCATCGCCATCGGCGGCGACGACACACTCAGCTATGCGGACAAGCTCAACGGGCTCGGCGTCAAGATTATCGCCATCCCGAAGACGATGGATAACGACGTCCGCAACACCGAATACTGCATCGGCTTCTCGACCGCGATCACCCGCGCCAGCGATGCAATCCAGCGGCAGCGCACCACTGTCGGCTCACACGAGCGAATTGGCATTTTCCGCATCTTTGGTCGCGATGCCGGATTTACAGCTCTCTACACTGCGTACGTGACCTCGATACGGTGCGTCATACCGGAGTACAAGGTCAACCTCGACAAACTGATCCAACTGCTCATCGAGGAGAAGCGTGCGAACCCAAGCAACTACGCGCTGATCGTTCTCAGCGAAGGTGCCGAGTGGGAGGGCTTCAGGCTGCAGGAATACGGCGAGCCTGACGCCTACGGTCACCGAAAGAGGACGAGCGTGGCCGAAGTGCTTGCCGACGAGATCAAGCTGCGCGCCGGCGAGGAGACCATCGTCTCTGATCTCACCTACGACCTGCGATCGGGCGATCCGGACTTTATCGACAAGCTTGTGGCCCTGACTTTCGGTAACATGGCATACGATGCCATCCTGGAAGGCAAGACCGGCCTTATGTCGGCGCTGGTAGAGGGCCGCTACGACCTGGTGCCCATCCCTGACGCCAAGCTCGGCCCCCGCAAATTGGACGTCGCCAGCACGTACAACACGGAGCGCTACCGCCCCATCTACGCCAACAAGCGGGGGCTGCCGATCTTTCTCAACCGCGCGTCATAGGGTGGCAGGTGGCAACCCCAAGAACGTCTCGTATGGGGCAGCCTCGGAAGTGCTGCCCGGCCAGATGGGTCTGCCGACGCGGAGTCAGGACCTCGTGCCGAGATCATGAAGGAGTCAGGCCATGGAGATCGAACGCACGACATTCGGCACCATCACGATTGACGGAAAGACCTATGAACACGACGTGATCATTCGTCTCTCCGGTGAAGTGGCAAGGCGGAAGAAAAAACTGTCGAAGAAGTACTACGGCACCTCGCATGTCCTCTCTAAAGACGAAGCGAAGTTCCTCTATGAGGACGGATGCGAGCAGCTGATTCTTGGCTCGGGCCAGATGGGCAATGTGCACCTATCGCCGGAAGCTGAGACGTATTTCGCGAGAAAGGGTTGCACGGTCCTGCTGCAGCCGACTCCCAAGGCGATTCATACGTTCAACGACTCGCGCGCAAAGAAGATCGGTCTTTTTCACATTACCTGCTGAAATCGGGGCCGGCTGCGGCGCATGAAGCCCGAAAGCGCATTGAGAAGATCGATTCGTCGCACGGTCGTACGTGATGACCGGTGGCGGAAACCCACCATCGTCCAGGTCCGCAAGAGATCCTGACCACTGACGGGAGCACGCGGGACACGAGAGTCGGCTTTGGGTCAAGATGCGAAATACTCTGCGCGAGCAGATGTTTTCCGCTTCGGCTCCGAACTCAGACATGCTCGGTGCGGTCGGCACTTCGCATTTGGGCCAGAAGCGGACATTAACGCGCGATGCGCGCCGGGTGCTCCGGATTGCGGCGTATGAATTCCTCAACGTCCCGCAGTCGCTCTGGCAATGGCTGTGCGCCGGCGTAGTGCCAAAAGCGGAAGCCTGCTGACCAGAGGGCCTGCACCTTCAGCCATTGCTCGGCATCGGCCCGCTTAGGAGCTTTGAACGCGCGGCCCATCTCATGAAGGCAAGAGCCGCAATGCGGACAAACGGCCCTCGTATCCGCCCGAACCTTCCATGATTTCCGGCAATCGAAACACGCATGGGCTATCAGATAATTGCGTCCGCGCACCGATAGCTCGGGACGCGGGGGCCGAGGACGCGGATCGGCGCGCGTGCCTGTAGAGCGCCGCAAGCTCATCCGTCGAGCCTTTTCCAAACCACTTACCATTTGGGAAGAATGACAAGAGAATCCTACGTCTGCAACGGGTCAAAGGCCGAAGAATTCACCTTGATCACAATTGGTCCGCTGCGCTCTCGGAAGCGGACTTCCGTCCGGGCCCTCATGAGCACACGTTCTTATACATCAAGTGACTTCGCCGCGTTCCACTCTCCCGGGACTGTGACTATAGCCTTCCCCCCGATGGGAAATCTGTCATAGGCTGCGACTGTCATGTGGCGCCAAAGCCGTGACCTTCGGAGAGACACCCATGAAACTCACGACATCGGCCTGCCTCGCCGGCGCCCTGCTGGTGGCCGGTGCGTTCCCTGTCGCGGGCGCATCCGGCGCCACGCCTTCGAAAATCTCCGGCTCCACGGCGCTGGCGCTGGCGGGGGTGATCGCGCCGCTGTCGCCGATCCTGTCGGGCGCCGAGAAGAAGGCGGTTGCGATGCTGTTCGCCGTCAACGCCGACATTCCCTACAAGAAGCCGATCGTGGTGACCGCGGACAGGATCGTCTGCCGCACCAGCAATGTCGACATCACCTTGCGCAACTGCGAGGTCACGTTCGGCAAGAAGGTCAAGACCGTGAACGGCTCCACGGCCAACGAGATTTTCGCGACCGAGGCGCTGGCCGGCATTCCGCCCGACGGTGCGGCGGGATCGAATTTCGAGAGCCTGAGCAAGCTGAGCTGCACGATCGACCCCAATGCCGTCAGGCAGAAGGACGGCAGCGGGGCGGATTGCACGTTCCAGCCGGCGGATTGATCGGGGCGTGCGAGGGCGAACCAAGGGTGCCGTGAAATCGCCGCAAGATGAACTGACAAGACCAAGTAGCAAGGCGAATTGAAAAGACAGGCCAAATCGGCGCACCAAACCGAAGCGCTCAAGGCCGGCACCACGATGATGAAGAATTGTCTCGCATTTTTGCTTGTTCTGAGCGTGACAGCGGCCTCCGCACATGGCCCGTTGCCGGCGCGACTGACCGCGCCGTCCGATCTCGTGCCGGTCGGCCTCACCGATAACGACACGACCGCCGGCGGCGTCGTGCGCCTGTGCGAGCAGGTCACCTTCTCGCGCGGCCTGCGCTATGGCGACGGCGAGGCCAATGTGCTCGACGTCGCGATCAGCGAGACCACCAAGGCGGATACGCCGCGACCGGTGCTGCTGTTCGTGGCGGGCGACACGTTTACCGGTGACCGCGGCGCTCCGGACCTGTCCCGCGACATCCAGGACGAGGCGATGTGCTTTGCCGCGCGCAACGGCATGATCGGGGTGCGCGTGAACTACCGCCTGGCGCCCGCCGCGACCTGGCCGATGGGCGCGACCGATGTCGCAGCGGCGCTGTCCTGGATCCACGGCAATATCGACCTGTTCAACGGCGACGCCCGCGAGATCGTCGCGGTCGGCTACGGCGCCGGCGCCTTCCATGTCGCAAGCCTGATGGCGCATCCCGAGCTCCAGGCCGATCGCGCTGATGTCGCGGCCGTCGTGCTGGTGTCCGGCATCTACCGCGCCGGCAAGGACGCCAGTGACAGCGAGAAGGCGTATTTCGGCACTGACGCCGCTCAATATGACAAGCGCTCGGTGTTTCCCGGCATTCTCAATATCGATGCGCCGATCGTGCTGGCCTGGGCCGCCAACGATCCCGCAAACCTCGTTGCCCAGGGCGAGACCCTGAAGAAGACGCTGTGCGGCGCCGGCCACTGCCCGCGCACCACGCTGCTGCGCAGCCGCGACGGCATCGCTGCCGCATTTGGGCTGGACGGCTCCGGTGACAGCCTCGCCGAGCCGACGCTGCTGCTGGTGCATCAGCTGGAGGCGCGCGGGCTGCCGTAAGCATCAGCGGGACGCCCGAATTCGTCGAACCCGCCAAGCCAATATGCCGGACGATGATGGACTCACGCCGCCTGTGTCGGGGCGGCACGACGCCAGAGAAGCACAATACTATCGGGAGCGATGCGGCGGGCGAAGGCGCGCGCAAGGCCATGCGCTCCTTCCACTTCATATATGTGGCGCGCAACGCTCTTGCTTCAAGACCCCGCCTCCCCCGTAGAAGTCAGGCCTCCTACCGAATCTGAGGTGGCAAATGACGGAACACGACGTGATCATCGTCGGCGGCGGTCCAACTGGATTGATGCTTGCCGGGGAGCTGGCCGTGGCCGGCGTGAACGCCGCGATCGTCGAGAAGCGTCCGAACCAGGACGTGGAGGGCTCGCGCGCGAGCGGTCTGCATCCACGGGCGATCGAGCTTCTCGACCAGCGGGGCATAGCGGAAAGGTTCCTGCCGCAAGGGACCAAGCACTACGCCGTCGCGCTCGCCGGCATCGTCCTCGAGGCCCGCGACCGGCCTAGCCGCCACAACTACACGCTCGGGCTCTGGCAGGAAAAAATCGAGCGCGGTCTCGCCGACTGGGTCTCTGAACTCGCCGTGACCTTCTATCGAGGCTGCGAGATGGCGACCTTTGTCGAAACCACGGAGCGGGTCGACGTTCACCTGACGGACGGGCGCAGGCTCGGTTCACGCTATCTCGTCGGCTGCGACGGCGGCCGCAGCCTCGTGCGCAAGACCGCGGGCATCGGGTTTCCCGGATCGGAGCCGCAGGCGAGCTATCTCATCTTCGAAGCCGACATGACGGACGAGCCGCCGCTTGGCATCCGCTACAGCAACCGGGGGCTGTATGCCCTGGGACGGCTCGACAGCGGCCCGCGCGTGCGCGGCATCGTGACGGAGCAGCGGCTCGAGCGGGGCGGCAGCCCCACCGAAGCAGATCTCAGGGCAGCGCTCCAAGCCGCCTACGGATCGGATCTGGGCCTCCATGAGGTCACGTGGATGTCGCGGTTCACGGACGCTGCGCGGCAAGCGGAAGCGTATCGGAAGAACCGCGTCCTGCTCGCGGGGGATGCCGCGCACATCCACTCCCCCGTGGGAGGACAGGGCCTGAACGTCGGACTGCAGGACGCCGTAAATCTCGGGTGGAAGCTCGCCCAGGTGGTGAAGGGGATCTCACCCGACGCCCTGCTCGACACCTATCACGCGGAGCGGTACCCGGTTGGGGCCGCGCTGCTCGAGTTGACCCTGGCGCTCACCGCTCTCAACCGTGGCGACGAGCACACGACGGCACTCCGCGGGTTCGTCGCCAACGCTATGAAGATGGATGAGCCGAGGAGATGGTATTCCGCCAAGGTGTCGGGCCTCGACATCCGCTATGGCGAGGAAGGATGCCACCCTCTGCTCGGCAGGCGCATGCCCGACCTGGACCTTGTCACCGCTGATGGCCCGACGCGCGTATTCGAGCTGATGCGAGATGCGCGGCCGCTCTTCCTCAATCTCGGCCCGCCCGGCTGCGCTGTCCCCGAGCGATGGGACGAACGCGTCAGGCAGGTCAGCGCGACGTTCACGGGCATCTGCGAGATGCCGGTAATCGGTGTCGTTCCGACCCCTGCCGCCGTTCTCGTCCGGCCCGACGGGCATGTCGCCTGGGTCAGCACGGGCAAATGCGAAGGTCTCGTGGAGGCTCTCGCGACCTGGTTCGGAGATTAGGCCGCCATGGCCGTGTTGCGGGCGACTAAGGACGGCTAGGCAAACGCAGCGCGTCAGCACGCCTGCCGCTTCTATCGCGCCGCCCAGCCACAGGATTGCCAAACGCTTGACGTAGATCAACTCCCTTGGGTGCAGAACGAGCCGAGTTCGTTGGGGGCCAACAACGACAAGGTGTCGAGCATGCGCGTCACCGGCAGGCTGCTGTTCGTTTTGATCGTCGCTCTCGCCTCGCTCGGGGCGATGTCGGAGCAGCGTTCGGATCAACCCACTCCCGACAACGAAATCCGCATCGGCAATCTCATGCCGTATTCGGGACCGCTCTCGGAATTCGGCGCGATAGGCCAGGCCGAGGCCGCCTATTTCGACATGGTCAACGATCATGGCGGGATCAACGGCCGCAAGGTCCGCTTCATCAGCCGCGACGACAATTCCGATCCCACGGTCGCGCTCGATCTGACTCGCAATCTCGTCGAGAAGGACGACGTGCACCTGATGTTCGGATCATTCGGCACGCCCGGCAATCTCGCCACGCGCTGGTACCTGAACGAGAAGAAGGTCCCGCAGCTGTTCGTCGCCTCCGGCGACGAGGAGCTGAGCCAGGCCAAGGCGTTTCCCTGGACCATGGGCTGGCAGCCGCCGTTCCGGTCGGAAGGGCGCATCTACGCCAACTACATCCAGGCCTATTATCCGCATCGCAAGATCGTGGTGCTGTGGCAGAACGACCAGTTCGGACGCGCGCTCCTCAAGGGTATCGAGGAAGGTCTTGGCAACCTGAACCGCCTGATCCTCGTCGACATCGCCTTCGACATCTCAGATGAGCATCTCGAAGGGCACGTCTCGATCCTCAAGCGCGCGGGTGCCGATGTTTTCGTCTTTCTCGGCGTGCCGTCGACGGCGGCCCAGGTGATCAAGCTGGCCGCCTCGCTCAACTGGCACCCGGTCGTGATCGTGAACGATGCCTCCGCCTCGATCGCCAACGCGATGGCGCCTGCCGGCCTGCAGAATTCTGCCGGGGTGATCTCGACGGCTTTTCTGAAGGATCCGAGCGATCCGGCATGGAAAGACGATCCTGCCATGAAGGACTGGTTCGCCTTCATGGATAAATATCATCACGTCGAAAGCACGAACAACAGTGCCGCACTCTATGGCTATGCCGCGGCCGAGGCGCTGACGCAGGTGCTGAAGCAATGCGGCGACGACCTTTCGCGCGAGAACATCATGCGCCAGGCAGCGTCGCTGCAGGATTATCACCCCTCCGTCGCGCTGCCTAATATCGGGATGAATACGTCGCCCGACAGCTATCTGCCGATCAAGCAGATGCGGCTGGTCCAGTTCGACGGCCGCTCCTGGCAGCCCTTCGGCGCGGTGATCGAGACGGCGTTTTCAGAAGGTGCGGCGCGGTGAGCGGACTCAGGCCATCTTTTCGTTTCATGGCGAATGTTTAAGATCGGGCTTGAACCTGCATTCACTCCGCCGGGAGATCCCATGACCGAGACCATCCGCATCAAGCGCTTCAACGCGCGCCCCGTGATCGCGCCGATGAATTTGCCGCTCAAGACCTCGACCGGCGCGGTCGGGAAAGCGCCGCTGGTGCTGATCGACTGCGAGACGGACCAGGGGGCGGTGGGGCACGCCTATCTGTTCTCGATCACGCCGTCGGCCCTGAAGCCGCTGACCGCGATGGTCACGGAAATGTCGGAGCTGCTCGCCGGCGACGAGCTGCTGCCGTTCGAGATCGAGCGCAAGCTGACCCAGCGTTTCACGCTGCTCGGGCTCGCCGGGCTGCAACGGCTGGCGCAATCCGGCATCGACATGGCGGCGTGGGACGCGCTGGCCCGCGCGCGCGGCCTGCCGCTAGCCCGCCTGCTCGGCGGCGCGCCGAAACCGGTGAAGGCCTACAATTCGAAGGGGCTCGGCATCATGCCGGCGGGCGCCGCGGTGGAGGAAGCCCACAAGCTGCTGGCCGAGGGTTTTCATGCCGCAAAAATCCGCATCGGCCGGCCCGATGCGCGGGACGACCTCGCCGTCGTGCGCGCAGTGCGCAAGGCGGTTGGCGACGAAGTCACGCTGATGTGCGACTACAACCAGGCACTGACGGTGACCGAAGCCATTCGCCGCGGCGAGATGCTCGACGATGAAGGCCTGACCTGGATCGAGGAGCCGATCCGCCATGACGACTATGAGGGCTGCGCCCGCATTGCGGACGCGCTGCGCACACCGGTCCAGATCGGTGAGAATTTCGACAGCGCGTTTTCGATGCAGGCCGCACTGTCAGCGGAGGCCTGCGACTACGTGATGCCCGACGTGCAGCGCATCGGCGGCGTCTCCGGCTGGCTGCGCGCCGCCGCGCTCGCGCACGCCGCCGGCATCGAGATGTCAACCCATCTGTTCTCGGAGGTCAGCGCGCACCTGCTCTGCGTGACGCCGACCGCGCATTGGCTGGAATATGTCGACTGGGCCGACGCGGTGCTTTCAACGCGGCTCAAGATCAAGGACGGCTTTGCGTTGCCGGGCGAGGAGCCCGGCAACGGGATTGCGTGGGACGAGGCGGCGGTGAGGAAGTATTTGGCGAGCTAATCCGAGGCGGAGCTCGCTTCTTCACCTCGCCCTCGAAGACCCGACATGGTCATGGCCGGGCTTGTCCCGGCCATCCACGCCTTAACTCGCACGACAAAGAACGTGGATGCCCGGGACAAGCCCGGGCATGACGGCTTCCCTCGTCAGCGCACCTACCGCGCCGCGGCGTTCAAATCCATCGTCTCCAGCAGGCTGTTCTGGCGCCAGTCGATGAAGGCGTCCTTGAGGCGGTTGATCTCGCCAGCATACTCGGGCACGCCCCAGAGATTGCGCTGCTCAAGCGGGTCGTTGGCGAGATCGAACAATTGGCCATCCTCGGCGCCGTGAATGAACACGACCTTCCAGCGGTCATCGCGCACCATGGTGATCAGCCGCGCCCCGGTCATGGCAACGTCGCCGGCCTGCTCGGAGAACACGAAGTCGCGGCCGGCCCACTCTTCGCCGTTCAGCGCCGGCAGCAGGCTGCGGGCCTGGAACGGCTTTGGATGCTCTGCGCCGGCGAGATCCAGAATGGTGGGCGCAAGATCGAACAGCTGGCACTTTTCGCGGATGCGGTGGCCGCCGGAGAACAGGCCGGGCGACCAGAACAGCAGCGGGATGCGGGTGACGGGCTCGTACATCGACCATTTCTGGCTGAGGCCGTGCTCGCCGAGATTGTCGCCATGGTCAGACATGAAGATGACGACGCAATTGTCGAGATAGCCCTTGTCCTCGAGCGTCTGCAGCAGGCGGCCGATCTGCTCGTCGATCATGGTGACGTTGGCATAGTAATGCGCGCGCAGGCGACGCATCTCTTCATGCGTCGGCGCGAGCTTCCATGACACGGCATCGTGGTCGACCTCGGTGTCGTGGCGTCGCTTCTCTTTGAGGTACGCCGGCAAGCCCTCGATCTCGGCCTCGGTCGGCTGCGGCACCGGGAGGTCGTTGCGGGCGAGGTAATGCTCCAGATATTCCGGCAGCGGGTCATAGGGCGGATGCGGACCCGGCAGGCCGATCTGCATGAACAGCGCGTCGGGTCTGGGGCGGGTCTCGAGCCACCACATCGCCGTTTCAGCGACGAAGATGTCCGGGTGCAGCGATTTCGGCATTTCCCATGTGAAGGCACCCATGCGGTCGCCATAATCAGGCAGGCTGCGATAGCCGGCGCGCGACGGCTTTGTCAGCTTGTGTGCGGCAAAGGCCTTGTCGAGCTCGTCGGCGAACCAGCGCCCCTCGAAGAAGCGGTCCTTGTTCTCGACCACGAAGCGCTCGTGGAAGCCGGCCTTCGCGTCATAGGGGATGGTGTGCATCTTGCCGACATTGACGCAGTGATAGCCGGCGTCACCGAGCTTGCTCACCCACGTCTTCTGCCAGTGCTGCCCGTTCTTCAGCACGCCCGAGGCATGCGGATAGAGGCCGGAGAACAGTGCCGCGCGCGAGGGCACGCAGCTCGGCGCGTTGATGAAGCAATTGTCGAAATAGACGCCCTCGCGCACCAGACGATCGAGATTCGGCGTCTTCATGTAGGGATGGCCCGTCGCCGCGATCGTGTCGAAGCGTTGCTGGTCGGTCATGACCAGGATGATGTGGGGCTTTGTCACGGTTGTTTTGTCCTGCGCGGAATTCGCTCAGGAGGAAATATGTCTGACATAATAATTCTTGTCAAACAGGACCGGATTTGATTAATTGCGATCAGTGGCCTAATTCAGCGCATACTTTCGTCAGCATCCGCGATAAATCAGACATTTTATTCTACGAGACCGGGGTCAACGTGGCAAAATCGGCTAGCAAGGACAGCCCGCAATCGATCGCCCGCGAGGTGGCGCGGCTGATCCTGACAGGCGTCTGGCGCGAGGGCACGACGTTGCCGCGCGAGATCGAGCTGGCGTCCCGCTTCGATGTCAGCCGCGCCTCGATCCGCGAGGCGCTGTCGCTGCTCAAGGGCAAGGGGCTGATCGCCTCGAAGCAGAAGGCCGGCACCCATGTGCGCGCGCGCTTCGACTGGAACATGCTCGACGAGGAATTGCTGAACTGGACGCTGGCGGCACTGCCGACGCAGGAGTTCGCCAAGCAGATCACGGAGGTCCGCCGCATCGTCGAGCCGGAGGCGTGCGCCATCTGCGCGGTGCGCGGCACGGACGAGGATTTCGCGCGGATCGAACGGGCCTATCGCGGAATGGATGCGGCCGGCATGGACCGCGTCGCCTATGCCGAGCCCGATCTGCAATTCCACCGCGGCATTCTCATCGCCACCGGCAACGACTTTTTGATCGCCTTTGGCGCGACGGTCGCAGCTGCCTTGCGGATGTCGTTCAACCTGTCGAGCACAAATCCGGGCGCGCCGCGGAAGAGCCTGCCCTATCACCGCGCCGTGCTCGATGAGATCTGGGCGCGCAATGCCGACGGCGCGCGCCAGGCCATGCACAAGCTGATGGATCTCACCGAACAGAACATCGTCTCGGCCATGTCGCGCCAAAAGAAAAAGGACGCCGAGGACGAGAACGTTCGCACCAGACGGACGCGTTGACGCCGGCAAAACAATAGTGAGGGAGGTTAAAGATGATGAAGACCGCATCGCGCGCGAGCTCAATCACTCGTCGCAAACTGCTGAAAACAAGCGCCGCAGGCGCGGCGCTCGCGGCATTCCCCGCGCCGCTGATCGCGCAGACCAAGCCGTTTGCCGGCGTGACCCTGCACGGCGCCTCGTTCCAGCACCGCTTCTTCACGCTGCTGCAGAAATATATTCCCGAGTTCGAGGAAAAGACCGGCATGAAGGTCGACCTCCAGCTCTCGGCCCTGCCGGTCTACAACCAGCAGGCCAATCTCGAACTGTCCTCGGGCGGCTCGGCCTATGACTTCGTCAATGTCACCTTCACGCTCGCGACCCGCTGGATCGCGGCGGGCCTGCTCGCCAATCTCGACGAGTTCACGGGTGATGCCAATTTGACGCCGGTCGAGTGGAATCCGAAGGACTTCGTCGACGGCGCGCAGGTGCCCTATCGCGACGGCAAGGGAGCGACCTACGGCTATTCCTGGGAAGGCGGCGCGATGCTGATGGGGCTGTCGCGCATGGACTTGATGGAGAAGAAGGGGCTGAAGATCCCAAAGACCTTCGCCGAGCTTGCGCAGGTCTGTGCTGAAATCAACGGCACCGACGGCGTCAACGGCATGGTGTCGTGGTTCCTCCACAACTGGAATCTGCCGCCCTACATCCAGGGCTTTGGCGGCAACGTCTTCAAGAATCCGCCCGGCGACGTCATGCCGGCGCTGAATACGCCCGAGGCGATCCAGGGCGTCGAGTTCTATGCGAACCTGCTGAAGAGCGCGCCGAAGGGCGTTCTGACCTACACCGAGGACCAGGCGCGGCAGTCGATGCTGACCGGCCGCTCCAACATCTTCATCCACTCCAGCGCCTGGGTGACGCCGATCCTGCTTTCCGACGAGAGCAAGGTGAAGGACACCTCGCGCGTGGTGCGTTCGCCTGCCGGTCCGGTGCATGACTACCCGGCCTCGAACAGCCAGGGCCTCGGCATCCCCAGGAACGCCAAGAATCAGAAGGCCGCGTGGGAATTCATCAAATGGGCGCTCAGCCCTGAGATCTCGATGAAGCTTGTGAGGGAGCACGGTCACTCCTCGGTGTGCCGCCGCTCGATCATCACCAGCGAAGACTATCGCAAGCTCAACACGGTGAACGGCCAGGACCTCGGCGCGCTCTACCTCGAGGTGCTGGAGCTGCCGGGCAAGGGCGAGAACTACATGGCCTATCGCACCTCGAAGGAGTTCCCGATTGTCGGCGACGTCCTCAACAAGGCGTTCGAGCAGGTCGCGACCGGCCAGCTCCCCGCCAAGGACGCGATGAACGCAGCGCAGGACCAGGCGATCGCCGCACTCCGCCGCGCCGGGACAAAACTTTGAGCGAGAGCGGAATTGACGGAGAGCGCCGCAGGTTCATCGCCTTCGCGCTCACACCGAGCCTGATCGTGCTGTTCGCAGTCGCCGTGCTGCCGGCGATCTATCTCATCGTGACCAGCCTGACGCCGTTCCAACTGACGACGCCGGGCTCGGCCACCGATTTCAGCGAGCCGTTGCGCAATTATGGCCTGTTGCCGGGCGACCCCCGCTTCGTCAACTCGCTGGCCGTGCAGGCCAAGCTGTCGGTCGCGAGCGTGCTGTTTCAGGTGCTGCTCGGCATGGGGCTGGCGCTCCTGCTGAACGTGCCGTCGCGCTTCGTCGAATTCGCGCGAACCTTCTTCCTGATTCCGATGGTGCTGCCGCCGATCGTGGTCGCGGTGATCTGGAAGCTGATCTACGCGCCCGACATCAGCCCGCTCTACTACGCCGCGCAGGCGCTGCATGTCACCCTGCCGGCGCTGACCTCCAGCGTCGATTTCGCGCTGACTTCGATCGTCATCGCCGACACCTGGGAGTGGCTGCCCTTCACCTTCCTGATGGTGCTGGCGGCGCTGCAGACGATTCCGGACGAATATTCGGAAGCGGCCCTCGTCGACGGCGCCAGCAAGCTGCAGATCTTCTGGTACGTGACGCTGCCTTTCATCACGCCGATCCTCGTCATTTCAGGCATGTTCCGCCTGATCGACAGCGTGAAGGCGTTCCCGCTGATCTTCCTCCTGACCGGCGGCGGCCCCGGCACGCTCACCGAGGTGACGAACTACTATGCGTACCTCCTCGCTTTCGACACCAACGAGATCGGCTATTCCAGCGCGGTCACCGTGGTGATGCTGCTCCTGGTCTGCGGCATCAGCTTAGGATTAGTCTGGATGGGCCAGCGCAAGAAGGCACTGGCATGAGCGAGTCGTCCCTCCGCAAGGCCACGCCGGGCCGGCTGGTCGCGATCACGCTGACGCTGATGATCCTGCTCTCGCCATTCCTATGGCTGTTGCAGATGAGCTTCAAATCCAACGACCAGATCCTGCAATTCCCGCCGCCTTTGATCTTCACGCCGACGCTGGAGAATTACATCTCGCTCTGGCACAGCGCGTTCTCGGCCTCCTTCGTCAACAGCCTGTTGAGCGCCTCGCTCTCCACCGCTCTCGCGCTGCTGTTCGGCGTGCCGGCGGCCTACGCACTGTCGCGCTGGGCCGGACGCGGCAAGCATGCGCTCTCCTTTGCGATCCTGGTAACGCGCATGGCGCCGCCGATCGCGTTCACCATCCCCTTTTTCCTATTCTATCGCTGGATCGGCCTGCTCGACACCATCACCGGCCTGGTGCTGGTCTACACCAGCTTCAACCTGCCGCTGGTGATCTGGATGATGCAGCCGTTCTTCGACACCATCCCGGTCTCGCTGGAAGAGGCGGCCCTCGTCGACGGCGCGCGGACGCGCACAGTGTTCACCAGGATCGTGCTGCCGATGGTGACACCTGGTATCGCCGCGACCGCGATCCTCTGCTTCCTCTACGCCTGGAACGACTTCTTCTTCGCGCTGATCCTGACCCGCACCAATGCGCGCACCGCGCCGGTCGCCGTCGTCAACTTCATGAACTACGAGGGCTGGGAATGGGGCAAGATCGCCGCCGGCGGCTCGCTGGTGATGGCGCCGGTGCTGATCTTCTCGCTCGCGGTGCGCCGCTATCTCGTCTCCGGGCTCACGGCCGGCGCCGTCAAAGGCTGACATCACGAAGCTTCCAACCCGCGCCTCGATTCTGGATTGCTTCGCTGCGCTCGCAATGACGGGGTGTGGAGCTGCGACGCGGGTCTCACGCCGGCCTTACCACGTCTCCGCGCCGGGGATTTTCTTGCGCACGGCGATGCGCTGTATCCAGATGCAGCGACGGACGGATCGATTGGAGCGCCCCACCGCGGAGATCCCCTCGCCGGCCTGAAGCAGCGGCGCCACGCTCTCGCGCAGCGCGCGGCAGCGTTGCAGCTCGGCCTGCCAGTCGATGATCGCAGCGTCGGCGCCCGATACCATCAGGGCCGATACCGCCACGGCAAGACTAATCGTCCGCATCATTCACTTTCCCTTCCCTTTGATCTATCCGCAACGCGCCGGTGCAGATCATGCCGTTCACGCCGATCGTTTGCGTAACAGCGACTCTTTCGCTTGTGAAATGGAACACACTTGAAACACCCTTCAGGTTGTATCATTCTCAAGATGTAACCAAGGCGAATGGGGCGTACGACCCCATATCTTTTGATCATTTCATTTTTGAACACCCTTACAAAGCGTCGTTTCGCGCAGGGGTGACGCGGACGATCCCGCGACGGACGACGAGCTTAGATATCGCAATCGGTTTCAAAAACCTCCGACGTCTCGCCGAACTAGGCGATGCGACAGCGACCTCGCGCGTGCGCGTCGCACGGCCTGACACGGAGAGGCCATCGATCAGCCCCGGAACGCCGGCCCGGGAGTGCACCGGCAGCGACAGTCACGCTCGCAGCCATCGAAAGGAACGCCCATGGACGAACCCAAGCCGCTTACCAGCGCCTTCAACAGAACCGCAAACTTCTCCATCCACCAGGTCGACACCGTGTTCAGGGCTGCCGCACATGCTGCTGCCGTCCCCGCTGCCGTGCCGGTCACCCTGCCTCCGACGCTCGGGCCGCTGTCGGCCTTCACCGGCACGTTCACTGGACAGGGCTTCAACACGATCTTCCGGCCCGACAGCGCGACGACGCCGACCCAGATGCCGGGGCCGATCAACACCACCGACCCGCCCGACAATGTTCTGGAGTTGAACCTCACCGACGAGACGCTGTCGTTCTCGAACAGTCTTGGCTCGATTCCCAATCGCGGCTCGGGGCCGCAGGCGGATGCCTTCCTGAACGGCGTGCCCTATCTGCAGACCATCAATGACGTGACCACGGGGACGCCCGTCGGCATTCACTTCGAGCCCGGCATCTGGCTCGCGGTGCCGTCCAGCACCAATCCGCACGAACCGTTCACCGTCGCGCGGATGGCCTCGATCCCGCATGGCACGACGATCACGGCGCAAGGCACCGCGCTGCCGGCCGTCGCCGGCAAGCCGACCATCGCGGCGGTCGACATCACGCCGTTCTTCGGCGGCAATCCGGCCAACAAGTTCACGTTCCAGAATCAGACTGCGGCCAACAAGACCACACGCAGGCTGCCGCAGGATCTCACCACGCTGATCGCCTCCGGCAAGCTCACCCAGGCCATGATCATCGATCCGAACACGGTGCTGCGCAACCAGATCGCGCATCAGACCATCAGCCAGACCATCATCATCGAGACCTCGACCAGGCCCGGCACGCCGCTGTCAGGCGGTCCGTTGCCGGCCGTCGCTTCGGCCGGACCGCATCCGCAGGCGCCGAACTTCGCCGGTGGTACCGCGAACATCGCATTCCTGCTGGGCGTGCCGGTGCCGCCGCCGGGCGGCAATGGTGCCAACGCCAATGCATTGCAGATGGATGCCGTGTTCTGGATCGAGACGGTCATCTACGACATCGACGTGCCGCGCATCGCGTCGGGCGAGCCGCCGATCATCCTCCAGCCGCTGCAGAAGGGCACGGTGCCGCTGGTGCCGAGCTTCGTCGCCACGCTCCCGTTCGTACCGAACAAGGCTTTTGCCGGCGGCCGCGTCCGGGTGGCAACGACGCAGATCCAATATTCGCAGAAGGTGATGCTGGATTTCAACGGCCTGAGCTGGCCGCACGTCTCCGTCGCCTCGCTGGTGCCTGCAGCCCCGGTGCCGATCCCGGAGCATCTGTTGCCGCTGACGTGAGTGGCGCGCGGCTGTGTGAGATCAGGAGCGCAGCAGCCGCAGTGCCCGGCCCTTATGCAGAGCGACGTGATCGGTCTTGTCGCTCTTGATCTCGTATTGCGGATCGTCCGCCGTCGCGTGGTGGACGTATCCTTTGTAGTCGACGTCCTTGACGTGCACGCGCAGGATATGGCCGCTCACGCGGCCGGCCTCGGAATTCCAGCTGACGTGATCGCCGCGCTTGAACATCTTGGGCATAGCGAACCAATGCCGAGCGGCATCCGGACGTTCCCGGCTCAAGTTGAGCCCTACACGCTTCGCCGAGATGGATTTGACTGCCGCGAGAGAATATCGTGGCTTACTGAAGCCGTAGCTCGCGGCGGCAGCCCGCCTGCGTCCTTTGGGCTTCGGCGCGGCATCCTTCTCTCGCTGTCGCGAGCGAAGGATGGTGGGCACGACAGGGATCGAACCTGTGACCCCTACCATGTCAAGGTAGTGCTCTCCCGCTGAGCTACGTGCCCTAATAGTCCACTTGCGTCGGGTGGGGTCCCTATAACGGCTCGGGGGAGCCGGTGCAAGGACGGAACGGGGCCAATTTAGGCCGCCAGCATCTTGTTCACTTCGCTCACCAATTCGCGCAGGTGAACGGGTTTCGACAGCACCTTGGCGTTCTTGGGGGCGTCCGAATCCGAGTTCAGGGCGACCGCGGCGAAGCCCGTGATGAACATGATCTTGATGTCGGGGTCGAGTTCCGAGGCCCGGCGGGCGAGCTCGATGCCGTCCATCTCCGGCATCACGATGTCGGTCAGGAGCATCTCGAACGGCTCTTCCCGCAACCGCTGATAGGCGGCCATGCCGTTGTCATGGGACGAGACCTGGAAACCGGCGTTTTCCAGCGCCTTGACCAGGAAACGGCGCATGTCGTTGTCGTCTTCGGCGAGCAGGATTTTTGGCATGGCAGGAACGTCGAATCCCCAAAGGATATGTAGAGGTCACTAAGCCCGACAGAGGGTAAATTTCGGGTGAAAATCTTTACCATGGGCCCGACCGGTGCGGCCCCTTGTGAACCCGAATGCGGCATGAATCAATCGAGACGCGTCTGCACATCCCCGTCTCCCTGCCCGCACGGTTAAGACATGTTCCAGCGCCGATCGCATCTTTTCGCTTGGCAGAATGGTTGCGATTCCGGACAATGACGACACATAAGAGCCGCTCGATCGGCCGAATCACTCGATCTGGGGCTTGCTGGATTTTGGCCGGATCTTGCGGCGTGAAGGGACGAAGCCTGAGAAGATGACCCGGTTTGACGGCGCGGTGTCGCCAGCGTTCGAGATCGTGGAGCCCGCCGAGTGGCGCGCGCCTGTTATCTTCAACTCGCCCCATTCCGGCTCGACCTATCCGGACGAATTCCTCGCAGCATCGCGGATCGACGTGCCGCAGCTTCGGCGGTCCGAAGATTCCTTCATGGACGAGTTGATCGGCCATCTGAGCGATCGCGGCTTTCCGACCGTGCGGGTGAACTTTCCCCGCTCCTATGTCGACGTCAATCGCGAGCCTTATGAGCTCGATCCCCGCATGTTCACCGGCCGGCTGCCGAGCTTTGCGAACACGCGCTCGATGCGGGTCGCGGGCGGGTTGGGCACCATTCCGCGCGTGGTCGGCGACGGCCAGGAGATCTATCGCGAGCGCATCCTGGTCGACGACGCGCTGGCGCGGATCGAGACGCTGTACAAGCCCTATCATCGCGCGCTGCGCCGGCTGATCAACAAGGTGCACCAGATGTTCGGCACCGTGGTGCTGGTCGACTGCCACTCGATGCCGTCGGTCGGCGTCTCTCGAGACGAGCCGCGCCGCCCCGATGTCGTGATCGGCGACCGCTACGGCACCAGCTGCGCACCGCTGCTGCCCGACCGCGTCGAGGAGACCATGACCGGGCTCGGGTATTCGATCGGCCGCAACAAGCCCTATGCCGGCGGCTTCATCACCGAGCATTACGGCAACCCGGCGAGCGGCCTGCACGCGGTGCAGCTCGAGCTCAATCGCGCCATCTACATGGACGAGCGACGCCGCGAGCGCGGCCCGCGCTTTGCGCAGGTGGCGCGCGACTTTGGCGTGCTCGCCGATGTGCTGGCGACCACGATTCCGTTCGGCGATCTCGGCCCGTTCCAGGCCGCGGCGGAATAGACGCGACTCTTTCCCGAAAGATCGGCCTCTTCCGCGAGAGGCGCGAATGCGTTTTCGCTTCGCAAGCTACGCGCGCTCAACTGAAAACAGAGGCCAAAGAAAAAAGGGCCGCTTCTGATGAAGAAGCGGCCCAAGTCTAGGGAGGAAACGCCCAAGGAGGGCAGCGGTAACGCGAGAAGCGCTACCGCACCGCAACAATATGCGGCCGCGTCGCACAAAGTGCAAGGGCTTTTGAGCCGTTTCCCATGCAAAAACACATAGCTCATTTGCTTCCAGCGAAATCCAGATTCAGTTTCTTTGATAAGGAATTTCAATGGGTTGATAGTCATTTGCATACGAACGAGGCATACAAGGAACTAAGTTCTCAACACTGTGATCGATATTTGGCCAGCATATGGCTCGCCTGGGGCAGGCGGCATCCGCATCCAAAATACCAGGGAGCAAATCAAGACAGCGCTGCACGCGAGAAGCGAATTGAGCTAGGCAGATGAAAGCTTCACCAGAGTTTCGTTTTGAGGATGCGCCGTGACGGTGATCGACTTCTCAGCCTTCATCGGGCGGCTTGCCACCGCCTCCGGCGAAACCATCCTGCCGTTCTTCCGGACCTCGCTGTCGATCGACGACAAGAGCAAGACCAAGGATTTCGATCCGGTGACGGAAGCCGACCGCGCGGCGGAAGCGGTGATGCGGCGGCTGATCAAGGCCAGCTTCCCCCAGCACGGCATCGTCGGCGAGGAATTCGGCAATGAGCGCGACGACGCCGACTATGTCTGGGTGCTCGACCCCATCGACGGCACAAAGTCCTTCATCGGCGGCTTTCCGATCTGGGGCACGCTGATCGCGCTGCTTCACAAGGGCACGCCGGTCTACGGCATGATGCACCAGCCCTTCATCGGCGAGCGCTTTTCCGGCGACAACGGCTCGGCCAACTATAAAGGCCCGTCCGGCGAGCGCCGGCTCCAGGTCCGCCGCTGCGCCTCGCTGTCGGAGGCGACGACCTACACCACCAGCCCGCTGCTGATGAACGAGCGCGACCGCGCCATTTTCGGCCGGATCGAGCAGGGCGCGCGGCTGTCACGCTATGGCGGCGATTGCTATTCCTATTGCATGCTGGCGGCCGGCCATGTCGATCTCGTGGTCGAGACCGAACTGAAGCCTTACGATATCGCAGCCCTGATCCCGATCGTGACCGGCGCCGGCGGCGTCGTCACCACCTGGGAAGGCAAGCCGGCCCAGGGCGGCGGCCGCATCGTCGCGGCCGGCGACGCCAGGGTTCACGAAGAAGCACTGAAACTGCTCAACCCATAACAAGCGCTCGCGGGAGGCTTGCATGACCATCTCACGCAGGCTTCTCGCTAAATTGTTCTTTAGATTGTTTTTGGGATTGTTTCTGCTGCTACCGTCAGTGGCGGCGGCGCAGATCTTTCCGGCAAAACCGATCAAGCTGATCGTGCCGTTTCCGGCCGGCGGCCCCAACGACATCATCGCCCGCGTGGTCGGCCAGCGCATGTCGGAACTGGCGGGCCAGCCGGTGCTGATCGACAATCGCGGCGGCCTGGGCGGCGTGCTCGGCACTGATGCGGTCGCCAAGAGCGCGCCCGACGGCTACACCATCGCCATCTCCTCTGCCGGCGCACTTGCGATCAGCCCGAGCATGGAGAAGGTCGCCTACGACACGCTCAATGACCTGACTCCAGTGACGCTGGTTGCGACCGTGCCGGAAATGCTGGTCGTGGCGGCCAATTTGCCCGCCAAGGACATCGGCGAATTGATTGCGCTTGCGAAAGCGCAGCCCGGAAAGCTCAACTTCGCCTCCTCCGGCCCCGGCAGCCTGCCGCATCTCGCCGGCGAGCTGTTCAAGCTGACGGCCAGCATCGACATCGTGCACGTGCCTTATCGTGGTGCCGCGCCCGCGGTGAACGATCTCTTGGGCCAGCAGGTGCAAATGACGTTCCTCGACCTCCCGGTGCTGCTGCCGCAGGTCAAGGCCGGCGCGCTGAAGCCGATCGCGATCGGCTCGGCGGAACGCGCCCCGACCGCGCCCGACGTGCCGACCACGAAGGAAGCAGGCTTTCCGGATCTGCGCATCGAGAACTGGTACGGCATGGTCGCGCCCAAGGGCACGCCGAAGGAGATCGTCACCGCGCTGCATGACCTCGCGACCAAGGCGATGGCGGATCCCGCGGTGAAGGAGAAGCTCGCCGCGCAAGGCGCGACGCTGATCGGCGACGAGCCGGAGCATTTTCGCGCATTCATTGCGGACGAGACCGCGAAATGGGCGAAGGTGATCAAGGACGCCGGCGTGGAGACGGCGAAGTAACCGGTTTACACCTCTCCCGCTTGCGCCCCGCAAACGGGAGAGGGAGCCGATCGCCCGCATGGAAGTACGTCGCATTTACCCTCACACCGCAGCTTCGCGCAGATGCTCTACCAGCATCTTGGCCGGCCGCGGCAGCGCCTTGAAGCTCCGCGCGCAGATCACGAGCTTGCGGTTGGCCCAGGCGTCGCGCAGGCGGACCATGGCGAGTGGCATCAGCTTGGCGCAGCGGCGGGCGGCGGCTTCGGGCACCAGCGCGACGCCGACATCGGCTGAGACCAGCTGGCAGATCGCATCGAAGTCGCGCAGCCGCGCCCGGAAATGCGGGCGCATGCCGAGCCGGGCGGCATGCTTTGAAATATGCATCTGAAGCGCGGTGGCGCTGGTCAGGCCGACGAACTCGCAGGCGTTGGCCTCCTGGAAATCGATCTGGCGGCGGCCGGCGAACGGGCCGCGCTTCGATGTCACCAGCGTCAGACGGTCCTCGCTGAACACGAAGCGCTCGATATGATCAGGCAGCGCGTGCTCGGCGGCGAAACCGAGATCGGCGGCGCCGGCGGTGATCGCGGCTGCGATGTCGGTGCTCTCGCGCTCCTCGATGTCGATGGCGACGTCGGGATGCTCGCGCAGGAAGCCGGCCAGCGCCTTCGGCAGATGCTCCGACAGGCCCGACGTGTTGGCAAGGAAGTGCACGCTGGCGCGCACGCCGCTGGCAAAGCCCGCGAGATCGCCGCGCATGGCGTCGATCTGGTGGATCACGAGCCGCGCATGGTCGAGCAGGCTCTCGCCGGCCGCGGTCAGTTCGACACCGCGGCGCCCGCGCTTGAGCAGCGCGACGCCAAGCGCGTCCTCGAGCCCCTTGATCCGCGCGCTGGCGGAGGCCAGCGCCAGATGCGAGCGCTCCGCGCCGCGGGTGATGCTGCGCTGGTCGGCGACCGCAATGAAGAGCTGGAGATCGACGAGGTCGAAACGCATTGTTGCCTCCTCCAAACCTAGCTTTCGTCGTGGACGAAGGCTGTCTCCGTAACCTCCAGATTGTGCGTGGGCGCGGCTTCGGTCAATGTGCAGGTCATGATTGACCCGCTTCTCATTCTCATCGCCGCCGTCTTTCTTGTCGCCGGATTCGTCAAGGGCGTCGTCGGGCTCGGCCTGCCGACGGTCTCCATGGGCCTGCTCGCGGTGAACATGGCGCCCAGCCGCGCGATCGCCATCGTGATCGTGCCCGCCATTGTCACCAACATCTGGCAAACCTTTGTCGGCCGCCATCTGCGCGACATCCTGAGGCGGTTGTGGCCGCTGATGATCGGCACCGTGATCGGCTGCTGGCTCAACGCCGGCGCGCTGACCGGACCCTACGCGCGCTACGGCACGGTTGTGCTCGGCATCCTGCTGGTGATCTACGCCATCATCGGCCTCAGCACATTCAAGTTCCACGTCGCACCGCAGAACGAGAAATGGGTCGGCGGCGTGGTCGGCGTGATCACCGGCGTGATCTCGGCCTCAACCGGCGTGCAGGTGATCCCCTCGATGCCGTTCATGCAGGCGATCGGCATGGAGAAGGACGAGCTGGTGCAGGCGCTCGGCGTGTTCTTCACCACCGCAACGCTGGCACTCGCCTTCAACCTGACCGCCGGCGGCCTGCTGACCCCGGCCAATGCCGTGCCGGGCGCCGTCGCCATGGCCACGGCGTTTGCCGGCATGTTCATCGGCCAGTCGGTGCGGGCGCGGATGCCGGCGGAAGCGTTCCGCCGCTGGTTCCTGGTCGCGATGATCTTGCTCGGTGTCTATTTGGCCGGCAGCGCGCTGCTGAAGGAATTCGCCTGACGCGAGATCCACTCATCCGTTCGGATGAGCTACCGCGTCTCCAGCATCGCGACGCGGATGCCGAGATAGATGAAAAGGCCGCCGAGGGTCCGGTTGACCCAGGCGATCACGCCCTCGGACTGCCGCAGCCGGCGGGCCGCCTTGGCCGCGAACGCCGCCAGCACCAGGCACCACAGCGTCCCCGTGCAGATGAAGATCAGGCCTAGCGTCAGGAAGGCGAGCGGCTTGTGCGCGGAATCGGCTGCGACGAATTGAGGCAGGAAGGCCAGGAAGAACAGCGCGACCTTGGGATTGAGCGCGTTGGTGAGGACGCCCTGGAGGAAAACCCGCCGCAGCGAGCTCCGCTCGGCCTCGTCCTTGACCGCCACCAGCGCCGGGCGCGACCACAGCATTAAAAGGCCGGTCAGGACGAGATAGGCCGCGCCGACCAGCTTCAGGATCGAGAACGCGGTGGATGAGGCCATCAAAAGCGCCGAAAGGCCGATCGCAGCGCCCGCGACATGGAAAAGGCAGCCGCAACTGATGCCGAAGGCCGCCGCTGCCCCGCCACGCCAGCCCATCTGCATGCTGCGGCCGATCACATAGACCGAATCCGGCCCCGGCATGACGTTGAGCAGCACACCCGACAGGACGAAGAGCCAGATTTCGTGAATGCCCAGCATGTGAGAGGCTCCCGCCGCCCGCCCGGGCGGTCCCAGGGGATTGGCCTTAATCGGTTCGCACCCCGCCGTCCACCGCCGGAATTGCGTGGGATTTGCATCGAATTTGCAATGCGGATCATACTTTCGCTCGGCCTCATCTGCTCTATAAAGGCAGGGTTTTGAAAATGCGGGATTCGAGGCGACTGCCACGCGGTGGCTGTCCCCTCTCCCTTGGAGCTCCGAGGATATGGAAAGACGTCTGGCCGCCATCGTCTGCGCCGATGTCGCCGGGTATTCGCGGATGATGGGCACGGACGAGGCCGGCACCCATGCCGCCTTCAAGGCCCATCGCAGCGCGATCCATCCGATTATCCTCAATCACGGCGGCCGCGTCGTCAAGAACACCGGCGACGGCTTCCTGCTGGAATTCCCCTCCATCGTCGGCGCCGCCGAGGCCGCGATCGCGATGCAGCTGCTGATGGCGGAGCGCAATCACCATCTGCCTGCCGAACGCACCATGCAGTTCCGGCTCGGCATCCATATGGGTGACGTCATCGCCGACGAGGACGAGGTGTTCGGTGACGATGTCAACATCGCCGTCCGGCTGGAATCGGTGGCGAGCCCCGGCGGGTTCGCGATCTCGGCCAAGGCCTACCGCGAGGCGAGCAAGCATCTCACCGTGCCGCTGGTCGACGGCGGCAACCACCGCTTCAAGAACATCAAGGATCCGGTCGGGGTCTGGACCTGGACGCCCGACGGCGCGACTGCGCTTGCGCCGGAGCTGAAGGAAGGGTCCGCACTCTCGCAGCAATACCGCACTGCCATCGTCGGAGTGCTGCCCTTCGCCAATCTCAGCGACGCCCAGGACGAATATTTCTCCGACGGCCTGACCGAGGACCTGATCCACGCGTTGTCGCTGCAATCGTTCTACCGCGTGCTGAGCCGCAACTCGACCTTCGCCTTCAAGGGCAAGAATGTCGGCACCCGCGTGATCGCGCGCGAGATCGACGCCACCTATCTGATCCAGGGCTCGGTGCGGCGCGCCGGCGCCAAGATCCGCGTCACCGCCGAGCTGATCGCGCCGGAGACCGGCGAGCAGCTCTGGACCGGCCGTTACGACCGCGACATCGGCGATCTCTTTGCGATGCAGGACGAGATCACGACCAATCTGTCCGCCGCCATCGCCACCGAGATCGTCCGCGCCGAGGCCTCCGCGCCCGCGCGCCCGACCAATGACATCACCGCCTGGGACCGCTTCCTGAAGGGCCTGTCGCATTACTACCGGCAGACCAAGGAGGATCTGAGCACGGCCGTCGACCTGTTCCGGGAAGCGATCGCGCTCGATCCCAAGCTGTCGATCGCGCATGCCTATCTGGCGACGATCCAGATCCAGAGCATCCAGTTCGGCTGGGTCAAGGGCACGCGCGAGATGTGGGCCGAGGCGATGAGGCTTGCCGAAACCAGCGTCCGGCTCGACCCGCGCTCATCGTTCGCGTTCTCGGTCCTGTCCTGGGCGCACGCATTGGAAGGCCATGACGAGGCGGCGATGGACGCCGCCAAGCGCGCGGTCGCCCTCAACCCCTACGACATGGGCGCGCGCGGCGTGCTCGGCATCTGCCACTTCGTCATCGGCGAGCACCGGCAAGCGATCGAGCTGTTCTCGATGGCCGCCCAACGCGACAACAGCGACCCGCGCTATCAATGGGCGGCGCTGAATGCCTTCAGCCACTATCTCGTCGGCCAGTATGACGCGACCCTGTCGTGGGCCCGCGAGCAGCTCTACGTCAATCCGAACCACATGCAGGCGCTCGCGATCCGCGCTGCGGCGCTGGCGCAGCTGGGACGGACCGGCGAGGCGATCGAGGCGACAGGCATGCTGATGGGCAACTACCCGACCCTGAATGTCGACCGCCATTTGCGGAATTTTCACTGGAAGCGGGCCGAGGACATCGCGCATTACCGCGACGGGCTCCTGAAGGCGGGCGTCCCGGCCAGCAAGCTCACCCTGGTCCAGAGCGACGTCAGACGCGCCGCCGAATCCTGAAGGCGAGCCTGCGCATGCGCTGCAATCTCACCTCCGGCTTTATTGACACGACAGTGAATTCAACCACACTTCTCCACACGCTGAAGTAGTATAGATTGCTGCCGGTTTGTTAGCACTTTCCGCGCTTGATCGGCGCGTCTGTATTTCACGATTCGCTGTTTTCAGGATTTTGGGCCATGAACGACTCCGTCTCGAAGCCCCCCATCGATCCATCGATCCAGGTCTCGCCGGACAATCCCTGTCCGTTCCTCCGGGGCCTTGTCGGCGAGGGTTTTGTCGACGGCGGCACGGTCCCGCTCCGGACGCTGTCGCAGACCATCGCAAATGCAAGCGGCGAGACTGGAGCGAAAAAGACGCTGGCCCGCATCCAAGTCCGCGGCGTTGCGCTGATCGCCAATGGCGCCTGTCACATCCTGCAAAGCGTCTTCTGGGGCGCGCAGCTCAATGGCTTGCGCGGCGGCCCGCTCGACAAGCTCGGTGCCGGCTCGCGCATCCTCGGCGTCGACGGGGGCGTCAACGAGGACGAGATTGCGCGGCTCGCGAGTTTCGGCGGCACTTATGCCGATCCCGATGGCGGCACCGAGACCGGGCTCAACGCCTCGCAAATCCAGACCTTCATGAACGACAATCTCAAGCGCGCCGGCAATCAGTCGCGCTGGTATTACCCAATCCTGATGAAGTTCGAATGGCCGGTCCTGCTCAAGATCATGGGCAAGGGTCAGGGTGATGACCGCTATCTCAGCGTGGCCGAGGTGAGGACATTGTTCAACGAGCGCAAATTCCCTGACAGGATCACCCAGCGGGTCGTCAGTCAGCCGGTCACCCCGCCTGCGCTTATATTGCGCGTTGCCGGCGGATTAGCCGCCGCGCTCCTCCTCTTTGGTATCGTGGCGCTGCGCTTTCCCGATCAATTCCAGCCGATGTTGCCCGGCATCCTCGGGGACCTGGTGGCGCCGCCATTGCCGGAGCACGTCGAACCCCGCGCCGCGTACTGGCTCGAGCAAAACTGGGCGCTGGAGGACCGGCACTGGTTTCATCACGCCAGCCAAGGCACGGCGACCTTCCCGGTGCCCTATAGCTGGTTCATGGCGCTCGAGCAGCCGCGGCTTCATTTCTTCGCAAAGCCGGGGATGCTGCATGACAGCGACCATCTGCAGCGCTTCGGCTTCATCCCCAGCCCGCAGACGCTCAACACCGACGACGCCACGCTGCGCCGGTTCGGCTATGCCAACGTCTACGACAAGACGAGGCCGGTGCCGGCACGGCTTTGGGATCCGCCGGTCAACTGGGGCGCCCAGGCTGAAAACGTCGACGGCCTGCCGGTCGGCTTTGCGCGCATGACCGGCGTGCCCGATCCTGCGACCGGCCAGGTCGGCGAGGACCGGATCGGCCTGACCTGCGCCGCATGCCACACCGGCCAGATCCACTACAAAGGCATCGATATCCGCTTCGACGGCGGCCCGGCGATGACCGATCTGAGGAAGCTCGAGGTCACGACCGGCCTGTCGATCGCCTATACGCTCCTCGTGCCGGGTCGCTTCACGCGCTTCGCCGACCGTGTGCTCGGCCCCTCCGCCAGCGATGCGGATCGCGATGCGCTGAAGCAGAAGTTGAGCACGATCGGCACGTTCCTGGTCGACTGGGAGAAGACCTACAAGAAAACCATCGACGGCAAGACGAGGTTCAACGAGAAGACGAAGCGGGACGAGCAGCAGCAGGACACCGAGGAAGGTTACGGCCGCCTCGACGCACTCAACCGCATCGGCAATCAGGTCTTCTCCCAGGACATGACGCTGAGCGGCCTCAGCGGCTTCGAGAAGAATCTGCATGCCAAGGACGCGCCGGTCAGCTTCCCGCCGATCTGGACCGTGCCTTGGCTCAAATTCGCGCAATATGACGCTTCCATCGAACAACCGCTGATCCGCAACGCCGGCGAAGCGCTGGGCGTAACCGCGCTGCTCAACTTGTCCGACAATGCACCCAAGGACACGCTGTTCCGCTCATCGATGGACATCAAGAATCTGAACTGGATCGAGGATCTGCTGAAGGGGTCGCCGCCCTATCCGAAAAAGCAGCTCTCCGGACTGACATCACCGAAATGGCCGTCGGACATCTTTGGCAATGATGCCTGGAAGATCGATGGCGACCGCGTCAAGAATGGCCGTAAGCTCTACGCGCAGATTTGCGCCGAATGCCATCTCGGGCCGGTCAACGATCCCGTGTTCGACACCGAATTTCCGGACCAGAGCATCTGGTCTTCGTCGCGCTGGCAGACCATCGGCAACGACAAATTCCTGAACGAGGTGCAAAAGAGCGTCAAAGGCATGGGGACCGATCCCGCTCAGGCCGGTGTGCTGGCGACGCGGACGGTTCAGGTGCCGGGCTTTCTCAAGCTCGATCCCACGCAGAAGCTCAATGCCTGGTGGAGCTGCAATCTGCCGGATATTTCTTCGACCGACATGCCTTACTCGGTCGGCTTGATGGTGCTCGTCGACATCGTCAGCCGCAAAGCGATGGACGATGCGAAGATCGACCCGAAGGCTCAGCAGATCTGGTGGGGTGCGCGCCAGAATTGCCCGAATCCCGGTCCGCAGCCGCCCGACAAGAAGGAGCCGCCGCCCTGGTATCGCGCGCGCCCGCTCAACGGCGTCTGGGCCACCGCGCCTTACCTGCACAACGGATCGGTGCCCTCGCTCTACTGGATGCTGAGCCCCGCAGCCGAGCGCCCGAAATCGTTCTGCATGGGTGGTGGTCGCGACTACGATCCGAAGCAGGTCGGCTTCGCGGTCGCCGATGGCGAGAGCTGCAAGACCGGGCAGTCGCGCTTCTCGACGCGAGCGTCTGATGGCACCGAGATGTTCGGCAACAGCAATGCCGGCCACTCGTTCGATGGCACGCCGGGCCCGGGCAAGGACGGCACCATCGGCCGCGTGCTGAAAGAGCAAGAGCGCTACGATTTGATCGAGTATCTGAAGACGCTGTAGTCAAAGCCCTCGCCGTCATGGCCGGGCTTGTCCCGGCCATCCACGATCTTTACCGCGGCACTGAGAACGTGGATGCCCGGGACAAGCCCGGGCATGACGGAGATTGCGGAACGCTCAGTGGCTCTGGATGCTCCGGGTCTTCATCACTTGAACAGCGGCGTGCCCGGCACGAACGCATCAAATGCGGCCCAGAACTGGGAGCGGTAGCGGTCCTGCTCCTGCAGGATCTCGTGCTTCGAGCCGGCGATCACGAGATGGGAGCCGGCGCGCAAATGGTAGGCGAACTCCTCGATCGCCGCGGTCGAAACCACGCTGTCGTTGGAGGCCGCCAGCATCAGGATCGGCTGGCGGATCTCGGACGGGTAGTTCATGCCCTTGAAGACGTTCATCGCACGGAACGCGGTATCGGCCCAGGCGACCGTCGGTGACGCCAGGCCGAGCGTGGGATCCTCCTCCAGGATCGCGGCGTTGCGCGCATAGCGCACGGGATCGCTGGTCAGGGGATTGTTGATGAAGGGCGACAGCCCGGTGAGGTGGTCGCTGCCGCCGGGAATGTACCCGCCGCCCCGCCCCAGCAACCGCATCGTCTTCAACAGCGCCCGCACTGGAAACGAGGTGGCGCGGCCCGGCAGGTCGATCATCGGCGCCGACAGCACCATGCGGTCGAACCAGCGCTTTTGCGCATGCGCCAGCCGCAACAGCACCGCGCCGCCCATGGAATGGGCCAGCGCGAAGAACGGCGGCGGGCAATCCGGCAGCACAACCTGCTGCACGAAGGTCTCGACGTCGATCTCGTAGTCGGCGAAGTTGCGCACATAGCCCTTGCGCGGATCGCGCAGGCGGCGCGAGGAATGTCCCTGCCCGCGCCAGTCGAACGTTGCCACCGCAAAGCCGCGGTCGCGCAAATCGCGCACGGTCTCGAAATATTTCTCGATCTGCTCGCTGCGCCCGGTGAAGACGCAGACGGTGCCCTTGCGGTTCGCCGGCGGCGCCCAGCGCGCAAAGCGCAGCTCGACGCCATCGGGCGTCTTGATGGTGCCGCTGACGACGTCTTCGGGAACGGGATTGGACGGGATCGAGACCAGCGTCATGATTGGGAGTGCGTGGGCGCCAAGTGCTGCAAATCAGGGGGGCGGGAGCGCCTAAAAGGCGCCATTGCCGCCCTCTTGAACGCTGTCTGGACTCACCCATATCACCTCAGTGCAGGCCGCTACCAGTGTTTCGGAACCGGAACATCAGGCTGCACACAGACTAAAGCCCGGCCCGATTGGCGGGCGGGTTACCCGAACAGTCGCTCAATGGAGGACTTGACCATGCGTACCTACGATCTCACCCCGTTCTATCGTTCCACCGTCGGCTTCGATCGCCTCTTCAACCTGCTCGACCAGGCAGGCTCTGACGGCAGCCCCGGTTATCCCCCCTACAACATCGAGCGCACCGGCGAGAACACCTACCGCATCACTGTTGCGGTCTCCGGCTTCGCCAAGGATGAGCTCTCCCTCGTCGCGAAGGAAAACACGCTGACGATCAAGGGCGAGAAAGTCGCCAGCGAGAACTCGAAGTCCGAAGTGCTCTATCGCGGTATCGCCGCCCGAGCCTTCGAGCGCGCCTTCCAGCTTGCCGACTTCGTGCAGGTGAAGGACGCCTCGCTCGAGAACGGCCTGCTCCACGTCGACCTCGTGCGCGAGATTCCCGAAGCCAAGAAGCCGCGCCAGATCGCGATCAACACCGGCGCAGCAAAGGCGCAGGTGATCGAGAGCTCAGTCGCCGCCTAAGCAGCACATAACCTTCAAGGTTGCGAAAACGCCCCGGTGCCCCGGGGCGTTTTTTGCGCTGCATCACAGAGTGGTGAGGATGCGTAACGCCGCGACCTTACGCTCCGTCCTTTGGGCATCGCACCCAAAACAAGACGGAGAACGATCATGCCTTTCTGGCGCAGCCTTTTCGTCGCCGCGAGCCTGCTGGCGGCCCCCATCAGCCTTGCCCATGCGCAGACCCCGCAGACGGTGAAGGCGAAGAACGTCGTGCTGGTGCATGGCGCCTGGGCCGATGGCTCGAGCTGGTCGGAGGTGATCCCGATCCTTCAGGCCGCAGGCCTCAACGTCACCGCCGTGCAGAATCCGCTGGGATCGCTCGCCGAGTCGGTCGATGCGACCAAGCGCGCGCTGGCCGAGCAGGATGGTCCGACCGTGCTGGTCGCGCATTCCTGGGGCGGCACCGTGATCAGCCAGGTCGGCACCGATCCGAAGGTCACCGGCCTCGTCTACATCGCCGCGCGCGCCCCCGATGCCAACGAGGATTTCGTCGCGTTGTCGAAGCAGTTTCCGGCGGGACCCGCGCGTGCCGGCATCGTCGAGCGCGACGGCTACACAAAACTTTCCGAAGATGCCTTCCTGAAATATTTCGCCAACGGCGTCGCGCCGGAACGCGCGAAGGAGCTCTACGCGGTGCAGTGGCCGACGGCCGCCTCGATCTTCGCCGGCCGCACCACTGAAGCCGCCTGGCATTCGAAGCCGAGCTGGTACGCGGTGTCAAAGAACGACGGCACCATCAACCCCGATTTCGAACGCTTCCTCGCCAAGCGCATGAACGCGACCACGATCGAGCTCGATGCCGGCCACCTCTCGCTGGTGTCGCATCCGAAGGAGGTTGCGAATTTGATCCTGGAGGCGGCCGGGTATCCGCGCAGCTGAGCGGCGATCGCTGAAAATGCAAAAGGCGCCTGAGCATTTCGGGCGCCTTTTGTTTTGCTCAGCTGTCTCCGCGCTGTCGCGTCAAGCGCGCGTCGCTCTAATCCAGCCCCTGTGCCGCCGGCATCTCTTGCGTCGGCAAGATCGTTGCCGGCGGCTTCGCCTGACCAATGGTGGGTGCGGCAGCCTCGGCCGGCTTTGCCTGCACGGCGGCCGTCTGCTGCGCCTGCGATGCCTGGGCCTGCTGCGCCGTCTGCTCGGCCGGCTTGGTGGCCGCGACCGGTGTCTCGACCCGCTGCGGAGCCGCCTTGGGCAGCGGAACGGCGCGGCTGGCGACATGCGGGATCGGCGCTGGCGGGCGCGGCGGGCCGCCACGGACCATGGTCGGCGGCGGCAGCGCGCTTTGCGGCCGGTAAGGTGCAGCCGAAGGCTCCTCATAGGCCGGCGCCATGCCATAGGCATCAGCCGCCGGCATGAAGCGGATAATCCGCCCGTCGCGGGCATCGATCACGAGCCGGCCGTCGTCGCCGCGACGGTCGATCACCGCGATGGTATAGACCGCGCCGCGCAGGCGCGGGATGCCGAGCGGCGAGAAGCCGTTTTCGCGCAGCACCGCGTAGACCTCGGTGGGCGGCAGCAGCGCCGGCGCCGGGCCGCGCTCCTCATAACCATAGCCGTAGCCGTAACGCGGCTGTGGCGCGGCGTCCGGTGGCCCGTAGGGTCCCTCGAAATCCGACACCGCGATCATGGCCCCGCCGGAAAGACCGCTCGCCGGAATCTGAGCTTGAGCAGCGGTTGCGGCTAGCGCCAGGGTGGCCGCGGCCACACATCCTGTGAAAAACTTCATGGTCGACACGCTCCTGTCAGGCCCCCGGATGGTCGCGCTCTTTCGCTTCTTGCGGCGTGGCGCGCCTTTCGAAGGGGCGATCCGAAGCTTCATTCGGGATTTCGGCGTCGGCAGGGCCGGATCAGGGCGCGTTTGCTTCAAAACCGGGGCCGCGCGCCATTCAGAAAGCGGCGATTGACGCTTTGGGAATCGGGACTTTCGCGCGCTTGTGTGATAGACAAAAATTTGGCAAGGTGATGTTTAGGACAGGAAGACTGTCTCAATTTTGATTGCGGTTCCGGCATAGGGATTGCAACGAAAATCGGTGCTCTCGAGCGCCGCGAAGGCACCAGGCAAAGCCGTTCTCGGGGACGAAGAACGCCTTGGCCTGAATTTAAGAAAATGCGGCTCGCAGAGGACGAGCGGTGGCCCAAAACCGGGTGCCGCGGGACGCCCAAGGTGCGCCGAAGATGGCGGTGAGGCAGCTTGCCGCATGGAGAGGACGAGGACATGAACGGGTCGCAATTCGAGCGCGCAAACATCGTGGCAGAAGAGCTGTCGGCGACGGTCGCCTCGAAAACGACCGATCCGATTCAGGAACACAATTCGCGCCCGCCGGCCGAAGGTCTCTACGATCCGAGCCTGGAGAAGGATTCCTGCGGCGTCGGCTTCATCGCCAACATCAAGGGCAAGAAGTCCCACGAGATCGTCTCGGACGCGCTCAGCATCCTGTGCAACCTCGAGCACCGCGGTGCCGTCGGCGCCGACCCGCGCGCCGGTGACGGCGCCGGCATCTTGGTGCAGATCCCGCACGCCTTCTTCAGCCGCAAGGCCAAGGAGATCGGCTTCGCGCTGCCCGCGCCCGGCGAATACGCCATCGGCGCGCTGTTCATGCCGCGCGACACCGCCTGGCGCAACGTCATCAAGAGCATTATCGCCGACCAGATCAAGGCGGAGGGCCTGACCCTGCTCGGCTGGCGCGACGTGCCGACCGACAATTCCTCGCTCGGCGTCACCGTGAAGCCGACCGAGCCCGCCTGCATGCAGGTGTTCATCGGCCGCAACGGCACCGCCAAGACCGAGGACGATTTCGAGCGCCGGCTCTACATCCTGCGCAAGTCGATCTCGCAGGCGATCTACCAGCGCCGCGACCGCGGGCTCGCAGGCTATTACCCCTGCTCGATGTCCTGCCGCACCGTGATCTACAAGGGCATGTTCCTCGCCGACCAGCTCGGCAAGTACTATCCCGATTTGCACGAGAAGGATTTCGAGAGCGCGCTCGCGCTCGTTCACCAGCGCTTCTCGACCAACACCTTCCCGGCGTGGTCGCTGGCGCATCCCTACCGCATGATCGCGCATAACGGCGAGATCAACACGCTGCGCGGCAACACCAACTGGATGGCGGCGCGCCAGGCCTCGGTGAGCTCCGAGCTGTACGGCAAGGACATCAACCGGCTGTGGCCGATCTCCTACGAAGGCCAGTCGGACACCGCCTGCTTCGATAACGCGCTCGAATTCCTGGTGCAGGGCGGCTACTCGCTGCCGCACGCCGTCATGATGATGATTCCGGAGGCGTGGGCCGGCAATCCCTTGATGGATGAGAAGCGCCGCGCCTTCTACGAATATCACGCCGCCCTGATGGAGCCGTGGGACGGCCCCGCCGCGATCGCCTTCACCGACGGCCGCCAGATCGGCGCCACGCTCGACCGCAACGGTCTGCGGCCGGCGCGGTACCTCGTGACCAAGGACGACCGTATCGTGATGGCGTCCGAAATGGGCGTGCTGACGATCCCCGAGGACCAGATCATCACCAAGTGGCGCTTGCAGCCCGGCAAGATGCTGCTGGTCGACCTCGAGCAGGGCCGCCTGATCCCCGACGACGAGATCAAGGCCGAGCTCGCCCGGAGCCATCCCTACGAGGAGTGGCTGGAGCGGACCCAGATCGTGCTGGAAGAGCTGCCGAAGGTGCCGACCACCGGCGTGCGCTCTAACCTATCGCTTTTGGATCGCCAGCAGGCGTTCGGCTACAGCCAGGAAGACATCGCCATCCTGATGACGCCGATGGCGTCCATCGGCGAGGAAGCGGCCGGCTCGATGGGCAACGACACGCCGATCTCGGCGCTGTCGGACAGGGCCAAGCCGCTGTTCACCTACTTCAAGCAGAACTTTGCGCAGGTCACCAACCCGCCGATCGACCCGATCCGCGAGGAGCTGGTGATGAGCCTGGTCTCGATCATCGGACCGCGGCCGAACCTGTTCGATCTGCAGGGCCTTGCCACCACCAAGCGCCTCGAAGCACGCCAGCCGATCCTGACCGATGCCGATCTCGAAAAGATCCGCTCGATCTCGGATGTGGCCGAGTCGCACTTCAAGTCGCGCACGCTGGACACCACCTTCCACGCCGGTCTCGGCGCGGCCGGCATGGACCAGGTGCTCGACGAGCTCTGCGCGCGCGCGGAAGCTGCGGTGCGCGAGGGCGTCAACATCATTATCCTGTCCGACCGCATGGTCGGCACTGACCGCGTGCCGATCCCGTCGCTGCTGGCCTGCGCCTCCGTGCACCACCATCTGATCCGCACCGGCCTGCGCACCTCGGTCGGCCTCGTCGTCGAGTCCGGCGAGCCGCGCGAAGTGCATCACTTCGCCTGCCTCGCGGGTTACGGCGCTGAAGCGATCAATCCCTATCTGGCTTTCGAAACCATCATCGCGATGAAGGACCGCCTGCCCGGCCCGCTCGACGACTACGAGATCGTCAAGCGCTACATCAAGTCGATCGGCAAGGGCCTGCTCAAGGTGATGTCCAAGATGGGCATCTCGACCTACCAGTCCTATTGCGGCGCGCAGATCTTCGACGCGGTCGGCCTCAAGGCGGACTTCGTCGGAAAGTTCTTCGTCGGCACGCATACCCGCGTCGAAGGCGTGGGTCTCGCCGAGATCGCGGAAGAGGCCGTGCGCCGCCATGCCGACGCGTTCGGCGAGGCGCTGGTCTACAAGACCGCGCTCGATGTCGGTGGTGAATACGCCTATCGCAGCCGCGGCGAGGATCATGCCTGGACCGCCGAGTCGGTCGGGCTGCTTCAGCATGCCGCCCGCGGCAATTCGCTGGAGCGCTATCGCGCCTTCGCAAGAATCCTCAACGAGCAGTCGGAGCGGCTGCTGACGCTGCGCGGCCTGTTCCGGATCAAGAATGCGGACGAAGAGAAGCGCAAGCCCATTCCGCTCGATCAGGTCGAGCCGGCCAAGGACATCGTCAAGCGTTTCGCCACGGGTGCGATGAGCTTCGGCTCGATCTCGCGCGAGGCGCACACGACGCTTGCGATCGCCATGAACCGGATCGGCGGCAAGTCGAACACCGGTGAAGGCGGCGAGGAAGCCGACCGCTTCAAGCCGATGCCGAACGGCGACAGTATGCGTTCGGCGATCAAGCAGGTCGCCTCCGGCCGCTTCGGCGTCACCACGGAGTATCTCGTCAACTCCGACATGATGCAGATCAAGATGGCGCAGGGCGCCAAGCCCGGCGAAGGCGGCCAGCTGCCCGGCCACAAGGTTGACGCGACCATCGCCAAGGTCCGGCATTCGACGCCGGGCGTCGGCCTGATCTCGCCGCCGCCGCACCACGACATCTACTCGATCGAGGATCTGGCGCAGCTGATCTACGACCTCAAGAACGTCAACCCGACGGGCGACGTTTCGGTCAAGCTCGTCTCCGAGATCGGCGTCGGCACCGTCGCCGCGGGCGTCGCCAAGGCGCGCGCCGACCATGTCACCATCGCGGGCTTCGAGGGCGGCACCGGCGCCTCGCCGCTGACCTCGATCAAGCATGCCGGCAGCCCGTGGGAAATCGGCCTTGCCGAAACCCACCAGACGCTGGTGCGCGAGCGGCTGCGCAGCCGCATCGTGGTCCAGGTCGACGGCGGATTCCGCACCGGTCGTGACGTCGTGATCGGCGCGCTGCTCGGTGCCGACGAGTTCGGCTTTGCCACCGCGCCGCTGATTGCGGCCGGCTGCATCATGATGCGCAAGTGCCATCTCAACACCTGCCCGGTCGGCGTCGCCACGCAAGATCCCGTCCTGCGCAAGCGCTTCACCGGCCAGCCCGAGCACGTGATCAACTACTTCTTCTTCGTCGCGGAGGAAGTCCGCGAGATCATGGCCTCGCTCGGCTTCCGGACCTTCAACGAGATGATCGGCCAGGTCCAGCTGCTCGACCAGACGAAGCTGGTCGCGCACTGGAAGGCCAAGGGCCTCGACTTCTCGAAGCTCTTCGTCAAGCAGAAGGAGGAGAAGGGCCAGAAGATCTATCACTCCGAGCGCCAGAACCATCATCTGGAAGCGGTGCTCGACCGCACGCTGATCGAGAAGGCACAGCCCTCGCTCGATCGCGGCGCGCCGGTGAAGATCGAGGCTGCGATCAACAGCACCAACCGCTCCGCCGGTGCGATGCTGTCCGGCACGGTCGCCAAGATCTACGGCCACGCCGGCCTGCCGCAGGACACCATCCATGTCAGCCTCAAGGGCACCGCGGGTCAGGCCTTCGGTGCGTGGCTCGCCAACGGCGTCACCTTCGAGCTCGAGGGTGAAGCCAACGACTATGTCGGCAAGGGCCTCTCTGGCGGCAAGATCATCGTCAAGCCGCCGGCCAACAGCAGCATCGTGCCGGAAGAGAGCATCATCGTCGGCAACACCGTGATGTACGGCGCGATTCAGGGCGAGTGCTACTTCCGCGGCGTCGCCGGCGAACGCTTTGCCGTGCGCAACTCGGGCGCGGTCGCCGTCGTCGAAGGCGCGGGCGATCATTGTTGCGAATACATGACCGGCGGCATCGTGGTCGTGCTCGGCAAGACCGGGCGCAACTTCGCGGCCGGCATGTCCGGCGGCATCGCCTATGTGCTCGACGAGACCGGCGATTTCGACAAGCTGTGCAACATGGCGATGGTCGAGCTCGAGCCGGTGCTGTCGGAAGAGCTGATTAATGCCGGCACCTACAACCACTCGGGTGACCTCGAGGCGCATGGCCGGGTCGACGTGTTCAAGAACCTGCTCGACTCCGACGTCGAGCGCCTGCACGTCCTGATCTCGCGCCATGCGAAAGCGACCGGCTCCAAGCGCGCCGCCGACATCCTTGCCAATTGGAAGGATTGGCTGCCCAAATTCCGCAAGGTGATGCCGGTCGAGTACCGGCGCGCGCTGCGCGAAATGGCGGCCAACGCGGACGCCGAGCCGAAAATCGCGATCGGGGCCTAGGAATATCAGCGCCCGTCATTGCGAGCGTAGCGAAGCAATCCAGACTTTCTCCTCGGATATAGACTGGATTGCTTCGTCGCTTCGCTCCTCGCAATGACGGTGGGGAAGCAACAAACGAATTTAAGCGGCAGGGACTTCGGGTTTAATGGGCAAGATCACGGGTTTTCTCGAAATTGAACGGCATGACCGCAAGTACACCCCGGTCGCCGAGCGCGTGAAGCATTACAACGAGTTCGTCGTTCCCTTGACCGAAAAGGAAACGCGCGACCAGGCCGCGCGCTGCATGAACTGCGGCATTCCCTATTGCCACGGCACCGGCTCGGTCGCGCCGGGCACGCCAGGCTGCCCCGTCAACAACCAGATCCCCGATTTCAACGACCTCGTCTATCAGGGCAATTGGGAAGAAGCCTCGCGCAACCTGCACTCGACCAACAATTTTCCGGAATTCACGGGACGCATTTGTCCGGCTCCATGTGAAGCCTCCTGCACGCTCAACATCGACGACAACCCCGTCACCATCAAGACCATCGAATGCGCGATCGTCGATCGTGCCTGGGACAATGGCTGGCTGAAGCCTGAAGTCGCGGCGGTGAAAACCGGCAAGAAGGTCGCCGTGATCGGCTCGGGTCCGGCCGGCATGGCCTGCGCGCAGCAGCTCGCGCGCGCCGGCCACGACGTGCACCTGTTCGAGAAGTACGCCAAGGCTGGCGGACTGCTGCGCTATGGCATTCCCGACTTCAAGATGGAGAAGGGCATCATCGACCGCCGCGTCACACAGATGGAAGGTGAAGGCGTCACCTTCCACTACAACAGCCATGTCGGCGTCGACGGCAATATCGATCCGCGCGAGATGTTGAACGAGTACGACGCCGTTGCGCTGACCGGCGGCGCAGAGGCTCCGCGCGACCTGGCGATCCCCGGCCGCGAGCTCGACGGCATTCACTACGCCATGGACTTCCTGCCGCAACAGAACCGCCGCGTCTCGGAGGAGCCGCTGAACGGCGTCACCGAGATTCTGGCGGGCGGCAAGCACGTCGTCGTCATCGGCGGCGGCGACACCGGCTCCGACTGCATCGGCACCTCGCTGCGCCAGGGCGCGCTCTCCGTGACCCAGCTCGAGATCATGCCCGCCCCGCCCGAGCGCGAGAACAAGGGCCTGACCTGGCCGAACTGGCCGCTCAAGATGCGCACGTCCTCAAGCCAGGCCGAAGGCGCGATCCGCGAATATGCCGTGCTGACGCAGAAGTTTTCCGGCGAGAACGGCAAGGTCAAGAAGCTGCATTGCGTGCGCGTCGACGACAAGTTCAAGCCGATTGGCGGCACCGAATTCGAGCTCGATGCCGAGTTGATCCTGCTCGCGATGGGCTTTGTCCATCCCGTCCACGAGGGCCTGTTGAAGCAGCTCGCGATCGATCTCGACCCGCGCGGCAACGTCAAGGCCAACACGCTCGACTACCAGACCTCGCGCCCGAACGTGTTTTCGGCGGGCGACATGCGGCGTGGGCAATCGCTGGTGGTGTGGGCGATCCGCGAAGGCCGGCTGTGTGCAAGGTCGATCGATACGTTCCTGATGGGGAAGACGGACCTGCCGCGCTAAATGAGGCGCGATTTACCGGATTAGCAATCGGTGTCATCGCCCGCGAAAGCGGGCGATTTTTTGTCTGGCCAACGCCAGACGGCAGTGATTCGGATTTGCGTCAAGCAATGTATTAGGATTTCCAGCGCTTCTTGCTTCTTGCGCGAATCGAACTCTCCCGCCAACTTCAAATTGCTTTGTTGTTTTCTGTCGCCGGGCTTGATTGGAGCGCCGGAAGGATGGCGAGCAGCAGGCCGGCAATAGGTCTCGAACCGACGTCCGGTCTATGGGGTGCTGAAGACGGTGCAAAACTATACGCCGTCCGAGGTCCTGTTGAGCATCAGGCAGGCCTTACCTCTGAGGTGACCATAGCCCTCGATTGCGATTCCAAGATCGGGTGTCGGGTGGTCGGTAGGTTTGATTTTCGGCTTCGCCTGGACGCGATGCAAGCGCCGCGCTTGCATTTCTTCCGAAAAAGGTAAGCTACCATTCGGAGGATTTGCCGGTGACAAGCGCATGCAAAAACATGCCAGCCCCCGCGGCTGGCTCGTCGCCGCAGCTGCGTTTGCAGCTATGGCGCTGATACAGCTGTTTTCTGTCCCCGGGCTTGATTGGAGCGCCGGAAGGATGGCGAGCAGCAGGCCGGCAATAGGTCTCGAACCGACGTCCGGTCTATGGGGTGCTGAAGACGGTGCAAAACTATACGCCGTCCGAGGTCCTGTTGAGCATCAGTGAGCTTCAGAGGTAGGGCGAGGCAACCGATAGCGCCCACCGAGAGAGAGCGAGATGGGGCGCCTGTTTGACAAAGTAACGGAGCGAAGTTCGCTTCGAAACGCTTGGTATCGCATTAGGGCAAATGGCGTTGATTCGCTCGCCGCCGAAACACGCGTAGCCGTGGAGATGTTCGGACGCGACGTCGATAGAAACATCTATAAAATCCAAAAGCGACTTCGTGACGGATCATTTGAATTCGATCCTCAGAAGGGAGTTCTAAAGAAAAAAGCCAACGGCGGTCGACGTGGAATCGTCATGGCCTCGGTCCAAAACAGAATCGTTGAGCGCGCATGGTTGGACTGCCTGCAGGACCGGTCAAGCTACGTGAAAGGCGTCATCAATCAACTGTCCAGCATCGGAGGCGTACCAAATCGGAGCGTCCCGCACGGCCTCAAGTTGATCCGCGACGCATTTGTTGAAGGCAAAGCGCACTACGTGAGATCAGACATTTCGGGCTTCTTCGACGGGATTCCGCGCGACAAGGTCCTAGCGAAGCTTGAATCTGAGATCGAAGATCAACGCTTTATAGAAGTACTTCGCGCCGCCACTAGGGTAGTTCTCTCAAATGAGAGCATCTTAGGAGAAAATAGGCGGCTCTTTCCGATCGATGGCCAGGGCGTTGCTCAAGGGTCACCTCTCTCGCCTCTCTTCGGCAATATTCTATTAAATGATTTTGACATCCAACTGAATGGCCGAGAGATAACCTGCGTACGATTCATCGACGACTTCGTTCTCATTGGAAGGACCGAAGCTGCGGTGTCGCAAGCGTTTCGAAGCGCCAGGAAAATACTGCTAGACTTCGGCCTTACTTGCCATGATCCATACGAGCCATCGGCCTCTCGCGAAAAGGCAGGATTTGGAAAAGTTGAAGATGGCTTTGTGTTTCTAGGCTACGATCTACGTCCGGGTCTATTCCAACCCTCGCGCCTCGCTCGCCAGAAGCTCGCCAAAAAGGTCGATGAGTGCCTCGCCGACGGACGCTCAGCCATTATTGAAGCGAAGAAACTTGGCGACAACCACCAGAATCGCCAACGATACACTCAGACGCTGACGCTGCTGGATAAGATCATCCGCGGTTGGGGCAATGCATTCTCATATGGGAATTCGATCGCCACAATAGCGGACTTGGATCAACTGATCGACCAGAGGATCGATGCGTTTAGACTATGGTTTAGCAAGCAACTTGCGGGATCAGATTGGAAGAATCGCAGAAGACTGGGTGGCGTTTGCCTACTCAGCGATATTCGCATCAAGGATCTCGACGATGTTCCATTCTCGATCGAACCGGGCAAACGATTTAGCCGGTCGCTGAACACTGCCACCGTTTCGACTGACGGCTCCATCATTTCCACAGTCAGGCGAAAGGGGAAAGATCAAGGTCCCGGTGGTTGGGCTTTCGTCGTGCACGAGACGAACGAAAGGATCGGAGGATCGGTTGCTTCGACGACGAACAATCAAATGGAGCTTCTCGCAGCAATTGAAGCAATAAAGCATATTGATTCGAAGCGGTCGATCATCATCCGGACCGATTCTCAATATGTAGCGGATGCCGCCAATGGCAAGACAATCGTCAAACAGAACACAGAGCTTTGGAAGGAATTCAACCAGCTAAAGGCGGCTCGGAAAATCAAGGTAGTTTGGGTAAAGGGGCATGCTGGCGACCCACATAACGAAGCGGCGCATCTATTAGCGGAACAGTGGGCGCGTTCGGCGAGGGACAATGCGTTGAGGCCCGCGGCTTAGCCGTAGCCCTCCGCGTTCCCCTAATTCTGCAGCCTCACCCCCAGCATCACCACCGTCCCCTGCGAGCTCGAGCCCGGCTGGTTCGAGTCCAGGATGTCGTGGCGCAGCGTGCCCTTGATCCAGACATTGCGGTTGAGCTTGTAGATCAGGTTGCCTTCGATCGAGTAGGTCTTGTCGTTGCGGTTCTGGCCCTGATAGTCGTAGGTGCCGTAGGTGAACTTGCCGATCGCGGTGAGCCAGCGGCGGAAGTCATGATCCACCTCGGCAGCATAGGTGTGCACCAGCACGCCGGAGGAGCCGGGGATCGTGGTTTCCGCGATCTGCGTGTCGGTGTTGAATTTCACCGTGGTCAGGCCGCTCGCGTTCCAGATCAGCGAGCCCGAGGTCAGGAAACCCGAGAGCTGGCTCAGCCGCGGGTCGACATAGTTGCGCGCGGAGTAGCCGACCGAGATCTCGCCGGTAAGGATGCGCGAGAATTCAAAGGACGAGCCGACCTTGGCATAGCCGCCGTTTGAATCGCGCAAGTATCCGTTGCGATCGGCGGCCTGATCGTGCACGCGGTTGTCGCCTTCGATCTCGACGAACGGCTTGAGGCCCGGCTTGAGCTCATAGGAGAAACGCCCGACGCCGCCATACTGGTTGAAATCGCGATCGTCGTTGCTGAAGGTCGAGCCGTCGGTGAGCTTGGAATCGGTATAGGCGGTGCGGTCGATCGTGGCGCCGGCCGCGACCTGGAAGCGGTTAAACGTCTGGTCGAAGCCGAAGGTGCCGCCATAGGTGGCGTAAACGGGATATTTCTGCAGGCCGGCCTGCACGTTCGGGCTGCCGGGATTGTCGGTGGCGAGGCGCAGGCGCAGCTGCGAGGTCAGCTTGAGATCGCGGTCGACGTCGAAACGGCCGTCGACATGGCCAGTGAAATCGGGACGGTTGATTTCGACCGGCGACGGCGAGGCAAGTCCGTCGATCGTCGCCGGCATGTTGTTGGTGTAGCCCGAGAACGAGCCGCGCAGATCTGCGACCAGCGCGTGGCGTTCCCAGTCGGACATGACGAGAAGATCGGGCGCGACGACGTAGACCGGGGAGCCGACCGGCTTCTGCAGGCGCGCAGGATTGGTGTCGTATCCGGTGGAAAGCTCGAGGCCGCCCTTGATCAGGAAGCTGCCGGCGTAATCGCCGACCGCGCCGAACGCATCGTCGTCGATCTTGAGGCGACGGCGCTGAGGCTGACCGGGTACGGTGCCCGCCATCGCCGGCGGCACCGGCGTCTTGTTCGCGGTCTCCGACGGCGGTGGCGCAATGCGCGGTGCGCCGAGAGGGGACCGTGTCGGTGTTATGGACGGCACCGGCGAGCCCGGACCTGTGGGCTTCTTCGGCTTCGGCTGGCCCGGATAGAGTCTTGGCTGCTGGCGCTTGCGGTTGAGCGAGTCGTAGCCGGAGCTGCTCGCGCCGTTGGCTGCGGGCAGGCCATAGGTCGGGACCTGACCGATACGCGACGGCGCAGGCCTCTCGCGGCTCTTGCGCGGATCGTCGTTGGGATCCGGCGGCGCCGGGATCGCATCCGATGGCGCCTGCGGGACAGCGGCCGTGCGGCGCGTCGGCAGGGTGTCGGGCGCGACGAAGCCGCCGCGATTGGGATTGAACAGGTCGGGCGTCAGGCTCTGGGCGGCCGCCGGGCCGGCTTCCAGTGCGGTCAGCAGCAGGCATGGCAAAGCGGCGCGAAAGACGTACGCGCGACTGCTCCGGCCCCGACCTGGAGGCGACCCCACGATGGAATAACTCCAACGAAATCAGATACTTCTTCGATGACCAGCCGCGAACAGGCGGGAACCATCGTTAATGGAGTTAAAACAATTATGGTTAATGACCGGTTGAGGGCGTTGGAGCCCGCGTCGCCTCATCCGCGCGGGCGTGCTAAGGAGGCGGCAGTCGCCTTACCCTCTCTGGATAGATGCATGCCGAGCTCGAAACCGCTGATGACCCCATCATCCGGCCCCACCCCGACAAGCGTCGAATCGGCGCTCCGCACGCTGGAGACCGAAAGCGGCGGCATCAACGCGCTCGCGACCGCCCTGCGCGGTCCGCTGGGAGAGGCGTTCGCTAGGGCTGTCGACCTGATCCGCAACGCCAAGGGCCGTGTCATCGTCACCGGGCTCGGCAAGTCCGGCCACATGGCGCGCAAGATCGCAGCGACCCTGGCCTCAACAGGCACGCCGGCGTTCTTCGTTCACACCGCTGAAGCCGCCCATGGCGATCTCGGCATGATCACCACCGACGACGTCATCATGGCGCTGTCCTGGTCCGGCGAGCAGCCGGAGATGAAGACGCTGGTGAACTATTCGGCGCGGTTCGCGATCCCGATGATCGCGGTGACGTCGAACGCGGCCTCCTCGCTGGGCCAGGCCGCCGACATCGTGATCGAGCTGCCGAAGGCGCGCGAGGCCTGCCCGCACAATCTGGCGCCGACCACCTCGACCATGATGCAGGTCGCGATCGGCGATGCCATTGCGATTGCGCTGCTCGAAGGGCGCGGCTTCACCGCGCTGGAATTCGCCCACTTCCATCCCGGCGGCAAGCTGGGCGCGATGCTGAAATTCGTCCGCGACTACATGCGCACCGGTGCGGAGATCCCGGTGAAGCCTGAAGGCACCAAGATGTCGGACGCAGTGATGGAGATGTCCGCCAAGGGGCTCGGCTGCGTCTGCATCGTCAACGCCGCCAACGAGGCCGTCGGCATCATCACCGACGGCGATCTGCGCCGTCACATGCGGCCGGATCTGCTGACGGCGTCGGTCGACGACATCATGACCAGGCAGCCGAAGACAGTGCCGCCCTCCATGCTCGCGACCGAGATGATCGAGGTGCTGAACACCCGCAAGATCACGACGCTGGTCGTGACCGAGGCGGACCAGGTGGTCGGCATCGTGCATCTGCACGATCTGCTGCGCGCGGGCGTGGCGTAGCGCGCCCTTCGCTACGCCGGAAACCGCGCCGCCTTCTCCTCCAGCGGCAATCGCAGCCCGTTCGCCAGATACGACACCGTGCGGTAAAAGCCGCACAGCAGCATGACCTCCAGAATCTGGGCCTCGTCGTAATGCGCCGACAGTCCAGCAAACTCCGCGTCGGTGAACGTCGCGCGGTGATGCAGCGCGTCCACCGCCGCGATCAGACCCTGCTCGGCCGGCGACCAGCAGGGTGAGTTCGCATCGCCCTCGACAGTTGCGCGTACCTCATCCTCGGTGAGCTTCGCTGCGCCGGCGAAGATCGCGACATGGACGCCCCATTCATATTCGCAACGGTTGAGCGCACAGGTGCGATCGATGACGATCTCGCGCTGGCGCAGCGACAGCGGACCGGGATCGAGCAGGCCGGCGGCGCGAAACTTGTCCCAGGCGCGGGTGTGCGCCGCCATGACCCGGAACAGCACCAGCGGCGGCGCGCCGCGCATGATGCGATCGAACTGCGCCTGGATCTCCGGGGGATAAGGCGGCGCGAGCGGAGCGATACGCGGCGTCGGGGATGACATGGCCGTCCTCCTTGCTACACTTACTGTAGCAATACGCTACATTATCCGTAGCAAGACGCAAGAGGGGGCGCGATGGCAAAACAACCAGCATCAGGGGCGCGCCGCGTGCGTGGCTCGCGCAGCGGGCGGCCGATCATGGCGCTGCTCGATCTGCTCGGCCGGCGCTGGAGCCTGCGGATCCTGTGGGAGCTGCGCGAGGATCCCCTCACCTCGCGCGCGCTTCGCGCCGCCTGCGACGAGGCTTCGCCGACGGTGCTGCAGGCGCGACTGACGGAGTTGCGCGAGGCGGGGTTCGTCGAGCTGGGCGATGGCGGCGGCTATGGCCTGACGGCGCTCGGGCGGGATCTGTGCGAGACATTCATGCCGCTACACAGGTTTGCGGAGAGGTGGCACAGTAAGACCGGTGCCTAGGTCTGGCAATCCAGCCTCAACAAGCTCGTCATTGCGGTGGATTACGCCGCTGCCACCGTCAGATTGGCGCCGTCCACCTGCACCACCTTCACCCGCGTTCCCGCCGGTGTGTCCGGGCCTGCCACGCGCCACACCGTGTCGCCGATGCGCATGGTGCCGTTGCCGTCGATGATCGGCTTCTCCAGCGTGAACTCGCGGCCCAGCAGCGCCTCGCTGCGCTTGTTGAGGAAGGGGCTTGCGCTTGCCTCCGGCTTCGGCCGGGCGAGCCGGCGCCACACCGGCACGGCAGCGGCCGCGAACACCGCGAACATCACGAGCTGGATTTGCCAGGAGATAACGACAGCGAACGAGATCAGGCCGACCAGCAACGCCGCAAGTCCGAGCCAGAACAGGAACACGCCCGGCGCGATCACTTCCAGCGCCATCAGGATGAAGCCGAAGATCAGCCAGTTCCAGGTGCCGAGCGATACGAACATGTCGGTCATGACACGACCTCTAAAAATTGGCGCATGACCTTATGGGAAGGCCATGCACTGATCCTATCCCTGCCGCGGCGGCACGGCCGGCGGCGTAGGAGCGGAGGATGGCACCGAGCCGCCGCGACGGGCGGCAGCGGCAGCGGATACGGCACTTTCGCCAAACGTCGCCTTGGCGATCTCGCCGATGCCGGCGAGCGAGCCCAGCATGCCCATCGCCTCGACCGGCAGCATGATGACCTTCTGGTTCGGCGACTCCGCCAGCTGGCCGAACGCCTTGATGTACTTGTCGGCGATAAAGTAGTTCAACGCCGCCACGTCGCCCTTGGCGATGGCCTCGCTGACCATTTGCGTGGCCTTGGCCTCGGCTTCCGCCGATCGCTCGCGCGCTTCGGCGTCGCGGAAGGCGGCCTCGCGGCGGCCTTCGGCTTGCAGGATCTGCCCCTGCTTGGCGCCCTCGGCGCGCAGGATCTCGGACTGGCGCGCACCTTCGGCCTGAAGGATGTCGGCGCGCTTGACACGCTCGGCCTTCATCTGCCGGCCCATCGCTTCGACGAGGTCGGCGGGCGGCACGATATCCTTGATCTCGATGCGATTGACCTTGAGGCCCCAAGGCGAGACCGCGGCATCGACGACGCGCAGCAGGCGCTCGTTGATCTCGTCACGGTGCGACAGCACCTGATCGAGATCCATCGAGCCCATCACCGATCGGATGTTGGTCATGGTCAGCACAATGATCGCCTGCTCGAGGTTGGAGACCTCGTAGCTCGCCTTCGCGGCATCGAACACCTGGAAGAAGGCGACGCCGTCCACCGTCACGGTGGCGTTGTCCTTGGTGATGACCTCCTGCTCGGGAATGTTGATCACCTGCTCCATCATGTTGATCTTGCGCCCGACACGGTCGAAATAGGGCACGATCAGATTGAGCCCGGGGCTCAGCGTCTGGGTGTATTTGCCGAACCGCTCGATGGTCCAGTCATAGCCCTGCGGCACCGTCTTCACGCCGGCGATCAGCGTGACGATGACGAGCAACACCAGAACAATCGCGAAAATATCGAAACCGCTCATATTTCCTCCAAGGCGGGAAAGCCCTTTCCCGTGCTGCCATTGGTCGGGACCAGGACCCTACCGGTTCAGCGGTCGCCTTTCACGTCGGCATCCACGCCATTCTGCACAAGATGCACGGAGAGGGAACGGTCACGGTTATGTATTTGCGGTCTGGCCTTGAAAGCTCGGAGGCGCAGACCTAGCGGCAAATGTTAAGGATTTGCACCGCTACTCGATGACATCGTTCGCGGTTGCGAGCAGGCTTGGAGGCAGCGTGACACCAATCGCCTTGGCCGTCTTCAGGTTGATCGCCAATTCGAACTTGGTGGGATTCTGGACCGGTAGGTCGGCCGCCTGCGCGCCTCTGAGGATGCGGTCAATATAGCTGGCGGCGCGGCGAAGCTGCTCGGCACTGTCGGTGCTATAAGCCATCAGCCCGCCTTCATCGACGAAGATGCGGCTCCAGAACATTGCCGGCGCCCGCGCTTGCGCAATGGCCGCGAGCAGAGGCGCGCGATTGGCCATGGTGAAGAAGTCGGGCAGCACCAGGAAACCGCCATCTCTGTGCGAGGCCAGCGCGGCAAGCGAGGCTGCGTCGTGGACCGGCGCGGGCTCGACTGTCACATAAAGAGTGCGTCCGGCCTGCTCGATCGTGTGCAACATGAGGCCGGCGAAAGGCGCAGTCGCGGGATTGTAGACGACAAAGACGCGGGACATCCTTGGCTGGATCTGCGTCAGCAGGTCCAGCCACTTGCCGGCGAGCGGGCCGTCATAATCGGTGAAGCCGGTGATGTTGCCGCCGGGATGGGCGAGGTTTTTGACAAAGCCCTGGCTGACAGGGTCGGTGATCACGGCGAAGACGATCGGCGCCGCCGTACGCTTCTGCAGCTCCTCGACCGAGGGCGTACCGATCGCGAACAAGACATCTGGCTTGAGCGCGACCAGCTCCTCTGCGAACTTCGCGGTCCGCTGCCTGTCACCGTCGCCGCTGCGCCAGTCGATTTGCAGATTGGCCGTTTCCTTCCAGCCATGCGCGGCCAGCGCCTCGGCAAGGGGAGCCTGCCCGATCACGTCATCTTCGGTGACGGTGAGCACGCCGAGCCGTCGCATCGTCGTCGGCTGCTGCGCCAGAGCGGAGGGCGCCAACGCGGTGATCGCCCCAAGAAGCGCCAGACATTCGCGGCGGTTCATGGAGCTGTCCTCATATCCAGCCTTGCAGCTCGCGCAGCACCAGCGTGCGGATCACATCCATGCCGGGATCGCTGTCGTTGAGGCAGGGGATCGCCGAGAACTGCTCGCCACCATTGTGCTTGAATATCTCGGCGTTCTCCTGCGCAATCTCCTCCAGCGTCTCGAGACAGTCGGCGGAGAAGCCCGGTGTCACTACGGCGATGCGGCGCACACCTTCCTTGGCGAGACGCTCCATCGTCTTGTCGGTGTAGGGCTGCAGCCACTCGTCATTGCCAAAGCGCGACTGGAAGGTCAGCAGCAGACTTGTTTCGTCCATGCCGAGCCGGCGGCGCAGCGCCGCGGTCGTGGCGATGCAGTGGCTCTGATATGGATCGCCCTTGTCGACATAGGATTTCGGCATGCCGTGGAAGGAGGCGACGATCAGCTCGGGCTTGAACGGCAGTGTCGCCAGATGCGTCTCGATCGAGATTGCGAGCGCCTCGATATAGGCCTCGTCCTCGTAATAAGGCGGCGTCACCCGCAGCGTCGGCTGATTGCGCAGGCGGGCGAGCACGCGGAACACCTCGTCGCAGACGGTCGCCGAGGTCGAGGCGGAATATTGCGGATAAAGCGGCACGGCGAGGATGCGATCGCAGCCCTTCGCGATCAGCGCATCGATGCCCGCCTTGATCGAGGGATTGCCGTAGCGCATCGCCCAATCCATCACTAGATGGGCGCGGTCCGACAACGCGGCGGCGAGCTTGTCGGCTTGCGACCGCGTAATAGTCTTCAGCGGCGATTCATTGCGCTCGTTATTCCAGATCTTCCGGTAGTCGAGCGCCTTGGTGCGTGGACGGCTTCGCAGGATGATGCCGTTCAGCACCAGCTGCCAGATCAGGCCCTGGTCCTCGATGACGCGGGCGTCCGAGAGAAATTCCTTGAGATAGACCCGCACGCCCGGGGCATCGGCGGTATCGGGCGTGCCAAGATTGACCAGCAGCACGCCGACGCGCGGCTGGGCCGGTGCTGCGGCCGGTTTCGCGGTCTCATTGGGAACGGTGGCCGTCATGGTCAGTTGCGTCGCGCGTTGCTCCGAACTTGTCAAGATGAGCCCGGTTTCGCTAGGGTCCCACGAGCGGGGGAGGGAAGATGACACTCGCAGAATGGTGCGTTCTCGGAGCGCTGCTGCTCTATCTCTTGACGATCGGCTCGATCAAATGGATCCGGTTTCGCGGCTTCGACAATTCCCGGCCGCGCGATCCCGCCTTCTATGAGGACGCCATCGCGCAGCGCGCGCTGGGCGCGCACCAGAACGGGATCGAGACGTTCCCGTTCTTCGCCTTTGCCGTCCTGCTCGCCGAATTCCGGAACTCGCCGCAGCGCCTGATCGACGAGCTCGCGGTGCTGTTCCTGATCGTGCGGATCGCCTATGTCCTGACCTATCTCGGCAACCGCCCGACGCTGCGCTCCATCCTCTGGAGCATCGGCTTTGCACTCAACCTCGGGATTTTCTTGATGCCGATGCTAAAGCGGTTTTTGCCGGCGTGAGCACCCGTGTCCCGCACGGCCCAGCACTTGCGCCGCGTCCGGGGCACGAGAGTTTGGCTTAAAAACAAGTTGTCCGTTCGGCCGCGATGTAGCCGAATAACAGTCCCGCGCCAAACAGCAGCACGAGGGCGGCGGCGCCGAACTCGATGCCGCGCATGAAGAGGGCGCCGCCGCCGTCGCGGACTCCGCTCAGGCGGCCGGCGATGTCCTTGGCGGACACGGCAATCACCGCAATGGCCGCGACCGTGATCGCGGTACCCAGGCCCATCAGGAAGGTCGCGGCGATGCCGGCCCAGAACAGGCCCTGGGCGAGCGCGAACACCAGCACCAGGATCGCGCCCGAGCAGGGGCGGATGCCGACGGTTAGGATCGCAGCAAAGCCGCGCCGCCAGCCACCGGGGCCGGCCAGTTCGCTCGGGGTGGGCCCATGGGAATGGCCGCATTGCTCGTCGTGAACGTGGTCGTGCGCTTGATGGGCATGACCGTGGTGATCGTGATCATGTCCATGATCGTGGTCATGATGATCATGCGCATCATGATGATGGTGATGGCCGTGATCATGATGGTCGTGCGGCATGCCCGCGATCGCCGGCACCGGCTGCGTCACCTGGAGCGCGCTGATGAACGTGCGGCCCTTGACCCAGACCAGCCGCAGGCCGAACAGCGCGATCAGGCCATAGCTCGCGATCTCAATCGCGCCCTCCGCCTTGCACATGGTCTTGGCCGTCGCATTCAGGATCCAGGCCGAGATGCCGACGATCAGGATCGCGACCAGCGACTGCATCAGCGCCGAGGCAAACGACAGCGCGATGCCGCGCCGCGCGGTCTCGCGATTGGCGACGAGATAGGAGGCGATCACCGCCTTGCCGTGGCCGGGGCCGGCGGCGTGGAAGATGCCGTAGGCAAAGGAGATGAAGAGCAGCGTCCACACAGCCGAGCCGTCGGTCTTCGCGGCGCGGATGGTCGAGGACATCTGGCGATAGAATTCCGACTGCTTTGCCAGCAGCCAGCCGATGAGGCCGCTGGCCTCGGGCTCGGCCGCCTGCGTCGACTTCGGCGCGCCGAACGGATTTTGCGCCAGGACATCATGGAGCGCGGCATCGGCCACGCCGACGACGAGGAGAACAGCGGCGCAGGCGACGAGCCCGCGACCAAGATCCGAGAGATGCGGTTTCAAGGGCAATCCACCGTGATCTTGTTGGCGAACATCATGCCGAAATTGGCGTTCGGTCCGTCCATGAAAGTCTGCTCATTGAGCTTCTGCGCAGTCGCGGTGCCGTCGCTGGGACGATCGAGCTTCATCTCACAGCCCGCGGGCGCACCGACCAGCCTGACCGGGTTGTCCTTGGCCATCTGGAAGTCGATGAAGAAGGATCGGTCGAACACTTCCAGCATCAGTTGCTTCGGCTTGAGCGGCGTCTTCAGCGGCAAGGTGAAGTGCAGGGTCAGCACCGTGTCCTTGTAGTCGAGATAATAGTCGACCGGCTCCTGGAATCGCTCCTTCTTGCCGTCGGCTCGCGCGAAGGTGAAGTAAGCATATTCCTTCAGCGACTCGACATTGGTCTGCGCCAGCGGCCCAAGCTCCTCGCGCGTATAGGCCCCTTTCTTCTTGGCCTCGAGCCCCTGCACCGCATAGGCCGAGAACATGTCGTCAAAGGTCCAGGCGTGGCGCACGCCGGTGATGCTGCCGTCCGCGGCGTAGAGCAATTCGCTGGTCGCGGTGATCCAGACATGCGGATGCGCGCGCGCCGCACCTGCCGCAAAGGTCATCGCGGCGGCGAGCAGCAGTCCGAACAGGCGGCGCATCGGAAGTATCCAAACCGGCAGGATCATGGGCACTCCACCTCGATCGGAACGCCGAACAACAGGCCGACGGCGACGTTCGCACCGCCCTCCTTGAAGGTATCCTCGCTCGCTTCCTGCACCAGCTTGCGGTCCCGGTCGTTGCCCATTGACCGCCGCAGCCATACCTCACAACCGGCGGGCGCACCGACAAGTTTGAGCGGATGCTCGTTTGCCAACCGAAAATCGATGAAAAAGGAACGATCAAAAATAGTCAGATGAAGAAACTTCGCCTTCACAGGCGTTTTCAGCGGCAGCGTAAAATGCAGAGTCAGGTGGTCGTCCTTGTAGTCAAAGAAGTAATCGACAGGCTCTGCAATCGGGAGTCTCTCCTTTACCCTCAAGAAGGTGAAGTAGGCGTTATTCTTCAGTGACTCGACTTCGGTCTGCGCCAACGGCGCCAGCTCCTCGCGGGTGTAGGCGCCCGTAGCCTCCCCCCGAAGCCCCTGCACAGCGTTGGCCGAGAATGCGTCGTCGAAAGTCCAGGCGTGACGGATGCCGGTTACGGCGCCGTCCGGCGCATAAAGCAGCTCGCTCGTCACTGCTACCGAAACATGCGGATGCGCGCTTGCCGCACTTGTCGCGAGCATCATTGCCGCGGAGAGGAACCATCCTAGCAGGGCGCGCATGCCCATCAGGCCGCCTTCGGAGCGTCGAGCAGGCCGCGACGGCGGAGCAGCGCGTCGGGCTCGGGCGGGCGGCCGCGGAAGGCCTCGTAGGCGGCTTCCGGATCGACCGATCCGCCGCTCGAATAGATGTCGTCGTGCAGGCGCTTGGCCACATCAGGATCGAAGATGTTGCCGGCCTCCTCGAAGGCGCCGAAGGCGTCGGCGTCCATCACCTCCGACCACATGTAGCTGTAATAGCCGGCCGCGTAGTGGTCGCCGGAGAAGATATGGCCGAACTGGGTCGGCCGGTGCCGCATCGCGATTTCCTCGGGCATGCCGATCTTCTCCAGCTCGCGTCTCTCGAAGGCGCGGACATCCTGCACGGCTGCCGCCGGCTGGGAGTGGAATTCGAGATCGACCAGCGCCGAGGAGACGAACTCGACGGTGGCAAAACCCTGGTTGAATTTTCGCGCGGCAAGGAAGCGCCTGAGCAGGTCGTCCGGCAGCGGCTCGCCGGTCTGGTAGTGGCGGGCGAATTGCTGCAGCACCTCGGGCCGCTCCTGCCAGTGCTCGTAGAGCTGCGAGGGCAGCTCAACGAAATCGGTGAACACCGAGGTGCCCGACAGTGACGGATACGTCACATTGGAGAGCATGCCATGCAGCCCGTGGCCGAACTCGTGGAACAGGGTGCGGGCATCGTCGGGTGACAGCAGCGAGGGCTCGGCTCCGGTACCCTTGGCAAAATTGCAGACGTTGATGACGAGCGGCGCGATCTCGCCATCGAGCTTCTGCTGGTCGCGCAGCGAGGTCATCCACGCGCCGGAGCGTTTTGACGGCCGGGCATAGTAGTCGCCGTAGAACAGCGCCTTGTGCTTGCCGTCGGGGCCCTTCACCTCCCAGACCCTGACATCCGGGTGCCAGACCGGCACGTCCTTGCGCTCCGCAAAGGTGACGCCGAACAGGCGCGTGGCGCAGTCGAAGGCGGCGGCGATCATATGGTCGAGCGTCAGATAAGGCTTGATCGCGGCGTCGTCGAAATTGGCGCGCTGGAGCCGGAGCTTCTCGGCGTAGAAGCGCCAATCCCAGGGAGAGAGCTTGAAATTGCCGCCCTCCTCCGTGATCAGCGCCTGCATCTCGTCGCGGTCGGCGAGTGCCCGGGCCCGGGCCGGCTTCCAGACCCGTTCGAGCAGGCCGCGAACCGCATCCGGCGTCTTGGCCATGGAGTCTTCGAGCCGGTAGGCCGCGAAGGTCGGGTAGCCCAACAGCTTGGCGCTCTCCTCGCGCAGCTTCAGGATCTCGCCGATGGTCGTGTTGTTGTCGTTGGAATTGCCGTTGTCGCCGCGCGCCGTGAAGGCCTTGTAGACCTTCTCGCGCAGGTCGCGCCGGGCCGAGCTCTTTAGGAACGGCTCGGTCGAGGAGCGCGACAGCGTCACGATGGCCTTGCCTTCCATGCCGCGATCTTCTGCCGCAGCTTTGGCGGCGGCGACGAAGCTCTCCGGCAGGCCCTGGCGGTCGGCCTCACCGAGCTCCATGAACCAGTCCTGCTCGTCGCCGAGCAGATGATGGCTGAAGCCGGTCGCGAGCTGGGCCAGCTTCTCGTTGATCTCGGCCATGCGCGTCTTGGCCTCGTCGGAGAGGCCGGCGCCGGCGCGGTGGAAGCGGGTGTAGGTGCGCTCCAGCAGGCGGAGCTGCTCCGGGTCGAGGCCGAGATTGGCGCGGTTCTCGTGCAGCTGGGCGATGCGGCCAAACAGCACGGCATTCATCATGATTGGATTCCAGTGCCGCGCCATCCGCAAGGAAACCTCCTTGTCGATCTCCAGGATGGCCGGGTTGGAATGCGCCGAGACCAGGTCGTAGAAGACGGAAGCAACCTTGTTGAGCAGCTTGCCGGAGCGCTCCAGCGCCGTGACGGTGTTGGCGAAGTCGGCCGCGGCCGGATCGTTGGTGATCGCCGCGATCTCGGCGGAGTGATCGGCAAAAGCCCGCTCGAAGGCGGGGAGGAAATGCTCCGGCTTGATCTCGTCGAAGGGCGGGGTCGCAAATGGCGTCACCCAGGCCTTCAGCAGCGGGTTGGCCTCGGTGTCCGTGGTTTGGCGGGGGTCTGACATCACAAGTCCGTTTTTTGAGCCGATTTGTTGGATCCAGCTATAGCACGCGATGGGGCTTTTTTGGGCCATTTGGCCTTGCTCCCGCCCGCCTTTTCGGGGAGATTGCGGCCCTCGAAGCTACGGACCCCAAAGCCCATGAACGCCCCCTCCTCGTCTTCCCGTCAGATCGTCTGGCCGAGCGTCATCACCGTTGTCAGCGCCGCCATCCTGATCGGTGCCGAGGTGTTCGGTGCGGCATTTGCCGGCGGCTGGGCACTCGCAATTCTGTTCGGGCTCGGCGACCAGGGCGCGCACATCCTTCAGGCCGTGATGTTTGCGCTCGGCGTGCTGGTGATGACCGCCTTCATCCGCGCCGCTCAGCGCGTCGAGCCGTTCACGAAGCGCGGCTGACGCGCGCACACGCGCTGCTCTGGAAAAACTTAACGCCTGTTCATCTTCAGCGTCGCTCGCGCATCACAGCGCAAGCAGATGTTAGGTAATCTTGTCGCTAGGCTAAAAAAATTCTTGCGATCGAGATTCAAAACCCTTATGTGCGTTCTTGCCCAATTTCGCACGTGCCTGTGGTCGTGTGTCAGTCGGTAGGTATCCGGACAAGAGGCCGGACAGCCGCCAAGGGGTGAAGAAGCCGAGGGGCTCTTCGGAAGTGCAGAAGTCGGAAGACCTTTAAAGTCAGACGACGGAAGCAAACCCGGAGCGTCCAGCATCTCTCTCAAAGAGATGCCTTGTCGAAGGTGACTTTGCTCTTTGCAACCGTGACTGGCAGCCGGAGGCGAACCGGCGCACCCCGCTCTCAACGGGGGACGCGACTTAAAGCAACGACGGATCGGGCTTTTTTGGTCTCTACCGGCAGTCCAACGCCGGCGCGGGCTACTGAAAAGGCTTGTCCTTCATTGCCAGGTGTGCGGGCGGGAAAAATTCCCAACCAATCCACGGCAGCACAGTCTGATGTGAGTCTTTGGCTCGTCACGCCTCCATCGCGTGATCTGGCCGGAGCGCTCTTATCCGACGACATTTTTTGAACGGATCCCCGTCGCTGGGCCGTTTGGGAGAGTGCTATGACCGAACGTATTCAGGAATTCCTGCGCAACCGCCGCAGCGAGGGCCGGGACACCGAGCCTTGCCTCGTCGTCGACCTCGAGGTCGTGCGCGACAATTACCAGACCTTTGCCAAGGCGCTGCCCGACAGCCGCGTGTTCTATGCCGTCAAGGCGAACCCGGCGCCGGAAGTACTAGCGCTGCTGGCATCGATGGGCTCGTGCTTCGACACCGCGACCGTCGCCGAGATCGAGATGGCGCTGGCTGCTGGCGCTACGCCCGACCGCATCTCCTTCGGCAACACGATCAAGAAGGAACGTGATATCGCGCGCGCCTTCGCGCTCGGCATCCGGCTGTTTGCCGTGGACTGCGTCCCCGAGGTCGAGAAAGTCGCCCGTGCCGCTCCCGGCGCGAAGGTGTTCTGCCGCATCCTCTATGACTGCGCCGGCGCCGAATGGCCGCTGTCGCGCAAGTTCGGCTGCGACCCGGAAATGGCCGTCGAGGTGCTCGACGTCGCCAAGCGTCTGGGCCTGGAGCCGTGCGGCATCTCCTTCCATGTCGGCTCGCAGCAGCGCAAGGTGAAGGCGTGGGACCGCGCTCTGGCGATGGCCTCGCAGGTGTTCCGCGACTGCGCCGAGCGCGGCATCAACCTCTCCATGGTCAACATGGGCGGCGGCTTCCCGACCAAGTACCTGAAGGACGTGCCGCCGGTCGTGACTTACGGCCGCTCGATCTTCCGCGCGCTGCGCAAGCACTTCGGCAACCAGATTCCGGAAACCATCATCGAGCCGGGCCGCGGCATGGTGGGCAACGCCGGCATCATCGAATCCGAGGTCGTGCTCATCTCGAAGAAGAGCGACGAGGACGAGGTGCGCTGGGTCTATCTGGACATCGGCAAGTTCGGCGGTCTCGCCGAGACGATGGACGAGTCGATCCGCTACGCCATCCGTACCCCGCATGACGGCGCGGACATGACCCCGTGCGTGCTCGCCGGCCCGACCTGCGACAGCGCCGACGTGCTGTACGAGAAGAACCCGTATCCGCTTCCCGTGACGCTCGAGATCGGCGACAAGCTGCTGATCGAAGGCACCGGGGCCTATACGTCGACCTACTCGGCGGTGGCGTTCAACGGCATCCCGCCGCTGAAGACCTACCACATCTGATCCGCCTCTCTCTTTCTGAGGCCTGACGAACCCGGGAGCCGGTCCGCCGGCTCCCTTCTCGACATTGCCATTCTGATGACGCCTTGGACCGGCGTGCTGCGTGCACGTCGGCTCAAGCGGGGACTGACGCGCCATGACTGCTTTTCGGAAGCCACAGATTGCCCTCACTTCGAAAGCCGCGCCGTTCGCCATCCGCAGCGAGCGTGCTGTCGACGTCACGATGCGTGAAGCGCTGCTCGATGCCTGCTTTGGCGAGAACCGCCATGACCGCACCTGCCAGCGCCTGCGCGACGGACGTGCACCTGCCGCGGGCCTTGCGCTGTCGGCGATGCACGAGGGGACACTCGTGGGAACCGTGCGGCTGTGGCACGTCAGCGCCGGAGGCAGGCCCGCTCTGGTCCTCGGACCGCTGGCGGTGGACCCCGCCTGCCGCGAGCTCGGGATCGGCGCCGCGCTGATGCAACAAGCGCTGGCTGCCGCTCGGGCGCGCGGGCATGCCGCCGTGATCCTGCTCGGCGACGCGCCCTACTACGCCCGCTTCGGCTTCTCTGCGGAGAAGACCGGCGCACTGGCGCTTCCCGGCCCGTTCGAGCGCGACCGCCTGCTGGCGATCGAATTTCAGGACGGTGCGCTGGATGGCGCCTGCGGGATGATCGTCCCGACCGGCGCGGCCCTGCCCAAACGGAGGGCGGTTCGCCCCCTCGAAGCGCACGCGGCGTAAGGGACTGCCATGATGGCGACGACCGAAGCCGCTTTGAGCGGCGATGCCCGGCTACGCCTACTTGACACCGCTCCTTGGGGGTTGCGCAGGCCCCGGAAACGCCCTTTAACCCCGCGAAACACCCTTTCAGCCGAGGTCCAACACATGTCCCGTCGCCTGATTTCGACCGGCTCCCCCTTCGAGAAGACCGCTGGCTACAGCCGCGCCGTGATCGACGGCGAGTTCGCCTTCGTCGCGGGGACCACCGGCTATGACTACACCACGATGACCATGCCGGCCGATGTCACGAGCCAGTCACGCAACTGCTTCAAGACCATCGAGGCGGCCCTGAAGGAGGGCGGATTCGAGATGGCCGACGTGGTCCGCGTGACCTACTACCTCACCGACGCCAAGGACGCCGACGCCCACTTCGCGGTCTGCGGCGAAGTCCTCGGCGAGATCCGCCCGGCCGCCACGCTTCTCGTCGTCTCCTCGCTCTACAAGCCCGAGATGAAGGTCGAGATCGAAGTCACCGCCAAGCGCCGCAGCGCCTGAGCCACCCCTCACCCTTTGTCCGCCAGCACGTTCCGGAGAACCCATCCCATGAGCCACCCCTCGCAGATCTACGCGAAGATCACTGGTCCCATCGTCATGGTCGGCTTCGGCTCCATCGGCAAAGGCACGCTGCCGATGATCGAGCGGCATCTCGATTACGACAAGTCGCGCGTCACCGTGATCGATCCCAAGGACGAGGGCCGCAAGGCGCATTGCGAGAAGCAGAATGTGCGCTTCATCCAGAAAGCCGTGACCAGGGACAATTACCGCGAATTGCTGACCCCGCTGCTCACCGAAGGCGGTGGCCAGGGCTTTTGCGTCAACCTCTCGGTCGACACCGGCTCGACCGACATCATGGAGCTCTGCAACGAGCTTGGTGCGCTCTATATCGACACCGTCAACGAGCCTTGGCTCGGCTTCTATTTCGATTCGTCGAAGGGCCCGGAAGCGCGCTCCAACTACGCACTGCGCGAAGCGACGCTGGCCGCCAAGAAGGCGCGCCCGGCGGGCTCGACGACGGCCGTCTCCTGCTGCGGTGCCAATCCCGGCATGGTCTCCTTTTTCGTCAAGCAGGCGCTGCTCAACGTCGCCGCGGATCTGAAGCTCAACGCCCCCAAGCCGAAGACCAAGGCCGAATGGGCGGATCTGATGCGGCAGGCCGGCATCAAGGGCATCCACATCGCCGAACGCGACACCCAGCGCTCCAAGTCGCCGAAAGAGCCGGACGTTTTCGTCAACACCTGGTCGGTGGAAGGTTTCCTGTCGGAAGGCGTGCAGCCGTCCGAGCTCGGCTGGGGCACCCATGAAAAATGGATGCCCGAGAATGCGCGGACCCACGAAGCCGGCTGCGGTGCCGCCATCTATCTGATGCAGCCCGGCGCCAACACGCGCGTGCGCACCTGGTGCCCGACCCGCGGCGCCCAGTATGGCTTCCTCGTCACCCACAACGAGTCGATCTCGATCGCCGATTACTTCACCGTGCGTGACGGGTCGGGCACGGCAGTCTATCGGCCGACCTGCCACTATGCCTATCATCCGGCCGACGATGCCGTGCTGTCGCTGCATGAAATGTTCGGCCGCGCAGCGAAGATGCAGGAGAAGCACCACATCCTCGACGAGAACGAGATCGTCGACGGCATCGACGAGCTCGGCGTGCTGCTGTTCGGTCACGACAACAACGCCTATTGGTACGGCTCGCAGCTCTCGATCGAGGAGACCCGCAAGCTCGCGCCCTATCAGAACGCCACCGGCCTGCAGGTGACCTCCGCTGTGCTTGGCGGCATGGTGTGGGCGCTGGAGAACCCGAAGGAAGGCATCGTCGAAGCCGACGAGATGGATTTCGATCGTCTGCTGGAAATCCAGCTGCCCTATCTCGGCCCGGTGAAGGGTTTCTACACCGACTGGACGCCGCTGACGGATCGTCCGGGACTGTTTCCGGAGGATATCGACACGAGCGATCCCTGGCAGTTCCGGAATATTCTGGTGCGGTAAGGGGCGAGCTCCCTCCGCCGGTCATTCCGGGGCGCGCCACTTAGCGCGAGCCCGGAATCCATCGGGCGGCGGTACGTGCGGATCAATGGATTCCGGGCTCGCGCTTCGCGCGCCCCGGAATGACGAAGAACCTACTTCTCCTTGATCGGCGGCGCGATCTTCTCGGCAGGTGCCGGCGGCAATGCTGGTTTCGCCGCGCCCGCAGCGCCCTGCGTCTGTGGATCGGGGCGCGCGGGCTCGGGCGCCGGCGTGGTGGGGCGATCGCCGCCGGGCTTTGATTCCGCAGGCGTCTTGCTCTGATCCTCGGACGGCGTGCCCTGAAGAGGCCCCGTCGCCTGCGCCGTCTGCATCCGGCTCTCGTCCCGGATCTGCGCGAGTGACAGGCCCGAGATCACGACGCCTGCAGCAAATAGCGAGCAAGCGATCAAAAGGTCTCGTCGAAGTCGGCGCTTGTCGTTCCTGCCGGGCATATCGATCACCGCTTTTGTCTGTGGGATCAACGAATTTGCCAAGCCGCAGTTCCAAGCCGGGGCCGGGCGGAACCGGAGGTTTGCGCGCCAAAACGCCGCGCTCAATCCGTGGTGCTGACTTCCCAGGTCGCGTGGCGCACGCCGGGCAAATGCTGGAGATCGGTCGCCACCGCGTTGAGCTCGTTCGGATCGACCGCGGTCGCAACCAGCTTTGCGACGATCTCCAGGATATCGTCGCCGATCTCGACGACTTCGATGTCGGCCACCTGATATTTCGCCGCCGCGAGCTTGTCGACGACGCGGTCGCGCATGTCGGGCAACGCATCGGTCGCGACCGCGAGCTTGAAGTAATAGGTCGCCTCCGAGGTCTTCTCATTCAGCGGGATGCGGTTGATGGCGTTGACCAGCGGGCGCAGCATCGTGTTGCCGGCAATGACGAACACGGTGAGCGCTGCGGCCTGCGCGACCATGTCGGCCCCGGCGCAGGAGCCGACGGCGGCAGAGGCCCACAGCGTCGCCGCGGTGTTGAGCCCGCGCACGTCCATGCCCTGCTTCATGATGACGCCGGCGCCGAGGAATCCGATGCCGGAGACGACATAGGAGATCACCCGCACCGCACCGTCCGCGCCGGTCAAATGCATGGCGAGATCGACGAAGGCGGCAGCGCCGACCGCGACCAGCACATTGGTGCGCAGGCCGGCGGTGCGCTGCCGATATTGCCGCTCGGCGCCGATCAGCGTGCCCAGCACGAAGGCCGTGAACAGGCTGACCAACGTGTCGGCAAAATCAGCGATCTGGAAGGTCGTCAGGAACCGCATGAGTCCCTATACGGCCGGAACGATGACAGATCAAAGCTCGAGCAGTCCGCCGTCCCCGTTTTCGTCGGCGAAGGCGAGCAGCGTGCCCTTGGCGTTCCAGGCGAGCCCGGCCACCGGCGGCGTACCGTTGCGGCGGACCAGGATCTCCGCGCCGTCCTCCATCCGCACCATCAGCACGGTGCCGTCGCTGTAGCCGGCGGCGAAGATGTCGTTCTTGGGGTGGCAGGCCACCACCGCGACGCGGGCCTGCAGCGGCGCCAGCATCGCGGGCTCCTTGCCCATCGGTCCGTCCTTGCTGGCGAACGGCCACAGGATCACGGTGTCGGCGCCCGAGGTCGCTAGCGCCTTGCCGCCTGCGCTCCAGGACATCGAGCGGACGCGGCCGGGATAGCCGGTCATGCGCATGTGCCTGTTATCGGCGAGCCGCCAGCCGTGCAGCGCCGCCTCATGCATTGTGGTGACCAGGAACTTGTTGTCCGGGCTGAAGGTGACGCCGAGATGCGAGCCGGCCCAGGGCAGGAATTCGGCTGATCCCTCCATGTTCGGAAACCACAGCGTGGCGCCGTTGTAATGGGCGATCGCGAGCCGCAGGCCCTTCGGCGCGAACGCGAGGCCACCGACGGTCGAGGGCACCTCGAGCGATTTTTCCTCGGCCCTGCCGCTCTTGACGGTCGCGGTCTTGCCGGCGGACCAGGCGAAGGCGCCATCCGGATGCAGCGCCACCGCATCGATCCAGCGCCGCTTCGGATCGGTGGCAAGCAGCGTCACCTCGCCCTTGGCGTCGAGCGCAACGACCTTGCCGTCGTCGCCGCCCATCACGAGGCGCTTGCCGTCGGAGGCGGTCGAGAGGATGCCGCCGCTGTGCACGGCGACGGTGGTGATCTCGCCCTTGGCGTCGACGAACGCGACATTCTCCTCGCCGCCGACGAAGGCAGCGCGGGGGCCAAGGAAATGCACCGAGGTCACGCCCATGCCGAGCGTAACAGGCTTGACGCGATCGGTGACGGAGACGATCGAGGCAGAATCGGGGGCCGGCGTAAACTCTTTCATCACGAGACGATGCAGCTCTCGAAGCCCGAGCGAATGAGCTCTTCGGGCAATTCGCGGCCGATGAAGACGAGGCGACTCTCGCGCTGCTCGCCGTCCTTCCATTTCCGCTGGTGGTTGCCCTCCAGCATCATGTGGACGCCCTGGAAGACGTAGCGATCGTCGTCGTCGTGAAAGGCGAGGATGCCCTTGGAGCGCAGGATCTTGCCGCCCTCGACCTGCACCAGATTCTGGAGCCAGGGCATGAACACGTTCGGATCGAGCGGCTTGTCGGTCTTGAGCGACAGCGACTGCATGTCCTCGTCGTGGTAATGCTTCAGGCCGTGGCCGTGATCATGGTCGTGATGATGATCGTGGCCGTGATGATCATGGTCGTGGTCATGATCGTCGGCCTGCAAAAAGTCCGGCTCGATGTCGAGGATGCGGTCGAGATCGAACGCGCCGCGATCGAGCACATCGGCCAGGGCCACCGAGCAGCGCTCGGTGCGATGGAGCTTCGCATAGGGGTTGATGGCACGGATGCGGGCCTCGACCTCGGCGAGCTCGGGCTTGCTGACGAGATCGGTCTTGTTCAGCACGATGACGTCCGCGAAGGCGATCTGGTTCTTGGCCTCGGGCGCGTCCTTCAGACGATCGGACAGCCATTTGGCGTCGGCGACCGTGACGACCGCGTCGAGGCGGGCGTTCTTCTGCACGTCCTCGTCGACAAAGAAGGTCTGGGCGACCGGCGCCGGATCGGCAAGGCCGGTGGTCTCGACGATGATGGCGTCGAACTTGCCCTTGCGCTTCATCAAGCCATCCATGATGCGGACGAGGTCGCCGCGCACGGTGCAGCAGATGCAGCCATTGTTCATCTCGAACACTTCCTCATCGGCGCCGATGATGAGGTCATTGTCGATACCGATCTCGCCGAATTCATTGACGATGACGGCGTATTTCTTGCCGTGGTTTTCCGACAGGATGCGGTTCAGCAGCGTGGTCTTGCCGGCGCCGAGATAGCCGGTCAGGACGGTCACGGGAATTTTGGAGACGGTCGCTTCAGACATAACAACTCCGACTTCGGGCTTTCCGCGCGACGCGAGGCGGGGTGGCCCCCTGCCCTAGTGGTCAAGCGCGCTGGTCAGCGCCTTTATATTGTGCCTGACCATGTCAATGTAAGTGGGTGCAGGCCCCTTTTCGCCGGTCAAACCGTCCGAAATCAGGGTCCCGCCGACCTTTGCCCCGGTCTCCGCGGCAATCCGCCGGATCAGGCGGTCATCGCTGATATTTTCAAAGAATACCGCCGGAATCCTCGCGGCCTTGATCTGGCCGATGATGGCGGCGATGTCCCGCGCGCTGGGCTCGGTTTCGGTGGAGACGCCCAGTGGGGCCACGAACTGGACGCCATACTCGGCGGCGAAATAGCCGAAGGCATCGTGGGTCGAGATCACCTTCCGCCGATCCGGCGGGATTTTGGCGACGGCCTCGCGGATCTCACGGTCGAGCGCTTCGAGCTTTTCCAGATAGGCTTTTGCCTGGGTCCGGAAGAGATCGGCATCATCCGGGTCGGCGGCGGCCAGCGCGTTGGTGATGTCGGCCACGTAGACTTTGGCATTGGGGACTGACTGCCAGGCGTGCGGATCGGCGGCCGAGCCGAGCTTCAAAGGCGCGATGCCGGCGCTCGCGGTCACGATTGTCGCCTTGCTGCCGGAGGATTGCACCAGCCGCGGCAGCCAGCCCTCGAGGCCGAGCCCGTTGACGATGACGAGTTTTGCGTCCGCGATCCGCTTCGCATCGGATGGGGCCGGCGTGTAGACATGGACGTCGCTGTCGGGGCCGACCAGCGTCGTGATGTTGATGCGGTCACCGCCGATGGCGCGGACGAAATCCCCGAGGATCGAGAAACTGGCGACGACGTTGAGCCGCTCCGCGGCGTGTGACGGCGAGGCGATCAGCAGAAGCACGCAAAGCAGGAGGCGCCGCATCGTCATGCTTCCAGATGCCGGCCGGGAAACAGCTGCCGGACGATGCCGCCGACGCGGCCGAACAGGACGGAGACGATGTAGAACACCGTCGCCACCAGAATGATTGCAGGGCCCGACGGCACGCGGGTCTGGAACGACAGCACGAGCCCGGCATAGCCCGAGACGGCGGCAGCGACGACCGCGATGCAGATCATCACCGTGAGATCGCGCGACCAGAACCGCGCGATGCCCGCCGGCAGGATCATCAGGCCCACCGCCAGCAAGGTACCGAGCGCCTGAAAGCCGTTGACGAGGTTGATGACGACGAGCGCGAGGAAGGCGAGATGCGCGGGGCCGCCGGCGCGGCTGACGGTGCGCAGGAATAGTGGATCGACGCTCTCGATCACCAGGGGGCGGTAGATCACCGCCAGCACCAGCAGCGTGACCGTGGCGTTGAAGGCGACCACCAGCAGCGTCTGATCGTCCATCGCGAGGATGTTGCCGAACAGCACGTGCAGCAGGTCGATATTGGTGCCCTTGATCGACACGATGGTGACGCCGAGCGCCAGCGAGGCCAGATAGAAGGTTGCAAGCGAGGCATCCTCCTTCAATCCGGTCGAGCGCGCGACCACGCCGGCGAGGATTGCCACGGCAAAGCCGGCGATCAGACCACCAGCGGTCATCGCGAACAGGTTGAGGCCGGAGAGCAGGAAGCCGACGGCGGCGCCCGGCAGGATTGCGTGCGCCATGGCGTCGCCGACGAGGCTCATCCGCCGCAGCATCAGGAACACGCCGATCGGCGCGCCCGCCAGCGACAGCGCGATCACCGCGGCAAGCGCTCGCCGCATGAACTCGAATTCGGTGAACGGACCGATCAGCGCGTCATAGACCATCTGGGATCACGCCGCCCGCGAGCGAGCATCGTCGGCCGCGCAGGCCGCCGCACTGTCGTCGAAGGCTTCGCACATCCGCATCGCGACCAGCAGGTTTTCGGGCGTGAGCACCTCCGCCGTCGGGCCCCACGCCACCGGGCCGCGGGCCAGCACCAGCGTCTCACTGAAATGGGTACGCACCATCTCCATGTCGTGCAGCGCGGCCAGCACGGTGCGGCCTTCGCCGTGCCAGTGCTTCACGAGCGCGAGCAGGTCGGCCGTGGTCTTGCTGTCGATGGCGTTGAAAGGCTCGTCGAGCACGATCAGGCGTGCATCCTGGAGCAGCACGCGCGCGAACAGCACGCGCTGCATCTGGCCGCCCGAGAGCGTGCCGATCGGACGGTTCTCAAAACCGTTGAGGCCAACGGAAGCGATCGTATCTAGGATCTTTTCACGCGCCGGCTTACCAATGCCGCCGAACAAGCCGGTGGCGCGCCACAGCCCGGTCGCGACGAAATCGAACACCGAAATCGGGAAGGTGCGGTCGATCTCGGCGCTCTGCGGCAGATAGGCGATGTCCCTGGCATCGAGCCCGCCGAGATGGATACTGCCGTCGAGTGGCTTGAGGATGCCGACGATGCCGCGCAGCAGCGTCGATTTGCCGGCGCCGTTCGGGCCGATCACGGCGACCAGCGCGCCGGAGGCGACCTCGCCGTTGAGATGGTGCACGGCCGGATGGCGGTCATAGCCGAGCGTGACGTTGTGAAAGTGAAGCGCTGCCATGGTCACCTCATCGCGAGCCAGACCACACCCCAGAGCACGGCGCAGACGGCGACGGCGGCTGCGAGGCGGCCGGCCACGGTCATGCGCAGGATCGACCAGGGCGCGTCCTGGGCTGGGTGCGGAGAGGCCGCGTCGTGGACATGGGCATGGGTGTGGTCGTGTCCGTGCGATTGCCCGTGGTCATGAGAATGGCCATGGGAGTGGCCATGAGCATGGGCGGGATGATGGGCGTGGGACGCGGCGGGAACCATGCCAAGAACGTTATATTATAACATTACGCTTGTCCACGGCCGTCACGCAGGGCGATTCCACACAGCAAAGAGGCGGCCGCGTGAGCGACCGCCTCTGTTGTTTCCGTCATTCCGGGGCGGCGAAGCCGAACCCGGAATCTCGAGATTCCAAGTCTGGTGCTAACGCAGCATCCTGGAATGGCGGAGTAAAGCCTCAGGCCTTGTCGAACAGGGACTCGACGTATTCCCAGTTCACGAGGTTCTCGACAAATGCCTTGAGATAGTCGGGACGGCGGTTGCGATAATCGATGTAGTAGGAGTGCTCCCAGACGTCGACGCCGAGGATCGGGGTCGCGCCGTGCACCAGCGGATTCTCGCCGTTCGGGGTCTTGGCGATCTCGAGCTTGCCGTTCTTGACCTGGAGCCAGGCCCAGCCAGAGCCGAACTGGCCGACGCCGGCCGCCTGGAAGTCCGTCTTGAACTTCTCGAAGCCGCCGAGGTCCTCGTTGATCTTCTTCTCGAGCTTGCCCGGCAGCTTGGTGCCGCCGCCATTGGGCTTCATCCAGCTCCAGAAGTGGATGTGGTTGTAGTGCTGGCCGGCGTTGTTGAACACCGCGGGGTTCTTGCCGAACGAGCCCTTGACGATTTCTTCAAGGGACTTGCCTTCCCATTCGGTACCCTTGAGCGCGTTGTTGCCGTTGGTGACGTAGGCCTGATGATGCTTGTCGTGGTGGAATTCCAGCGTCTCCTTCGACATGAACTGGCCGAGGGCGTCATAGGCGTAAGGGAGGGGGGGCAGCGTGAATGTCATGGGTTCTTGTCCGCAACTGGTGGGGAACGTGTTCTCTAACGGTCACCCCTTATAGAAGGTTCCTGCGCCGTTAAATACCGCCAATTTGCGAAAAGGCGCGATTGCGACGGCATGGCCCGATTGCACAACTTTCATGTCCTCGAAAAATATCATTGCCTTTGAAGTGCTTATGGCAGAACGAATGCGTCACGGAGCAGAGCTGCGAAAGCCATGAGCATCGAGATCGACATTTTGAACGGCGACGCCGCGTGGCCGATCGCGCAACCGCTGCTCAGCGCAGTCTGGGGACGCGACGCCGCCGAGCAGCCGTCCTGGAGTCACGTCAAATGGGCCCATGCCGATCTGCGCGTGCTGATCGAGACGCCCGAGGATGGCCTGGTCTGCCACGTCGGCATCTATTTCCGCACAATCACCTGGAATGGACAGAAGGCGCACGTCGGCGGCATCGGCGGCGTCTGCACGCGCGAGGATCGCCGCAACCGCGGCTACGCGACCATGGCGATCGACGCGGCGGTGCACACCATGCGCGCCAACGAGGCGGTTCGCTTCGCGATCCTGTTCTGCGAACCGCATAATGTCGCGTTCTACGAGGCCCGCAAATGGCGCGCCTTCACCGGCGACATCTATTGCGAGCAGCCGGAGGGCCGCGTCCACTTCACGCATATGGCGCCCTACGTGTTCGACATCGTCCGTGCGCCGACGCTCGGCACCATCGATCTCTGCGGCCTGCCGTGGTGAAACATTCGCTGGGGCAAATGAGCCAGCAATGTGATTCCATCAGGCGTTGCACGATTCTGATTTGCTGCTATGGAGACGCCTCCATTCCGAGGCCCCTCCATGTCCCGCAGATTCGCCGTCCTCTCCGTCCTCCTGGCTGCGCTGTCCGGCGCGACGGCCGCGCATGCGCAAAGTGCTGACGCGAGCGGGACCTGGCTCACCCAGGCTGGCGATGCCCGCGTGAAGATCAGCAAATGCGGCGGCGGCATTTGTGGCGTCATCGTGTGGTTGCGTGAACCATACGACACCGCGACCGGCCAGCCCGCAACCGACAGCAAGAATCCCAATCCCGCGCTCGCCAGGCGCCCGATGATCGGCCTGCCGCTGTTCTCCGGCATGCAGCCCGCAGGGCCGAACAAATGGTCGGGCCAGATCTACAATGCCGATGACGGCAGCACCTATGCGAGCAGCGTCTCGGTGTCGGGCACAGCGACGCTGCGCGTCGAAGGCTGCGTCGGCGCGCTCTGCGGCGGCGAGACCTGGACGCGGGCGGGACACTGATCCGCTCCCTCGTGTCCCGGACGCGATGCAGCGCGAAGCGCTGCCTCGCAGAGCCGGGACACACCACGATGGGCCCCGGCTCTGCATCGCATCACTACGTGCTGCGCTGCGTCCGGGGCAAGAGAGTGATTTCAGGCCACCATCGCCTTGAGCGCCGTCGCCGCAGAGGCGTAGCCGCCGCGCGCTCCGTCGATGAAGTGCACGTGGTCGCTGCGCAGCGCCGAGGGCGTGAAGCAGGTCATCATCGCGGCATCCTGCTGATAAAGCCCGTAGCGCACGACGCCATCGCGCGCAGCGGTCGCAAGACGATCGCTCAAGGCGCACTCGAGCTCCGGCGTGCAGTCGAGGATCATGCGCAGACCGTCGTCATATTTTCGGAAGTCGGAATTCTCGACGACCTGGCGCTTGTAGACCTTCGGCAGGAAGCCGCCGGCCTTGATGTCGAAGCGCATCAGGACATAGACGAAAAACGTATAGGCGAGCAGGCCGGCGCGGCGCTTGAGCAACGACCCGCCACGGATCGCCCGCGCCTCGTAGTCCAGGCCCTGCGGCGGCCATTTCAGCGGCGGCCCCTGCGGTGGCACGGGACGGCCGGAATCCGGACTGCGCTCGACGAGATGGATGATGTCCTCGATCACCTTGCGGAAGCCCTGCGGATCGGTGCCGCCTGCCGGCATCACCAGCACCGACAGGATCAGCCCGCGCGAGGCCGGAATCACCTCGAAGCGGCAGGACAGGCCGGAGAGATCGGGTTGCGTGCCTGAGGGCGCCTCAGCGACGGCGAACTCGCCGCGCTTCATCGCGGCGTCGGCCCAGGCGAGCCCGCCGCCGGAGAACATCGCATAGGACAGATTGGCCGACGGACCGAAGCGCGCCACGCGCACGTCAAGACCTGTCGCGCGGATGGCGCTCACCGGAACGAGCGCGACACGCATTTTGAGATCGAGGTCTTCCCGCACCCAGGTCGCCGTTGCAGCCAAAGCTTCGCGTGCAGCATCGAGATCGGCCGGCGCGACCGCAAAACTGGCGCCGTCGCCGCCGAACACGAAAGGAAATTCGCGTCCCTCCAGCGCATTCGTCACCGCAGCGATCACGGCGGCGCCAGCCATGTTGACCGCCTTGTAGCGCTGCGCCGCGATCGCCTTGGTGGAATCGACGATGTCGGCGACGCCGACGCTCCAGTCCTCCGGCAGCGGGGAATAGAGCTTGGGCTCCATCAGGCTGGTGAAGCCGCGGAAGACGGGTATGGCGCCATAAAAGGATGCGGCTGTCATCGCAGGAGCTGGTCAGGTTTGCACGAGAACAGATACGGGGCGGGATCGATCCGGGTTCGCCTGCCGGCTCGCCCGAACAACGGCGCATCATTGGCTGAAACGGGGATGACAACAAGATGCGGCGCCTGCCACCCGAGCACTGTTCGCAGGCAATCTGCCGGGACGCAAGCTAATGCAGTTTCTCGTCCGCATGCTTGCGCGATACATCCGCGGGGGCGTTGTGACAGCCAACCAGCCGCACAAATTGCTGCGGATGCATTTCGTGGCCGTGGTCGCCGGAATTCTGATGCGTCATCGGGGGGCAGTGAACGTCCTCCGGCTTCGCGCGGGACTGTTCGATCCGGCCTTGATTTGAAGCGGTCATGTTTGACGCGACCATGGACTGCTCCTCTCGATTAGGGCAGATCGATTGACGTAACCCAATCGATTGCGGCGTATCTTACGACCAGATCCGGTGAAATGTCATTGGGCCTGATCAACTCAATTGTGGCAACGGAGTTCCTTTACGCCGTGTTGCCCGCGTCGATCGTGAACACGGTGCCGGTGACGTTGCGGCCGCCCTCGCCGAGCAGATATTCCACCATGCGCGCGATGTCATCCGTCGCCGGCAATCGCCGCAGCGCGCTGCGGCCGGCGATGCGCTTGCGGCTTTCGTCGGAGAGATTGTGCGTGAGCTCGGTGTCGATGAAGCCCGGCGCGATCGCGTTCACGGTGATGCCGAGCTTGCCGACCTCGCGCGCGAGCGATCGGGTGAAGCCGGTGGCGGCGGCCTTGGTTGCGCCGTAGACCGAGAGGCCGTTATAGCCCGTCGTCGCGATGATCGAGGAGATGTTGATGATGCGGCCGGCGCCATCCGCCATCATCTGGCGCGCAACATATTTGGTGAGGATGATCGGCGACAGCACGTTGAGCTGCACCAGCGCCTCGATTTCGGAATTGTGCATGGTGGCGAGCAGGCCCTCGGTGCCGAGGCCGGCATTGTTGACGAGGCCGTAGGTCGGGCCGAATTCATCGCGCACGAGCTTTGCGAAAGCGGGGATCGCATCGATCACGGCAAGGTCGCAGGCGCGGAAGTGCAGCCGGCCTTCGGACCCGGCGATCGCGGCCTTGAGCTCGTCGCTCTCGCGCCGCGCGGCCGCGATGACGTTGTAGCCGGCGCTGACCAGGCGCTTGCCGATCGCAAGGCCAATGCCGCGGCTGCCGCCGGTGACGAGAACATTATGCATCGGTACGCGCCAGTTTGCCGGCCGGGGTGACGTCGAGCGCCTCGACGAAGCGGACCACCGCCGGCACCTTGTGGGACGCCAGCTGCGCGCGGCACTGATCCAGGATCTGGTCGCGAATTTCCTTCGCGCGTGCCTGGTCGGTGCCGTCGGCAAGGATCACGTCGGCGACGACGATGCCGCCCGTGATCGGGCTGCGCCGCGATTTCGCCCGCGACATCCGCACGTCGGGATGACGGTTGATCGCCGCCTCGATCTCCTCGGGATGCACTTTCAGGCCGCCGATATTGATGATGCCGCCGCGTCGGCCGACGAAATAATAGCGGTCGCCGCGCAGTTCGACGATATCGCCACTGTCGACGAAACCGTCGCCGTCGGTGAGCGCAGCCGCGTTGCGGCCGATATAGGCGTGTGCCGTGCGCGTCGAGCGGATCCGCAACGAGCCGTCGACAACTTTCATCTCGACGCCGTTACGGCTGCCGAGATAGTTCGCTGGAAAACCTTCGAGCCCGTCATTGACGGCGAAGCCGACGCCGGCCTCGGTCGAGGCATAGGCATGGCCGACGGAGGAATTGGGGAATGCCGCCTTGAGGCCGTCGAGCACCGCCTGGTCGGCGATCTCCCCGGAGAGGCGAACATAGCCCGGCGCAAACTGCGCGGCGGAGCCGCTCATCAGGAGCTTGCGCCAGTGCGACGGCGTGCCGGAGATGTGCGAGACCCCGCGCGCGTTCAGCCGGGCAACGTGATCGGCGAGCGCCTCGTGCGGGTCCGACAGCACCATCGAGCCACCGGAGAGGACGGCGCGAAGGAAGATCTGCAGGCCGCCATAGCGCCGGATGTCATAGAACGTGGCCCAGACCGGCGCGGGGCCCTTGGCGGGGCCTTCGGCGACGATAGCGCCCGTGAGCGCTTCCAGCGTATGGCCGACGATTTTCGGCACGCCCGATGTGCCCGATGTGAGCATCAGCCATTCGGTCGCGCGCTCGGTCTGCGCAGGCGCGGTGGATTGAAGCGGCAATTGTGCAGTAACGACCAGCGACACGGCGGTCGCGGTCCAGTGATCCGGCTCGTCGGTGACGACAGCATCGATCCCGGCATCTGCGATCAGGGCGTCCAGATGCGCCGGGTCGAGATCCGGCGGGCACAGCAACATGCGACGGACGATACCGTCGAGCTCGATCATGGCGAGGCCCGACCGGAGCTGGTCCGACAGCTTCAGCAACACGGCGCGGCCGGACAGCTCGCGCAGGCTGCCGCCGAGGACGGTCTGCGACAAGATATCGGTCAGCGACACGACATGGTGCGCATCCGACAGGTTGCGGCCCTTCAGCTCCGCGCCGAGATGGTCACGGAGCGCAAAGATCTCACGCGGGGACATTTTCGTAGGCCCGCACGAAATCGCCCACGGTGGCGGGGAACGCTGCGTCCTCGGAAATGGTGAAGGGATCGACGCCGGTCTCGTCCTCGAGACGTGCGACCAGGATCGCGAAGGCGAGCGAGTCGAAGCCCGTCTCGTGCAGGGACAGATCGTCCGAGAGTGCGGGAAGCGTGACGTGCTGTTCCCTAGCGATCTGCTGAATCGCTTCAATGACCTTGGATCGTACCGACATGGCTGGCTCGCCTCTTACTTAGTTAATCCATCGTAGTCTTGCGGCGGCTCGTGATGACCGCCTTCCCCGTGGCCGCTTGTTTACCCGACAGAAGTAAATGGCCTCTTGGACAATTCAGATAAAATTGGACCTATCTCTCGATTTTGCCGCGGCTACAGCCTGATCGTACCGTCCACGATCTGTGCAAAAGCCCTGGAATCGAGCGCGACATAGGCGCCGGATCTCGGCTCGAGCATGAACATCGCGTCTTCTATTGCACCCGGGTCAAAGCCCTCACGCGCGAGCTCGCCCTTCTTCTGCTTGAATGTCTCGGTCGCATCGAGCTCGCGCGAGATGCGGATGAAGACCGGGTGGGCATAGGCCGGCAGCCGCTGCGCGAGATAGGCAAACAGTGCGGCGATATCAAATCCCTCGTTCACGACGATCGCGCTCATGCCGGCGCGGCCGTCGGTGCCGGGGATGCTGACGCCGTAGCTGGTGGCATCGACCACGCCGGTGAAATCGCGCACGGCGTCGTTGACCTCGGAGGTCGCGACGTTCTCGCCCTTCCAACGGAAGGTATCGCCGATGCGATCAACGAAGTGGAAGAAGCCCTTGTCGTCGAGCCGCATCAGATCGCCGGTACGAAACCAGGCATCGCCCTTGGCGAAGACGTCGCGAAGGATCTTCTTCTCGGTCTCACCGGCATCGGTATAGCCCTCGAAGCGGCCACCGCCCTCGTCCGCCTTGCCGATACGGCCGATGGCCTCACCCGCCTCGCCGCGTGCGCAGGCTATGCAAAAGCCTTCGCCATTGCGCAGCGGCGCGCCGGTGTCGGGGTCGAGCCTGACGAGGCCTGCGGGAAAGCGATGCGCAAGCAGCGGCGGGATGCGGCCGATGGCGCCCGGCTGGCCCTCGACGTTGAACAGCGAGAAATTGGCTTCGGTCGCGGCATAGAATTCAAGAATGCTGGGAATGGCGAAACGGCCCTGGAAATCCTCCCAGATATCGCCGCGCAGGCCATTGCCGCAGACCAGCCGCAGGCGGTGACGGTTTTCGTATTCCGACGGCGGCGCCTTGAGCAGATAGCGGCAGAGCTCGCCGATATACTGAAACAGCGTACAGTCGTGCCGCACGATGTCGGGCCAGAAGTTCGAGGTCGAAAATTTCTCCGCGATCACCACCGCGCCGCCGGCGGCGAGCATGCTGCACGGCGCGACGATGCCGCCGACCGAGTGGAACAGCGGCAGGCAATCATAGAGCCGGTCCTGCGGCGTCGCGCCGGTGAGGCCGGCGAACCAGAAACCCCAATTGAGGATGCGGCGATGGCTGATGCTGGCGGCCTTCGGCAGGCCGGTGGTCCCGGAGGTGTAGATCAGCAGCGCGCGGTCATCGATGGTGACATCGCCGTGCTCCTCCGGCGACAGCGCCCCATCATCGAGCGCGGCAAGCGCAACATCGATCGCGCGCGCGCTGCGAGCATCGCCATGGGTCCAGATCTCGGCGTCGGTGTTCAGATGCGGCCCCGCGCTCTCCAGCGTCTCCGCGAGCTCATGCGCGACGATGATATGCGAGGGCTTTGCGACATCGATGCAATGCGCGAGAGACTGCCCGACAAGCTTGGTATTGATCAGCGCCACTACGCCACCAACGCGGCTGATGCCGAGCCAGGCCGCGACATAATCGATGCCGTTCGGCATGATCAGGCCGACAGTATCTCCTTTGGCGACGCCGGCCGAGAGTGCCCAGCGCGCATAGCGGTTGATGCGCTTCGACAGGCCGTCATAGTCGAGGCTGGCGTCGTCCGTGACCAGCGCGACGCGGTCGGGCTGGCGACGTGCCCAATCGTCGACGACGTCGGCGAAGAGGCGGTCCGGCCGCGTCTCGATCCGCGCAGTCAGCTCGATCGCCTTCAGCCAGATCTTTGAAGCCGAGGGCGCGCGCGCGGCTTTCGTTTGCTCGATGACGCCGGTGGTCATGCCGTTCATTCTTTCGGGCGGTATCTGCTTGTTCCCGGCAACTTAGCTCGCTCGTCCTGCGCAGGTGTTAAGAGACAAGGTAAAACTCGGTTAGCTCTCGATTAACTGCGATCATCCTTTACCAAGCCGACGGGAACGTCGTGCGGCCTGGGGCGATTCTTGCGATAGCAAATCCACACTTTCGGGTGTGCTGTGCGCGTCCCCTTCGCCGCAAGATGAACTGGAGGCTGCGATGATCACCAAGCGACACTTCCTTCAGACCGCCGCCTGTGCCGCGGCCACGCTCATCGCTCCGCGCGCCTTCGCGATCGGCAACCCGTCTTATCCGTCGCGCAGCGTGAAATGGGTGGTGCCCTATGCACCGGGCGGCGCCACCGACGTGCTGTCACGTCTGATCTGCCAGCGGCTGTCCGACCGGCTCGGCCAGACCTTCGTGGTCGAGAACAAACCCGGCGCCGGCAGCAATATCGGCACACAGGCGGTGATCACGTCCGCGCCAGATGGCTACACGCTGCTGTTGACCTCGACAGCGAATGCGATCAACGCCTCGTTCGATCCGGCGCCGCCGTACGATTTCGCCAAGGGCATCGCGCCGGTCGCCGGCGTTGCGCGCATTCCACTGGTGCTGGTCGTCAACAACGATTTGCCGGTGAAGAGCGGCTCCGACTTCATCGCCTATGCCAAGGCCAATCCCGGCAAGATGTCGATCGCCTCCTCCGGCATCGGCACCTCGCTGCATCTCTCCGGCGAATTGTTCAAGTCGATGGCCGGCGTCCAGTTCACGCATGTGCCGTACCGCGGCTCCGCGCCGGGCCTGACCGACGTGATGAGCGGGCAGATCCAGGGCATGTTCGACAACGTCACCTCGTCGTTCGAGCTGGTGCGCACCGGCAAGCTGCGCGCGCTCGGCATCACCACGCGCGATCGCTCGGAGATTTTGCCTGACGTGCCACCGATCGCCGACACACTTTCCGGTTACGAGACATCCTCGTTCTACGGCGTCGGCGCTCCCTACGACACGCCGCGCGAGATCGTCGACCTGCTCAATCGCGAGGTCGACGCGGCGCTGTCCGACGCCGGTATCAAGGCGCGCCTCGCCGAGCTCGGCGCGATCCCGCTGCACGGCAATGCAGGCGCGTTCGGCGGCATGCTGACCGCCGAGACCGAGCGCTGGCGCAAGGTGGTGGAGCTGTCGGGGATCAGGAAAGAATAGCTCGCGGCTTCTACGCGCCAAGCAAGCGGATCGTCATCCCGGACGACCGCATCACAATCCGTCAGTACACCTGCTTATGACGCCTGCGTGGCGGGGGCGGCGGCTTATCGAAAGCGTAATAGGGATTGACGTCGCAGCTGGCCGCGAGGCCCGATGCCGTGGCGCGGCACTGCTCCAGCGAAGTGAAGCTGCAGTCGAAATAGCCGCCGCCGCCGCCACCACCCAAGCCGCCGCCACCACCCGTGTATTTGTGCATGCACACCGGGTAACGCGGATCATAGGTCTGGGCCCTGGCATCTGCCGCAACGAACAGCGTGGCAATGGCGGTGAGGGTCAGGAGAGGCAGGCGCATCGGACATTTCCTCGAATTGGTAGCAACGGCAGGCGTTATGCCATTTCGATATGGCACAACGGCGCGAAAGAAGCGATCGTTCCTACTCATACCTCTCCCGCTTGTGACAAGCATCAAAAACGATCCGACACGGCGCCGTAACGATCCGAAACGGTGAAGGCGCTCCGTGCCCGACCCGCACTGAACGCATATCTCCGTACAACCATCCTTCGACCAAGGTCGCACGCCACCGGCGCAGGAATCCGTTCGCAGGTCTGGGCGAACGGACTAGTCTCTCGATCACAACGCTGGCCCAGGCCCGATGACGTTCCAGGGCAATCAACAAACATATGGGCTGGAGGAAACGCACATTCGCGCTCGGGCTTTTGAGCGCGGCTCCGCCGTGCGCGGGGAGAAGATGCGCTGGCCCACCTTTGGTCCCAGAGCATGCAAGAGAGCTTCTCGTCTCCGTTCATCCGCTATCCGATCGGCACCTCGCTGCTGATGGCGGGCATCCTGTTCGTTGGCCTCGTGGCCTACCCTCTGCTGCCGGTTGCGCCGCTGCCGCAGGTCGACTTTCCGACCATCCAGGTTTCCGCGTCGCTTCCCGGCGGTAGCCCCGAAACCATGGCCTCCTCCGTGGCGCAGCCGCTCGAGCGCCAGCTCGCGCAAATCCCGGGCATCGCGCAGATGACGTCGACGAGCTCGCTCGGCTCGGCATCGATCACCATCCAGTTCGATCTTAATCGCCCGATCGATGCCGCCGCCAACGACGTGCAGGCTGCGATCAACGCAGCGAGCGGCCAATTGCCGAAGAACCTCCCCTCGCCGCCGACTTATCGCAAGGTCAACCCGGCGGACTCGCCGATCATGATCCTGTCGGCAACTTCCGACACGCTGCCCCTGACCACCGTCAGCGACCTTACCGACGCCCAGCTTGCGCAGCAGATCAGCCAGATTCCCGGTGTCGCGCAGGTGTTTGTCGGCGGGCAGCAGAAGCCCTCGGTGCGCATCCAGGTCGATCCGGCCAAGCTGGTCGCCAAGGGCCTGTCGCTGGAGGACGTGCGCAGCCAGATCGCGGTTGCAACCACGGACAGCCCGAAGGGCAACATCGACGGCACGCGGCGCGCCTACACTGTCTACGCCAACGACCAGCTGCTCGAGGCTACGCAGTGGCAGGATGTGATCATCGCTTATCGTAACGGAGCGCCTTTGCGGATTCGCGACATCGGCGAGGCGGTGTCGGGACCGGAGGACATGAAGACCGCTGCCTGGGCCGACGGCAAGCGCGGCGTGTTCCTCGTCATTTTCAAGCAGCCAGGCGCCAACGTCATCGAGACGGTCAACCGCATCACGCAGAAGCTGCCGCGGCTGATCGCGGCGATCCCGCCCGCGATCAGCATCAAGATCATCAGCGACCGCACCATCACCATCCGCGCCGCGGTCGACGAGGTGCAGATCACGCTCATGATCACCATCGCGCTGGTGGTGATGGTGATCTTCATCTTCCTGCGCAGCTTCTGGGCCACGATCATCCCGAGCATCACCGTGCCGCTGGCCCTGCTCGGGGCCTGCTCGCTGATGTGGGTGTTCGGCTACTCGGTGGACAATCTCTCGCTGATGGCGCTGACCATCGCGGTCGGCTTTGTGGTCGACGACGCTATCGTGATGCTGGAGAACATCACGCGCTATGTCGAGCGGGGCGAGAACCCGGTCACCGCCGCCTACAAGGGCGCGGCCGAGATCGGCTTCACCATCGTCTCCATCAGCATATCGCTGGTCGCCGTGCTGATTCCGCTGCTGCTGATGGGCGGCATTATCGGCCGGCTATTTCGCGAATTTGCGGTGACGCTGTCGATGGCGATCTTCGTCTCGCTCGTGGTGTCGCTGACCCTGACGCCGATGATGGCCTCGCGTTTTCTACGTTCCGGCCACGAGGCCCGCGGCGGGCGCTTCTACCAATGGAGCGAGCGGCTGTACGAGCGGCTGCTCGGCGCCTACGAGCGCGGGCTCGACCTCGCGCTGCGGCATAGTCTCGTCACGCTCTGCGTTTTTTTCGCCACCGTCGCGCTGTCGGCGCTGCTGTTCATCCTGATCCCCAAAGGCTTCTTCCCGCAGCAGGACAACGGATTCCTCACCGCGGTGTCGGAAATGCCCCAGGACATCTCCTTCGCCGAGATGAAGCGGCGGCAGGAGGCGCTCAATGCCATTGTGCAGGCCGACCCCGCCGTCGATTCCATCGCGATGTTCATCGGCGGGGGTGGCACGGCGCTCAATTCGGGGCGCATGTATATCACGCTGAAGCCGCTCGGGGAGCGCGACGCCAATGCGCAACAGATCATCGCGCGGCTGCGGCCGAAGCTCGCCAAGGTCGAGGGCGCGCGCCTCTATATGCAGGCGTCGCAAGACGTACGGCTCGGCGGTCGCGCCACCCGCACCCAGTTCGAGTTCACGCTCCAGGACGCCAATCTCGCCGAATTGGACGCATGGGCGCCCAAGATCCTGACGGAGATGAGAGGCCTGCCGGAGCTTCGCGACGTCGCCACCGACCAGCAGACCGAGGGCACGACGGTGCAGCTCACGATCAATCGCGACACCGCCGCACGCTACGGCATCCAGCCGCAGTTGATCGACGACACGCTCTACGATGCCTTCGGCCAACGCCAGGTGGCGCAATATTTCACGCAGACCAACAGCTATCATGTCGTGCTCGAGATCACGCCGGCGCTGCAAGGCAAGCTCGACACGCTCGACAAGCTCTACATCAAGTCGCCGCTGAGCGGCGACGAGGTCCCGCTCTCTGTCATCTGTCGCTGGACCAACGAGCCGGTGCGGCCGCTCGCGATCGCGCATCAGAGCCAGTTTCCGGCGGTGACGATCAGCTTCAACCTTGCCGAGGGCGTTGCGCTGGGACAGGCGACCGCCGCCGTAATGCGCGCGGTCGGCGAGATGGGTGCGCCGCCGACGCTGTCAATGAGCTTCCAGGGGACTGCGCAGGCGTTCCAGCAGTCGCTCGGCACCGTGCCGATGCTGATCCTCGCCGCACTCGTCGTGGTCTATCTGGTGCTGGGGGTGCTGTACGAGAGCTATATCCATCCGCTGACCATCCTGTCCACGCTGCCGTCGGCCGGCGTCGGCGCGATCGCGATCCTGATGGTCTTCGGCTTTGATTTCAGCCTGATCGCCCTGATCGGGGTCATCCTCCTGATCGGCATCGTCAAGAAGAACGGCATCATGATGGTGGACTTCGCCATCGCCGCCGAGCGCGAGCAGCATCTGACGCCAGAGCAGTCGATCCGCCAGGCAGCACTGCTGCGCTTCCGGCCGATCATGATGACGACGATGGCGGCGCTGCTCGGCGGCGTCCCCCTGATGCTCGGCACCGGCACCGGCGCCGAGATCCGTCAACCGCTCGGCTACGCCATGGTCGGCGGTCTCGTGGTCAGCCAGGCGCTCACCTTGTTCACGACCCCCGTCATCTACCTTTACCTCGACCGCTTCTCCAACACGTTGTCACGCTGGATGGAGAAGAAGCCGAAGCCGGAGGCCGAGAGCGAAGAGCAGAAGGACGCGGCGGAGTGAGCTGGGCTCGCGCTAACCCAGCCCCTGCAGCACCAGCCGGTTCAGCCTTGCGGCAAACGCGGCGGGATCCTCCGGCAGCTCGCCGTCCAGAATCTGCGCCTGTTCGAGCAGGAGCAGGCTGAGATCGTCGACCGTCTTCGAGCCGGCCTGCGCCCTGGTGATCGCCGTGACCATGGGATGGCGCAAATTGATCTCCAGGATCGGCCTGGTGCGCATGCCGCGGTTCTGCTGCGCCAGGATGCGCTCGAGCTCGCGGCTCGGACCCTGGCTGTCGGCGACGAGGCAGGAGGCGGAGCTGGTGAGGCGGGTCGAGGCCTTGACATCGCTGACGCGCTCGCCAAGCGTCGCCTTGATCACCGCGATGGTGGCGGCCTCGTCCGCCTCGGGCTCGTCCTTCTTCGCCTCGTCCTTCTCGTCGACGCGCGGGATCAGGTCGAGATTGAGATCGCCCTGACTCAGCGACTTCAGCGGCTTGCCCTCGAACTCGGTCGGCATCGAGGTCCAGAACGCATCGACCGGATCGGACAGCAGCAGTACCTCAATGCCGCGTGCGGTCGCAGCTTCCAGCCGCGGACTGGACTTCAGCCGCTCGATGCTGTCGCCGACGAGATAATAGATCTCGGTCTGGTTCGGCTTGAAATCGGCGACGACGTCCTTGAGCGCGCGCTTCTCGCCGGTGGTGGTGGTGAAGCGAGACAGCGCGAGCAACTTCTCGCGGCGCTCGAAATCCTCGTAGATGCCCTCTTTCAGCACCGCACCGAAGGCGTCCCAGATCCTTGCGAAATTCTCCGCATCCTTCTCGGCGAGGGTTTCGAGCTCGTTGACGACGCGGGTCGCAACGGCCTTGCGGATCTGCACCAGCTGCGGGTTGTTCTGGAGCATCTCGCGCGAGATGTTGAGCGGGAGATCCTCGCTGTCGACGACGCCGCGGATGAAGCGGAGATAGCCGGGCAAGAGATCCGCATCATCGGTAATGAAGACGCGGCGGACATAGAGCTTGACGCGGCCCTTGCGGTTCGGCTCGAACAGATCGAACGGCTTGGTCGACGGCGCGAACAGCAGCACGGCGTAGGAGTAGCGGCCCTCGGCGCGATAATGCAGCGTCATCGCAGGATCGTCGAAGGCGGAGGCAATCTGCTGATAGGCCTTCTTGTAGTCCTCCGTCGATAGCTCGGATTTCGAGCGCTGCCACAGCGCGCTCGCCGAGTTGATCTGGCGCGGCTCGCCCTCTTCCGGCACGAGCTCGATCGGGAAGAGGATGTTGTCGGAATAAGCACTAACGATGCGCTCGATCTCGTAGGTCTCGAGATATTTCTTCGCATCGTCCTTCAGGTGCAGCACGATCTCGGTGCCGCGCGCCACGCGGGCCGCCTCCTCGTCGCTTGCGCGTGCGATCTCGAAGCCGGAGCCGCCTGAGGACGTCCAGGTCCAGACATCGCTCTCGCCGGCGCGGCGGCTGACGACGACGATCTTCTCGGCGACCATGAAGGCGGAATAGAAGCCGACCCCGAACTGGCCGATCAGGCCGAGGCCGTCCTTGGCCTCCTTCAGCTTCGACACGAAGGCCTTGGTGCCGGAGCGGGCGATGGTGCCGAGATGGTCGATCAGCTCCTGCCGCTCCATGCCGATGCCGTTGTCGGCGATCGTGAGCGTCGTGGCCGTCCTGTTCGGGATGATCCGGATCTTGAGTGCGTCGCCCTCACCCAGCAGTGCAGGACTGGCGATCGCCTCGTAACGCAGCTTGTCGCAGGCATCCGAGGCGTTGGAGACCAGCTCGCGCAGGAAGATGTCGGTCTCGGAATAGACGGAGTGCACCATCAGGTGCAGCAGTTCGGAAACCTCGGCCTGGAAAGGCTGCGTATGCGTGGCCGTATCGGACGTCGTCATGCGTTTACCCGGTCAATCAAAAGTGAAGAAACCCGGGATATAACGCGATGGGATAGGGGATCAAGTGGACATGTAGGACCGCCGTCCCGGCGGGAGGCCGGTTTTGCATGTGGGACGAGGCCGATCAGGTCACGCAGCGGCCGGGCTGCAGCAGCTTGGCGACCTCGGTCAGGGAGCTGACCATCGGCTCGCAAGCGATCGTCGGCTTGCGGCCCGGCTTCAGCATCGTAGGAGCGGACTTGGCGTTGCCGGTCTCGATCACCGCGGGGACCCGGAGCAGCACGGACGTATCGGTCAGATCGTTCAGCCGCATCGAGACGGTGCGGGTGGCAACCGCCGCCGGCTTCAAGTCGCCGAGCCGGTCGGACTTGCCGGCACGATTGACGTCGTGACTAGCAACGCTGCGAGCTGAGGTTTGGGCCGGCTGTTCGGCGAGCGCCTGCCAGCGGTCGGCCAGATCGTGGCCGGAGGCCAGTTGCACCGCGCCAACCTGGACGGCGCCAAGCGTCGCGGCGAGTGCGACGGCACCAAAGAATACCTTTTGAAAAAATACCTTTTGAATCTGTGGCATAGCTGTCGGCCCCTCGCCCCATGGCGGTCAAGGGAACAACGCGAGCGGAGGGCCGGAGTTTCCCGGACGTTAAGATCACTTAACCGTGTGCGGAAACCACAGAATGCCTGCGAAAAATTTTTGCAGGCCGCTTGGAACGACTCCTGCGCCGGGGAGTCGTCTCAGCAGCCGGCTATTCCCCCCTGCCCCATAAGCCGGCGATGTAGGGCGCGACTGTGGTGATGCCAGTCGCGCCTTACTTTTGTCTGCGCAAATCTCGCCAACCATAATTTCCGCCCCACCTTCCGCCCCCAAGGGCGGATCATCCAGGGGTATATCTTTCCAGATCGACGTTCACGCGACCGTTGCGGAGAGCATCCCAATTTGCGTCCGACCCGTCCCCCAGGGAGGACACGAGTCGGACGCCGGTTATTCACGTCTCGCGTCGGTCAACCCAAGGCTGAGACATTAGTGCAATCAACAGGCAAGATCGCGGCTTCGCAATCTTCCGCGGCGGATTGCCCAGCGTTCATGGCTATGGCGCATCACGCGATCGAGCGCCGCCCGTGAACCCAAGGTTTTCTCGGGGATGCAGGCGATGACGGCATTGCGATCCTCGATGAATTGCTCGTCGACAATCCATGTCCGCAGTTCTTCACCGGCGAGCCTTGCTGCGATCCGGTCGGGCGTCGGATCAATGTCGTGGGCGACCAATACGTTCATCACGATCCGACCGCCCGGTGCCAAGCGGGCGCGGATGGCGTCGCAGGTCTCAGCATCAAACTCTTCCGTGAAACGGAATCCCGGTCCACCAACGTCGATCGCAATGCCGTCGTAATATGCGCGGTCATCGAACACGAATTTTCGAAAGTCGGAGACGATGCATGGCAACTCGTCCGGAAGATCGAAATACTTGTGCGCGAGCAAGAAACTGATCGGGTTAATGTCGACGATGGTCAATCTCTTGCCGAGACGCCACAGGCGTGTCGCAAGATTTCCGCCGCCACAACCCAGGACGAGGATCTGTTCGGACCGAGACAAGAGTTCGTCCATGAGCTTCACATAGGTGAAGACGCTTTCGCCGTCTGGCGTCGCCTGGCTTTGCCGGATGCCGTCTTCGAAGTACACGCGCGTGCCATCCCAAGAACATTCGACGATATCGATCTGTCCGTTCCTCCCTTGATAACGACCCAACAATTTCACGACACCAAAGACCTTAATCGGCGGGCATTAAAACACATGCATTAAACATCTCTTATCATGTAATTTGCGGTGCGCCAACTGTTTCGACTATCGCTGATAATGTTTCCGCATTCCGGGAGAAAAATTCGATACAAGTCTCCGACCTCTATCCCTTTAGGGCGGTGCGATCCGGTCACTGATATATTGTGCATCTAAATTGATGCTTGAAGTTGGATTTTGGATGGTGTAAATATACTGCATGAGGATCGCACTGGAGGCCGCCATTTCATGATCACGGCCAATCAACTCAGGGCTGCTCGCGCGCTCCTGAATATAGACCAGCGGCAGACGGCCGAACTCGCTGGCCTTTCAGTCCCCACCATTCAGCGCATGGAAGCGAGTGACGGAGTTATCCGTGGGAACGTCGATTCTCTGATGAAATTGGTTTCTGCGCTGGAGAATGCCGGGATCGAATTGATCAATCCGGGCGTTGCGAGCTCGGCCGGGGGTCGAGGCGTTCGCCTCAGGGAGCACGTCGCGAAGCCGAAAATGAAGAACATGAAGCAGCCCAAGCCCTCTTCGCCGCGAACTTTGGAACGGGCGCGATAACCCGCCGAGGCAAGATGGGTTTCTCGATCGAGGCCCCCTGCGATCACGCCGGCCTGGAATAGCCCTCCCACCGAACTTCAAATGGAATTGGCGTGATCGGCCGTCCGATCGAGCAGGGCGAGAAGTCCCTGCAAGATCATGTTGGGCGGCGGAGGACAGCCGGGAATATGAAGATCAACGGGAACTACCTGCGAGACCCCTCCTACCACCGCATAGCTGCCGGCGAAGCAGCCGCCATCCCGAGCGCAATCTCCCACGGCGACGACCCATTTCGGGTTGGGGGTCGCATGATAGGTGCGCTCCAACGCCTCGCGCATGTTCTTCGTCACCGGCCCGGTTACCATCAATACATCGGCATGACGCGGCGACGCTACGAACCGGAGGCCGAAGCGCTCGACGTCGTAGTAGGCATTGTTCAACGCCTGGATTTCAAGTTCGCATCCGTTGCAAGATCCAGCATCGACCTCGCGTATCGAGAGGCTTCGGCCGAGACGCCGTCGTGCCGCGCGACCGACGGCCGTGGCGAGCTCGGTCACTGCGGCGTCGTCCGGTGACGGTGCTTGCTCGGTGAACGGCCGGCGAAACAGGCTCTCAAAAAGCAGCTTGCGCATCTGGTGCCGTTCCTCAGAGATCGTGGCCCGAATAGGAGCAATTGAAGGATTTGTTGCAGAGCGGAAAGTCGGCGATGATGTTGCCCTCGATCGCGGCCTCTAGAAGCGGCCATTGAAACCACGACGGGTCGCGCAGATGGCATCGTTCGACCCGGCCATCCCGCAAGCGGAGCCAAACCAGGACGTCGCCGCGAAATCCCTCGACGATCGCCATGCCTTCCCGCACCTCCCGCCGGTGCCCCGCATGCGTTCCCGGCGGGCCATCGGGAAGCCGGTCCAATATTTGGTCGATCAGCAGAAGGCTCTGTTCGACCTCGCGCACGCGGATCCAGACGCGTGCGTTGACATCCCCCTCGTTCAGGACCGGGACTTCGAAGCGCAGCGCGTCATACGGTGGATACTTAAGTGTGCGTCGCGCATCGAAGGACCGACCGGATGCGCGGCCTATGTAGCCTCCAGCGGCATACTGCTTGGCAAATGCGGGCTTAAGCACGCCCGTATCGACCGTGCGATCTTGCAGCGATGCCGTATTGTCGTAGAGCTCGACCAAAGCAGGAAACCGCTGGCGGATGTTATCCAGCGCCGCCTGGATGGCTTCCCTCCCTTCATCGTTAAGGTCGCGGGTCACGCCACCGGGCACGATAATATCCCGCATCAGCCGATGACCGAATGCGATATGGGATGCGCGCAGAATGCTCTCTCGCAACACGCTGCAAAGAGCGTGCATCAGCGCGAAGGACGCGTCGTTGCAGATTGCACCGATGTCGCCGAGATGATTGGCGAGCCGCTCGAGTTCCGCGAGCAGCGCACGCAGCCAAACTGCACGATCGGGCACGACAAGCTGCAAGGCTGCTTCGGCCGCTCGCGAAAACGCAAAGGCGTAGGCGACTGCGCTGTCGCCTGACACACGTCCGGCGAGCTGAACAGCCCGTTCGAGATTGGCTCCAGCCATGAGACCCTCGATACCCTTATGGGTATATCCCAGCCGCTGTTCCAGCCGGGCCACGGTCTCACCGCTGGCCGTAAACCGAAAATGCCCCGGTTCGATAATTCCCGCATGCACCGGACCGACCGCGACCTGATGCAGGCCGTCGCCCTCCACCGGCAGGAAATGATAGGGCGGCGCCTTCGAAAATGCGTTGATGCGGTTTCCCAAGGGGAAGCGAACGGCCCAACGGTCGTGATCAAGCCACGGACGAATATCGGGCAAGCCTTCCGCTGACAATCCGAACAGATCGTTGATGGTGCGCTCCAATCGAAGCGCTGGCGGGTGGTGTTTGCCGACTGAAGGATAAGCGCGGTCGGGGCAATCCAGGCTGACAGTGGCAACTTCTGCCGTATGTCCATCCATAATCGCCATGTGCACCGTTGAGGGTTCCCCCCAAAGGCCAAGCAGGCTCCAGCGTCCGTGTGCCAGCTCACTTGCCGCAAACGTCCAAACGGAAGCATCGACTACAGCTCGCGGCCACGGGCTGTGTTGTTGGACCGGGCGGCCCTCCAGCAATAGATCGATCAGCGATGGCATATCCCGTTGATCTCCAAACTATCCAAGAAGGCGAGCCACGTGCTGGAACCAGGTAACGAGCGGCGCTGGAAGATAGATTCCCGCAATCAGAACCAGCGAGAGATGGGCAAACATCGGCACATAGGAAGCCTCGGCTGACTTCGTGCTGCCGCGAGGCTCGCCAAATGCGACGCTTGTCAGACGCAACGTCAAAGCGCCGAAGGCCAACAACAGCCCGAATACCAGTACGATCGCGAGCAGGGGCTGGCGTGCGAAGGTCGAGCTTACGACCAGAAATTCGCTCATGAAGATGCCGAGCGGCGGCACGCCGGCGATCGCGACGACGCCCGTCACCAGGCACCAGCCGAGCGCCGGATGGGTCACGGTCAAGCCCCGGATCCCGGAGATTCGCTGCGTGCCCTTGATCTGCGATATATGTCCGACCGCGTAGAAGATCGCGGACTTGGTCAGACTGTGCATCACCATGTGCAACAGTCCCGCGAAATTGGCGAGCGGGCCGCCCATGCCGAACGCGAACACGATGATGCCCATGTGCTCGATCGACGAATAGGCGAACAGCCGTTTGATGTCGCGTCGACGGTAGAGCATGAAAGCTGCGAAGACGAGCGAAACCAGGCCCATCGTCACCATAAGGGGGCCAGGAGCGATCGCTGCCGGATTGGCGGCCAGCAATATCTTGAAGCGCAATAGTGCGTAGAGCGCGACATTCAGCAGCAGCCCCGACAGTACCGCCGATATCGGCGTCGGACCTTCGGCGTGGGCGTCGGGCAGCCATGCGTGCAGCGGCGCCAAACCGACCTTGGTGCCGTAGCCGAGCAGCAGGAATATGAAAGCGACGTTGAGAAGCGCGGGATCGAAATTCGCGGCATGTCGGATCAACAGGGTCCAGATCATGCCGTCCTGGCCCTCGCCCACAACCGGCCGCGCCGCCATGTAGACCAAGATCGTGCCGAACAGGGCGAACGCTATTCCGACGCTCCCCAGAATGAAATATTTCCATGCCGCTTCCAAAGCGGCGTGGCTTCGATAGATGCCGACCATCAACACTGTGGTGAGCGTCGCAATTTCCACCGCGACCCACATCAGGCCGATATTGTTCGACACGAAAGCCAGGTTCATGCCGAACATCATGGTCTGATACATGGCGTGGTAGAAACGCAGATAAACCGGTGTCAACCGACCAGTCTCCAGTTCATGCGCGATGTAGCTGGCGCTAAACATGCTGGTCGTAAACCCCACGAAGGTGTTGAGCACGATGAAGACGATGTTGAGATCGTCGACGAGCACGTACGGCCCCGGCGGTGGACGTGCGATGACGAACAACGAGAGGGATGAAAGAAATGTCGCCAAGCTCGCCACGACGTTCAACCGCGCCGTCAGCCGATAACCCGGCAGTATGGCCAGCAACGCTGCCGAGCCGATCGGAATTATCAGGACAGCCGCCACCGGATCGAAGGAAAGTACGTTCATCGCCGTTCGCCCCGGTAGTCGTCGAGCGCGGAGACATCGACGGAATCGAAACGTTCGCGGATCCGGAACAGGAAGATGCCGATGACGATGAAGGCGATCAGGATCGAGAAGGCGACGCTGATCTCGACCACCAGCGGCATGCCCTTGGCGCCGGTTGCCGCCAGCACCAGCCCATTCTCGAGCGACATGAATCCGACGACCTGGCTGACGGCGTTGCGACGGGTCACCATGACCAGAAGTCCGAGCAGCACGACCGACAAGGCAAAAGCGAGATCCTCGCGCGCCAATGGATCGGCCTCCGCGGTCACCCGCAGCATCAGCACCATTGAGAGGGCAACTAGTGCCATCCCGGCCAGCATGGTCGGGCCGATCCCCACTGCCGATTCGATGTCGCGATGGATCCCCAGCTGCTTGACGATGCGATGCAGCGCCACCGGAATGATGATCGCTTTGAAGACGAGGGCGATTGTTGCCGTGATGTAAAGATGAGGTGCGTCCTGGACGAAGGCCTGCCAAGCGACGGAAAGCGCGAGCACAAAGGCATGAAGCGCAAAGACGTTGAGCAGCGAATAGAGCCTATCCTGGTACAGCATCATGAAGCTGATCAGGACGAGTCCGCCAGCCAGTGTGTGCGAAACGTCGAAGGAGAGGCTGTGCATCTGCATCAGAAGCTCTTTGACACGAACAGGAGAAGGGTGCCGAGCAGGCCCAGCATGAGAGCCGCACCGAGAAATTGCGGAACGCGAAAGACCCGCATTTTCGCCGTGGCGGTCTCGAACAGTGCGAGGAAAAAGCCCGCAGCCGCGAGCTTGACGAGGTAGGCGACGGCGCCGATGGCATAGGACAATGGACCGGTACCGAAGACTGCTATCTTCCAAGGCAGGAACACGCATGCGATCAGCGAGATATAGAGCAATAGCTTGAGAAAGGCGCCGAACTCGATCATCGCGAGATGACGGCCCGAATATTCGAGAACCATCGCTTCGTGCACCATGGTGAGCTCCAGGTGCGTCGCAGGATTGTCGACCGGAATTCGCGCGTTCTCCGCCAGGGCCACCATGATGAGCGCGATCACCGCCATTCCCAGCGATACCCGCAAGCCGACATACGACGAGGCCATGAAATTTGCGACCGTCGAAAGTTGGGTCGAGCCGGCAACCAGGGCAACACAAAATACAACCAGCAGCATCGCCGGCTCCGCCAGTGCAGCGATCATGACTTCGCGGCTGGCGCCGATGCCGCCAAAACTGGTGCCGACGTCCATGCCGGCCAGTGCCAGAAAGAAGCGCGCGCTTCCGAGCAGCGCCACGATGGCAATCAGGTCCGCCGTCCAGTTGAAGAGAAGGCCGGTAGCGAACGTCGGCACCAGGGCTGCGGCAACCCAGATCGCGGCGAAGGTCACATAGGGTGTTACGCGGAACAGCCAGGAGGCGTTGTCCGCCAGCACCACTTCCTTGCGGAGCAATCGCAGGAGATCCAGATACGGCTGAAAGACCGACGCTCCCTGGCGACGCACCAGGCGGGCCTTCATCTTGCGCACAAAGCCGGTCAGCAGCGGCGCCAGCAGCAGCACCAGGAGCATCTGCACGCCTTGCACAAGAATGCCCGACATCACGACCATATTGCGAGGACCAGAAGGAGTGTGACGAGGGTCGCAAAAACCAGGCTGAGATACCGCCGGATGGTCAGGAACTGCAGGCGATTGAGTTTATCGGCAGCGAAGCCAACGACGCCCGCTATCGGCTCATACATTCCCTCCCAGATCAGATCGTGCGATTCGATTCGCAGGCGCGCTGGCCTGATATCCCCGGGGGCCGGCATCTCGACATGATCGCGGGCGTGGAACACGAGCGTACCGAAAACGCGGCGAATGGGCTGAGCAAAGCTTCCGCCCGAATATTGGGCCGCGGGTGTCGGATCGGAAAACCCACAGCCCCAGGCCGGACCCCGCCTTAACGCATGAGAGGCAAAGCGATGAATAAAGACAACGGCGAACGAGGCGGATATCGCGATGAACACCATAACAAGCAATCCATTGTATGAACTGCGACTCTCCGCAATCGGCACGATCGAAAGCCAGGGCTCGTTGATCTGGATCGGCATGCGGCCGCCGAGGATCTGTAGCGTGATCGGCGAAAGCGCGTCGATCACGAGCCCTGGCAAAATTCCGGCCAGCAAGCAAAGCGCGGCGAGGATGAACATTGCCGAAAGCGAGTAGTGGTCGACTTCCTCCGCGGTTTCCGCCGCCACGCTACGTGGTCGCCCAAGAAAGGTCACGCCGTATGCCTTGACGAAACACGCCGCGGCTAACGCAGCAGCCAGGGCCAATAGAGCACCGACCGCAGGCACGGTGATCTTCAGCGCCCATTGCGGCAACTCCGGGCTCTGCAGCACGGCCTGGAACATGAGCCATTCCGAGACGAAGCCGTTGAAGGGTGGAAGCGCCGATATCGAGACACAGCCGACGAGAACGGCGAAGCTTGTGAACGGCATGCGGTGAATGAGACCACCCAGCTTGTCCATGTCCCGCTCGCCGGTCGCGATCAGGACGGCGCCGGCGCCGAAGAAAAGCAGACTCTTGAAGAAGGAGTGATTGAGAACGTGAAACAAGGCAGCAGCGAACGCGAGCGCGGCCAGCAGTTTCAGGCCGTTGGCCTGGAAGGCCAATGCAAGGCCGAGGCTTGCGAAGATGACGCCGATATTTTCGATCGTGCTGTAAGCGAGCAGGCGCTTGAGGTCCTTTTCCATCATCGCATACAAGATGCCCATTACGGCGGTGATGCCGCCAAGAGAAAGCACGATCACACTCGCCCACCAGCTCGGCTGTCCCAGCAGATCGAATACCACGCGAATAAAGCCGTAGATCGCGACCTTGGTCATGACACCGCTCATCAGCGCCGAAACGTGGCTGGGCGCTGCCGGATGAGCGAGCGGTAGCCAGACGTGCAGCGGCACCAGGCCGGCCTTTGAACCGGCTCCGAGCAGCATCAAGATCAACACCAACGTGGCCACGTAGGGCGTATGTTGAGCCGCGCGAATGGCGGCAAATTCGTAGTCTCCGGCCGGTCCCGCCAAAAGGCCGAAGGCCAGCAGCAATGCGAGCGTGCCGAAGCTCGCCATGACGAGGTAGACGTAACCGGCTTTCGCGTTGCCCGGTTCACGATGGTGCGCCATGACGAGCGCCCAGGACGCGAGCGACATGAATTCCCAACAAAGCAGATAGGAAAACGCGTCGCCCGCCAGCACCACAAGATTCATTCCTGCTAGAAAGGCGGGGAAGAAGGGCAACACGCGCTGCGGAGCCTCCTCATGATGGCCGTAACCGAGACCATAAAGGCTTGCCGATGTCCCTCCGAGATTGACGACAACAAGAAAAAACGAAGCCAGCCCGTCGAGCCGGAAATGGGCGCCAAGCCACGGCAACCCGATTGGGAGGGTCAGATCGGTGGCGTTCGCCGTATCGCCCAGCAACCAGTGAATGGATCCAATCAACGCAATCGCAGACGCGGCTAACGTCGCGCTATAGATGATGGTCGTGGCGATCGTTGAGCGGCTGAGAACAATCGCCAGGACTGCCGATCCAAGCATTCCGGCGACACAGAGCATTTGCAAGACGACAGCCGACATTACCTGCGCGCCTTCATTCCGCTTGGTGCTTTGTTTTCTATCCGATTGCTCAAATAGATTTTTGCCGATCCAGAATTGACGTTCAGGCGCACCCCGCGTCCCTCGGCGCTACTGACCGCCCCTTCGTCTATCAACTCAATGCCGGCGGCGTCGAGAGCCGCGATCAGCTTCACCAGCGAATCGACATTGCCCCGAACCATTTTCTCACTGGCCTCCATACGTTGGATGGTTGGCACCGAAAGCCCGGACATTTCTGCGAGCCGGCGCTGATCGATGCCGAGGAGCACCCTCGCCGCTCGCAATTGAGCCGCTGTAATCATCGGATTGCACTACTATCCGGGTTCGATCGAATACTATGCATCATCCCTGCATCGTAATTAATCATGTTATATTGTCAATAAGTGATATTTAAAACATCTAATCTAAGCGCAAACGCCTCCGGGAATTGTCGGCATCCAATGCGTCGCGCGCAATGACGGTGGAAATTCGTGAAGGGCGCGGCGTTGGCCCGGTTCGACAGCCTGCGTAATGCCAAGGGCGGGACGCCGACACCCGCGCTTAGGCTCGAGATGCAACGCGCGATGCAGACCTACGCGACGGTGTTTCGGTCGCGAAGCATTCTGCAAGAAGGCAGGCAAGTCTTGGCTGGAGTGCCCGACACTATCGGCCGAGCCCCGCAAGCCAGTCCCGCCCCTCGCCATAGAGCTTCTCGACCTCGGGGCCGGTCAGGCCCGGCATGTCGCGCTTGACCTTGTACCCGATCAGCTCCTGCATGTAGGCGAGATGGCGGTAGCCCTCAGGCAGCGCGGCGAGCGCCTTTTGGTCGAGTTGAAGGGTTGCGGTGGGATCGACCGGATCGATCCGATCCTTCTCGTAGATCGGCTGGCGGCGCACGATGCCCCATTTGCCAATACCTGATTGGTCATGCCGCTTCTCCACGAAATCGTAGAAGCGCCCGGTGCAGACGACGTCGCAGAGCACGTCGTGCACCAGGGCCCGCTGCGAGATCGTCATCTTGGTTTGCGCAATGGCCCGCTCGCCGGCGAGGTCGATGCTGGCGCCGCCGAGGAAATGCAGGATACGGACGCCCTTGGCAAAGCCCTCCTGGCTGACACGCATGAAATCCCGCGCCGGCCCCTGAAACCAGGTGGCGGACATCCAGCCCTCTTCGTGCCAGACAGTGGCAAAGCGCTCCCAGTCACCGGCATCGCGCCAAACCGCCCAGTTCTCGACGAGGTCGCGGATGGCGAGGCGATCGAGGAGTTGCTGGTCCATGGGCACGTCTCCGATGAGGGCAATGCGAGGTATGAGCGGTGAACACGACCCGCGTCAAGCAGGCACGAAAAATCCGGCGTGCCTTGCAGCACGCCGGATCGAATCATCATCGTCAGATAGCTCGCCGCAGCGCCTATTACGCCGCCGGCGCCTTCGGCGTGCGGTTGCGCGAGTTGCGCTGGAAGAACAGCGCCTGGCTTGCCACCGCCGACACCATCGCGGGCTGGAACGGCTTTGAGATCAGGAAAGCCGGCTCCGGACGCTCGCCGGTGAGGAAGCGCTCCGGATAGGCGGTGATGAACACCACCGGCACCTCGAAGGTGCGGAGCAGTTCGTTGACGGCATCCAGACCCGACGAGCCGTCGGCGAGCTGGATGTCGGCGAGGATGAGACCCGGCCGCTTGTTCTTGGCCAGCGCCACCGCATCGGCATGGGTGCGCGCGACGCCAACGACATTGTGACCGAGATTCTTCACCAGGCTCTCGAGGTCCATGGCGATGAAGGTCTCGTCCTCGATGATCAGGACGTCGGTCGCGATCTCGGCCGCCATCTCGCGGCCGGCGGCATCGGCCAGCCGCCGCGTCTCGGCGACATCGGTCGCGAGAATATAGGCGACTTCCTCTTCCGAAAATCCTTCGAGCGAGAGCAGCAGGAAGGCCTGCCGCGGCAGCGGCGTGATATTGGACAGCCGCCGCTCCGGCGGCATCGGCAGCGTCGCCACCTCGGCGTCGTCATTGACCGAGACGGAATTCCAGATCTGGGTGAACAGCCGGAACAGGCCGGCGCGCGGCCCATGGCTCTCGTCGAGCACCGACGGATCCCCCAGCATGGCTTCCAACATGGCTGCGACATAGGCGTCACCGGAGGCCTGGCTGCCCGTCAGGGCGCGTGCATACCGGCGCAACAACGGCAAGTGCTCAGCAACAAGCTGCGAACGGGACATCCCCACTCCATTCATTTCGGGCCAACCTCAAAAATCAGGAACTACAAGGGGGAGACCCGGGTTCCCCTACTGGGGCTAATTACGCTTCAGGATAAGAAAAGTTCCCATGGGCCTGGGAACTTTTTGTCGAAGCTCGAATTGAACTCATCCAGGGAACGGCTCCCGGTTGAGAAAACTTCTCGATTTTGCAGTCACTTAACTCGGGGAAACGTGGAACAGGTCATGAAAGATCTCAAGTCTCAAGCCAGCAAAAGCACGACCCCCGGCAAGGGAGGCCTCACTCCGGAGATCCAATCCCGGATCGGGCACCAACTGCGCGCCATGTACGACGACGTCGTGCGGCAGGGGGTTCCGGACCGGTTCGCGGAGCTCATCAAGAGGCTTGATGCGCCGGGAGGTGGATCCCAGAACGAGAATGGGGCTGGGGGCTCCAACGACAACAATGGGAGGGATTAATGCCTCTCACGAACTCCCTGCGTGACGACATCCTCGCGGCCGTGCCGAGCCTTCGCGCGTTCGCGATCTCGCTCAGCGGCAATGCGGACCGCGCCGACGATTTGGTTCAGGAGACGCTGTTGCGCGCACTCGCCAACATCGACTCATTCCAGCCCGGCTCCAACCTGCCGGCGTGGCTGTTCACGATCCTGCGCAACCTATTCCGCTCCGACTATCGCAAGCGGCGGCGCGAGGTCGAGGATGCCGAGGGCAACTATGCCAAGACGCTGAAGACGCAGCCCTCGCAGAACGCTCATCTCGAGTTCGAGGAGTTTCGCACCGCGCTCGAGAAGCTTCCGCAGGACCAGCGCGAAGCGCTCATCCTGGTCGGCGCCTCTGGCTTCTCCTATGAGGATGCGGCCTCGATCTGCGGCTGTGCGGTCGGCACCATCAAGAGCCGCGTCAACCGCGCGCGCTCGAAGCTCGCCGCGCTGCTCTATGTCGACGGCGCCGAGGACTTCGGGCCCGACGAGACCGTGCGCGCCGTAATCGGCGGCAGCGGCGGATAGCGCGTCAATCGACTGAAGGCGACAGCTGTGAAGGCGGCTGTTTGCGCGATCGCCTTTACGTGCGTGTGGGCAGTTTATTTCCGCTCAGTCACTTCTCGACGAACGTCACTGTGTCGACGACGGTTGCGCGCGTGGTGCGGTAGCTGTTGACCTGGTGCGCGTGGTCGGCATAGCCGAACGAGATGCCGCAGACGACACGGCGGTCGTCGGACAGGTTGAAGTGACGACGGATCAGGCCGGAATGGCGCGCAAGTGCTGCCTGCGGAATCGTGCCGAGCCCGAGCGCCTGGGCCGCGAGCATGAAATTCGACACGTAGGCCCCGCAATCGATCGCACCGTAGATGCCGAGCGGCTCGCTGGTGTGAATGATCGCGACATGCGGTGCGCCGAAGAAATTGTAATTCTCCAGCGCCTGCCTGGCGTAGCCCATCTTGTCGCCGCGGGGGATGCCCAGCGTGTTGTAGAGCTGGAATCCGCTCTCGCGGCGGCGTTCGAGATAGACGCCGACATATTCACGCGGCGGCGTGAAATCATAATCGTCGCCGAGGCCGCCCGATGCCTCCTTGTAGATCAGCTGGCGGAAGCGCTCCTTGGCCTCGCCGCTGGCAATGATGACCTGCCAGGGCTGGCTGTTGCACCAGGATGCGGTCCGCTGTGCCGTGGTCAGCACATGCTCGATGGTGGCGCGGTCGACGTCCTTGGGGAGAAACGCGCGGACGGAGTAGCGCTCGTTGAGGAGCCCTTCGAGCACGCCGATGCGGTCGTTCTGGTTGACTTTTGCGTCCATGGATCAGCTCGCGTTGTTCTCTTCGTAGGGTGGGTTAGCCGAAGGCGTAACCCACCACCTATGTCTCCGCGGAAATTAAAGAGGTGGGTTACGCTTCCGCTAACCCACCCTACGATTCCACGATTTGGGATCACCGCCCCTTGGTCGGGATCTTGTTATACGGCACATCCTTGTCGACGCGGATGTCGCCGGGCAGGCCCAGCACGCGCTCCGCGATGATGTTGCGCAAAATCTCGTCGGTGCCGCCGGCGATGCGCATCGAGGGCGAGGACAGCAGCATCTGCTGGAATTGCCCCTGCGCCGTTCCCTCGTCCACGCCCGTGAGAACACCGGCCGCGCCCTGGAGGTCCATCGCGTAGGTCGCGATGTCCTGAAGCATCATGCCAGACACCAGCTTGCCGATGGAATTCTCCGGGCCCGGCCGCTCGCCCTTGGACAGCGACGAGATCGCGCGGTAGCTGGTGTATTTCAGCCCGCTCGATTTCACCGCCCAGCTCGCAAGCTTCGAGCGCACGGCGGGATCGTCGATGGCAAGGCCATCCTCCAGCATCAAATTGGAGCAGAACTCGAACAATTCAGGCACGCCGGTCGCAAGGCGCGAGCCGATCGACATGCGCTCGTTCATCAGCGTGGTCAGCGACACGCTCCAGCCCTCGCCGACGGCGCCGAGCCGCTGGCTGTCGGGAATCACGACGTCGGTGAAATAGACCTCGTTGAACTCCTGCATGCCGTTGGCCTGCTTGATCGGCCGCACCTCGACGCCGGGGCTCTTCATGTCCAGGAAGAACATGGTGAGGCCCTTGTGCTTGGGCACGTTCGGATCGGTGCGCACGATCAACAGACCGAAGTCGGAATAATGTGCGCCCGAGGTCCAGATCTTCTGGCCGTTGACCACCCAATTGTCGCCGTTCTTCTCCGCGCGCGTGCGCAGACCCGCAACGTCGGAGCCGGCCGATGGCTCGGAGAACAGCTGACACCAGATCTCCTCGCCCGCGGCGAGCTTCGGCAGATAACGGCGCTTGGCATCTTCGCTGCCCCAGGCCATCACGGTTGGGCCGCACATGCCCTCGCCGATCTGGAACGGCTGCGTCAGCTTGCCGTAGACGCCCTCCTCCTGCTGCCAGATCACGCGCTCAATCGGCGTTGCGCCGCGACCGCCATATTCCTTCGGCCAGTGCAGGCAGGCCCAGCCGCCCTCCGCCTTCTTCTTCTGCCAGGCCTTACCGATCTCGACCATGTCATGCTTCGCAAGCCTGATGCGGCCGAGCGACGATTTTGACAGCTCCTGCTCGAACTCCCTCGGCGCGTTGGCGGCGACCCATCTGCGCGCGGTCTCGCGGAATGCGGCTTCCTGCGGCGTGTCGTCGAAATTCATGGCGGACCTCTAACCTCTTCCCTTGGTCGGGATCTCGTTGAATGGCACGTCCTTGTCGACACGGATATCGCCGGGTAGACCCAAGACCCGCTCGGCGACGATGTTGCGCATGATCTCGTCAGTGCCGCCTTCCACGCGCGTCCCCGGCGCACGCAGCAGCATCGCCTGAAAACGGCCGGCGACTTCGGCATCTTCCGGACCGCTGACGACACCGCTCGCGCCCTGCAGATCCAATGCGTAGGCCGCGACGTCCTGGATCATCGAGCCCGCGACCAGCTTGCCGATGGAATTTTCCGGACCCGGCCGCTCGCCCTTCGACAGCGCCGAGATCGCCCGCATGCTGGTGTAGCGCAGGCCGCTCGCCTTCACCGCCCAGTTGGCGAGCTTCGAGCGCACCGCGCGGTCCTCGATCGCAGGGCCGTCATCAAGCATCAGGCTCGAGCAATACTCGAACAGCTCCGGGAAGCCGGTCGACACGCCCGCACCGATCGACATGCGCTCGTTCATCAGCGTCGTCAGCGAGACGTTCCAGCCGTCGCCGACCTCGCCGAGGCGCTGATGGTCGGGGATGCGAACATCGGTGAAATAGACCTCGTTGAAGTCGGAGGCGCCGCTCGCCTGCTTGATCGGCCGCACTTCGACGCCGGGGCTCTTCATGTCCAGGAAGAACATGGTGAGGCCCTTGTGCTTGGGCACGGTAGGATCAGTGCGGGTGAGCAGGATGCCGTAATCTGAATAATGCGCACCCGAGGTCCAGATCTTCTGGCCGTTGATGAGCCAGTCGTCGCCGTCCTTTTCCGCGCGCGTGCGCAAGCCTGCGACGTCCGAGCCGCCGGCAGGCTCGGAGAATAGCTGGCACCAGACCTTTTCGCCGGAGGCGAGCGGCGGCAGATAGCTGCGCTTATGCTCCTCGCGCGCGAACGCCATCATGGTCGGCCCGCACATGCCGTGGCCGATGATGAACATGCCGGAGAGCTTGCCGAACGGCCCTTCTTCCTGCTGCCAGATCACACGCTCGATCGGCGAGGCGCCGCGACCGCCATAGTCCTTCGGCCAGTGCAGGCACGCCCAGCCGGCATCGGCCTTCCTCTTCTGCCAGGCCTTTGCGACTTCGAGAATGTTGGCGTCCCTGAGCTGGGTGCGGCCGAGCGACGATTTGCGCAGCTCCTCCTCGTGTTGCTTGGGCGCGTTCGCGCCGATCCAGGCGCGGGCAGTGGCTCGGAACTCGGCTTCCTGCGGGGTGTCGTCGAAGTTCATGGCGTTGTCCTTCGCTTACGCCGCGTTCTTCTTGCGCATGCGATCGATCAACTGATCTTCCCAATAGGACATGCTGCCGAGCCCAAGTGCCATAGCGTTGGCGCGGCGGTAGTACATGTGGCAGTCGAACTCCCAGGTGAAACCCATGCCGCCGTGAACCTGGATGTTGTTCTTGGCGCAGTGCTGGAACGCTTGCGTCGCGCTAATGCGCGCGGCAGCGGCGGCTTCCGGTAGCTCGGCCGCGTTGGTTGAGAGCGCCCAGGCACCGTAATAGCTGTTGGAGCGCGCCAGCGTCGCCGAGACATACATGTCGGCCAGCATGTGCTTCACCGCCTGGAACGAGCCGATCTGGCGACCGAAGGCGATACGGTCGAGTGCGTAGTCGCGGCCCATCTCCAGCGCGCGATCGGAGCCACCGACCTGCTCGAAGGCGCACAGCACCGCGGCACGGTCGAGAATCTGAGTGAGGATGCTCCAGCCTTCGCCGACGGCACCGAGCGACTCCGCCTTGCAGTCCTTGAAAGTGACCTCGGCCTGCCCGCGGGTCGGATCGAGATTGGTGAGGCTTTTCACCTCGACGCCGCCGTCCCCAAGATCGACCAGGAACAGCGAGATGTCGCCGTCGCGACCGCTGGAGCCTGTACGCGCGGCGACCACCGCGAAATCGGCGATCGCACCATCCGCAACCGGCTTCTTGACGCCGTTGAGCACGCCATTCGCAGCGGTCAGCTTGACGTTCTTCGGCGCCGGATTGCCCTTGCCCTCGAACAGCGCCAGCGTGCCGATCGCCTTGCCCGAGGCGATCGCAGGCAGCCACCTCTTCTTTTGCGCGTCGCTGCCGGCAATCAGCAGCGCTTCGGCGGCAAGATACACGGTCGAAGAGAACGGCACCGGCGCATTGGCCCGGCCCATCTCCTCCGCGATCACGCAGAGCTCGAGATGACCGGCGCCCGCGCCGCCGAACTCCTCGGGGATCGCGACGCCGAGAAAGCCCATTTCGGCGAGGCCCTTCCACAGCTCCTTGTCGTATGGCGCCTTGCCGTCGAGCACGACGCGCACCGCCTTGGGCGAGCATTTTTCAGCGAGGAATTTGCGCGCCTGGTCGCGGAGCTGCTTCTGGTCGTCAGAGAAATCGAAGTTCATGGCCCGTACCCGTGTTGAATGATGTCGATTACTTGAGAATGATGACGTCCTGGTCAGGCTTGTCCGCATAGAGCCGATCGACTAGCGCAGCGCGGCGTTCCAGGCCGGCGCGCTGGTTGATGTACCCCTTGTCGGTGAGCTCATTTCCGTCGATCGAGGGCGGCTCGGCCATCAGCGTCGCGCGCGCGATGATGCGGCTGCTGGCGCCTTCGCACTCCTTGTTGTGGGCCTCTAACCCACGCCTGAAGCAGACAATCACCTCGGGATGCTTTACAGCATCCTCGAAGCTGAGATCGGCATTGCCGACGAGCTGGCGGCACGCATGCAGGTTCGGCCAGGCGAGGAGCCCGATAAAGGCACGGTCCTGTCCCGCGACCAGCGCGTCATGCACGACGGGCGTCGCCGCGGCGATCGCATCGGTGCGGAGCGAGCCGACATGCACGAAAGTGCCGGTGGTGAGCTTGAAGTCCTCGACCACGCGCCCGGCAAAGATGATGCCCTTCACCGGATCGGCATCGTCGACGAAAATACCGGCATCGCCGATGCAGTAGAACCCCTCCTCGTCGAACATCTTCTTTGTGAGATCAGGCTGGCCAAAGTAGCCGGGCGTGACATTGACGCCGCGCAGGCGCAGCTCGTATTTCGAGCCGCACGGCACCATCTTCAGCTCGACGCCGGGGAACGGCAGGCCGATCAGACCGACGCGCTCGGTGTCCCAATAGGTGCCGGTCGAGGTCGGCGCAGTCTCGGTCGAGCCCCAGCCGGTATAGAACACGACGCGCTCGCCGGTGGTCTTTACCGCGAGAGCCTGCATGCGGTCGTAGAGATCGTCGGGCAGCCTCGCGCCGCCATAGGCCATAATCGACAGGTTCTTGAAAAACGAATGGCACAGCGCATCGTCCTTCTCCATCGCAGCAGCGAGCGCCGCGTAGCCGGCCGGCACGTTTGCGTAATAGGTCGGCGAGATCTCGCGCAGGTTCTTGATAGTCTCTTCCAACTGCCCCGGCATCGGCCGGCCGTCGTCGATATAGAGCGTGCCGCCCTCGACCAGCACCGGGTGGAATGCGGCATTGCCGCCCATCGTGTGATTCCAGGGCATCCAGTCCAGCACCGTGGCGAGCGGACCGCCCGGCCTGCGCGGCCGCACCTGCATCATCATCGCTGCATTGGCGCACATCATCTCTTGCGTGTTGATGACGGCCTTGGGCATGCCGGTCGAGCCCGACGTGAACAGTAGCTTGCCGACGGTATCGGGCGTGATCTTCGCGATCGATGCGTCGACATCAGGCGTCACCGGCGTGACTGCAAGCTCGGCAAAGCTGACGCTCTTGACGCCATCGCAGGGCCGCACGACGTGAACGACGGTGACGCCGGTGAGATCGAGCGCTTTCAGCGCCTTCTCGAAGGTCGGGCCGTCCTGCACCATCACCACGGCCGGCTTGATCAGGTCGAACAGGTATTTCAGCTTGACATGATCATGGCTCATTAACGAATAGGCCGGCGACACTGGAGCCGCCGGGACGCGCGCCTGCATCGCGGCCTGCGTCATCAGCGCGTGCTCGATCGAATTGCCGGAGAGGATCGTGACAGAGCGTCCCTCGAGCTTGAGATTCAGCAGCGCCTGCGTCAGCGCATCGACGGTGCGCTTGGCTTCGCTATACGACACCTTGCGCCACTCGCGATTGGGACCGCCGCGTTGCGCCAGCCAGATGCGCTGCGGCGCTTGCTTCGCCCACTTCGCGAGCGAGGCCGGAAGATGCTTCTCGTAAGCCTGCAAGGGAATGCGCGACTTGAGCACCACTGTGCCGTCAGCGCGGCGTTCGACATCGATGTCGCGCGCGAGCCACTCCACCTTGCGAAAGGCGGGTTTCGTCATCACCGCCGCCGCGCTTCCACTCATTTTGCGTCTCCCGGAATTATTGTCCTTTGCGGATCTTCGTTGTTCAGTGCTTGATATAGACAGGCTTTCGCTTCTCAAGGAAGGCCCTGATGCCTTCCGAAAATTCCTCGGAGCGGCGCGCCATCGTGGCCTTAAGGTCGAGGCCAGCACCAAAATTCTTGCTAGGTCGCTGACCGAGAACTCGCTTGGGTGCGGGGTCTGCCTCCACGGACACACACCCCTCATCCGGCGCTTCGCGCCACCTTCTCCCTCAAGGGGAGAAGGAAGAAGAGCCTACCGCGGCGCCATACGGATGGCGCCGTCGAGACGGATCGTCTCGCCGTTGAGCATCGGGTTCTCGACCATGTGCACGGCGAGCGCGCCGTATTCCTTGGCATCGCCAAGGCGCGAGGGATGCGGCACCTGGGCCCCCAGGCTCTTGCGGGCTTCCTCGTTCAGGCCCATCAGCAACGGCGTGAAGAACAGGCCGGGCGCGATGGTGTTGACGCGTATCTTCTGGCTGGCGAGGTCGCGCGCGGCCGGCAGGGTGAGGCCGACAACGCCGCCCTTCGAGGCCGAATAAGCAATCTGACCGATCTGGCCTTCATAGGCAGCGACAGACGCCGTGTTGATGATGACGCCGCGCTCTTCACCGATCGGCTCGATCGTGACGAGGCGCTCGGCGAACAGGCGCAGGCAGTTGAACGTGCCGATCAGGTTGACGTTGATGATGCGTGCGAACTTCTCCAAGGGATAGACGCCGTCGCGGCCGACGATGCGCTGCGAGCCGCCGATGCCGGCGCAGTTCATCAGCACGCGGGCAACGCCGTGCGCGGCTTCCGCCTTCGCGATCGCGGTCTTGATCTCCTCCTCGCTGGTGACGTCGGCATGGAGCGCGACGCCCTTCACTTCGGCAGCGACCTTCTCGGCGTTATCCTTGTTCTGGTCGATCACGCCGATCTTGGCGCCCTTGCCAGCCATGGCGCGCGCGGTCGCTTCACCAAGACCCGAACCACCACCGGTGATGAGAACGGCTACGTCTTTCAACTCCATGACAGGCTACCTTTCCTTGGGCGTTTCTTCTCTAGACTTGAGAGTGATGGCCGGATTATCCGACCGCGGTAGCTTCCTCGGCTTGCGTGAGGATGCCGCCGCAGATCAGCGTTTCCATGTGCTTGATATATTGCCGGCAGACGTCGTCGGTGACCGGGCCGACGCCGGTCGCGCGAGACATCGCGTGCCGGCCGAAGAACAGGTGGTCGCAGGCGCCGATCAGGCTGGTGTAGAACAGCACCGGATCGGTGGCGCGGAACTCGCCGCGGCTGACGCCCTCAGCGAGCAGGCGGCGATGAAAGTCGAGCAGCGGTGCGACGAAGAATTTTGAAACTTCGTCCGCGGAGCCGGCAACGCTCTCGTGCAGGAGATAATGGATCAGCCGGTTCATGTAGGGAAACCGGTGATAGGCGCGGATGATGCCGCCGATATGCAGCTTCAGCTTCGCCGTGGAGGTGATCTGCTGCGCCAGCAGATATTCCAGATTGGACATTTCTGTCGCGGCGTCGCGCGCGAGCAGCGCCAGCAGCAGGCCGTCCTTGTTGCCGAAATGATATTTGACCAGGGCGGCATTGGCACCGGACTTCTGGGCGATGTCGGAGAGCGAGATCTCGATCGAGGAGCGTTCGATCATCAGCTCGCTTGCGGCCATGAGCAATTTCTCTGCCGTGGAATTCTTTCCGCCCGGAAGCCTGTTCGGTACGCTGGTAGTCACGGAAATCCCTTGTTCTCGGCGCTTGAAGCGGGCCGCAGATAAGCCCAAGCAGCGCCTCCCCACAAGAGTTAATTGATCGATTGACTAAACGATATGTCATCCATTAAATCCGCCCCCGACAACCCAAACCAATTCAGAACAATCATGGGAGAGACCGAAATGGCCGAGGCTTATATCGTCGCCGCTGCGCGTACCGCGGGCGGGCGCAAGGGGGGCCGCCTCGCCGGCTGGCATCCGGCCGATCTCGCCGCAAAGGTGCTCGACGAGCTGGTCGATCGCACCAAGGTCGATCCTGCGCTGGTCGAGGACGTGATCATGGGCTGCGTGATGCAGGTCGGTGAGCAGTCCAACAACGTCGCGCGCAACGCGATCATGGCCTCGAAGCTGCCGGAGAGCGTGCCGGGCACCTCGATCGACCGCCAGTGCGGCTCCTCGCAGCAGGCGCTGCATTTCGCGGCGCAAGCCGTGATGTCGGGCACGATGGACGTGGTGATCGCGGCCGGTGTGGAATCCATGACGCGCGTGCCGATGGGTCTGTCGTCGCAGCTTCCGGCCAAGAACGGCTTTGGCAACTACAAGAGCCCGGGCATCGAGGCGAAGTACCCGAACATCGTGTTCAGCCAGTTCACCGGCGCGGAGATGATGGCCGAGAAGTACGGCCTGTCGAAGGACGATCTCGACGAATATTCCTACAACAGCCATCAGCGCGCGATCGCGGCGACACAAGCCGGTTACTTCAAGAAGGAGATCGTGCCGCTCGAGATCACCCGTGCCGACGGCAGCAAGGACACCCATCACATCGACGAAGGCATCCGCTTCGACGCCACACTCGAAGGCATCAAGGGCGTCAAGCTGATCGCCGAGAACGGCAAGCTCACTGCGGCGAGCGCCAGCCAGATCTGCGACGGCGCCTCCGGCGTGATGGTCGTGAACGAGCGCGGCCTCAAGCAGCTCGGCGCCACGCCGCTGGCGCGCATCCACCACATGACCATGACTGGCGGCGATCCCGTCATCATGCTCGACGCGCCGCTGCACGCCACCAAGCGCGCATTGGAGAAGGCCGGCATGAAGGTCGGCGACATCGACCTGTTCGAGGTCAACGAGGCCTTCGCTTCGGTGCCGACCGGCTGGCTGAAGACCACCGGCGCCGATCCGGCACGCCTCAACGTCAATGGCGGCGCGATCGCGCTCGGCCATCCGCTCGGCGGCTCCGGCACCAAGCTGATGACGACGCTGGTCCACGCCCTGCATCAGCGCGGCAAGCGCTACGGCCTGCAGACCATGTGCGAAGGCGGCGGCATGGCGAATGTGACGATTGTGGAGCGGCTGTAAGAAAGGGCGAGTGGCGAGTAGCGAATAGCGAGCAGGTGAAATGCCCGCGCTCGGTCGACTTCGAAGCCGGGCTGCCGCGCACACCGACGGGCAAGCTGGTGAAGCGGCATCTGTGAGACAGGTATTGGCCGAAGACCGTGGCGAAGATCTAGCGCCGTATCAATCAAACAAGCTGGGCGTGTGGTTCACCAGCGCGCCTTCGATCTCGAGCATCTTCAGCTTGGTCACCACGCCGCCATTTGCCGAGAAGCCGCCGGGCTTGTTGCCGGCCGCCAGCACGCGATGGCAGGGCACGACGATCGGACACGGGTTGTGCCCGAGCGCCTGGCCGACGTCGCGCGACAGCTGGACGCCGCCCAGCTGCTTGGCGATGTCGCCATAGGTGATGGTCTTGCCGGGCGGGATCGCGCGGGCGATCTCGTAGACGCCGCGGTTGAAGTCGGGCACGCCATCGAGATCCAGCGGGATGTCTTTGAGGTCATCCGGCTCACCCGCGAGCAGTTTGACGATGCGGTCGATCGCCTGCTGCACTTCGGGGGTCGGCTCGGCCTCGCTGGCGTCGGCGTGGCGCTGGCTGATGCGGGTGCGGATCTTTTCCTCGCCGCCCATCGGCAGTTGCGTGCCGTTGATGCCGCGCGGGCCCCAGGCGATGGCGCAGAGGCCGATCCTGGTGTCGAACAGGGCAAAATGCTGGTCGGTCATGGCTTGGTTCCTGAGCTCGCGTCCTTGTCGCATGCCCCCATCGTGATCTCGGCCTAAATCTAGGCTTGGAAATAGTTGCGATCCACCCGGTTTCCGGGAATCTTGCACAGGAGTTCCGCCCCGTTCTGCGAGCCAAGAATGCAAAGCCTCCACGTCAACGGATACGATATGCCCTATCTCGACGTGGGCGAGGACAGAGGCGGCCCGCCGCTGGTCTGCGTGCACGGCTCGCTGTCCGACTTCCGCATCTGGGGCTGCGTGCTCGGGCCGCTGACGCAGCGGCACCGGATGATCGCTGTCAGCCTGCGGCACTTCTTCCCGGCCCAATGGGACGGCGTCGGCGACACCTATTCGATTGCCCAGCATGTCAGCGACGTCATCGCCTTTATCGAGAAGCTCGATCTCGGCCCGGTCGATTTGATGGGACATTCCCGCGGCGGCCACATCTGCTTCCGTGTCGCGCAAGCGAGGCCGGATCTGCTGCGGCGGCTCGTCCTCGCCGAACCCGGCGGCGAGCTCGATGCGAGCCTTGATCCCGAGTATGTCGGCGGCCCGTCGCCGCTGCTGGCGCGGTTCACGGCCTCGGCCGAGAAGATCGCGGCCGGCGATGTCGATGGTGGCCTCGCCGTCTTCGTCGACACGCTGGAAGGACCCGGCACCTGGTCACGGCTGCCGGCGATGGTGAAGCAGAATTTGCGCGACAACGCCTATACCTTGATCGGCCAGGTCCGCGACAATCGCCCGCCGTTCTCGAAGGCGGATGCGGAGGCGATCAGAATGCCGACGCTGTTCATCCTGGGCGCGCGAACCAAGGGCCTGCTGCCAAAGGTGCTGCATGCGCTCGCCGCACATGTGCCCTATTCCAGGACGGCGATCATTCCGAACGCGACGCACCCGATGTTCGAGCAGGCGCCGGTGGAGTACTGCGAGGCGGTGCGCAGGTTCCTGGCGGAGTAGCGGACGAGACTATTTTTGCCGAAAACAACCCCATGCACAGTAGACCGCCCCAATAAAATCAAAGACTTGGTGATATCAAAAACAAAACAAGACAGGAGGACGACCCATGAAACTGTCCGAGGCGCAATTGGAGTTCTTCCAGCGCGAGGGCTGGCTGTTCCTGCCCGAATTGTTCAGCCAGGAGGAGGTCGATTTGCTCGCGCGCGAGGCGGTTGGCATTTACGACGCCAACCGGCCGGAGGTCTGGCGCGAGAAGAGCGGCGCGCCGCGCACGGCCTTTGCCGCGCATCTCTACAATGATGCGTTCGGCATTCTGGGGGCGCATCCGCGCATGATCGATCCCGTGGAGCAGGTGTTCGGAGAGCCTGTCTACATGCACCAGTTCAAGATCAACGCGAAATCGGCCTTTACCGGCGACGTCTGGCAATGGCACCAGGATTACGGCACCTGGAAGCGCGACGACGGCATGCCGGAGCCGCGCGCGATGAACATCGCGATCTTCCTCGACGAGGTGATGCCGATCAACGGACCCCTGATGCTGGTGCCGCAGAGCCAGAACGCCGGCGATCTCAAGGCCTCGCATGACCTCGCCACCACGTCGTATCCACTGTGGACGCTGGACGAGGACACGGTGACGCGGCTGGTCAAGCAGGGCGGCATCGTCGCGCCGACCGGCAAGGGAGGCGGCATGCTGATGTTCCACGGCAATCTCGTGCACGGCTCGGCCGGCAACATCACGCCCTACCCGCGCAAGATCGTGTACCTGACGCTGAACGCGGTCTCGAACTACATCCGCACCCCGACGCGGCCGGACTACATCGCGCACCGCGATTTTGCGCCGATCAGGAAGGTGGACGACGACGCGCTTCTGCGGCTGGCCCGTGCGCCGCGGCAGGCGGCGGAGTAAGGTATCGTGCCCCGGACGCAGCGCAGCGTCCCTTCGACGATGCGCTGCTGAGCCGGGGCCCACGCCACGCGGATAGTTTTTCTCTGGGTCCCGGCTCTGCGGAGCGGCACTTCGCGCCGCACCGCGTCCGGGACACGATCATAATCGGAATCCCCCATGAACCTCTTCCGCCTCCTCCAGGCCCGCGCATCCGCCGGCAAGCCTGTCCGTGTCGCGCTGATCGGCGCCGGCAAATTCGGCTCGATGTTTCTGGCACAGGTACCGCACACGCCGGGTCTGGAAGTGCCCATCATTGTCGACATCGACCGCGAGCGCGCGCGCGAGGCCTGCCGCACCGTCGGCTGGAGCGCCGAGCGGATTTCGGCCACCGTCTTCACCGATGACGGCGCACGCGCCATCGCTGGCGGCGCGATGGATGTGGTGGTGGAGGCGACCGGAAATCCGGCCGTCGGCATCAAGCATGCGCGCGCCGCGATTGCGGCCGGCAAGCATATCGTGATGGTGAATGTCGAGGCCGACGTGCTGGCCGGTCCGCTGCTCGCCGAAGAGGCGCGGAAAGCAGACGTCGTCTATTCGCTCGCCTATGGCGACCAGCCGGCGTTGACGGCGGAGATGGTGGACTGGGCCCGCGCCACCGGCTTTCGCGTCGTCGCCGCCGGCAAAGGGACAAAATATCTGCCGGCCTATCACGACGTGACGCCGGACGGCGTCTGGCAGCATTATGGCCTCACCGCCGGCGAGGCGCAGTCGGCCGGCATGAATCCGCAGATGTTCAACTCCTTCCTCGACGGCACCAAGTCGGCGATCGAGATGGCCGCGATCGCGAACGCCTGCGGTCTCGACGTGCCGGCGGAAGGACTGTTGTTTCCACCCTGCGGCGTCGATGATCTCCCGCACATCATGCGGCCGCGCTCGCGCGGCGGCGTGCTGGAGCGCTCCGGCGTGGTCGAGGTCGTTTCCTCGATCGAGCGCGACGGAAGGCCGGTGTTTCGCGATCTGCGCTGGGGCGTCTATGTCGTGCTGGAGGCGCCGAACGACTACGCCGCCGACTGTTTCAAGCAATACGGCCTGAAGACCGACGGCAGCGGACGCTTCGCTGCGATGTACAAGCCCTATCATCTGATCGGGCTTGAGCTGAACATCTCGGTGCTGTCGGCCGCGCTGCGAGGCGAGCCGACCGGCCAGCCCTACGGCTTCCGCGGCGATGTCGCGTCCGTGGCCAAGCGAAACTTGCGCGCCGGCGAGATGCTGGACGGCGAAGGCGGCTACACCGTGTGGGGCAAGCTGGTGCCGGCGGCCTCGAGCCTGAAGGCGGGCGCTCTGCCGATCGGCCTCGCCCATCGCCTCAAGCTGAAGCAGGACGTCGCCCATGGCGAGATCGTGCGCTGGAGCGACGTGGAGTTCGACGCCAACAACGAGACGATCAAGACAAGGAAGGCGATGGAAGCGGCGTTCGTAAAGGTAGATTAGGCCGTGTACTCATAAATCGAGATTCAATAGCGCGGCTTGAGCGATGCGATGCATTGCTTGCTTTGCTTTGCTTTGCGGACTCAAACTGGACATCGCCTCAGGTCAGCCAGGGGGACAATAGCGGTCATGCCTTTTAGCACCCCTTACCACCATAAATGCCGTGAACCTTGGGCTGTTCTTAGTTCCTGTTCGCACTGGTCGTCGTTTCTCCATCACATCGCTCACGGTGAAGCTCGCCGCCTTCCGTCGCTATCAAGATTGATCTGCGAAGCTGTCGCCAAACACCGGCAGACCGCCGCGACGGGTTCGCCTCGATCGAGATCTGGTGATCAGCCCCCGGAATCTTCACCACTTTGTCATCCATGATTTGCATCCTTTTCAGTTGGAAACGGGGTCTTGGGCGGCGTTTCCATGTCCTAGCTCCGTGTCCCAGCCTGCTAAATTCCTTCCGAGACGATGGAGGGGAATGGCAGCCGCTCGGCGGGTTGCAGGTTCGCATCGTCGCCTTGCAGTGACGATCTGAGGAACTGGTCGGCTTGCGACACGAAGAGTTCGGGGTACTGGTAGAACGACCCGTGATTTGCGTCCGGATAAAGGATCAGCTGCGCATTCGGCAGGTTTTGCTGCAGGATGTAAGAGTTCACCGTAGGTATGATGACATCGTTACTGCCCTGCACGATCAGCGTCGGCTGACGGATATTTTTCAGACGGTCGAAGACGCTCTCGGCCGGAGCGATGTATTTGCCGATGGCTTCGCGCTGCGCGGACGCAGCTTCTCGGCTCACCTCGGGATCGCGATCGTCGCGGGAAAGCTTGCGTTCCAGAAAGGCGAGACCTGCGGCCTGGCTCGAAGGGGACGGCGAGAAGTGAACGGCGAGCCAGAGATACTCCGGCGAGTCGTAGGTGGCAGCGAATATCTCCGCTGATCTGCTCGTTGCCATGTCAGCCCCACGCGGCCCGGTTCCGACGAGAATGAGCCGGCGAACTAGATCGGGAGCCTGGATGGCGATTTCCTGGGCGACCATGCCGCCGATGGAAAAGCCGAGCACGTCGACCTCGGTAAGCCCGAGAGCCTTGATGAAGGCGATCGCATTTGCACCCATTTCCTGAAAGCTTGTCGGGACCCGGCCTGAACTGCTTGAGACGCCCGCATTATTGAAGAGGATCACCTCGTGGTTACCGGCCAGACCATCGGTGACGGCGGGGTCCCAATGATCCATGGTCCCGCGGAAATGCTGGTTGAAGACCAGCGGCACGCCACCTGCCCGGCCGAAGCGGCGATAGGCGAAGCGGATGCCGTTGGCCTCGATGAACCGCGTGGGAGCGGTCTGGTGATTGTGTTGGGTCATGGAAAGCCCCTGACAGTCAGTGGCTCTTGCCGCCATCGACATGGAGGACATGGCCGGTGATGTATGAGGCTCCTTCCGACGCGATGAAGACGATCGCATTGGCAAGCTCCTCCGAGAGGCCGAGGCGGGCCATCGGCACGGTCGTCACCAGAGCCGCCTTGTTCTCGGGCGTGCCGGTGAAGCGGGTCAACATGCCGGTGTCGGTCGGACCGGGAGCCACGGCATTCACACGGACGCCCGACTTTGCGAGTTCGAGCGCCACCGACTTGGTAATGCCTTCCACGGCGTGCTTGCTGCCGACATAGATGGACGCTCCGGCCGCGCCCTCATGCCCGTAGGTCGAGGAGATGTTGATGATGTTGCCGCTGCCCTGTCCCTTCATGACGCGGGCTTCGTGCTTCATGCTCAGCAGCACGCCGAGAACATTGGTGTCGAACGTCGCGGCGTAGCTTTCCGCGGTCTGGTCCGTAATCGGGCCGGGTTTGCCTTCGGTGCCGGCATTGTTCACCGCGACATCGAGACGCCCGAAGCGCTCGACCGTGCGGTCGACAAGGCGACGGACATCGTCTTCCTTGCGCACGTCGGCTTGGACGAACTCGGCTTCGGCACCAGACGCACGGAGTTCGCGGACCAAGGCCTCCCCGGCATCCGGCTTTCTCCCGGAAACAACGACCCGATGGCCTGCTTTTGCGAACGCGACTGCTGCAGCGCGGCCGATGCCAGTGAGGGCCCCCGTGATCAATACGACTGACGATGACATGACTATCTCCTTGAAAAAGCGAATGTTTGAGCAGAGGTGGCTCCTCTGCTCTGGGCCGCCCGTCGTCTCCATCCCTTCGGTGAGGCGAAAGAAACCGCGGCGTTGGGCCGAAGATGAGCGCTCTTCAACGCTTTGAAAATTGGGCCGCAATTCCAAACATATCGGACTAAAATGTCCAAAATGGAGGTTCGCCCATGGACAGTCTGACGTCGCTCAATGCCTTCGTACGGGCGGCGGAAGCCCGAAATTTCACGGTCGCGGGACGGCAGCTTGGCGTGTCGTCGTCAGCGATCGGCAAGGCGGTAGCGCGGATGGAGGAACGGCTCGGCGTGCGCCTTCTCCATCGCAGCACGCGCAGCATCACGCTCACCGCGGAAGGTGCCCGGTTTCTGGAGCGCTGCCGTCGCATCTTTGCTGAGATTGAAGCGGCCGAGCTTGAGCTGTCGCAGACGCACGAAACTCCGCGCGGCACGCTGCGTGTCGCCCTGCCTATAGCGCGACAATCTGGGTGGGAAGCGCGCGACAATCAGGATGGCGAGTCGGTGTCGCGGCGAGGTGATGATTGCCGCGATGATTGTCGTGCGC
>NZ_JBEPOS010000004.1:0-391241 GCF_040546885.1 Bradyrhizobium sp. S3.2.6 | reverse complement strand
TAATTTATCAAATATTAATTTTTCCGCTTTTGTTATATGCGGCGGCCCCTTTGGGGTTGTGTTTTTTTTTTTTTTTTTTCTTCCTTGTTGTTGTGCCCCCCCCCCCCCCCCCCCCCCCCGCAACTCTGCGAGCGCGACAAAAATAGTGGGCACGCTTCGCTTTGCCCACCCTACGAAACTCGTGGGCCGCCCCAATCTTGCTGCCGCGCACAACAACAAGTCGCCGCATCGCGCCGGCGAACGCTTGACAGTCGAAATGCTCCGCGCGCATTCTTACACTAAGTAAGAATGACGACAGGGATGGAAATGCCGGAGCAGCCGAGAAGTCGGCGGCAGACGCGTGCTGCCATTTTGACTCATTTGCTCCAGTCCGGCGGCTCGTTCCGGCCGCCCCTGGCGCGCGCCGTGCGCCTGTCCGAAGCAAGCCTGTCGCGTATCCTGTTCGACTTGAAAGCCGAAGGCCTGATCGAGGAAGTGCGGCGCCCCGCCCCTTATGTCGGCGGCCCGACGGGTCTGGTGTCGCTCGACCGCACGGTGGCGCTTGCCGCCCTCGAGCTGACCGGCCAATGGCTCAGCGTCGGCGTTGGCGGCCTGTCGGGGGAACTGCATTACACCGAGCGTGTGCCGCTGCCGAAGAAGCCGACCGTTGAATCCGTCGGCCGGGTGTTTCGCGAAGCACTGGCGTTGCTGCGCGACTGGACGCGCCGGCGCCGCATCAGGCTCGCACAGGTCGGCGTGACCGTTCCCGGCCTCGGCCGCCTGAGTGTATCAGGCAATCCGATCATTCCGTGCGACGTCGGAGCTATCGGGGACATGTTCGGCGAATTGTTCGCGGGCGTGCCGGTCACCTTCACCAATTCGGTGGTGGCGCACGCCACATTTCACCGCTGCCGCACCGAGAACTATCCGTTCAGCGATGCGCATCTGTTCGTCTTCGTCGGCCAGGGCGTCGCGGGCGCCTGGCTGGATGATCCGATCGAGAACGACGCGCTCGACCCGGTCGAGCTCGGCCACATGGTGTTCGGAACCGACGGCCCGCGTTGCCGCTGCGGACATCACGGTTGCGTCGAAGCCTATACGTCGCTGCCGGCGCTGGCCGACCTTCTGCGCGTCACCGAAGCAGAATTGCTCCGGCTCGGCAGTGAATGGGTGACCACGATCCCCCTCACATCGCGGGTGCGCCAGGAATTGCGCCAGCGCCTCTTCAGGCTTGGCCTCGCCATCGGCAACACATTGAACGTCAAGCCATGCCGCGGCGTTGTCGTCAGCGGCTGGCCATCGCTGCTCACTGAAGACGATCGAAAGGCCGTCATCGACGGGATCGACTCCTGCCTGCTCGGCGGCCGGAAACTGGCGCAGGTGTCGCTCGCCTTCGTGCCGCCCTCGATGAGCAACGATCCGCAGGCAGCACTTGCCTTCGCCGCGCTCTGCCTGACCAGAAGCGGCGGCATGCCGGCCGCATCGACGGAGGCCGCCTGACATAGCCTGCGCGGCTCTCGCGCAAAAGAGTTCACACCCGGGAGGAACTTGCGATGCCGATCACAACAACAAGGCGCCGTCTGCTAGCTGGATCTGCTGCCGCGCTCGCGCTGCCGGCCTTTGCTCGCGCGCAAGGCGCAGTCAAGCCGCGCCTCACCGCGATCTCGCAATGGTCCGCAGGCAGCGACGGAGCGGCGATCACCGCGCTCGGCAAGAAATTCGAGGAGAAGGGCGGCATCTGGCAGCACTCGCCAGTCCCCGGCTTCACCACCGAGATGATGAACAAGCTGCGCGCCCAGATCATCGCCGGCGATCCGCCGGCCTGCTCGCAGCTCAAGGGCCCGGAGATTGCCGCCTGGTCGAAGATTGCGCCGACCGTCGATCTTGACGCCGTTGTCGCTGCCGCCGGCTACGAAAAGGTCGTCGCGCCGGACCTTGCAAAATTGCACAAGCCGGGAGGCAAGTGGATTGCCCTGCCCTTGCAGATCTACAGCACCAACATGCTGTTTCTCTCCAAGCGCGCGATGGACAAAGCCAAGGCCGACAAGCCCCCCGTGACCTGGGCTGACTTCAACGATCTTGCCGAGAAGATGAAAACCGCCGGGGTCACCTTTCCCGTCGCCAACGGTGGCACCCGCGCCGACGATGGGCAAAAATTCGAGGCCTCGCTCGCCGGCATCAGTCCCACCGCATATCGCGCAGCCGCCATGAATCTCGACAAGAAGGCCCTGGAGGGTCCCGAGATCAAGGCTGCCTTCGCACAGATGCGTAAGATCACCAACTGGATGGATCCCAATGTCGGCGCCCAACCCTATGCCATCAATTTGAAGCGCTTCGTCGATGGCGACATGGGCATGTTGATCATGGGCGGCTGGGCGCAGGGTGTGCTGCGGAACGCCGGTTTCAAGCTCGACGACTTCGTCATCGCGCCAGGCCCCAGCGACAATGGCAAGCCGGTATTCTTGCTGAATGCCGATGCCTTCATCTTCTGGCAGCGCAAGGAGCCCGATCTGCAAGCCGGCCAGATGTTGATGGCCCAGCTCGTCATGGACCCGGCGATCCAGACGATGTATTCGCAAATCACGGGATCGATCCCCGTGCGCACCGATGTCGATCTGTCCGGTGAGGGCTGGTCGGATGGTCAACGGCGAACCGCAGCCGCACTCAAGGACGCTGTCGCCAGCAATCAGGCCGTCCTGAGCCTCGCGCACAACATGGCGCAGGAAAATGGCTTGACCGCCGCGATGATCGACGTGTTCACCGAATACGCGAAGAACAAGACGATTACGCCGGATCAGGCAGTCACCCGCCTTGCCGAGGCCGTCGAGGGCTCGCGTTGACCGACGCCGTCTCGACAGCAACGCGACCGGGCTGGCCGGCGACCTCTGACATGGTGCGCCGGCTGCCCGAATATCTGATGATCTGGGTGCCGCTGCTGTTGTCCGCAGCGCACCTCATTTCGTTTTCGATCTGGACGATCTGGATTTCGTTCACGCCATCCACCCTTGTTCCGGTCACGGGCTGGGTGGGTCTGCGCAACTACAATTCGGTCCTGGCGTCGCGGAACTGGCAAATCGCCTTCGACAATCTGCTGCTGTTCGGCATCGCGTTCGTGCTGCTGAGCTTGATCACCGGTCTCGTGCTGGCGATCCTGCTCGATCAGCGCATTCGCGGCGAGAACGTGCTGCGGACCATCTTCCTGTACCCCCTGGCGGTGTCGTTCGTCGTCACCGGCACGGTCTGGAGCTGGCTGCTCAATCCCGGTATCGGGATCGAGAAGCTCGTCCATGATCTCGGCTGGAGCTCCTTCCACTTCGACTGGCTGGTCAATCGCGACATGGCGATCTGGACCATCGTCATCGCTGCGATCTGGCAATCCTCGGGCTTCGCCATGGCGCTGTTCCTGGCCGGCCTTCGCTCCGTCGACACCGACATTATCAGGGCCGCGCAGATCGACGGCGCTGGGCCGATCCGAACCTATTGGCGCGTCATTCTGCCGACGCTCTGGCCGATCACCATCACCGTCGTCGTCGTCCAGCTGCAATTTGCGATTTCGGCCTTCGACCTCGTCCGCGCGCTCACCAACGGCGGGCCCGGCATCGCGACCCAGCTGCCGGCCCTTGTCGTCTACGATTTGATGTTCCAGCGCAGCCAGCTCGGCCGTGGCGCGGCGGCGGCGGTGCTCATGTTGCTCATCCTTCTCGCCGTGCTGTTGCCCTATGCGGCGTGGCGTTATGTCCAGCGACGGCAGGCCGCCCATGCGTGACCGCAGCTTCGCGCCGAGCAGGATTTTGATCTATCTCGTCGTGACATTGTTCGCGGCCGCTTATCTCGCGCCGCTGGTCGTCGTCGTGCTGAACTCGGTCCGGACCAATGAGGAGATTGCGCAGGGTTCGATGATCGGCTGGCCGCAACACATGGCCTGGCGCAACTACCTCACTGCCTGGAGCGGCTTTTGCATCGCCGAGACCTGCGCCGGTATCCGGCCGTACATGCTGAACTCCGCACTCATCACGATCCCCGCGACGATTTTCTCCACCCTGCTCGGTGCTGTCGCGGGTTACGCCGTGTCGCTCTGGCGTTTTCGCGGCGACAACTGGATTTACGGCATCGTCACCCTCGGTCTCTTCCTGCCCCAGCAGATGCGCTTGCTGCCCTGGACCATCGTGTTGCGGGACATCGGGCTCATCAACACGCTGTGGGGCCTCGTGCTGATTCACACGATCCAGGGGCTTTCCTTCACCGTGCTGTTCTGCCGAAACTACTATATCGCCATTCCGCATGAACTGATCAGGGCGGCGCGCATCGATGGCGCCGGGTTCTTCCGTATTTTCTGGCGCATCATCCTGCCGCTCTCGTCCCCCATCCTGATCGTCACAGTGATCTGGCAGTTCACGCATATCTGGAACGAATTCCTCTATGGCGTGACATTCACGACCGGCCAGCAGCAGCCCGTGACGGCCGCGCTCATCGCGCTGTCTGCCGCGGTCGCGGATATCCCGCAGCACGGCGTGCAGAGCGCCGCGGTGATCATCGCGGCGCTCCCCACTTTGCTGATCTATCTCTTCGGCGGCAGGTATTTCGTACGCGGCCTCACTGCCGGGGCCGTGAAATGATGGATGTGTCATGGCAGCACTAAGCATTCGCGCCCTGTCGAAGCGCTACGCCAATCTGGAAGTGCTGAAGGGCATCGACCTCGACATCGAGAGCGGTGAATTCACCGTGCTGGTCGGTCCGTCCGGCTGCGGCAAGTCCACGCTGCTCAACATCGTCGCCGGGCTCGATCGGCCGAGCGACGGCACGATCGAGATCGGCGGACGCGTCGTCAACGACGTGCCTCCGAAGGACCGCGACATCGCCATGGTGTTCCAGTCCTACGCGCTCTATCCGTCGATGACGGTGCGCCAGAACATCACCTTCGGCATGGAATGCCGACACGTCGCCAAGGCGGAGCAAGAGAAGGCGTTGGCGAACGTGGCCAAGCTGCTGCAGATCGAGCCGCTGCTCGGCCGCAAGCCGTCGCAACTGTCCGGCGGCCAGCGCCAGCGCGTGGCGATGGGGCGCGCGCTGGTGCGCGATCCCCTGCTTTTCCTGTTCGACGAGCCGCTCTCCAATCTCGACGCCAAGCTGCGGGTCGAGATGCGGATGGAGATCAAGCGGCTGCACCAGCGCATCGGCGCCACCATCATCTATGTCACCCACGACCAGATCGAGGCGATGACGATGGCAACCCGCATCGCCGTGATGCATCGCGGCGTGGTGCAGCAATTCGCCGACCCCGACACGGTCTACCGCTATCCGGCCAATCTGTTCGTCGCCCGCTTCATGGGCTCGCCGCCGATGAACACGATGCCGGCACGGCTCGAGGCTAATGCCGGCGGGCCTGTGGCGGTGATCGGCGCCGGCCGGCCGGACGAGGTCCGTATCCACTTGCAAGACTACGACGCAGCTACGTCCTATGTCGGCCGCGAGGTGGTGCTTGGGATCCGGCCGGAATGCATCGCCGAGGGGGATCGCGTGTTCTCTGGCGCCACGGGCGCGCCTGTTATCGTCACCGCGCCGGTCGAGCTGGTCGAGCCCACCGGCGCGGAGACCATTGTCCTGCTGCGACTCGGCGGCGAACCCGCGCAGGCGCGCATCTCGCCGGAGATCCGCCCGACCCCGGGCGGGACCGCCTCCTTCGCCCTCGATACCCGCCGCATTTGCCTGTTCGACCCTGAGACGGAGCGACTGATCGCATGACCAAGACGAGCTACCCCGACCTCGCGGACCGCGTGGTGCTGATCACCGGGGGCGCCAGCGGCATCGGCGCCGCCTTCGTGCGCGCTTTTGCGAGCCAAGGTTCCCGCGTCGCCTTCCTCGACATCGACGCCCAGACCGGTGAAACGCTGGCGCACGAGGTGGCGAAAACGTCCGGCACCGCTCCGCTATTCGTGCCCTGCGACCTCCTCGACATCGACGCCCTGCGCGCGGCGCTGGCGAAGGTGCAGGGATCGCTGGGCGATGCCGCGGTGCTCGTCAACAACGCCGCCAATGACCAGCGCCAGGTGCTATCGGACGTGACGCCGGCCGAATTCGACTGGATGATCGGCGTCAATCTCAAGCACGTCTTCTTCGCCGCACAAGCCGTGGTGCCGCAGATGCAGGCGCGCGGCGGCGGCTCGATCGTCAACATGTCGTCGGTCGCCTGGATCCGCGGCGCACCGGCGCTCCCGGTCTACGCCGCGGCAAAGGCTGCGATCGTCGGCTTCACCAACTCACTGGGCCGCCGGTTCGGCGCCGACCGCATCCGCGTCAACGCGATCGCGCCTGGAATGGTGATCACCGAGCGGCAGCGGAAGCTGTGGTATCCGGACGAGCGGCAGATCGCCGAGATGCGCACGCGCCAGGCCATTCCCGATGCGGTGACGCCCGATGATATCGCCGACATGGCGCTCTACCTCGCCTCCGACGCGAGCCGGCGCATCACCTGCCAGTGCTTCCGGGTCGACGGCGGCTTGGCCTAGCTTCGCCGTCCCTTCCGCATCGTCGTGAGCACGATGTCGGCGGCGAGCACGCTCGGTGATTTGTTGCCGGTGGACATGATGGTGTCGAGCTGGGCGAAGGCTTCGAGCTGTTGCTTGCGCATCGGCGTCTCGCTCAGCATCTCGGCCAGTGCGGCAGCGAGCTTCTCCGGCGTGCAGTCCTCCTGTAAAAATTCGGGAATTACCTCCTTGCCGATCACGAGATTGGCGAGGATCACCGAAGAGACCTGGATCGCGCGGCGCAGGATGAAGGCCTCCATCGCGCCGACGCGATAGGCGGTCACCATCGGAATGCCCGAGAGCGCGAGCTCCAGCGTCACGGTGCCGGATTTCGCCAGCGCCGCGCGCGCGATCCGGAATGCGGCGCGCCTCTCGGTTTCGCCGACCACGATCTGCGGCTTGACCGGCCAGGTCGCCACGCCCGCGCGGACGGTGGCCTCGAGATGCGGCATCGTCGGCAACATCAATTCGAACGCGCGGCCCTCGTCCTGCAATCGCCCGAGCGCGGCGCCGAACAGGCCGAGATGATGCCGGATCTCGCTACGGCGGCTGCCCGGCAGCACCAGCAGCACCGGCGGCTCGCTGTCGCGGCGCTTTTGCTCGTCAAGGTTCGGGCGCAGCGACGGCAATTGCTCGATCAGGGGATGGCCGACATAGCTGCATGGCGGCCCTTTCAGCTTGCGGTACTCCTCCGGCTCGAACGGCAGCAGACCCAGCACGTGATCGACATAACCGAGCATCGCGCGCGCGCGGCCGGGCCGCCAGGCCCAGACCGAGGGCGAGACGTAGTCGATGACGGGGATCGCCGGATTCTTCGCACGCACGCGGCGCGCGACGCGATGGGTGAAATCGGGACTGTCGATGATGACCAGCGCGTCGGGCGCGGACTCGGTCACGGCATCCGCCGTCTCGCGGATCAGCCCCAGGATCTTCGGCAATTGCTGCACCACCGCGGCAAAGCCGACGATCGACAGCTCCTCGATCGGAAACAGCGTCTCGAGCCCCTCGCGCGCCATGGTGCGGCCGCCGACGCCCTCGAACTGCACGCCGTCGCCGAGGCGCTGGCGCAGCACCTTCATCAGCGCCGAGCCGAGCCGGTCGCCGGATTCCTCCGTCGCGATCAGAAAGATCTTCCGTTGGGGATCGCGGGTCGGCATCACGCGGGCAGACCGACGACGAAGAGATATTTGGCGTCGGCGAGCCCGATCATCGCCTGCGGCTCGGCGGCGATGGTGTTGCCGGCGATGACAGCGACACCGGCAAGGCCGGCCTTGGCGACGCCCTCGATCGTGCGCGCGCCGATCGTCGGCAGGTCGAAGCGCAAATCCTGGCCGCTCTTCGGCGCCTTCACCAGCACGCCACGCCCCGTCGCGGCACGGATGCGGCCCTCCTCGCGCAGCCGCGCCACGCGCGCGAGCAGCGCATCAGTGCCCTCGATGTCCTCGACCGCCACCACATGGCCGTCGATCACCACGGCGGCCTGACCGATGTCGAACGGCCCGAGCGCGGTGAGCACCGCACGCCCGCGTTCGATGTCGCCCTTGGCATTGTCGGCCGGCCAGGCGCGGGTGACGCAGCCCTCGGGCATCAGCAGGTCGGGCGCGACGTCCTTGATGCCGACCATGCGAAAGCCGCCTTGCTCGAGAATGCGGCCGACACCCGACAACAGATGATCGTCGCCGCCGCGAAAGGCGCGGATGACGTTGCCGAGCAGCCGCAACGTGGTGACGTCGAAGCGGATTTCCGTGAGCGAAGGCCGCACCAGCGTGCCGATGAAGATCAGGTCGCGGCAGCTCTCCTCGCGGAACAGCCGCATGGCGCGGCCGAGTTGACCGACCGAGATCCAGCGGTGGCGGAATTTCTCCACCTGTACCGGATCGCAGGCGCCTCGCAGCGGAAACAGCACCGGCGTGATGCCGCGCGCGGCGAGCGACTCGGCCACCGCGAACGGCATCGCGCCACCGCCCGCGACCACGCCGACCGGTGATGAAACGCCTGGAGCCGCCGATGTCATATCCGCGGCCATCCCGGCGTCACTTCTCGATGGCGGGAAGGCAGAGCGGACGCTTGCCCTTGCCGATGAAGCCGAGGATTTCGGCGATCGCAGGATCTTCGCTCTCGAAGGACCGCGCCGCCTCCAGCCGCTCGGCGAAGGTGCCGGGGCCATGGAAGAGCTTTTGGTAGAACGCACGCACGGCTGCGAGGCGCTGCCTGGTGAACTTGCGCCGCTTCATGCCGATCAGGTTGAGGCTCTCCAGCACCGCATATTGACCGTTGGCGAGCCCGTACGGGATGATGTCGTCGCGCACGCCCGAGAGGCCGCCGACCATCACATAGGAGCCGATGCGCGTGAACTGGTGCACCGCGGACAGCCCGCCGATATAGACGGCGTCGCCGATCTCGCAATGACCGCCGAGCGTCGCCGAGGTCGCGAAGATCGCGTTGTTGCCGACCATGCAATCATGGCCGACATGGCTGTTGTTCATGAAATAGCCGTCGTTGCCGACGCGCGTCTTCCCGCCGCCCTTGACGGTGCCGACGTTCATCGTCGCGCCTTCACGGATGGTGCAGCCGGACCCGATGTCGAGCGTGGTCGGCTCGCCCTTGTAGCTGAGGTCCTGCGGCGCGCCGCCGAGCACCGCGAACGGCGAGATCACGCAATTGTCCCCGACCGAGGTATGGCCGATGACGGTCACCTGTCCAATCAGCTTGCAATTGGCCCCGATCCGGGCGTTGCGACCGATGATGCAAAAGGGCCCGATCTCGGTGCCCCCGCCGATCACGGCGCCGTCTTCCACCCGTGCGGTGGGGTCGATCTTACTCATCAAGAAGGTCTGACTATGTGTTGAACTTGCTCGGCTTTCCGGTGGTTAGCGCGACTGCGCCCGATCTGTCCAGTGACGTATGATCTCGGCGTGTTTCGCCGCTCTCGCCACTCCCCCTCAGTCCGTCAGCATCGCCCCGACATCGGCTTCGGCGACGATCTGGCCGTTGACCTTGGCGTCCCCGTGAAACCACCACATTGCCTTGCGGCGGCCGACCGAGCGCATGTGATACTCGATGGTATCGCCGGGCAGCACGGGCTTGCGAAACTTGCACTTGTCGATGGTGAGGAAATAGACCGCGCGCGGCTTCTCGGTGCCCTCGACGGACTTGATGCCGATCACGCCGGCGGTCTGCGCCATCGCCTCGATCATCATCACGCCCGGATAGACCGGACGTTCGGGGAAATGGCCCTGGAAGGCCGGCTCGTTGAAGGTGACGTTCTTGATGCCGATGCCGCTGTAATCGGCCCGGATGTTGATCACACGGTCGATCAGGAGCATCGGAAAGCGGTGCGGCAGGGTCTGGAGGATCGCATTGATATCCACCAGCTCGAACTTAACAGGTGATTCCGCCGTCATTCCCGTCCCTCGTCCTTCGGATCGGCCTTGCTGTCGCGTACCAGGCGCTCCACCGCGATAATTTCCTTGAACCATTGTTTGGTCGGCTTGGCAAAAAAACCGCCCCAACGACCGTTCGGCGGGATGTCGTCCTTGACCCCGCTCATCGCGGTGACCTGGGCTCCGTCACCGATCTTGAGGTGATTGTTGATGCCGACCTTTGCTCCCAGCGCCACGTTGTCGCCGATCGTCAGGCTGCCCGCGAGCCCGATCTGGGCCGCGAGCAGGCAGTTCCGGCCGATCGTCACATTGTGGCCGATCTGGACCTGATTGTCGATTTTGGTGCCCTCTCCGATCACCGTGTCCCGCAAGGAGCCGCGATCGATGGTGGTGCCGGCGCCGACTTCCACATTGTTCTGGATCAGCACACGGCCGGTCTGGGGCACTTTCAGATGGCCCTCGGGGCCGAAGAAGATGAAGCCGTAGCCGTCCTGGCCGATCGAGCAGCCGGGGTGGATCAGCACGTTGTTGCCGATCAGTGCGCACTGGATAGCCGTGCGCGCGCCGACATTGCAGTCCCGCCCGATCTTGACGCCCGGACCAAGAACCACACCGGCGCCGATCACGGTGCCGCTGCCGATCTCGACATCGGGACCGATGACGGTCAGCGGCTCGACGATGACGTCGTCCTCCAGCCGCGCCGACGGGTCGATGATGGCCGATGGCGCAATGCCTTCATTGCCGAACCAGGATTGCGGGCGCAACGCATCGCCATGCCATTCCCGGGCGATCCCGACAAAAGCGCGGAACGGCTGCGCCACCCGCAGCACGGCCACGTGCGCGGGCACCTGGGCCTCGAAGCGCGGACTCACAAGACAGGCACCAGCCTTGGTCGCCTTGAGCTCATCGGCGTATTTGAGGTTGTCGAAGAACGCCAGATGCATCGGGCCGGCTTCGTCCAGCGAAGCAAGACCCGTGACGACATGACCGCCCCTGACAGGGTCGACCAGTTGCGCCTTGGTCAGCGCGGCGATCTCAGCCAGCGTTGATGCCGGCGGTTTCCTAAAGAAGGTCGGCTGCGCCATTCCACCCCGTCGCGGTCCGGCTTCGGCATGAAGCGGAAAGGCCGCATCATGCCTTATCTCATGGATTGAGCACGATCTTTTTGGCGACCGGCCGCAGGGAGTTCCTGGAAGCAATTGCTACAAGGAACTCCCGAGCGGGCGGATCATGCCCTGCTGATCGAACTAGAACGAGGTGCCGCCGCCGAACCGGAATTCCTGCGTGCGGTCATTCTTGCCCTTGGTGAGCGGCACTGCATAGTCGAAGCGCAGCGGTCCGAACGGCGAAGCCCAGATCAGGCCGACACCGACCGACGATCGCACCACATTGCCATTGTCATACACCAGGCCGGTACAAGTTCCAGTCGAGGCCGGGTTGACGGTCGATGGCGTACAGGTCGAGTTCCTGGTCGTGGTCATTTCGTTGGTCACTGACCACGTCGTCGGGCCCTGATAGTCGAACAGACCGCCGGCGTCGGCATAGACAGCGCCCTTCAGACCCACTTCCTTCGGAAGGAACCAGAATGGCATCTGCAACTCGAGCGAAGCGCCCCAATATTTGGTGCCGCCGAGCGCGTCCTGCGTACCAAAGGGATTCAAATCGCGCGGACCGATGCCGTTCGGCGCAAAGCCGCGGACGAGGTTCGGGCCCATCTGGAAATGATCCAGCATGCGCAGATCTGTGCTGCCGACCTTGTTCAGGATACCGCCCTGGAGATGGACGAGACCGACAAGGTCCGACACCAGCGATTGGTAGTACTTCGCATCGGCCACGGTCTTCAGGTAGGAGACGTCGCCGCCGACGCCGGCGAAGTCCTGCCTGAAGTCGATCAGCAGGCCGTCGGTCGGGTTCTTGTTGTTGTCCAGCGTGTTGTAGGTCAGCGTGTAGCCTAGCGCCGAGGTCAGGGTCTTGCCGTTCGCAAGTTCCTTGCGCACCGGGAGCGACGCTTCACCGTCAGCGTAGCAGCCGAGATTGCCTGTCAGGATCGGATCGACGCCTGTTGTTGCGTTGATAAAGGCCGGGCTCGGGTTGTATGCCGGTGAGCCGACGACGTTGTTACAGTTCGCCAGATAGGACGGCAGCGTGATTTCCTGCTGGTAGATCGAGTAGCGCAGCTGGAGCGACAGGTCCTCACGCAGGGCGAAGCCGAGGCGCGGGCTGAAGCCCAGCGTCTTGGTGCCGTAGGAGATGTAGCTGTTGGACAGTTGTGTGCGCTGATAGAGGTCGAGGCCCAGCGCGACGCGGTAGTCGAGCAGATACGGCTCGACGAACGACAGCGAATAGCCGCGGGCGTACTGGCCATAGGTGACCGACGCCTTGGCGAACAGACCGCGGCCGAGCAGGTTGCGCTCGGAGACCGAGACTTCGGCCAGCGCACCATCGGTCGTGGAGTAACCACCGGAGACCGAGAAGTCGCCGGTCGACTTTTCCTCGAGATCGACGAGCAGGACCACACGGTCGCTGGAAGAGCCCGGCTCGGTCGTGATCTTCACGCTCTTGAAGTAGTCGAGATTCTTCAAGCGGCGCTCGGCGCGATCGACCAGCGCACGGTTGTAGGCGTCGCCCTCGGAGAGGTCGAACTCGCGACGGATCACGTAGTCACGGGTACGCGTGTTACCGCGGATATTGATGCGCTCGATATAAGTGCGCGGACCTTCGTCGATGTTGAACACGACGGATACGGTGTGCGCATCGAAATTGCGATCGCCGCCCGGACGCACCACTGCGAAGGCATAGCCGCGGCGTGAGGCCTCGATCTGCATGTCCTCGACCGATTTCTCGACCGATTCGACGTTGTAGAGCGAGCCGACATTGACGCGCGAGAAGCTGCGCAGCGTGCTCGGGTCGAAGTTCTGGATGCTGGTGCGGAAATCGACGGTGCCGACGCGGTACTGCTGGCCTTCCTCGATCTTGAAGGTGACGTTGAAGCCCTTCTTCTCCGGATCGTATTCAGTGAGCGCGGCCACGACCTGGACGTCGGCGAAGCCGTTCTTCAGGTAGAAGCGCCGAATCAGGTCGCGGTCGGCCTCGACGCGGTCCGGATCGTAGACGTCACCGCTGCTGAGGAAGCTCAGCAGATTCGATTCGTGCGTCTTGATGACGTCCCTGAGGCGGTAGGATGAGAACGCGGTGTTGCCGATGAACTCGATCGACTTGACCGAGGTCTTGGCACCTTCGTTGACGGTGAAGATGAGATCGACGCGGTTGTTCGGCTGCTCGATGATCTCCGGCGTGACGGTCACGTCATAGCGGCCGGAACGGCGATAGATTTCGGCGATTCGCAGCGTGTCCGACTGCACCATGGCGCGCGAGAACGTGCCGCGGGCCTTGGACTGGACTTCGGCGGTGAGCTGCTCGTCCTTGATCTTCTTGTTGCCCTCGAAGGCGATGCGCCCGATCACCGGGTTTTCCACCACGGAGACGACGATCTGGCCGCCGGCGCCGCGGTTGATCTTCACGTCCTGGAACAGGCCGGTCTCGATCAGCGCCTTGAGGCCGTCATCGATGGCGGCCTGATCGAGGCGACCACCGGGGCCCGGCTTGAAATAGGAGCGGATCGTCTCCACCTCGACGCGGCGATTTCCTTCGACGGAAATCGACTGCACGGTCTGAGCGAGCGCAGACGAAGATACCAAAACAGCCCCAACCGGGGCAAACACCGGCGCGCCGAACATGATCAGGGTTGCGAGCAAGCCCCCCCGGAGTCGCAGTCCAAACTTCATTGCGCAACGCGCCCTTATCAACTTACCAGACCCAACCCCAAAGTCGGTCTGGGAGATTCCCCAAGTTCGAAGCCGCTTGTAGCCAATTTCACCGACGCCGCAAACGGCCGAGCGCGCCGCAATTTCAATTTCATTCCAAGACGTTGCCCAATAGCAACGCCACACAAAAGCCCCTATCAGGAAGCCGCCATTCGCAGGATGTCGTTGTAGGTGGCAAACACCATCAGCATCAGCACCAGGCCGAGCCCGATTCGGAATCCCATCTCCTGGGTCCGCTCGGACAGCGGACGGCCCCGGACCACCTCGGCCGTGTAGAACAGAAGGTGCCCGCCATCTAGCAGCGGGATCGGGAACAGGTTCAGAAGCCCGATCGAGACCGACAGCACGGCGCACAGATTGATCACGAACTGGAACCCGGCGCTGGCCGCCTGCCCCGACATCTTGGCAATGCCAAGCACGCCGCTGACCTCATTCGGATTGCCCTGGCCGATGAACAAGGAGCCCAGGAACTTGAAGGTGCTGGTGATGATGAACCAGACCTGCTCGCCCCCGATCTTGAGCGCCTCGCCGACACCGACCGGGGCGGTCGAGGCCTCACCGGTCTGCGACTTGTGCTCGACGCCGAGCACGCCGACGTGGTGGCTGTTGCCGAACGGATCCTTGCGCTCGAGCAGCGCCGGCGTCGCGGTCAGCGACACGATCGCGCCATCCCGCTTCACCTGGAAAGCCAGCGCTGAACCGGCGCTCGTCGCGACGATCCGCTGCATGTCGGCAAAGCTTTCGATCGGCTTGCCGTCGATCTGCACGACGACGTCGCCGATCTTGAAGCCGGCGGCGGCCGCAGCGCCTTCGGCGACGACGCCGTCGACGCGCGCGATCGTGCTCGGCTTGCCGTAATACAGGGCCATGCCTGCGAAAATCAGGGCACCGAGGATAAAATTGGCAATCGGACCGGCCGCGACGATGGCGGCGCGCGGGCCGACCTTCTTGTGGTGGAAGCTGCCGGCGCGCTCCTCGGCCGTCATGGCCGCCAGCGCTTCGGCTGACGGGGTCGAAGCCTCGCTCTCGTCGCCGAAGAACTTGACGTAGCCGCCGAGCGGGATCGCCGAGATCTTCCAGCGGGTGCCGTGGCGGTCGTTGAAACCAACCAGCTCAGGTCCGAAACCGAGCGAAAAGGTTAACACCCGAACGCCGGCCCACCGCGCGACCAGAAAATGGCCAAGCTCGTGGAAGAACACGACGATGGTCAGGACGAACAGGAAGGGAACCGCGTAACCGAGGAGCCCATGGCTCAACGTATTGAAACTATGGACGAAAAAGTCGATCATCGAATTCCCTCATCCAGCGCCGCAAGGCCCTGGCCCCGAACTACCTAGGATGCCTTTAAGGCAATTTGAGGCAATAGGGCGGCAGCTTTATTTCGCGAAACATGGTCAACGGATATTGCATCGTCCGCTGAGGTCATAGGGCCGTGGTTCCCGCCCCGGATCCAGTCCTCCAGCGTCGCCTCGACCAGCCGGGCAATGGCGCCGAACCGGATCTTGCCGGCGATGAAGGCCGCGACCGCGACCTCGTTGGCGGCGTTGTAGACGGTGGTTGCCCCCTTCCCGTGCCGGAGCGCATCGAAGGCCAGGCGCAGCCCGGGGAATCGCTCGAAATCCGGTGCCTCGAAGGTCAACTGGCCAATCTTGGCCAGATCGAGCTTGGCTGCCGGTCCCTTGATCCGGTCGGGCCAGCCGAGGCAATGGGCGATCGGCGTGCGCATGTCCGGCGAACCGAGCTGGGCCATGACCGAGCGGTCGGAGAACTCGACCATGCCGTGAATGATCGACTGCGGATGCACCAGGACGTCGATCTCGTCCGGGCTCAGCGCGAACAGATAGGACGCCTCGATCACCTCGAGCCCCTTGTTCATCATCGAGGCGGAATCGATCGTGATCTTCTGGCCCATGGTCCAGTTCGGATGCTTCAGGGCCTGTTCGAGGGTCGCCTGCTCGATGTCGGCCGGCTTCCAGGTGCGGAACGGGCCGCCCGAGGCGGTGATGATGACGCGAACCAGCTCGTCGCGATTGCCCGATGCCAGCGCCTGGAACAGCGCGTTGTGCTCGGAATCGGCCGGCAAGATACAGGCGCCCGCTTTCGCCGCGCGCTGCATGAAGAAATCGCCGGCGCAAACCAGGCATTCCTTGTTGGCGAGCGCGACATGCGCGCCGCGATCGACCGCAGCCAGAGCCGGCTTCAGTCCGGCCGCGCCGCTCACCGCCGCCATTACCCAATCGGCCGGACGCGCGCCCGCCTCGATCACCGCGCTTTCGCCGGCGCCGCATTCGGTGCTCGTGCCTGCAAGTGCGGACTTGAGCTCGGCAAGCTTGGAGGCGTCTGCGATCGCGACGAAGCGCGCGGAGAATTCCTTCGCAAGCTTCGCCAGCGCCTCGACATTGCCGTTCGCGGTCAGGGCCTCGACGCGATAGCGCTCGGGCGAGGCGCGCAGCAGATCCATCGTGCTGTCGCCGATCGAGCCGGTGGCACCGAGCACCGTGACGCTGCGGATGTCGGCCGCAACAGGCTTGTTGTTACGCAAAGGGACAGCGCTCATATCCTCACCAAACCATAAGACCGCTTCCGGCGCTATGCACACCATGGCGGAGGAAGCCGATAATCCATGCCACCAGGATGGCGGCGACAAAGCCGTCGAGGCGGTCCAGAAGTCCGCCATGGCCGGGAATTAAGTGACTGGAATCCTTGACGCCGAAGCGTCTTTTCACCGCGGATTCGAAGAGATCCCCGAGCTGCGAAACCACGGTCAGGACGGCGCTCACGAGCAGCAGCGGAACCGCCTTTCCGATCCCGCAGGCGGCAAAGCCGGCCGCGACCGCAAGGCTCGCCGCAAAGCTGCCGAACGCGCCGGCCCAGGTCTTCTTGGGGCTGACGCGCGGCCATAGCTTCGGTCCGCCAATGCTGCGGCCAGCGAAATAACCGCCAATATCGGTCGCCCACACCACCAGCAGCACGAACATCAGCGCGGCGAAGCCGTGCGCGAGATCCTGCCGCACCAGGATCGAGGCCAGCAGGGCCGCGGAAGCATAGGCGAATCCGGTTGCGGCCCAGACGAACTTGCCCCGCGCGATCAGCGTCACGATCGCGCCGCCGACACAGCCGGCGATGACGCCGGTCTTGAGGGCACCGAACGCGGCGCAGAAACCCATGATGGCGAGAACGATTGTCCCGGAAGCGGTCAGCGCGGCAGACCCCGCCCCCACCACCATCAGCCATTCCGCGAACAGCCCGATCGACACCAGGGTAACGAGGAGCGCCCACAGCCAGCCGCCGGCATAGGCGAGCGCAATCGCGAGCGGCGCCAGCACCAGCGCTGCGAGGACTCGCATCACTAGATTGCTGGAAGCGGGCGCAGAGCCCGCCGGTGCGGCGTCGTGTTCGCTCACGAGGCGGTTTTCGCGACCAGGCCGCCGAAACGGCGCTCGCGCCTGGCGAATTCGGCGATCGCGCTTTCAAGCGCCGCCTTGTCGAAATCGGGCCAATGGACCGGCACGAACACGAGCTCGCTATAGGCAGCCTGCCACATCAGGAAATTGGACAGGCGCTGCTCACCGCTGGTGCGGATGATGAGATCGGGATCGGGAATGTCGGGCGCGTCGAGATGGGCGCCGAGAGCATCGGCGTCGATCGAGGCAGGATCGCGCCTGCCGTCTGCGACTTCGCGCGCAAGCTTCTGGGCCGCTTTCGCAATCTCCTGCCGCGAGCCGTAGTTGAAGGCGACAATGAGCGTGAGGCGCGTGTTGTCGCGCGTCAATTCCTCGGCCTCGTTCAGCAGCGCGCAGATGTCGCCCTCGAGCCCGTCGCGCTCGCCGATGATCCGAACCTTGACGCCGTCGCGATGCAGGGTCGCGAGATCGTTGCGGATGAAGCGCTTGAGCAGACCGAAGAGATCGCCGATCTCGCTCGCCGGGCGCGACCAGTTCTCCGAGGAGAACGAGAAGATGGTGAGATAGCGGATGCCGAGCTCGTGCGAGGCACGCACCACGCGGCGCAGCGCCTCGACGCCGCGGCGATGCCCCTCCGCCCGCGGCAGACCGCGCGCAGCCGCCCACCGCCCGTTGCCATCCATGATGATGGCGACATGCGCAGGCGCGTCGGACCGGTCTGGTCCTTCCGTGGCGGGCGCGGCGGCGTTGGACATGACGGCAGCCTTAAAACATGATCCGGACCCGAAGGGCCGCGTGAGCGCAAGGTGCGAAGCGGTGTTCCCTCGCGACAAACGCGGAACGCGTTTGCGCGGAGATCATGTACGAACAATACTCCAGAGCGTGACGATCATGCTCATCGAACTTTAGACGGTGAGGATTTCTTTTTCCTTGGCGGCCAGCAGCTGGTCGATCTCGGTGATGGTGCCGTCGGTCACCTTCTGCACCTCGTCGGCGTGACGCTTCTGATCGTCCTCCGACATCTCGTGATTCTTCTCCAGCTTCTTCAGAACATCGAGACCGTCGCGACGGACATGACGCGCGGCCACCTTGGCGGCTTCGGCGTATTTGTGCGCGACCTTGACCAGCTCCTTGCGGCGCTCCTCGTTCAGCTCGGGAATGCGCAGGCGCAGCACCTGGCCTTCGGTTGCCGGCGACAGGCCGAGATTGGAATCGACGATCGCCTTCTCGACCGGCTTCACCATCGACTTGTCCCAGACCTGCACCGAGATCAGGCGCGGCTCGGGCACGCTGACGGTGGCGAGCTGATTGAGCGGCATGTGACTGCCATAAGCCTCGACCTGCACCGGATCGAGCATCGAGGCCGACGCGCGGCCCGTACGCAGGCCGCCAAGCTCGTGCTTGAGCGACTGGACCGCGCCCTGCATGCGGCGCTTCACTTCGTTGAGGTCGAAATTATCCGTGGCCATCACGTTTCTCCTTCAATATCCCGGCGACCTCACCGCGCCCTCGGGCGCGCCAGATGAGCCGTCAGCCGGCGACGATCGTCCCGTGGCCGGCGCCGCATAGAATCGCGCCGATCGAGCCGGGCTCCGCGATCGAAAACACGATGATAGGCAGCGATGTCTCGCGGGCAAGTGCGAAGGCGGTCGCATCCATCACCTTGTAGCCGCCCTCGATGGCCTGCGAATGCGTCAGCCGGTCGAATCGCGTAGCGGACGGGTCCTTCTTCGGATCGGCCGAGTAGACGCCGTCGACGTTGGTCGCCTTCAGCACCACCTCGGCACCGATCTCGGCGGCGCGCAGCACCGCCGTCGTGTCCGTGGTGAAGAACGGATTGCCGGTTCCGCCGCCGAGCAACAGGATCCGGCCCTCAGCGAGGTATTTGTGCGCCGCGGTGCGGGTGAACAGCTCGGAAACCTCGGGCATGACGAACGCCGACAGCGCCCTCGCCGGCGTGCCCTTGCGCTCGATCGTGGCTTCGAGCGCGAGGCAGTTCATCATGGTGGCAAGCATGCCCATGGTGTCGCCGGTCGGGCGCGACACGCCGCGGGAGGACACCTCGACGCCGCGAAAGATATTGCCGCCGCCGATCACGACCGCAATCTCGGTGCCAAGCTCGCGGGCGGCGATCAGATCGTCCGCAACCCGGTCCATGGTCGGCTGATCGATGCCAAAGCCTTGCTGTCCCGCGAGATACTCGCCGGACAGCTTGATCACGACGCGACGATAGACCGGATCAGTCATGAGCACTTTCCTCGTCCGGGCGCCGCTTCCGGCGGCACGCCGGAAGGAACGTTCCGGCGCTTACTTCTTGCCGCTGGCCGCCGCGACCTCAGCCGCGAAGTCCGATTCCTGCTTCTCGATTCCCTCGCCGAGAGCATAGCGCACGAACCCCGCGATCTTCACGGCGCCGCCGACCTTGCCTTCGGCTTCCTTCACCGCCTGTGCCACCGACTTGCCGGTGTCGTGGATGAAGGCCTGCTCGAGCAGGCAGACTTCCTTGTAGTAGGTCTTCAGGCCGGACTCGACGATCTTCTCGATCACGTTCTCCGGCTTGCCCTGCTGGCGATATTTGTCGGCGAGCACGTCCTTCTCACGCTTGACGACAGCCGGATCGAGACCGGACGGATCGAGCGCGAGCGGGTTGGTGGCGGCGACATGCATCGCGATCTGGCGGCCGAGCGCTGCGAGCTCGTCGGCCTTGCCGGGCGATTCCAGCGCCACGATCACGCCCATCTTGCCGGCGCCGTCGACGACCGCACCGTGGATGTAGCTCGACACCACGCCCTGGCTCACTTCGAGCGAAGCGGCACGACGCAGCGTCATGTTCTCGCCGATGGTGGCGATCGCGTCGTTGATCGCAGCTTCCACCGTGACGTCACCGATCTTGGCGGCCTTGATCTTCTCGACGTCAGCGCCAACGTCGAAAGCGACCTGGGCGACCATCTTGACCAGGCCCTGGAACTGGCCGTTACGCGCGACGAAGTCGGTCTCGGAGTTGACCTCGACCACGACGCCCTTGGTGCCCTTGGTGAGCGCGCCGATCAGGCCCTCGGCCGCGACCCGGCCCGACTTCTTGGCGGCCTTGGACAAGCCCTTCTTGCGCAGCCAATCCTGCGCCGCTTCCATGTTGCCGTCGTTCTCGGTCAGCGCGGCCTTGCAGTCCATCATGCCTGCGCCGGTGGACTCGCGCAGATCCTTGACCATCGCAGCAGTGATCGTTGCCATCGTTGAAAATCCTTCTTGCCTGCCGGTTCGCCGCGGCGCGGCTCCAATTGCCCCGCCGCGGTCCATCTCAGGTATTCGCGTCAACTGAATGAAATGGTGGCCGGATCCTATCCGGCCAACCGATCGCTCTTTTTGACTATTCCGCTTCCGCGGTCAGCGCCTTGGCCTTGGCCACCCACGCATCCGCACGGCTCGGCAGACCGACTTCTTCGCCGATCTTGTGCGCGGTGTCGTGATCGAGCTCGGCGAGCTGCCAGAAGTGGAAGATGCCGAGGTCGTTGAACTTCTTCTCGATCGCGCCCGACACGCCCGGAAGCTTCTTGAGGTCGTCGGCGGTGCCGCGCGGGCCGGCAAGGCCCTGGAAGCCGGCGGTCGTGGGCAGCTCTTCGGCGACCGGACGGGCCGAGGCGCCGATGTCGATGCCGGAATCGCCCTGGGCGCGCGAGATGCCGTCGATCGCGGCGCGCGCAATGAGATCGCAGTACAACGAAATAGCGCGACCGGCGTCGTCATTGCCCGGCACCACATAGGTGATGCCCTTCGGATCGGAGTTGGTGTCGACGATCGCGGCGACCGGAATGTTGAGCCGCTGGGCTTCCTGGATCGCGATATCTTCCTTGTTGGTGTCGATCACGAAGATCAGGTCGGGCAGACCGCCCATGTCCTTGATGCCGCCGAGCGAGCGATCGAGCTTGTCGCGCTCGCGCTGGAGCGTCAGGCGCTCCTTCTTGGTGTAGGAGCTGGCTTCGCCGCCGGCCAGCACCTCATCGAGGTGACGCAGGCGCTTGATCGAGGCCGAGATCGTCTTCCAGTTGGTCAGCGTGCCGCCGAGCCAGCGCGAATTGACGAAATACTGCGCGCAGCGCTTGGCCGCGTCCGCGACGCCGTCCTGCGCCTGGCGCTTGGTGCCGACGAACAGGATGCGGCCGCCCTTGGCAACCGTGTCGCTGACGGCCTGGAGGGCCGTGTGCAGCAACGGCACGGTCTGGGCGAGGTCGACGATGTGGATGTTGTTGCGGGCGCCGAAAATGAACGGAGCCATTTTCGGATTCCAGCGGTGAGACTGGTGACCAAAGTGCACGCCAGCTTCGAGCAGCTGACGCATAGTGAAATCGGGTAGTGCCATCGTTCTAGTTCTCCGGTTGGTTCCTCCGGAAGCGTGTGAGCAAGACGGAGCGTTTCGCCCCGGCTGCCACCGGACGGCCTTGTGAGCCATGCTTCCGTGTGAGATGGCGCGCTGTATAGCGCCATTTCGGCCAGAAGCAAGGAAATAAGGGCCTTTCCGGGCTTTACCGCCCGCGAAAGGCCCTTTTCGGGGTTTCCGCCCTACCCGCTAGCACCTGGGCTGGTTGGGCGGGCATTTTTTCGCCGCTGGCGGCGGCGCAGGCGGTCGTGGCGGAGGGGCGGCCGGACGCGGCGGCGGTGGCGCGACCGCCATTCGCGGCGGCGGCGGTGGGGGCGCCGGCCTGGCGACGGGCGGCGGTGGCGGAGCGGGCCGTGCGGCTGCAACCGGCGGGCGCGGTGGCGGGGGCGGCGCCACGTGTGGCGGAGGTGGAGGCGTCGGCCTTGCGAGCGCCTGCGGGTGCGGCGCTGGCGGCGGCGGCCTTGTGACCTGCGCGGGCGATGGCGTTGCAGGCCGCTGGCCCTGCGGCTTGATCGGCTCGCGCGCGGCGACGGGCGGCGAGGGCTGCGTCGGCTTTCCATTGGTCACATTGGTCGTGGTCACGCCCGGCTTGCCTGCCGGGGTCAGCTTGGTCTCGCCGGGCCTTACCGGCGCAATGGCCGTATTGGCGGGATTGGCCGTATTGGCATGCTCCTGGACGTTCGGACGCGCTCCCCCGGTAGGCGGCGCATTTGACGGCGTCGTCTGCGGTGTAAGTTTGGCGTTGGCAGGCTGCGAGCTGCTGCTGGGTTTGGTGGTTGCGCCAGAGCGACCGACGGGGTTCGTCGAGGACGTCGACGAAGACGTGCCCGTGGCAGCAGTTCCTGTCTGTGGCGCGCCCTTGATCGCGGGCGCGGTCTGGCCGGGCACGGGCAAGGAGTGGCCGGCCGGCGCACCGGCCTTCGTATCCGCCGTGCTCGGCGCGGTAGCTGTCGCCGGATTGGCCTTGCCTCCGGCCGTGGGTGCGGTTGCGTTGCCGGTGACCGGAGCGCCGGGGGCTCCCGTCTTCGTCGTGGCATTGCCGGTTCCGGGCGCGCCCGCCGGACTCCCCGCAGCAGCGTTGCCGGTCTGCGTCGTGACTTGGCTCCTTGTCTTCAAGGCTGCCGCGCCGGCCTTCGTTGTCGGATCGACCAAGGCTGTCTTGGGGACAGGAGCCTTGTTGTCCCGAATCAAGGCCGCCTTTTGAACCACGGTCGGCGGCACAGCCGTCGTTGCCCCGACAGGCTTTCCGGATGCTGCCACGGTCGCGGTGATGGCTGGATCACCCGCTGCCGCTGCTGGTGCCGGTGCTTGCTGGTTGATCACGGTGTTGATCACCGTGGTGTTATGGATGTTGTTGAAGATGATGTTGTTCGGCGGCGGCGCGACATAGACCGGCGGACTGTAGAACGCCGGGATCGGCACGAACATCGGCTGCGGCAGCACGAACAGGCCGACGACGGCGAGCGGCGGTGCCAGCACCACGAAATCCGGCGGCGGCGGCGGACAGAAATATTCCGGCGGCGGCGGCGGCGGCGCGAAGCCAAAATCAGGGTCGCTGAAATACAGCACGGGACGATCGACATAGACCACCTCGGCCGGCGGCGGCGGCGGCACGTCATAGTCCATCATCGCGAAGGTCGGCGGCGGCTCGAGCGGCGCCGTCAGGATCGCCAGACGCCGACGCGCATCGCCCGCATGCGGTCCGTGCGGATAGCGGCGCAGATACGACCAATAGGCGTCCGCCGTGTCGGCGCGATAGGATCGCCGCCAGGTGATCGCCTCGCGGCGCGCCGCCACGATCGCCATCACGCGCTTCGCCATGGGATCGCCGGGATAGGCGGCGAGAAATTCCTCATAGGCCGGCAGCGTGTCGCGCTCGAGCGCGGCCGCATAGGCGTCCTGCACGCCGAGATCGCGGATCGGCTTGTTGCGGATCGCAGCGACCTGGTCGGGCGCAGCCTGCGGCGGCGGCGCGTCGGGGGCGCGCTCGAAGAAGGCGAATTGCGCGGTGATCTTCTGGTCGTCCCACGGCACTTGCGCGCCCTTGGAGGCCTCGTTGACGCGCAAGCGAACGCGGTCGAACACCTCCGGCAACGACAGGCCGCCGGTGCGGATCATCTCGGCGAGCGATTGCGCATAGATGCCGTACGGCCCCGGCTCTTCCGGCGCCACCGTGCCGGGCGCGGCGTTGAAGGCGATCAGCATGTTCGGATCGGGCTCGACCAGCGCCAGGCCGCTCGCGATCGGCTGCTGCCCGCCCTCGATGAAGGGCTGCGCGCGCGCCGCGTCGAGCACGACGATATTGGCCTTGAGCGGAATCGCGGCGAGCTGGCGGGTATAGTCGCTGATGCGCAGTGCCTCGGTCGGAACGTCGGTATCGCGGCTGATGTTGGAATCGACCGGGATGAAATAGTTCTCGCCGGCGAGCTGCATGCCATAGCCGGCCAGATAGATCATCGCGACCGTGCCGGGGCCTGAGGCCTGCGCCTTCTGGATGAAATCGCGAAAGCTCTTGCGCAGCGTGTCGCCGTCGAGATCGCGTGCGCCGACCACGTCGAAGCCCGCCGCCTGCAGCGTCTGCGCGATCAGGCCGGCATCGTTCGCGGTGGTTGCCAGCGGCGACTTGGCATAGGCGCCGTTGCCGACCACGAGCGCGATACGCTTTTCCTGCTGCTGCGCGCGAGCCGGTGTCAGCGCGCCCGCAACGAAGAGGATCGGCAGAAGGAGGCAGATGAAGGCCTTGTGTGTCCCGCGCATGGCTTGCTCGTTATTGTTGTTGAGATGCCAGCACGCATGAGACGCGCGGCCGGCTGAACGGCAGTTGAACGAAAGTCCCGGATTGAGGCAGCGGCATGGCGCCAGCCGAGCGCGATGTCCTGCGTAAGCTCCGCGTAAGCCTCAGTCTTTTTGCGCGAGCATCAGCCTTATGCTTCAGCCTTGCGCGATCGGATCCACGGTTCCCGTGGTGAGCCGGTAGATGCCGCCGACGATCTTCAGCTTGCCCTGTTCCACGGCTGCACTAAGGATCGGCGCGGCCGACTTCAGCTTGGCGATGTTGTCGACCACGTTCTGCCGGGTCGCCTTGTCGAGCACGTCCCCGCCCTGCTGCATTGCAGCTTTCGCGGCCGGCGCGATCGCATCGACCAGCGAGGGAATGTGTCCCGGCGGCGATGTGTTGTCCTTGAGTGCCTTCAGCGTCGCACCGATCGCGCCGCAGGCATCATGGCCGAGCACGAGGATCAGCGGCGTGTTGAGCACGGCCACCGCATATTCCATGCTGGCGATGGTCTCGGTGCCGGCAAAATTGCCGGCAACGCGGCAGACGAACAGATCGCCGCGGCCGGTGTCGAAGGCGTATTCCGGCGCGATGCGCGAGTCTGCGCAGCTCAGCACGGCTGCGAACGGATTCTGCCCGCCGGCCAAAACCTCGCGCTCATGCTTGAAATCGTGGCGCCGCGTCACGCCGTCGACGTAGCGCGCATTGCCGTCCATCAGCCGTTTCAGCGCCGCATCCGGCGACAGCACGTTCTGCGGTTTGGGCGGCCTCTTGTTCTCCTTGGCGAAGGCTCGGCCGGCGAAAGCGACGCTCAGCGCCGAAGCGGTCAGCAGCATCGCGGAGCGCCGCGACGGCGTTGATCTGTCACGCATGGTTCCAGAGCACTGATCGCACATGTCCCGATCCCTCCCGGCGCGACGGACGCGCCCTCATGGACGAGCACCGTCGCGGCCGATCATAGCCGCGATCACGTGACGAAACCACTACATCCGCAACGCGCCTTCGCGGCAGCAGGCTAGATCTGCTGCACGTCCACCACGCCCGCGACCGCCTTGATCGCGCCGGCGATCTGCGGCGAGACCTTGAAGCGGCCGGGCAGCTTCATCTCGACCTCGGTCTCGAGGTCGAGCATCATCACAAGCGAGACCTCGCCGTCGCCATTGGGGCGCGGTGCGATGCCGGGGCTGCCGATCTTTGGCGCGGCGCCGTTGGCGCCTGCGGCCTCCGGTCCGGCCAGGCGCTTGGCGATCGAGTCCAGTGGCTTGGTGTCACGCACGAAGATGCGCAGGCCCTTCTGCGTCTTGGCGGCAGCGTCATCGAGCGGCTCGGCATGCAGGACGCGGGCGCGGACGTCCTCGCCCTGCAATTCGGCACCGAGCTGGAGCAGCACCGCGGCGCCCGGCTCCAGCACGTCGCGATATTGCGCGAGGCCTTCGGAGAACAGCACCGCCTCGAAATGACCCGTGGGATCAGACAGCCCCATGATGCCCATCTTGTTGCCGGTCTTGGTGCGCCGCTCCATGCGCGACACCACGGTGGCCGCGACCTTGCCGGCGGTGGCGCCGGTCTTCACCGCGCGCGAAAATTCCGCCCAGCTCTGCACCCGCAGCCGCTTCAGCACGGTGGCGTAATCGTCGAGCGGATGGCCCGACAGGAAGAAGCCGATCGCGTCATATTCGCGGCGCAGCCGCTCGGCCGGCAGCCACGGCTCGATCTGCGGCAGCATGATGGTGGGCGCGTCCGCCGACATGCCGAACATGTCGTTCTGGCCGATGGTCTCGGCCTGATGCGCGCGCTGGCAGGCGGCCAGAATCGAGTCCGCGCCGGCGAAGACGCGGGCGCGGTTCGGCTCCAGCGTGTCGAAGGCGCCGGCGGCAGCCAAACTCTCGATGATGCGCTTGTTGATCGCCCGCGGATTGACCCGCGCGGCGAAGTCGGCGAGCGAGGTGAACAGGCCCCGCTTGGTCCGCTCCTCGATGATCTGATCGATGGCCTGGATGCCGACGCCCTTGAGTGCTGCGAGCGCGTAGTAGATGACCTTGTCGCCGACCTCGAAGGTCGCGCCCGAGCGATTGATGTTCGGCGGCTCGACCTTGATGCCGAGGCGCTGCGCCTCGGAGCGGAATTCGGAAAGCTTGTCGGTGTTGTTGAGATCGAGCGTCATCGACGCTGCGATGAACTCCACCGGATAATGCGCCTTCATGTAGGCGGTGTGGTAGGACACCAGCGCATAGGCCGCCGCGTGGCTCTTGTTGAAGCCGTAGTCGGCGAACTTTGCGAGCAGCTCGAAGATGGTCTCGGCCTGCCCCTTCGGCACGCCGTTCTTCACCGCGCCGGCGACGAAGATCTCGCGCTGCTTCTCCATCTCGGCGCGGATCTTCTTGCCCATGGCGCGGCGCAACAGGTCGGCGTCGCCGAGCGAATAGCCCGACATCACCTGCGCGATCTGCATCACCTGTTCCTGGTAGATGATGACGCCGAAGGTTTCCTTGAGGATCGGCTCGAGCACCGGATGGAGATATTCCGGCTCCTCGTCGCCATGCTTGCGCGCGCAATAGGTCGGGATGTTCGCCATCGGGCCCGGGCGATAGAGCGCGACCAGCGCGATGATGTCCTCGAAACGGTCGGGACGCATGTCGACCAGCGCACGCCGCATGCCCTGGCTTTCAACCTGGAACACGCCGACCACCTCGCCGCGCGCCAGCATCTGGTAGCTGTCGGCATCGTCGATCGGCAGCGTCGCGAGATCGACATGGATGTCGCGCGGCTTGAGCAATTTGCACGCGACGTCGAGCACGGTCAGCGTCTTCAGGCCGAGGAAGTCGAACTTGACGAGACCGGCCGGCTCGACCCATTTCATGTTGAACTGGGTCACCGGCATGTCCGACTTCGGATCGCGGTACATCGGCACGAGCTCGCTTAGGGGGCGATCGCCGATCACGATGCCGGCGGCGTGTGTCGAGGCATGGCGGGTCAGGCCTTCGAGGCGTTGCGCGATGTCGAAGGCGCGCGCCACCACCGGGTCTTCGTCGCGGAAGGCCTGAAGCTTTGGCTCGCTCTCGATCGCAGCCGCCAGCGTCACCGGCGCGGCCGGATTCTGCGGCACCAATTTCGTCAGCTTGTCGACCTGGCCGTACGGCATCTGCAGCACGCGGCCGACGTCGCGCAGCACGCCGCGCGCCTGCAGCGTACCGAAGGTGATGATCTGCGCGACCTGGTCACGACCGTAGCGCTCCTGGACGTACTTGATCACCTCGCCGCGGCGGTCCTGGCAGAAGTCGATGTCGAAGTCCGGCATCGAGACGCGCTCGGGATTGAGGAAGCGCTCGAACAGCAGGCCGAACTTGATCGGGTCGAGGTCGGTGATGGTCAGCGCCCACGCCACCAGCGAGCCCGCGCCGGAGCCACGGCCCGGTCCGACCGGAATGCCCTGGCTCTTTGCCCATTTGATGAAGTCGGACACGATCAGGAAGTAGCCCGCGTATTTCATGCGCATGATGACGTCGAGCTCGAACGCCAGCCGCTTGGAGTAATCCTCGTCGGTCGTGCCCTGCGACAGGCCGTGCACGCGCAGACGATTGGCGAGCCCCTCCTCCGCCTGCCGCTTCAGTTCGGCCGACTCGACCGCAGCGGCATCGGAGCTCGCAGCGGCGCCGACCGTGAATAACGGCAGGATCGGCTTGCGCGTCATCGGGCGGAACGAGCACCGCTCGGCGATCTCCACTGTGGAGGCCAGCGCCTCCGGAATATCGGCGAACAGCACCGCCATTTCGGCGCGGGTCTTGAAGCGGTGATCGGGCGTGAGCTGCTCGCGCTCGGTCTCCGCGATCAGCCGCCCGCCGGCGATGCAGAGCAGCGCGTCATGGGCCTCGTAGTCGTCGGTCGTAGCGAAATACGGCTCGTTGGTTGCGACCAGCGGCAGGCCTTTGGCATAGGCCATGTCGATCAGCCCGCTCTCGATGCGCCGTTCCTTGTCGATGTTGTGGCGCTGCAATTCGACATAGAGGCGGTCGCCGAACAGGCCGGCGAGACGCTCGCAGCGCGAGGCCGCAATCTCAGCCTGGCCGCTCGCAAGCGCGAGCGAGATCGGCCCGTCGGGGCCGCCGGTCAGCGCGATCAGGCCCTCGGTCTCGCCATCGAACCAGTCGAACTTGATGAACGGCGCGTGGCTGTCGGGCGATTCGAGGAACGCGCGCGAATTCAGCCGCATCAAGCTGCGATAGCCGCGCTCCTGGGCTGCCAGCAGCACCACGCGCGAAGGCGGCAGCGCGTTGCGCGCATTGGGGTCCTGATCGCCGAAATCGATCGCGAGCTCGCAGCCGACGATCGGCTGGATTCCGGAACCCGCCATCTTGTCCGAGAATTCCAGCGCACCGAACAGATTGTCGGTGTCGGTCAGCGCCAGCGCCGGCTGGTGGTCCTTCTTCGCCAGCTCGGCGAGCTTGGCGATCTTGATCGAGCCCTTGAGCAGCGAATAGGCCGAGTGAACGTGAAGGTGGACAAATCCGGCGCTCGGCATGGTCGCGTGACGGCCTCTTGCAGATGGGTTGGAGCGGTTGCCGGCAGTGGAGGCATCCTGCACTCGCCCGGCCGACTCGCCTCACAATGGTGGGGGCTCGCCGCGCCGGAGTCCACGCCAGAGCAGCCGATCGGCCGCCTCATCCCGCTTTTCCCCAAGGGGCCGCCCAGCGGCCGCCGTCAGGTTCCCGACCAACGGTTTACAAAACCGCTGGTCTAAAGCTGCGGGATCAGAGCTGCGGGATGACCTGGGCCCAGATCGCGATCATCCCGACGAACAGTGCGATCGACGTTAGTGCAGCGGCTTCTTCCACGAAGATCCTGAACATGGCTTGCTCCATCACCAGAACGTATGAAGAACATTGTTCTCATTTCGTTCTCAGGAGTCAAGCAGACTCAGCCGCTTCAAAATGAAATGGTTAACTCGCTGAATTACATAATAAAAAAGCCCCGGCGCAAGGCCGGGGCTTTTCGACGACCGCCTCTTGCGAAGCGATCGTCTCAGTATCTTGCTCAGTACTTGGCGAGGATCGGACCACCGAACTTGTAGTTCAGGCGGACGAGACCCATGTCGACGTCCTGGCGAACGCGATCGGTCTGAATGCCAGTAAAGGTGATGTCCTTGTCCGACAGGAAGATGTGGTTGTACTCGACACCAACCGACCAATTCGGAGCGAAGCCGAACTCGAGGCCCGCACCGACGGTGCCGCCCCAACGGCTGTCGCTGACGGAAGCAACGGTCGCACCGGCAAGACGAAGCTCGTTCTTGGTGCCAACCACAGCCGCACCGCCCTTGATATAGAGCAGGACGTTGTTCCAGGCGTAGCCGACCTGGCCGGTGATCAGACCGAACGAATCGATCTTCGAGCGATTGGTGAAGCCGGTCAACGCGCTGAGATTGTCGCCGGAGAAGTCAGCCCAGTTGCCCTGGCCTTCCAGGCCGAACACCCACTGCGCCGACTGCCAGCGATAACCAACCTGACCGCCGACCGTACCGCCGGTCGCGTTGTGCGAGCCTTCGCCGCCAACCAGCGGAGCGCGCTGATCCCAGGTCGTGTGAGCCGAAGCGCCACCACCGTTGATACCGATGTAGAAGCCGCTCCAGTCATAGACGGTTGCGATCATCGCCGGCGCCTTGGTGTAAGGACGTGCAGCGAGGTCAGCAGCGAGCGCCGGTGCAGTCGCGCTGATCGCGACGAGGCTCACAGCTGCAAGCAACATATTCTTGTTCATTTGAATCCCGTTCCAGTTTCGTCGTTAGGCCCCCGGGCCATGGCGACGTCATATCAGCCATCGACGGAATTGCTGTAACCTCGACGCAACAGTTCACTCCAAAGGGCCTCGCAACATTAATGAAAGTTTAGCGACGCGCGCGCGGAAACCCTTTGAAACAAGAGTCTTCAGCAGTTCCAACGTCATCGACGCGACATGCATCGCGACCGCGCGAAACAACGTCGCACGCACGATCCTGTGATCCGAGAATCGAAGAATGCGCGCATCGTTTTCTCTCCCCATTGTCGCCACATTCTCACGCGCGATCGCCACAATTGCGTTCATGTCGGGCGTGAACTCTCCCGTGCGCGGGCAAACCTATGATCCCCATTATTGATCCCGACTGTCCTGCCTGCATGCAGATCTACGGCAGCGTCAGCTATTTCGATTGCTGCTACGCCTCGCTGGAGCAATGCCAATTTCTCGCCGTCGGCCGCTCCGCAAGCTGGGTCGCAAATCCGTATTTCGCACAGAAGAAGCCCGGCGGCCCTCGCCGCTCGCGACGCGTCGATTGAGGGATCAATGCCGCTTGCGGCGGACCCACCTCCGCACGCGGGAGTGCCACTAAAAGTTGTGACCACTCCGATCATCCTGTAGCGTTGGCGCGTGTCCTTTCCCGTCCGGTCTGCTCATTAGATGCTTGCCCGTATTCTGCTTCTCGTAGCCTCGCTGACGATTCCCGGCGCATTGCGTGCAGAACAGACACCGGCCGAGAAGGCTGGATTTGCCGCCAGGCTGACGATCTACCTTGCCAAAGGGCCCGCAGACGCGTGCGGGCCGGGCTGCAACCGCTGGATCGCGATCGAGGGCCAGGTCGATAATGACGCTGCGTCCCGCGTCCGCCGCTTCCTCGCCGGCGTCAAGGACGCGCAACGTCCGATCTACCTTCATTCGCCCGGCGGCAATGTGGAGCAGTCCTACGTCATCGGGCGGCTGTTGCGCAGCCGCAAGGCGGTGGCGCGGGTCGGCCAGACCATCGCGACGGCATGTGCCGCGGGCACGCAGGTGGACGCTGCATGCCTGAAGACGAAGAACGCAGGTGGCGAGATCGAGGCCGAGCTCACCACCTACCATGCGATGTGCAACTCGGCCTGCGGTTACCTGTTTCTCGGCGCGACGTCGCGCGAGGTGGCACCCGACGCCGCGCTGGCGGTCCATAACTCCAGGCTCGTCCTCGCCATACACGGCCATCCGCCTCCGGGACTGCTCGCCGAGCTCAGGCAGCAGCGCACGGCAACCGCCGACCGCGATCGCACCGCCTACATTGCCGCCATGGGGATCAGCCGCGAGCTTGATGATCTGATCCACACCGTGAAGTTCGAAAATCTGCATCTGCTGACGCGCGCCGAACTGTATCGGTTCGGGATCGACACACGACCGCTTGCCGAGACAATGTGGCGGCTGGAGAAGGGAACGTGGCCCTACGTCAGCAAGTTCGCGGTGCTGAAAACGGAGAACGATCCTTCATTCCGGACGATGGAATGGCGCCTGTTCTGCGAAAGCAAGAATCGCGTGCCGCTGATGTTCGCGGCCGAAATCGACGACGCGGCGACCGGCAAGAGTACGATCACGATGACGGTCGGCGCCGATGCGACCAGGGAGACCGGCGGGCCTCTCGTGCGAGCCACGAAGTACGAGATGTGGAGCGGCGCCGTCGATCCCGACATGGTCAAGACGATGCTGACATCCCGCACCCTGCAAGTCCGCGAGAGCAAGCCGATGCCGGACGGAAAGGCGGAGATGGCAAAGTTCGACATCGACGTGACGGGCCTGGCGCCGGTGTGGACGCTGTTGGTGGCATCGTGCCCGCCGGCAACGACCGGCCCGGTCAACCCCTGGCCAGCCATTCCGCCACCGAGGCGCGGCAGTTAGCCATGGGCCCGTCGCGCTGACGCGAGGATTGCTCCCCTTCACCCTCGACATTTCAAGTTGGCATTCGCAACCGCCATTTTCGCAAACTGACGTCCGGCCGCTCAGCTATACCAAGGCCTGTTCCGAACGCGTGTACACGCGTTCGGCTTGCGCAAAGTGGGATCGTGATCTTCGAAGTAGTCGAAATTGACCGTCCCAAACGTCGTCTGAGGCTTCGGGCGAATTCCGGCCTACGGTCACCAGTTGATCCGGAGTCCAACCTTTCCGTTGTAGGCAAACTCACCTCCGTCAAAGCGGCTCTGGTATGACGCATTGGCGTAGAGTGTCGTCGTCGTATCGATCTGCCCGCTTATGCCGGCGTTGATCTCTCCCCAAAGACCGCCGAGGTCTGCGTGAAATGGGACGAAGCCCGTCTCGGAGGAGAACAGGGTTGTCGGATTGCCGAGAAACTCGTTCCAGAGATTTGGACGTATCCAGGCTGTGACAGTGCGCGCACTATCATCGATCGCCCAAGTCCGGCCAAACCGGGCGCCGACGCGGGCGGCGAGCGAATTGACGTCCGTAAAGCGGACTTGGGCAGCGATGTCGCTCGCGTCGTTGATATGGATGTTCTGATAGACCAGTTGCGCTTGCGGTTCGATGAAATATCCATTTCCAAGCTTGAACGGATATCCGCCCTCGAACGACACCGCTCCGCCCTGGGCACCGGTCTTGAGCGCCGGAATCCCCGAGTAATCACCCACGCTGCGAATGTCGTAGAAGGTGCCTTGCACGATTGCGTCAGTGTACCAGCCGGTCGACCCGAAATGCGTCCAGTAGCCGCCGAGCGTGTAGGCCGCGAAGTCGCTGCTGCCCATTTCACCATCGAAGTGAGCAACCCGCCCCTGGGCACCGCCAATCGCAAAATAGGCCCCCGCCTGATCGCGCGAACCATCGGGACGGTCATGCCGGTAGAAATCCATGCCGCCCTGCACCGCCTGGAAATTGTACGAGAAATGTGGGCCGGCCGAGCCGCCAAGCACGCCGAGACTATCGCCTTGGTGCACGCCATTGACCCCGATCATGCGAGCCCAACCAACCTTCGCGTTCTCGGGATTGACACGGGCGCGCTCGTCTTCTTCGTCGCCGACGCGCTCGTGAAGCGAGTCGAGCAGACTGCGCCCATACAGCAGCGTCATCGACGGGATTGCCGCATAGAGCGACGTCTCTTCCCGATAATCCGGAAGAACGCCGCCGCCACCACCACCACCACCGCCGCCGCCACCGCCACCGCCACCGCCGCCGCCGCCGCCGCCACAGATGCGCAAGTTCGGATGAGCAGTGCAATCGAGCGCCGAGCGCAAATACCAGGCCTGCGGATTGCTGGCGTCCACGCTCGATCTGAACAATGAGTATCGATAGGGCCCGGCCAAAACCGGACGCGACAAATTGAACGATCCAGGGTCTGTGGTCCCACCGTTGATCGCGTCGACGACAAGGATGCCATTCCCGCTGGTGAGCGCGCCGGCGCCGGTGGTGTTCGATATCCGCAAGAAGGAGTGGCCGCTCGCGTTACCGCCATCGATGACGAGCCTGTCCGACGGTGAACCATCCGTTCCTAGATATGTGTTCAGACCGAGCCTGCCGCCCTGGCCGACATAGTTCACTACGGTGAGCGTCTTGTAGCTGGATAGTTGCGTCGGGTCGCTGCCCGGAGGTGTGAACTGGATCAAGCTCGAGGCATTGGTCAGGTTGGTGAGATTGGAATTCCCCGTCATCGTCCAGAGTGAATTGTTCTGAAGCGTGACGGTTGAAGTGCTGCCGCCGTCGGTGGTCGCGGTCCCCTGAAAACTCGAACTGTCGGCAACGAGGTTGAATGCCGCGCCGCCGCTCACGGTCAGCCATTGACCGTTGTTGACTGTCGCCGTCACACCGGTGAAACTCAGATTGTTCGTGCCACCAGGCGCTGCGACCGAGGCGCCGTTCGGGCTCGTCATGACCACGCCGGAGAGCGTCACATCGCCACCACTCACGTTGAGTGCGTTGGCCCCGCTCCCATTCGCCGTCAGCGAACCGCCGCTCATGCTCAAGACGCCGCCCGTCGTGACGCCGGCGGCGTGGGTGCCCGCGCCGGATGTGGTCACGGTGGTACCACCGGTGAGCGCCATGCTTCCCGAATTGTCGGCCTGAACACCACGTCCGTTTTCGCTGGTTGGAACAGTCACGACCGCGCCGGACGCAGTGAGTGTGCTGCCGGCGCCGCTGGACTGCATGCCGATTTCGCCGCCGCCGCTACCGGTTGCTGCGACGCTGCCTCCAGTCAGCGAAATCGCTCCACCGTCCAATGCTTTCGCGCCGACATCGCCACCGCCTCCGGACACGGTGATTGCACTGTTGGTCGCGGTGATCGTGCTTCCCGCCGACTGCGCCAGCAAGCCGGTCTCGCCGCCGCCATTGCCTTCTAAGGTGACGGTGGTCTGGTTCAGCGAGACCGCCGCGCCGCCATCCGCTCGAACACCGATGTCGCCTCCCCCTCCGCCAGGCATCGAAATGCTGGTTCCGGTCGAAGCGATCAGGCTACCCGTACCGGTCGCCCACAATCCGGTATTGCCACCGCCGCCGGCGGCATAGCTGATCGTATCGTTCGCGAGATCGATGGAGGCGCCGTTCGTGGCTCTGGCCGCCACGTTATTGCCGCCACTGTTCAGGCTCACGCTCAGCCCCGTCGAGCTGATCCTTGTGCCGGTGCCATCGGCCAGGAGTGCAGTGCCACCTCCCCCGAAGGCGGGATTGATCGCCGACCCCGGTAAAAAAATGATTTGCCCGCCGCTCTGCGCTGAAGCCCCGATGCTCCAATTGCCATTGATGCTGGATCCTGGGCTGAAGATGATCGTGCCATTCGTATCGGCAAGCCCGCCAACGCTCCCGCCATTGAACGGGTTTATGGTCACGTTGTTGGTGGTGATGGACGCGCTTGTGCTGGCGTGAACGTCCGGCGTCCCGGTCAGCGTGGTGTTCGCGTCGATTGCGCAATTTCCGGATGTAAGCGTGACGGTCGAATCGGGTGCCACGGTACAAGATTGAGCCGAAGCCGTATCAACCACCACCCCCGAGGCGATCATGGCGATGGCAGCCAGACCGAACCTGCGGATGTTGCCCGGGATATTCTGAGACTCGGTCCTCTTACGCGTGTCGTTGACGGAGGCTGTCGGTAAAACCCTTGCGAACCCGTTTGCACGCTGTGGCGAAACGACGCAATCGGTGGAGCTCGTGCGCAATGCCGAGCCAGTCAGATGCTTCATCGGGCAATCCCTTCCCTATCCAACAGTCGCTAAGCGACAAATTGAAAAAGCGGGGCCGCCGTTCTGGCGAGGAACGCTAGATTTTAATGCAATTTAACCTTGCAAATCATGATGCTCACTCTTCCGCCGGATCGCGCCGCGATTGTGACCGAAATGGCTTGGTTGAGACTTTGATGCCGAGCGTGGCGAGAGAGTCACAGATCAATCGTCGAACTCGATCGGGGTCATGCACCGTTGCGCTCTCGTCCATCGATCATCGGCACCACGACAGGCCACGGTTGCATTGGAAGTTTTTAGCGCATGCACGCCAGCCGCATACGGTTCCATGTGCGGCGGAGCAGCGATTGGCCTCACCGTGCCTCCAGCACGAATAATGGGCATTCCACGCGCGAGCATGTTCGCACCTGTCGCGCACCCTGTGTTCTGCAGGAAGAGTTGCTGCCTCCTCTTGCGCTGCCACGCGGGAACCGCTTCTGCGGCTACACCGGCGTGTAGATCACGAGCTTCAGCGCGGGATCGTCATTGGCCGCCGCAAGCCCCCCGGCGCCGCTGTTTTGGCGCCGCCCGGATCGTCATATGCGTCGTGCTCAGCCTGCCGCTGCTATCTTCGCGCGGAACGACTCCTGTCCCTCGACGATCTTGTCGATCAGCGCATCGAGCGCCCAGAAGCGCTCGCGAATGTCGAAATCGACCGCCCGGCTCTCGATACGGGAAAAGGTGCCGAGCCGCTGATGATAGAGCTTGGCCAGTTTTGGATAGCCCATCGGCTCAGCCATCGCGGCAAGCGCGAGATAGACCGACAGCTCGTTCGCCAGCGACGGATGCTTCGTGTGCCGGGTCAGCAACCACTTGTAGAGATCGGGATGGAAATTCGTGAACACACCGGTAAACCCCGGCGCCCCCGATTTCATCGCGTCGAAGGCGATCGCGGCATTGGCGTTGACGATCGTCAGCGGCGAGCCGTTCGTCAGCTTGACCCGGCGCTGCACGGTCGCGAGATCACACGAGACGTCCTTGAGAATCGCGAAACGGCCGCTGTCGGCACAAAAGGCCAGCTCATCGTCGGAGAGAAGCCGGCGAAATGGCGCCGGGCATTCATAAAGACCGAGGGTCATTTCCCTGGGCAGCCGGTCGAGCAGCCAGGTCAAATTGTCGGTGAAGATCGTCCGCGTCGGATCGAGGGACGCGAGACGGTTGGTCACCAGAACCAATCCGTCGACGCCCGTCTTCGCGATCGATGTCAGCTCGGTGAGCTGGTCTTCCCTGGATTCGCTGATATGGCCGGATGCGATGACGGGAAGCCGGCCGGCAGCCGTCCGGGCGACAAATCGCGCCAGCTCGACACGTTCGTCCAGCGTCAGGAACTGCATCTCGCTGGACTGAGCGACCGCGAACAATGCGTCGGCACCGTTGGCGATATACCACTCGATCAGCCTTTCGAGGCCGGAATAGTCGATCGTGTTCGCCTCGGTGAATGGCGTCAGCATCACGGGAATGATGCCCTTCAGCGCGATTGTCACAAGCAAGCTCCAGACAGTGGCGAATGAGGCAGCGATTCCGCTGCCGGTTCGCGGGGCCTTACACCGGAGGCGAGATCGCCTGCAAGACCTCCCTGAACACGCCGTACTGCAATTTGAAAGTTTCAGGGCTATAGTCTTGATAGTATCCCGCGGTCACCGCGACGACGAGATCGAGCTCCGGGACGATGCGGATCGACTGGCCACCTCGGCCCTGCGCGGCGATCGATTGGACAACACGCCCATTGAGCCGGGAGCTCCGCAGCCACCATAAATATCCATAGGACTGACCGTCGGTCGCCTTGAGCTTCATTGTGGTCGACGCCTCGATCCATGCCTTGGAAACGACTTGCCGATCGTTCCAGCGACCGCCCGCGAGGACGAGTTGGCCGATCTTCGCCATGTCGCGCGGTCGCAGGCGCAATCCCCCGCCGGCGTCGCTGTCGCCTTTGAACCGGCCCCACTCGAATTCGGTGATGCCGAGAGGATCGAACAGCATGGTGCGCGCAAATTCATCAAGCGGACGGCCGGTGGCCTTGCGGACGATCGCCGAGAGCAGCGCAAGCGCGCCGGTGTTGTAGAAGAACCCCTGCCCGGCCGGTGCAGTTGCGGGAAGGCCAAGGACGTAGCGACAGGCATCCTGCGCCATGTGCATGCGCACTTCGTCGTTGTCGTCACCTGTCGCCGGAGTTGCCTCCACCCACTTCAGGCCCATCGACATGGTGAGCACGTGTGAGAGCAGGATGCGATCCTTGTCCGGGGACCGCAGGTCGAACAATTCGGGGAAGAAGCTGAAGACCGGTTCGTCGAGGCTTCGGATGAGGCCCTGGTCGATCGCGATCCCGACGACCAGCGACGCGACGCTCTTTGAGCACGATTTCAGATTATGCAGTGTATCGGCGTCGAAGCTGATGTCCCTGACCCGGACGCCGAAGATGCGACTGGGGACCTCATCAGATCCTTTGAAGTATCGCTCGAACGCCAGTCGACCGTGGCGAGCGACCAGCACGGCATGGATGTTAGAGCCGGAGCTTTCGAGTCGATCGGTCATCCTGCACAGCGCGGCCTGGTCGACGTCATTGTCTCCATTGGCGGACGGAACAGACCAGCCGTCATCACGCTTCGCCGGAGCGGCACAATTGGCCGGTGGGTCAGCGCAGACCGAAGGCCCGGCGATTGGCGCCAAGGCAGCTCCGCCGAGAAGCGAAATGAATTGCCGACGCCTCATCCGATCCCTCGCCGACCTCGCTTTCCACCGCCAGCCAATGCTACGAATTGTAACATTAATTTGCGTTGGCCGCAATGATAGTGCGCGGTCTTCGCCGCCTGCAGGCACTTTGCGACATTCGTCCTCACATCGGCGTGTAGATCACGAGCTTCAGCGCGGGATCGTCATTGGCCTGAAAGCTCGTGTGCTCGAAGTGCAGCACGCCCTTGGTCGGATGGGACATGGTCTTGCGGCCCGACAAGGTGCCATGCACCTCGTGCGCGCCCCACCATTTGACGAATTCGGGACTGCCTTCGCGCAACCGCGTCAGCAATTCCGCAAACGCGGGATCGCCGGCCCAGACGTCGTGAGTGGCGCGAAACATCGCGACCATGCGCTTGGCGACATCGGCCCAGCCTGCGCCGTAGGATTTTCGCGTGCGCTTGTTGGTCATCATCAGCAGCAGCGTGTTGCGATCCTCCTTCGGCAACCGGCCGAACGCGAAGATCTCCTCGGCGGCTGCGTTCCAGGCCAGCACATCCCAGCGCCGCCCGGTGATGTAGGCCGGATGCGGCAGGCTCTCGACCAGGCGCAGGATCGGCGGCGGCACGATTTCGCGAGTGAACGCCCCCCTCGCGCCGTCGCGCGCGAGGTCCTTGAGGTGCGCGTGCTCGGTCTTGCTGAGGCGCAGTGCACGCGCCAGCGCGTCAACGGTGGTGACCGACGGGCTGACGGTGCGGCCCTGCTCGAGGCGGATGTACCAGTCGACGCCGATGCCGGCGAGCTGGGCGACCTCCTCGCGGCGGAGCCCTGCCGTGCGGCGCCGCGTCCCTGCGGGAAGGCCCACGGTCTTCGGCGACAGCTTTTCGCGGCGGGAGCGGAGGAAATCGCCGAATTCTACGCGGCGTGGATCGGCCATGGCGTGCTCCCGCGACGGAGGGCTTTGGGAATACTAGGATAATACCAGGCCTTCTTGGTCCGTCAAATTGGGCGGATCAATGCTGAGGGCCAGTCAGAGAGATCGATGATCGCGATTGAGGGTTCACTCCCTTCAAGTGAGTTGGCCGCGCAGCCTGTCGCGCTCTTCGAGCATCTCGCGCAGCTGGTCACTGTCGGATTGGCTTGCTGTCCGCCAGTCGTCGACGTCTTGCGACGTCCAAGTGAAATGCTCGCGGTTGTACCGATCTTGCTCGATCCGCATAGCTTCTCGAGCAAGGTCGATATCGCAGGTTAGTTGATCGATCTGCTGTTGAACCATCTTGGTCATGCTGCGCTCCTATTGGGGAGCGTCGCATATATCCGACACGCCTCGGCCGCGGAAACTGTGGGAGCAGTGAGCTCACGCAAAGGTGACGCCCTGAGAACTCCGCCCACTCCTCCTTCAGGGGCAATGGATCACTCCCCTCAAGAATGTGCACAGCGGGTCAGGAAGTAGACGTCGAGATTAAGTGGTCTCGATTATTCCCTTAAGGTGCCAGTTATCCTTTCACCGGATAACGTTACAAAAGTACCAGTTTTGAGACATGCTAGGCGGGCGGCGTCACATCGTGAAGCCATGCTGGGATGGGCGCTGTTCTTCATCCGACATGAATCAGCGCGGTGAGAGCAACTTACAGCAGTCCGCTCTTGACGTTTGCTGCAATCACCCATGAAGCAGCCTTTTCCGCCGCTGATCTTCATGTCAGTGTTGACTGCGGCTGCGCGATTGCTGGTGAAGATCAGCACCAAAACGATGAGTGCTGAAGTGGATAACTGACATTTCATAAATCGCCTACTCCAGTTCCTGCAACTTAAGCAAGTGGAGCGCGGCGCCGCAAGCGGATCAACTTTCCTAATTCGAGACGGTACAAATCATATGCCCCGGCCTTGTCCAGCCCTTCCCGGTGCGGTCGAGGGAGAGATCCTTGTCTCCCACGCCGACATATTGGGCTGCGTACAAGCCAGCGAAAAGCGTGGCTCCCGCAAAGTCAGCCACGAATGATGCCCAATAAGGCGAAGCGAATTTCGCACGGTTCTGCGTGCTCTGGACCGACTGATACGATTCAAATCCGGGGCGGTCATCACGCCACAGCTCATAGGGCGAGCGAATGGTATCGGCACGCGTATCCTGGTGTCGTAGTAGCCGCACTTGGCTGGCGTCAATTCCGTCCTGCGCCAGAATCGTATTGAACATCACGGGCATGTCGCGTTTCCAGTTTCTTCATTAGCCGCGCTTGCATACATCATGCAGGGCCTATGGAATACTAGGATAATACCAGGCCTTCTTGTCCCTTCAAGGGCGCCGCATATGAGTGTCACCTGACTTCGAGGTGAACATCATGAAAGCTGCCGTACTCAAGTCCTTTGGATCGCCGCTGGTGATCGAGACTGCTCCGGACCCGGTGCTCGGCACCGGCGAGGTCATCGTCGATGTCGTCGCCACGCGCGTTCTGTCCTACATGAACGAGGTTTTCAGCGGTGAGCGCAATTATGCGCTCGAGCTGCCGATCATCCCCGGCCCCGGCGGCATCGGCCGGGTGCGTGCGATCGGCCCGGACGCAACCAAGCTTAGCATTGGCGACTGGGTGTTCTGCGACCCGACGGTGCGGTCGCGCGACGATGTCGTGGCGCCCGATATTGCCCTGCAGGGACTCACGGCAGCCGGCCCCGGCGGCATGCGCCTGCAGCAGCATTTTCGCCACGGCTCGTATGCCGAGCAGATGCGGGTGCCGACCGAGAACGTGAAGCGCCTTGGCGCGATCACGTCGGAAGAAGCCTCGCAATGGTGCGCGCTCGGAACGGCGCTGGTGCCCTATGGCGGCTTTCTTGCCGCAAACCTGCAAGCAGGCGAGACCGTTCTGGTGAGCGGGGCCACCGGCAATTTCGGCAGCGCCGCCGTTTCCGTCGCGCTCGCGATGGGCGCGGCCTGCGTGGTGACGCCCGGCCGCAACGAGAAAATCCTGGCCGACCTCGTCCGCCGCTTCGGCGCGCGGGTGAAGCCGGTCAGGCTCACCGGCAACGAGGACGACGACCGCGAGGCGATGAAGCGCGCCGCGCCCGGGCCGATCGACTGCGTGCTCGACATCATGCCGCCCTCGGTCAGCACGCGCGTGGTGCGGGCGGCGGTCATGACGGTGCGCGCCTATGGCCGCGTCGTGCTGATGGGCGGCGTCGGCATGGCGGGGGGGCCGGGCCTCGAGCTGCCCTACCCCTGGCTCATGCGCAACTGCATCTCCGTCCACGGCGTCTGGATGTATCCGCCGGATGCGGCAACGCGTCTGATCGGGTTGGTGCGCGCCGGGCTGCTGCGGCTCGACGAATATGTGACGACGGATTTCGACCTCGACCACGTCAATGAGGCCGTGGCCCACGCCGCCGCCAATGGCGGACCGTTCAAATTGACTGTGATCAGGCCGTAAATTGCCTGCACACTGCGGCAATGCGCTGCTGCGGCGAGTTTGCCTGATCGATCAAGTCACTGGAAGACGTCACCCCGATCGTGGACGGCAGCGGCCGTCTACTGTGCATGGGGTTGTTTTCGCGTTTTCTTTATTCGAGCTCGACGACCTGGCCGTCGGCCAGCGACACGCGCCGGTCCATGCGGCCGGCGAGCTCCATGTTGTGGGTCGCGATCAGCATCGAGACCTTGGTTGCCTTGACCAGCTGCATCAGGGCCTGGAACACGTGGTCGGCGGTGTGCGGATCGAGGTTGCCGGTCGGCTCGTCCGCGAACAGCACCCGCGGTGCGTTGGCGACGGCGCGCGCAATTGCGACGCGCTGCTGCTCGCCGCCCGACAGCTCCGCCGGACGATGGGTGATGCGGTCGCCGAGGCCGAGATAGCCAAGGATCTCCTTGGCGCGCTTGACGCTCTCGGACTTCTTCAGGCCGCGGATCATCTGCGGCATCATCACGTTCTCCAGCGCCGAGAATTCCGGCAGCAGCCGGTGCGACTGGTAGACGAAGCCGATATCGGTGCGGCGCAGCTGGGCGCGCTCAATGTCGGGCAGTTGCGAGGTCGGCGCGCCATTGACATAGACCTCGCCGGAATCGGGAGCTTCGAGCAGGCCCGCGATGTGCAGCAGCGTCGACTTGCCCGAGCCCGACGGCGCGACCAGCGCGACGGACTGGCCCGCCCACAGCGCGAGCTTGGCATTGTCGAGAATCGTCAGCGCCGCCTCGCCCTGCAGGTACTGCCGTCTTATCTCGTGGAGATAGATGACCGGTACATCTTCCGCCCCCTGCTGCTCCATCAGGCCCTCACTCGTACCGCAGCGCTTCGACCGGATCGAGGCGCGCGGCGCGCCACGACGGGTAGAGCGTCGCCAGGAACGACAGCGTCAGCGCCATGACGACGACGGCCGTGGTCTCGCCGACGTCGATCTCGGCGGGCAGCTTCGACAGGAAGTAGAGTTCCGGCGAGAACAGCTCGGTGCTGGTCAGCCAGGACAGGAATTGCCGGATGGATTCGATGTTGAGGCAGATCACCAGCCCGACGAAGAACCCCACCAGCGTGCCGACCACGCCGATGGATGCGCCCGTGATCAGGAAGATCCGCATGATCGAGCCTTGCGAGGCCCCCATCGTGCGCAGGATCGCAATGTCGCTGCCCTTGTCCTTCACCAGCATGATCAGGCCGGAGACGATGTTGAGCGCCGCGACCAGCACGATCATGGTCAGGATCAGAAACATCACGTTGCGCTCGACCTGGAGCGCGTTGAAGAAAGTCGAGTTGCGCTGGCGCCAGTCGACCAGGAACACCGGCCGGCCCGCGGCCTCCGTCACCGATTTGCGGAATGAATCGATCTTGTCGGGATTGGTGGTGAACACCTCGATCGAGGTGACGTCGCTGCTGCGGTTGAAATAGGCCTGCGCCTCGGCGAGCGGCATGAAGACGAAGCCGAGGTCGTACTCGGACATGCCGATCTCGAACACTGCGACGATCTTGTACGGTTTTATGCGCGGCGTGGTGCCCATCGGCGTCACCGCGCCCTTCGGCGCCACCAAGGTCACGCTGTCGCCGGCATGCAGCGACAGCTGGTCGGCGAGCCGCCGGCCGATTGCGACGCCCTGGCCGTCGTCAAACCCCTCGAGCGATCCCTGCTTGATGTTCTTGGCGATCGAGGTGAGGTTATTCAGGTCGTCGGAGCGGATGCCGCGCACCAGCACGCCCGAGGCGTTCCAGGGCGAGGACGCCAGCGCCTGGCCGTCGACCACGGGGGCAGCCAGCCGGATGCCCTGGACCTGGCTGATGCGCTCGGCAACGTCCTTCCAGTCGGTCAGCGGCGATTCCAGCGGCTGGACCAGGATATGGCCGTTCAGCCCCAGGATCTTGTCGAGCAGCTCTTTGCGGAAGCCGTTCATGACGGCCATCACGATGATCAGCGTGGCGACGCCGAGCATGATGCCAAGGAAGGAGAACCCGGCGATGACCGAGATGAATCCCTCCTTGCGCCGCGCCCGCAAATAGCGCGCCGACAGCATCCACTCGAAGGGCGCGAACGGCGCGGTTTGAACGGTTTCAGTCATGGTCTCATCCATCGCTCGATAATCCCATGATTCGGGGTCAATTGTGGCCGGATTGGCGGCCGCGATATCAGGCGATGAACAATATTCAGCCGACCAGGCGGGCGACCGCGTCCGCTGGCGACATCGTCTCGCGGGAGCCGTCACTGCGCTTCTTGATCTCGACCTTGCCGTCGGCCAGCCCCTTCGGCCCGATCATGATCTGCCAGGGGATGCCGATCAGGTCGGCGGCGGCGAATTTGGCGCCGGCGCGCTGGTCGGTGTCGTCATAGAGCACATCGACGCCCTTGGCCCGGAGCTCGGCATAGAGCTTCTCGCAGGCCGTATCGACCGCCGCATCGCCCTGCTTGAGATTGAGGATCGAGACACGGAACGGGGCCACCGCCTCCGGCCATTTGATGCCGGCATCGTCATGGCAGGCCTCGATGATGGCACCGAGCAGGCGCGAGACGCCGACGCCGTAGGAGCCGCCATGGATCGGCACGTCCACGCCGTCCGGGCCCGCCACCGTCGCCTTCATCGGTTCGGAGTATTTGGTGCCGAAGTAGAAGATTTGGCCGACCTCGATGCCGCGGGTGTTCACGCGCTTGTCCGCAGGCACTTCCTGCTCGAACCGCGCGGGATCGTGAACGTCCTCCGTCGCGGCATAGACCGAGGTCCACTGCTTGATGATCGGGGTCAGATCGCTCTCATAGTCGACGTCCTCGCCCGGCACCGGCAGGTCCAGCACGTCGCGATTGATGAAAACACCGGATTCGCCGGTTTCGGCGAGCACGATGAACTCGTGGCTGAGGTCGCCGCCGATCGGGCCGGTTTCGGCGCGCATCGGAATCGCCTTCAGCCCCATCCGCGCGAAGGTGCGCAAATAGGCGACGAACATCTTGTTGTAGGAGATACGCGCCGCCGCCTCGTTGAGGTCGAAGGAATAGGCATCCTTCATCAGGAACTCGCGGCCGCGCATCACGCCGAAGCGCGGCCGCTGCTCGTCGCGGAATTTCCATTGGATATGATAGAGATTCAGCGGCAGGTTCTTGTAGGACTTCACGTAAGCGCGAAAAATCTCGGTGACCATTTCCTCGTTGGTCGGCCCGTATAGCAGCTCGCGCTTGTGGCGGTCGGCGATGCGCAGCATCTCCGGGCCGTAGGCGTCGTAGCGGCCGCTCTCGCGCCAGAGGTCGGCGAGCTGGAGCGTCGGCATCAACAGTTCCAGCGCGCCGGAGCGATCCTGCTCCTCCCGCACGATCTGTTCGATCTTCTTCAGCACCCGGAAGCCCAACGGCAGCCAGGCATAGATGCCGGCCGCCTCCTGGCGGATCATGCCGGCGCGCAGCATCAACCGATGCGAGACGATCTCCGCTTCTTTCGGATTTTCCTTCAGGATGGGCAGAAAGAACCGCGACAACCGCATGGCAAGACTCTGGGAATCAGTGGTGGCCCGCAGTGAAACCGGATTGGAAGCGAAAACACAAGACCGGGAATGAGGAAAAGCCGCTAACGCGGCGGAATTCCTGTCATTTTTCCGTCGACTTCGGGTTCGAGTTGAACCCTGCCGACTTAACGCGGCGCGACCTCGAGCTCGTCCTCGAGAGTGACTTTCTCGAAATCGGTCACCAGCGCATCGATCCGCACATGCCAGCGGCCGGCGAAGGGCAGCTCGACTTTGCGCACGTGCCAATAGCCGTCTGGTCCCAGCTCGGCGTCGCGTTCCATCGGCTCGATACCGCGCTCGGGCAGGCTGAGCGTCAGCGTCGCCTCCTTGACCTTCAGCGGCGTCGCCTCGCCGGTCATGAGCTGAAGCACGAAATCGTCCACGCCGGCCTTGCCGGGGGACACCAGCACCTGGAACATCGCCTTGTCGGTATGGATGTGGATCGCCAGCGGCGTCTCCGGGAGGATGGTCCGCGGCGGCGGCGTGAAGCGCCAACCGGCGACGACGGCAAAGATGCCGAGCGCGACCCCGCATTCGAACAGGATCGAGCGCCTGAGCGCGGGCGCGGCCCTTTGGTCCTTCGCCAGCGCCGGCGTCAGCCGAGTGCGATTGAGCGCGGCGAGCCCAAGCAGGGATAAAACCAGAGCCAATTTGACTGACAGAATGAGTCCGTAGCTCGTCTCGACCAGCGCTGACGGCTTTTCGAGCTGGATGATTGCAAGCGTGAGCCCGGTCAACGCCAGCGCGGCGACCACCGGCATGGCGATGCGCGAGAAGCGGTTCAGTAGCGGCAGCACCGCCGGCGTCGGCTTCGACAGCAGCGCTGCTAGCGGCGCCAGCGCGCCGATCCAAAATGCAACCGCAAGGCCATGGAGGAAGATCGCCGGCCGCGTCAGCACCTCCGGCGGCGCCGTTGCGGCGTGCCCGGTCATGGCGAGCGACAGGCCGACGCCAGCGAACGCGACCGCCGCAAGAGCGCGCGCATGCCACGCGCGGCCCAGCGCCATCAGCGCGAGCAGCATCGCCGCAATGGCGACGAGCAAGGCTGGGCCGGCGCTGGTGACGAATGCGACGGTCCAGGGAGCCGCCGTCACGAGTGCTGCCGGCGGCAGGCCAAGGAGATCGAGACCCAACACGCCCAGCGAGACAATTGCGCTTGGGAGACCGACAAGCAGCGCGGCGCGCGGCGCGCCCATCCCCGCCATTGACCGCGAAATCCAGCGGGCAAAGAATACGCCGCCGACACCGACAAACAGCCCGAGATAGAGACCGATCCGCGACAGCCAGATCAGCGCGTTCAGCCGGCCATCCGCATTGGCCGGAGGCTGCGTGGCCGTCGGCACGCCGACCGAAAAGATCACCGATCCCGCGACAGGATGGCCGTCCTGCGAGATCACCCGGTAACTCACGACCGCCGTGCCCTGCGGCAGGTCCGGCGGCATCGCAATCGAAATGCTCTCGCCGGATGTCGTGACGCGCGCATCGTCGCGCGCCCTGCCCGCGCCATCGATCAACTGGATCGCGCCCGGCGTCACCGCTTCGTTGAAGCGCAATTCCACCGCCTTTGACGCGCTCGTCAGGATGCTACCGCTCGCCGGCTCAACCGAGATCAGCGCCGCATGCGCCGACGCGCCGGTCGAAGTGCCGGCGACGACGAGCAACATCGCGAGCGCAGCGAGACGACGCATTACGGCTTGGGCAGCAGCTTCACGCCGGGCGCCGGCGACTTTTCCTCATGCGAATAGGCTGCCCCCTCCGCCGGGATTTCGATCCAGCGGCTGACACCCTTCTCGCATTCCTGCACCACCGGAAAATACAGCGTGGTGTTGGGCTTCAGGCTGTCGGTGAGGAAGCTGCTGACGACGAACTCGTCGTAATTGTGGTCCGGCAGCTTGCCGCCGGACCAGACCACTTCCTTCACGCCAGAGGTCAGCTTGTTGCCGTGATAGTCGTACGCACTGGCATACTGGCCCTCGACGACATCAACGTTCCAACCAGCCTTCGGCATCGGCTTCACCGCGATGACTCCTTCGGGGATCTGCACGCGGATCTTGACCGTCGGCGAGCCGGAGCAGCCGTGCGGCACGGCGAAGACGGCCTTATAGGACGCACCGACCGTGGCCTGCTTGCCTTCTAGATAGACATGTGCCGCCGCAGGCGATGCGGCCAGCGCAGCCATCAGGATCAGCCAGGGTGTCTTCGACATGCTCGATCTCCCGGGGTTTAGATCACACGCGTCACATTTTCATTCCCGAATGGTCGGGCATTTTCTTCATCATCATGCTTCCGCCGCCGCCGGGCGCCTGCGCGCCGACGCCCTGGACGTCGAGCGCGACGGCGACCTTACCGGCCTTCTCGAATTCGAGCGTCACCGCCACCTTCTCGCCCTCCTTGAAGGGGCCCTTGAGCTCCTGGAGCATCAGATGATAGCCGCCCGGAGCGAGCTTCACGGTCTTGCCCGGCCCGATAACGAGCCCCTTGTCGAGCGGGCGCATCTTCATCACGCCATTGTCCATCGTCATTTCGTGGACCTCGGCCTTGCCCGCGATCTCGGCGGTCACTTTGACGAGCTTGTCGGGCGCCGTGCCCTTGTTCTCGATGGTCAGGAAACCGCCGGCGACTTTCGCGCCGCTCGGGGTCGCCCGGCTCCAGCCCTGGGTGATGACGAGATCGCCCGCCTTGACGTCCTCGGCGCGGACCGGCACCGCGATCACGACCGCCGAGAGCACTGCGAGCGCGAAAATGCGTGAGAGTGTGTTCATGTTGATTGCCTTTCTTGTCGCCATTGAGGGGGTACCACCCGTCAGAACGTGTACTTGCCGGCGAGAACGAAAGTTCGTCCCGGGAATGGATGGAACAGGAAGTATTGCGCGTTGAAGAGATTATCGATGCCGAAGTCGAACGCGAAATTCTTCGTCGCGTTGTAGTGGATCTTCAAGTCCACAACAAAAAAGTTATCGAAGGCGCCGTAGACGTGCGGGATGATATCCGAGTTGTCCAGCGTCGAATACTGCTTGCCGCTGTAGCGCGCCGCAACCGTATAGGCCCAACTGTCGTTCGGCCGATAGGTCACGCCGAACTTGGCGCGCCAGTCAGGCACGAAAGGTACGCGCTTGCCGACGACACTGGTCGGTCCCTTCCAGTTCGGATCGGAGATGATTCTGGAATCGACGTAAGTGACGCTGCCGAAGACTTGCAGGCCGTTCACCACCACATTGTCCTTGTCAGCCGACAATTCGACTCCCTGCATGCGGATTGCAGCGACGTTGCTGACCGCTGTCTGCACCGTTTGCGCCCCCTTTGCGTCCGTTACCGTAGTCGATTGCGAGATCAGCGCATTGTTGGTCCGCTCGCCGAACACAGTGAGCCGCACCCGCCCATCGGCCCAGCGCCGCTCGAGATTGAGCTCGCCGGTGAAGTCCTGCTCTGGTGACAGCAGCGGATTGGCGAGATAGGTGACGCCGCCCACGCTGATGTTCTGGTAGAGCTCGGTCACCGTCGGATAGCGGTAGGCTTCACCGAAATTCGCAGTAACATTCCAGTCCTTGTTGGGATCGAACGACAACGACGCCTTCGGCGAGAAATTCGTCGAGGACAGGCCCGGCTGCCACGTCGGCACTGCCGACGTGACGACACCGGCGCTGGTCGTCGTGGTGTTGAGATTGAAACCCTCGACCGCCTGCCAGCTCTCCAGCCGTCCACCGAACGTCAGCTTGACGATCGGAGTGATCTTCCAGGCATCCTGTACCCAGAGAGCTTCAGTGCGCGTCTCGCCGACACCGGTCGAATACAGCTGGCCGTTGCCCGCTGAGGGCGCATTGAACCAGACGGTCGAGGCATAAACGGGGTTCTCGAGCCGGTAGCGGTCGCCGTGCGCGCCGAAGCTGATCTCGTGCGGACCATCGATTCCGAACGGACGCCAGATGCCCTTAGCTTCGGCGTTCTGCCAGTTGGTGCCGTCCATCCGCGTCACCTTGCCGTTCAACGAATAGCCAAGGCCCGGCGACGGCACCACAGTAAAGGGATTGATGAGGGTATCCTGGAGATAATTGTAGCTCGACGCGGCAAGGTCGAAATCGAATACGCCCTTGGTATCGCTTTTGAGCGAGACGGCGTTGCTCATATGGAGCTGATCCCAGGTGTACTTGCTGCTCGCAAAGCTGCTGATGCTGCCGAACGTCGGCAAGTCCGTTGCGGTCGATCTGAGATAGGTCTGCGGATCGGAGGTTTGGTGATTGTTCCAGATGCCGAGCGAATACGTCGCCTGCACCAGTGGCGTGATGTCGTAGGCGAGCCGCAGATTGCCGGAAGTCTGCTGCGAATGCGCCAGCGTGCCGGTGCCAACGACGTTGGCAACGCCACCGGTCTTGTTGAGTGCGGCAAAACCACCGGTCGTGCCGGCCGGGAACGAGGCGTTGGTCGTATATGTCAGCGGCTGCTGGTAGCTATCGAGATAGTTCGCGCTGACAAGCCAGGACAGCTTGCCATCGCGATTGCCTGCGGCGGCGCTGGTCTGGCTGGTTAAATAGGTGTCTTTGGTGCCGTATTGATTCCACGGCATCACCGAGACGGTTTCCTTGGCCACCGCAAACGGCTTTTCCGGCATCTTCGAGGTGATCAGCAGAACACCGCCGATGGAATTGCCGGGATAGGCGGCCGCGAACGGACCGTTGAGGAAATCGACCCGCCCGATCGCCTCGGGAGAGATCAAGTTCCATTTCGGCGAGGCGCCGGAGTTGTTGTTGCCGATCAGCGCCGAGATCAGGAGGTCATCGTAATAGATCAGCGTCCGCGCACTCGAGTTCAGGCCCCAGCTTCGCGTCGCGAGCACTGCCTGATTGTCACCGTCATTGCGCTTCCGCACGAACAGGCTCGGCATGTATTTGACGGCGTCCTCGGGGTCCTTGAGGTTGATGGTCTCGTCGACCTGCTTTGCCGTGATGCTGAAGGACCGCTGCGGCAGTTGATAGCGGGCTACCGCCGCCGGCTGATCCAGCGACGCCCGGACGCCGCCCGCGCCCTGGTCAGCCGCGACCGAGGCCGGTCGCTCGACCGCAGGCTTTGCCAAATTTCTCCTGGCGCCAGCGGTTTGCACCGGCGGCTTGCGCGGCTTGGGTTTTACCGCCGCGGGTGCATCGACGGTCACCGCGGGCAGCTCCTTTGGGCTGCTCTGGGCGAAAACGTCACTCGACGAGGCGAGCAGCGCAGCCTGAATGGCAACGACACTCACGCCGCAGCGGGCATGACGAGGTAACATCTCGGGATTCCTGACGCCGGCTTTCTCTTCCGGCCATTCGACAGCATCAATCGCCAACGGATGAACCGCGGCGATCACGAGGGGTCGTCAGGAAAAGTGGGGAGGTCCCCGCGCCTGGGCGCTTGAGCCCCTATGGGCAGCGACAGCGGACGCATCCGCCTCATGCCAAACCACGCGCTCGGCGTGGCGGAAGGGGACGGAGAGCACCGCGTGCGGCGGCGAATCGAACGATGCGTTGGCCTGCGCCAGGCAGCACAGCACGCAGGCGCCGGCATGCGCGGTCGGCGCGCCGTTCTGGTCGTTCGGAGTACCCTGCTCGCTGACGCTGTGGCAGATGACGCCGGTGCCAAGCGGATCGGCAACGGCCTGGCCGGCCGCCCAACAGGCGGCAATCGGCGCCAGCACCTGCATCACCAAAGCGAGCAGGACAACCGGTAGGAATTTTTGCAGCCGAGCGCGCATCCGCCGAACCATTCATTCGTCTGCTAACTAAACACCACCCCCGCTCCGAGTCGAGGTCACTTCGGCCGCCTTGTTGGGGTGGCGCAGATCTCTCGAAAAATGTGCTCGGACGGCCTCGCTCCGAGGCCGCGTCCGGCATTTGAGGCAGCCGCGCCGGCCTGTCCGTCCACAGAATTCTTATGTTTGTCATATACTTATGGGGTCAAATAACCCGATCATTTCGTCAACTGCTCGAATTTTGAACAATCGTTGCCGAAAATGATGACAAGTGAGAAAAGTTGATCTAGCATCGCTCTTGCTCAGGCTAGCCGCGAGGTCAAAGTCTGGTGGTCCAAGTCTCGGGAGGAGCCCCTGGCGCGCAAAATGCAGCGTCGCCCCGCCAATCAAGATCAAATCTTAGAATCGGGGATAATAGGGTCGACACAATTTTTGAGCGGGGCTAGGGCCCCGCTCTTTTTTTGCCTTGAGCGGCCGACACGTCGATGAACGCCTCATACAATCGAACAGAGCTTTGAGATCGCGGCATCGCGCGGCCCGGATCTCACGCCGCTGGTCTATCAACGTCTGCTGCGCGAGCATCCCGAGACTGGGGCGAAATCCCGCGCGATAGCAGATTGGGTGGCGTGAGCTCTTCGATTGTGAGAGACTTTCCAACATCGGTCGCGCAATCAATGACGCGCCGACAAAAATATATGGGAGCGAGCAATGTCCGGGACGAAAGATTTCTCGACGACGAGGCGCGATCTTCTTCAGGCGGCTGCGACCGCCGGCGCCGCAACTGCCATCCTCGGCAGCATGGGCATAAATCCAGCATTGGCAGCCGAAGTCGGACGATCCGAGAAGCCGCTGAAGGCGGCATTCTCCAACGCCGGCCTTCAGGCGACCTGGTGCGCACAGGGCAAGCAGGCCGCGGAATTCTGGGGCAAGCTGTTCAACGTCGAGGTCACCTGGTTCGATGGCCAGCTCGACGCCGTGAAACAGCGCGCGGCGATCGACAACATGGCCTCGCAGAAATGGGACTTCGTCGCGATCCAGGCCTTCGGCATCGGCACCCTCACCCAGCCGGTGCAGAAGATGATCGACGCCGGCACGCCTGTGATCGACATGGACACGCTGATCGCGCCGCTCGACCAGATCAACGTCCATTCCTTCCTCGCCCCCGACAACGAGTTCATGGGCGCCTCGGTGACGCAGGCGCTGTGCAACGCGATGGGCGGCAAGGGCAAGATCATCATGACCCAAGGCGCGCTCGGACATACAGGCGCACAAGGCCGCGCCAAGGGGTTCAACAACGTCGTCAAGCAATTCCCTGGCATCGAGGTGCTCGACACCCAGCCGGCCGACTGGGACGTCTCCAAGACCGCGCGGCTCTGGGAAACCTATCTGACCAAATACCCGCAGATAGACGCGGCGTTCTTCCACAATGACGACATGGCGCTCGCTGCCGCCAACATCATGAAGGCGCACAACCGCACCAACATCCTGATCGGCGGCGTCGACGCCATGCCGCCGGCGATCCAGGCCGTGAGCGAGGGCCGCATGTTCGCGACCGTCCGCAATCCGTCCTGCCGCATCCATGGCGGCGCGATCATCGCCGGTGTCGCGGCAGTCGCCGGTGGCGAGAAGAGCGGCCAGGGCATCCCCAAGAACGTCGTCACCGACGGTCCGGTCGTGACCAAGGCCAATGCCGCCGGCATGCAGTGGATGCAGGATCACTTCCTGATCTGAAATCCTCCAAGATCTGATCTTGCATGCCTGAGGGTCGTTCGCCCATCCTGGAACTCCAGGGCATCACGAAGAGCTTCGGCGGCGTCGAAGCGCTTCGTGGTGTCGACTTCGCGCTTCTTCCCGGCGAGATTCACGGTCTCGTCGGCGAGAACGGCGCGGGAAAAAGCACGCTGATGAAGATCATCGCCGGCGTGCACACCGAGTTCTCCGGCCGCGTCCTGATCGACGGCCAGGCGACCCACTTCCGCTCGGCGCGCGATGCGCACGCGGCCGGCATCGCCATGGTGCATCAGGAGCTCTCCGTCGCGCCCGACCTCACCGTCGCGGAGAACGTCTTCCTCGGCAACCAGCCGACCAACCGCCTTGGCCTGGTGCAATGGCGGCGCATGGCGCGCGAGGCCGGCGAGCAGCTTGCTCGATTCGGCATCGACGTCGATCCGATGTCGCGGCTTGGCGACCTGCCGATCGGGCTGCAGCAGCTGATCGAGATCGCCCGCGTGCTGTTCTCCGGTGCCCGCATCGTCATCCTGGACGAGCCGACCTCCGCCCTCTCTCCACCCGAGGTCGAGCGACTGTTCGCAACGCTCAAGCGGCTGCGGGAGCAAGGCACGGCCATCGTCTTCATCTCGCATTTCATCGAGGACATTCTTCGCGTGTCCGACACAGTGACCGTGTTCCGCAACGGGCGGAAGGTCGCGGAGACCGCGAGCGCCGCGACCTCCAAGGGCGCGCTGATCGAGGCCATGATCGGCCGCGGTGGCGAAGCGCTCGAGCACAGCTATACTGACGATTTGATGCTGCCGCGGCCGAGCGACAGCTCGGTCGTGCTGAAGGTCGACAAGCTGTCGCTGGCGCGCAGCCTTCAGGACGTCTCGTTCGAGGCGCGCGCCGGCGAAGTGCTCGGCATCTACGGCTTCATGGGCTGCGGGCAGCAGGAATTGTCCCGCATCCTGTTCGGCAAGCTGAAGCCGGACGCCGGCACCCTCGCCGTCGACGGCACGCCAAAGCGATTTACCAGCACGGCGGCGGCGCGGCGCGCCGGCGTGGCGCTGGTGCCCGAAAGCCGGCGCGCCATGCTGTTTCACCAGGAGCCGGTCTACAAGAACATCTCGATCAGCATTCTGGACCGCATCTCGTCGCTGCTGCTCAAGCCGGCGCAGGAGCGCGACATCGCGAAGCACCAGATTGATCAGTTGCAGATCAGGCCGCCGGTGGTCGGCCTCGATCTCGGCATGCTCTCGGGCGGCAACCAGCAGAAGGTCGCGCTGGCAAAATGGCTGACCTATCCGCCCAAGCTGCTGGTGCTGTGCGAGCCGACCCGCGGCATGGATGTCGGCGCCAAGAACGACGTCATCAACATCGTCCGCGACCTCCGCGCCAGGGGACTCGCGATCATCGTGCTGTCGACCGAGCCGGAGACGGTGCTGTCGCTGGCCGACCGCATCCTCGTGCTCAAGCGCGGCGCCGTGGTGCGGGAATTCAGGAACGAGCCGGTCAGCAAGGACCGCCTGCTGGAAGCGGCGTGACGGAGAAGCACCATGGTGAGCAGTGAGACGGCTCCAGCGACGGGACAGCGCGCACGAGGCCTTGCGCCCTTCCTGCGCTCGCAGATGCGCAACATCGCGCCGTTCCTGACGCTGATCTTCCTGTCCGGCTTCTTCGCGCTTGCCAGCCCCTCCTTTGCGACCATCGACAATCTCGGCAACATCCTGACGCAGGTGTCGGTCACCGGCATCATCGCCGTCGGTCTCACCTTCGTGATCCTCTGCGCCGAGATCGATCTGTCGATCGCCGGCATCGCCAACGTCACCGGCATCGCAGTCGCCTACTTCACGCTGCAGGAATCCTACGTCAACATTCCAAACATCCCCCTTCCCGGCGCCGCCGCGATCCTGCTCGCGATCCTGCTCTGCGCGGCGCTCGGTCTCGTCAACGCGCTGGGGCTGACCGTGATCGGCATCCCCTCCTTCATCATGACGCTCGCCATGATGCAAATCGCGGCCGGCATCTCGGCGCTGCTGGTGCGCGGCCAGATCGCCTACAAGGTGCCGGACCTGATCACGACGCTCGGGTCAGGCGCGATCGGCGGCATCCCCTGGATCGTGATCGTCGCGGCCATCATGCTGCTCGGCGGCCATCTGGTGCTGACCTACACGCGCTTTGGCCGCTACATCTACATGGTCGGGGGCAATCGCGAGGCGGCCGAATATTCCGGCCTCAACGTCAAGCTCATCCTCGGCGCGGTCATGGTGATCTCCGCGGTCTGCTCCGGCATCGGCGGCATGCTCGGCGTCGCCCATTTCGGCAGCGCGCAGCAGAACGAGTTCGACACCTACCTGCTCGATTCCATCGCCGCCGTCGTGGTCGGCGGCACCAGCCTGTTCGGCGGCCGCGGCGGCATCGGCAACACCATCGTTGGGCTTTTCGTCCTCGGTGTTCTCAACAACGGCCTCGACCACGTCAACATCGACAGCTTCCTGAAGATCCTGATCCGGGGCGTGATCCTGCTGGCGGCGCTGATCATCAACGTCTATGCGCAGCGCTTACGAGAAAAAGCGGCGGACTAGACCGCCCCAAAACAAAGCCGCAAAAACAACCCCATGCACAGTAGAAATTGCTAGGGAATTTGGCGCGGAGCGGTTTGAATGCCCGCCGCGACGGCGTTTGACACGTCGGGCAAAACAGGAGCACGATGTCATCATCGCGGTGTGTGCCGATGGGCTCAGGACCGTGCCCCGACCACCGTCATTGCGAGCGGAGCGAAGCAATCCAGACTGCCGCCGCGGAAAGATTCTGGATTGCTTCGCTGCGCTCGCAATGACGATGTGGAGACAGGAGAGCCATTTAGTCCGACGACAGCCGCGAGAAGCGGAAATTGCAATGGCTCGCGCCGCCCGCTAGCGTTTGTGCTCTTTCCAGGCGAATGCCTCGCGCTGCGTAGGCGACGAAATCGAGCCCGCAGATGTTCGGCAGGATTTCCTTGTCGCCATGGCGCGCCGCGAGTTTGCAGAAGCCGCAAGCCTTGTAGTTGATACCGAATTCAAAGGTGTCTTCCGGACCCGGCTCGACGAAGTCGTAGACGAAATCTTCCGGAAAATCCTTTTGATGGCTCTCAGTCGCGCTTGTTGCCGCCTGCTCGCGCAGCAGAGCCTGGTTCTCCGGCGACATGAATTGACGCCCCGAGGCGAGACGTTCCGCTTCTGACACGGCGAGCAATTGCGCCTCGTAGGTCTCCCGCTCGATCTCGCCGATCACGGGCACCGGCACACCATGCCGTCGCAGGACCCGACTGATGGCCATAAAACCCATCAGACGCATGAAGAAATCGCTCATGCGGCTTGCCGCACCGCCGACATAGGGCATCTGGGTGAGCACGATCTCGAATTCGTCCATCACCTCTCGTCTGATCCCGTCGATCCCGGTGAGATGCGCGCGTTCGCGCAACATCGCATCGGCAAGGTCGAGTCGATGGCGCATGGCGGCCTCCATGGCGTCGCGATGCGTCCCGTAGAAGGGATGGATGTTCTCAGCCATTGGACACCTGATAGGATTAGCTCATTGCACGATCACCAAACTCGGCTTCAGTCGGCGGCGATCGCCTCGATCTCCAGCAGCCATTTGCTGTCGACGGTCTCGACGATCACGACCGTCAGCGCGGGCTGGTGTTCCCCGAGCACCCTGCCGCGAATGGTGCGGTTGGTCACGACCTGATCGCGATCGGTCAGGAACGTGGTGACCTTGACCAGGTGCTCGACGCCAAGGCCGGCCGCGGCGAGCACCTCGATCACGTTGCGCCAGGCCTGCTCGCATTGCGCCTCGAAACCCTCGGGCACGGTGCCGTCGGATTTCTCGGGGACCTGGCCGCTGATGAACAGCAGGCGGCGATGCTGCTTCAATTCGAGTCCCATGCTGTAGCCGCCGGCGGGAGCATGGACAGTTGCGGGATTGTGGCTGACGATGTGAGCTGGGGGCATGGGCTTTCTCCGGATTGCGGGCCGACCGTATCCGGCGGCATCGGCGTCGCGCAAAGCATCATTCCTGCAGCTCGGCGCAAGAAAATCTATTGCAAGGTCACGGCCCGTCGGTGTCAAACTGGTGCGCGATGACCTACACCCTTCCACCCCTCAACGCGCTTCGCGCTTTTGAGGCCGCCGCCCGGCATCTCAGCTTCAAGCTTGCCGCGCACGAGCTGCACGTGACACCCGCCGCCGTGGGGCAGCAGGTGAAAGCGCTGGAGGCCCGTCTCGGCGTGCAACTGTTCGATCGGCTACATAAGCAGCTCATCCTCACCGCGGCCGGTCAGGCCTACTTGCCCGGGGTCTCCGAAGGCTTTCGCTACATTGCGGAGGCGACCTTGCAATTGAAGCCGGCAGGCGCGGCGCTGCTGCAATTGGGAGTCCATGGCAGCTTCGACCTGCGCCGCCTCGAATTGGCGAGGTTTCGCAGCGCGCATGCGGAGATCGGCTTGCGGGTGCTGCACCCGGCCGGCCTGCACGAATTGGTCGAGGGCAAGGTGGACCTGCTGATCGCCCGCGGTCTCGGCCACCATCCGGGCTATCGCTGCGAGCGGGTCAATGAGAGGTCGGGCTTGGGCGATTGGCTGGTTGCGCCTGAAGGCACCGCGGATTGCCCTGAGATCGTCAGTTTTCGCGAATGGTTGCGCGCCCTGCCGGTTGCGAATCCGCTCGCAAACCGGCGCCCTCGTCTTGTCGGCGGCGCCGGAAGTTGAGAAGCACGAACCCTCGATCCGATATCTCCACGTCCGCTCTCAGAACTCGAGCTTGTCACGTATGGCCGCGATCCCGGCTCTCGCGCAGGCTTCATCCGCATCGCCGCCCGGCGCTCCGGACACGCCGACCGCTCCGACCAGAGCGCCGCCTGCCTCGACGATCAGTCCTCCTCCTATGATGACCACCCCGGGAAGACTCCGAATGCCCGACTGCATCATGCCCGACTGGCTGACCGCATTCAGCTCTGTCGTGCTGGTCTTGAACGACGCAGCTGTCCAGGCCTTGCCGGATGCCGTTGACAGCGTATGGGCGCCTGCAAAGCGATCACGCAACATCACTTGCGTCACGCCGAAGCGATCGACAACGGCGACGGCAACCTGGTAACCATGATCACGGCAGCTGCCCAACGCAGCGGTCGCGAGATCGAGCGCCAGCTCCGGAGTGAGTGACTTATAGGCGACCAACGCATCTTCCGCCCGCATTGGGCAGATCGACGCGATCAGCAGGGCCGTCGCGACCGATAAACATCTGACATTCATGGTGGTCTCCGGCAAGGTGGACGAACCTCTATTTGATCTCGCCATATGTCAGATCGTCGAACAGGGTCACGCTATCCGCCTTGGTCCAGAGGCCGATCATGCCGGCATCCACGATGGTGGCGTCCTCCACTTCGAATATTGGCTTTCCGTCATAGCTCACCTTGAATCGACCTCCAGCGAAATCGCAACGCAGCACGTGCCATTGCCCTGATGTCACGGGTGCGCTGACGCCGTATCCGCCCTTGCGGCCGACGATCCCCAGCGATGTCCGAATGCCCTTGATCGTCTTGTAGAGCACGACATTGTCCTCCAGCGCGTTGGCCCGGACGACGTAGTAATTGTCGGCATCCCTCGCCCGCCAGATGATGCCCGCGGCGCGATCTTCCGACCCGGAGACGGCCTTGAATTTGACCTCAACGAAGCCGTTGCGGATGGCAGTGTCGCGTCTGATCGCCACCGGAAATGTCGCTCGTCCGGATTGCTTGAGAACGTTCGGCTTGCTTGGCGCGGAGGGTTCGGCCTCGACGGTCCATTTCGGTTCTCCCTTGCCGGTCATCGTCAAGGTCCATCCCTCGGGCGGCATTCCGACAGGAGCATTGTCAAAATTCAGGGTCTCGGCCACGGCGTTTCCTCCCACTGAAAAAATCAGCACAGTCGCCACGAGCCTCGCGCGTAAAGAAGATCGCGACGGAAAGCCTGCAATGGTGCACATCATCAATCGTCCTGCCATAGAGATTCGGGCCATCGAAGTCGTTTGCGACATGCCGCCGCTCCAGTTATCACCCATCGGAGAGCACCAGCACGCCGCCGTGGCTCGGCGAGATCACGTAGAGCCGATCCGGTCCCACCAGAGCGGTCGTATGCGCGCCGGCGCCCGTCACAGTAGTGATGCGATCGCCCGACCGAGGATCGATCGTCTCGATGACGCCTGGGTTCCCAATCGCCACATGCACGCGACCGGTCGCCGGATTGAAGAATGTCACGTCAGGCGGCCCGGCAATCGGCCAGACGTTGGTGACCTTCCCGGATTTGCTGTCGATCTCCACGAGATCACCGTCGTCGCAGGCGGCGTAGAGACGATTGCGCGCGTGATCGATATCGAGGCCGTGCGCGCCGCCCGACGGCAACGGCCAATAAGCAATCTCCGAGAGATCAGGCAGTCGCGCCGACAGGATCATCGACGGTTCGCGGATGCAGAGAAACACGCGCTCGCCATTGGCGTCAGTAACGCACCAGCGCGGCCTGCCCGGGAGCTCAATGCAACGCTGCGTCATCTGCTTCAAATCAATGAGCTGAAGCGTCGGTCCTTGATTTGCGTCGCCGATGCAGGCGGCAATGCCAATCTGCCTGTTTTTGACAATGACCGCGCCGTTCGGACGCTGCCCCGACGGGAACACGCCCTTGATCTCGTATGTTGCAGCGTCCATCCACGTGATCGTCGCCGCGCCACGGTTGGTCGTGAGTATCTCCCCGTCATCGGCGACCGCGCCGGCTACGGCCGGAAAACCAGGGAGAGTTGCGATATGCTTCTGCGCATCGTGATCGATCACCTCAATGCAGCCACGTGCCGTATGCGCGATGAAAACGCGACGGGTCTTCGGATCGAAGGCGGCGTGATCGAAATCGCTGTCCTGTCCGTTGGGGATGGCGATCGTGCCAACAGTCTTCAGCGGCATGGTGCCCTCATCAATCAGCGAAGGGAAGGAAGCGTCGATGCGATCAGCGACACTCCCGCGAACAGCAGCAGCGCAAGCACCGTCTTGCGGAAGGTCTCGTCGTCAATCTTTCCGAACAGCCGGAAGCCAGACCACAGGCCGACGACCATGAAAGGGACGCCCAAGGCGTACAGCTTCGCCGTGTCTTCCGTGATGGTTCCGGCGGCGATTTGAGAGAGCGAAATCACAACGAAGGCCACGAACAACACCGGCTGGAACACGGCCCGTTGCACATCCTTGGGCCAGCCCCGCCATTGGCATGAGATCGTGGAGATCACGCCGCCCAGCCCCGTCAAACCGCCAAGCAGACCATTCGAAATGCCGATGGCGATGTCGGCTCGGGTGCCGATCTTGATCGGAGCGAACACCGGTCGTGCGAGGCCGTATATCGAGTAGACCATCAATAATACACCGACGCCGAGCCGAAGGTAGGCCGGGTTGAGATACGAGAGAATCCCAACTCCGATCGGAATCCCGATAACGGTCCCGAGCGCGAGGGGCCACGCCCTGCGCAAATCCAGCGACTTGCGCAGCTTGAAGATGCCGTAGCCCTGTGTGAGCAGGCCGTAGCCGGCGATCAGAGAAGCAGTCTGCATCGGCGAGATGATGTGCAACCAGACACCGGACACGACCAGCCCCATCGCGAAGCCCGAAAAGCCGCTGACGAAGCCGCCCACAAGGGCGGCAAGAGCAAAAACAACAAAGACAAGTCCATCCATTAGGTCGTGCTCCCCTGGCGAGGTGCGAGCACTTGGATGCATCTTATTGGGACGACGACGCCAGACTGCCCCGTCAAGCGCGAGCCCCAGTCCCGAACGTCGAGTTGAGAGCGTCTTGTCGCGCCAGGTATCAAGCGCGGATCTGCCGCGAAGTCCGCGTCGATACGCACATCGATCAGCGTCGGCGAAGTGGTCGTGCCGATCAGTCGGGATAATTTGTCGGGTGAGATAGAGGCGTATGATGTTGACATGCTGCGCCCTTGGTGACCAGGACGCGATTCTTGGGCATGTCGCCTCGCGGGGAGATCGCAATTCCCCGTGGCGCGAATAAATGCCCTGATGGCCGGACTGTCAACCCGCCTGCGTTGAAAGCTGCAAAGAAGTCATCGGGGGGAACGCGGGGGGAACCCGTCACCGCCGTCCGCCCCGCCGGCGCATCGTCAAGCCGTTCGATCGGGGCGTGGGTCGCGCCCAAGGCGGCGAGGTACCACGGCGCATAGGCTTGTCGCTCCGGTGGACCGCATGGCCGAGATCCCGGCCTCGAGCAAGAGGAGACGGCGCTTGCTTGGCACAACGACTTCCATCACGGCGCTCCTGTGGATGCGCGGGGCCGTAGCGGCGCCGGGACCTGTCAGTCAGCGCCAGGCCGGTTCGTTCTTCTGCTCATAGTCCTTGAAGGCCTTCTCGAGACCACCCAAAACCTCGGCGGACGTCTCGAACATCGCCTTCAACTGTGGCTCGTCGACCTTCTGGATGTCTTCGCGCAAATGGTTCCGGATATCCCGGAGGGCCTTCTGCATCTACTGAGTATGGTGTCGCGGATCGCGGCCTGCCGCACTTGCCATAACCAGTCTCCTCGCTGCTCATATGGCTCCGCCGGACTCGGAAAAAGCGTCCGGCGCGACGCCGCGTCAACGGACGACGAGAGACGTCGTTCCAACTATGTTTCGTGCAACCCCTTAGAGGTTACCACAGCGAGGGCGAATATCCTGTTCCAGCGTGGCCGTCGCCCTTCGAGGGCCGCTGAAGAAGCGGCCACCTCAGAGGGTGACGGGGATAGAGCGAAGCTCGCTCAACCGAGCTCGTCATTGCGAGCGCAGCGAAGCAATCCAGGCTGTCGCCGCGGAAGAATTCTGGATTGCTTCGCTGCGCTCGCAATGACGATGGGGAGATAGCACGCCAAGACGGACCCACCATCCTAGAGGTGCTCGCTTTCGTTCGAAGCCAACGCCACCTGCCCCGCAATCTCATCCGCTCGCCAGCAGCGCACCGCATGACCATCCGCGCGCGTCTCCAGCACCGGTCCCGGCTCCCTCCGACAAACCGCCTCCGCATAACGACACCGCGGGCTGAACGCGCATCCGTTCGGCGGATTGAGCGGATTGGGCTGGTCTCCCCCTGTCGTCGCCAGCGGGGCATGGCGCAAGGGATCGGGGATGGCGGCAATCAAGGCTTGGGTATAGGGGTGCGCCGGGCGTTCGAAGATTTCGCGCCAGTCGCCGTTCTCGACGATGCGGCCGAGATACATCACGGCAACCCTATCGCTCATGTGCTCGACCACGCCGAGGTCGTGGCTGATCATGATGTAGGACAGACCGAGCGTGTCCTTCAATTCCAGCAGCAGGTTGATGATCTGGGCGCGGATCGAGACGTCGAGCGCCGAGACGGGCTCGTCGCAGATGACGATCTTGGGGTTGAGGATCAGGGCACGCGCAATGCCGATACGCTGGCGCTGGCCGCCGGAGAATTCATGCGGGTAGCGGTCGGCCTGTTCGGGCCGCAGGCCGACATGCCGCAGCATGGTCGCGACGCGATCCTCGATCTCGCTCCTTGCGGTCACGCCATGCACACGAAGGGGATCCTCCAGCGTGCGACGCACGGTCTGGCGCGGATTGAGCGAGGCGTAGGGATCCTGAAAGACGATTTGGACAGTCCGGGCCAGCGCCTTGCGATCGCCGGACGGCCGGCCGGTCACGACCTGCCCGTCCAGCACGATGCGGCCGCGCGTCGGCGTCAGCAGACCCAGGATCGACAAGGCCACTGTCGACTTGCCAGAACCGGACTCGCCGACGAGGCCGAGGCATTCACCGCGCTTCAGCTTGAGATCGACACCGTCGACGGCACGAAGTAACCGCTGGCCGCGGCCGAACAAGCCGCCGCCCAGCGGAAAATGAACCGCGAGATCCTCGACGCTGAGAATGAGATCGTCGTCCGGCCTCCCCTCACCCGATCTGTTTTTGGGCTCATGCATGGTGATGACACCTCACCAGGCCGCCCGCCTCCAGAAACTCCGCCGTCGGCGCCACGCTCCTGCAAATGTCCGTCGCATTTGCGCAGCGCGGATTGAACCGGCAGCCCTCCGGAAAATTCGTGATCGCCGGGACGACGCCCGCGATCTCCTTCAGCCTGCTGCGGCCGAGCGCAGCACGGCTGCCGAGCCGCGGCAGCGAGGCGACAAGACCTTGCGTATAGGGGTGCGAGGGCGCGCGGAAGATGTCGGCGGAGCCGCGCTCCTCGACGATGCGGCCGGCATACATGACGGCGACGCGGCGGCAGACATTGGCGACCAGGCCGAGATCGTGGCTGATCATCAGGATCGCCGTGCCGCGTTCGGCGCAGAGATTGCGCATCAGCTCGATGATCTCGGCCTGCACGGTCACGTCGAGCGCGGTTGTCGGCTCGTCGGCGATCAGGAGATCCGGACTGCAGGCGAGCGCAATGGCGATCATCACGCGCTGGCGCATGCCGCCGGAGAGCTGGTGCGGGTAATCGTTGACGCGCCGCTCCGGCGCGGGAACGCGGACGCTCGCCAGCGCCTCGACCGCAAGCTTATTGGCCTCGCGCCAGCTCTTGCCCTTGTGCAGCACGAACATCTCGGCGATCTGCCGTCCGACCGGCGAGACCGGGTTCAGCGCCGTCATCGGCTCCTGGAAGATCATCGCGATGCGATTGCCGCGCAGATCCCGTTGCCGGGCGGCTGAAAGGTGCTGGATCTCCCGTCCGTCAAAGCGGATGACGCCGCCGCCGATCGACAGCGGCTGCCGCAGCAGGCCGATCAGGGCGAGCGCCGTGATGCTCTTGCCGCAGCCGGATTCGCCGACAAGACCAAACGTCTCGCCACGATCGATGCGGAATGAAACGCCCTCGGCGGCCGCAACGCGCCGCGATCCATTGTCGAGATCGATGCGCAGATCCTGGACCTCGATCAGCGGCGCGCCGGTCATGTCCGCCTGCTCCGCGATTGGGGATCGAGAATGTCGCGCAGGCCGTCGCCAAGCAGATTGAGCCCGAGCACCGTCAGGAAGATGGCGAGGCCCGGAAATACCGAGAGCCACGGCGCCGTCGTGATCTGGTCACGGGCGTCCGACAACATGCTGCCCCAGCTCGGAAACGGCGGGCGGACGCCGAGGCCGAGGAACGACAATGCGGCCTCGGAGAGGACCGCGCTGCCCATGCCGAGCGTGCCGATGACGACGATCGGCCCCAGCATGTTCGGCAACAGCTGCGTGATCATGATGCGCAGATCGCCATAGCCGAGCACGGTCGCCGCCTGCACATAGCCCTGGCTCCTCAGCGACAGCGCCGAGGCGCGTGCGATCCGGCAGGTGAAGGACCAGTTGGTCAGCCCGAGCGCGATCAGCAGGCTGGTCAGGCCCGGGCCAAGCACCGCCATGATGGCGAGCGCGAAGATCAGCGAGGGGATCGCGAGCATGACATTGGTCAGGGCGTTGACGACATCGTCCCACCAGCCGCCCCAATAGCCGGCGCTCAGGCCCAGCGCCACGCCGATGACGCTGTTGATGAGCTGCGAGACGATGCCGACCGTCAGCGAGACGCGCGCGCCGTAGACGACGCGGGAATAGATGTCGCGACCCTGGTCGTCGGTGCCAAACCACCAGGTCCAGCCCGGAGGCTCCTCCGCGTTCAGCAGATTGGCGTCCAGGACGGGATCGGTGTGCGCCAGCCAGGGCGCGAGCACACCGACCAGGATCGCGAGCGCGAACAGCGCGCCACCGATGACGAGATTGGCGCGGAGCTTCATGCGTATCTGATCCTGGGATCAATCACGCCATAGAGCACGTCGATCAGCAGATTGATCGCGAGGAAGGCCAGCACCACCACGAGAATCGAGCCCTGGACGGCCGGAATGTCGCGCTGCAGGACGCTGTCCACCAGCAGCGAACCGATACCCGGCCACGAGAACAATTTTTCGACGACGACCGCCTGCCCCATCAGCCCGCCGAACTGCAGGCCGACGGTGGTGAGAATGATCACGAGCGCGTTGCGCATCACATGCCACTTCACCACCCGCGTCTCGCTCATGCCCTTGGAACGCGCGGTACGGACGAAATCGGCCGTCATGATCTCGAGCACCGCAGCGCGCGTGGTCCGGGCAAACAGCGCCATCGGCGAGACGCCGAGCGTCACGGCCGGCAGCAGCAGATATTTCAGGCCGCCATCGCCATAGCCGAAGCTCGGCAGCCAGCCGAGCTTCAGCGCAAACGCATACATCAGCACCAGCCCGAGCCAGAACTTGGCAATGGACAGGCCCGACACCGCCACGACCATCGCGAGCGTGTCGACGAGCCCGCCCGGCCGCAATGCGGCGATGAAGCCGAGCGGCACGCCGAGCAGAACCGAAAACGCCATGGCGGTGAAGATCAGTTGCAGCGTCGGCCAGGCCCGCTTGGCAATCATGGTCGTCACAGGCTCGCGGGTCCGGAAAGACGTGCCGAAATCACCGGTGGCAAGCTTGGCGATATAGGCGCCGAAACGCACATGGACGGGATCGTCGAGGCCAAGCTGCTTCTTCAGGCGCAGCTCGACCTGGGGATCGGCGTCGTCGCTCATGGACGAGACGATGCTGCCGGGAACGACGCTGAACAGCACGAACACCAGAGCCACGACAGCGAGCACGGTCGGAATGGTTTGCAGCAGGCGGCGGATCAGGAAGGAGAGCATCGGCACTTTCTTCCGCCCCCCATCGCTCATGGCGATGGAGGGAGCACGAGAACGCGTGTCACTTCGCGGGCGAGGTCTCGTCGACCCAGAGGTCCTCGACATTCTGGTGGGTCAGCTCCGTCGCGTTCAGCTGAACGCCGTGGAGCCACGGCTGCACCGCCATGACCGCCTTGTTGTAGTTGAAGAACCAGACCGGCGCCTCGTCGTAGAGCAGCGCATTGGCCTTCTGCAGCAGCTGGGTGCGCTTGGCAGTGTCGTCGGCCTGCCCGGCCTCATCGATGATCTTGTCGAACTCGACGTTTTTGAAGTTCATGTAGTTGCAGGCCGATTGCGGCGTCGAGGAGTGGAAGCATTTCAGGGCGGCCTGGGGGTCCGGGCCGGTCTGCTGGGAATAGATGAAGGCCTGGTAGTCGCCGGAGCGAACCACCTCCGACAGCACCGCGGCCTCGACCTGCTTGACCTTCGCCTTGATGCCGACCTTGTCCAGCATCGGGATCACGGCCGCGACGATCGGCAGGCCCCAGCTTTCATTCTGGCTGGTGGTCCATTCGAATTCGAAGCCCGAGGGATAGCCGGCGTCCGCGAGCAGCTGCCTGGCCTTGGCGGGATCGTAGGGGTACGGCTTCATCGCCTTGTCGTAGGCCGTCGAGGTCAGCGGCAGCCAGCTGGTGGCGCGATAGGCCTTGCCCTTGACCAGCTTGTTGATGATCAGATCGGTATCGATCGCATAGTTGATCGCCTGCCGGACACGCTTGTCGGCGAACGGCTTGAACGCGGGATTCATCCCCATGTAACGCGTGAACACCTCGGCGACCTCGGCGATGGTGCCCTTGAGGTTGGGATCAGCCTGATAGGCGACATATTGCGCCGGCCCGAGCACGGAGGTGTCGATCTCCTTGTTGCGGAAGGCGACATCGCGTGCCGCGGCCTCGCCCATGACCGACACGATGACCTTGTCGGCGTAGGGCTTGCCGGGCTTGTAGAACCGATCCCAGCGCTCCATGACGATGCGCGATCCCGGCACGTGCTCGACGAATTTGAACGGTCCAAGGCCGATCGGGTGCTGGATGAAGCTGTCCTTGACAGCCTCGTCGGCGGGATAGATCGAGGTCAGCGCGGTGAACAGGTAGAAGGCCGGATCGACCTTCTCGGTCAGCTTCATCTCGACGGTGAAGTCGTCGATCTTCTTCAGGCCGGAGATCTCCTTGGCCTGGCCCTTCTCGACCGCGGCCGCGCCCTCGATGATGCGGACATAACGCGCGCCAGGATAGGCCCTGGTGCCGTCCATGATGCGGTTATAGGACCAGATGACGTCGTCGGCCGTCATCTTGCGGCCATTGTGGAAGTAGGCGTCGTCGCGGAGCTTGAAGGTGTAGACGAGACCGCCGCCGGAGACGACGGCCTCCTTGGCAAGTTCCGGAACCGGCTTTCCTTCCGCGGAATCCCAGATGTAGAGCGAACGATGCAGGGCCTTGGCGTAGATCTCGTCCTGGGCGCGCTGGGTGGTGTGGATGTCCAGGCTGGTGAAGCTCGAACCGTAGGGTGCGGTCATGCGGATGGTTCCGCCCTTGCGCGGTGTCTGGGCCTCTGCCGGGGCGGCGAGCGCCAGTCCCAAGCCCGCAACGATCGCAATCATCCTGAACATCATATGTCCCCCAACAACGCAGGTATCCCGATCAGGGATTTGATCATTCGGAGCCCGTCGAATGCAAGCCTCGTTTTGATGGAGACGGGTTCCGGAACGCGGCGCCCGGCGCGACACCCTGGCTGTCTCGGCACGCTCTTGCGCTGCACATCCCGCAAGCCAGGGCCGGTGAACATTTTTCCCGATCAGATGGGTCGACAGCTCGAGGTCGCAGCCAACGAGACCCGGGGCCTGCCGGTCGGCCCGGACGGCGCTCCGCTTCAGATGCGGCTGTATTAACGCGCCCTCAGCCCGTAGCCCGTAGGATGGGCAATGACAGAGAATGTGGCGGCATCTCGTCCTCCATCGCATGTCGCCGAGCTACGATTGGAATCCTTCGATGACGTCCGATAACGCCGGAGCTCCCAGGCCGACGCCCTCCGCGGAGCGGATCGACGCCATCGACGTGCTGCGGGGCATCGCGCTGTTCGGCGTCATGGCCATCAACCTGGTGATGGAATTTCGCGTTTCGATTTTCGAGCAGTTTCTTGGCCCCAGGATTCTCGCTTCACCAATCGATCGCGCCGTCGAGGCGATCCTGAGCCAGGCCGTCGAGCTCAAGGCATTTGCGCTGTTTTCGCTGCTGTTCGGCGCAGGCCTTGCCATTCAATTCGACCGGCTCGCCAACAGCGAGCGCCGCACCGCGCTGCTCCTGCGCCGGCTCGCCGTGCTGCTGGTGTTCGGCGTCATTCATCTGTGCCTGATCTGGAACGGTGACATCCTCACCGAATATGCGATTGCCGGATTCATCGTGCTGCCGTTCCTGTTTGGTCCACGCTGGCTGCTGACGCTTGCCGCTCTGGTGTCTCTCGCGCTGTATCTGGCCATGCAGGCTTTTCCGCCGGCCGGATTGTTTCCGAGCCGGGCCGCGATCTGGCAGGACGTCATGGATGCCAATCGCATCTATGCGACGGGCGGTTTCCGCGACGTGCTGCCGTTTCGTCTGCGCGAAATTCCCCTCATCGCCTCGCTGCACGCATTCGTCTTCCTGCGCACGATCGGGCTGTTTCTGCTGGGCGCGCTGGCCTGGCGCAGCGGCATTGTGCAAAATACGCGCGGCCTGTTCGCCATCGCGCTCCCCGCGATCGGCCTCGGCGCAGGCCTCCTTTATCGCGGCATCGAGCCGCTTGGCACCATTGTGCTGGCGCTGGGCTATGGTGCCGCGATCCTCGGCATCGCCCATGTCGAGCGCGGAAAGAAGTTGCTTGGCTGGGCTGCGCCGTTGGGCCGGATGGCTTTCACCAACTACGTCGCACAATCCGTCATCTTCGGCTGGATATTTTACGGCTATGGCCTTGGCCTGTTCGGCCGGCTCGGCGTCGCCCCGGCCCTCGCCATCGGAATCATCGTCTACGCCGCACAGTTGCGCTTCAGCGCATTTTGGCTGCGCCACTACCGCTACGGCCCGCTCGAATGGTTGTGGCGGTCGTTGATGTATGGAGAGCGGCAGCCGATGGTGGTGCCGCGGGCGGCGGTGGTTGGGTGACTCGGCTCTCTCCGCCGTCCATCGCGAAAGAAAGAGCCCGCTGACGACCCAACTCCCTCCACCGTCATTGCGATAGCTCCGGCTGCCAATCGCGCAATTTTCGCGCAGCGCCCGTGACGTCGGCGATCGTCCGAAACGCCACCGCCTCCACCATCATTCCGCGTGCGAGCCGCACGGCCCGGGCTTCGCTGATGGCGCGGCTCTTCGGATCCTCGATCAGCTCAAAGTCGATGTTGTGAGCGAGGCCGAAGATGCGGCGGATCGTTTTCGCGGCGGCGAACCCGACCGTGTCGGTGAACAGACGCTGTAGATAGGCCTGCCGCTCGATCTCCAGCCGCGCGGCGCCCTTGTCGCCGGCGAACAGCGAGACCGGATAGGCGTCGCCGCGGGCTTCCGTCCGCCAGAGGCCAAGGAATTTTCGCGCGAACCCGTTCCAGACCTTCTCGACTGTCTCCAGCACCCAGCTCTCAAATGCCTGCCGCTCGCCGGGCGAGCGCTCGTGACCGCTTGATGCAAAATATGCCATCAGGAGGTTCGCCAGCACCGCGCCGACATCAAAACCCATCGGGCCGTAGAAGGCGAATTCCGGGTCGATCACCCGCGTCTCGCCCTCGGTCACCATGATCGAGCCGGTGTGGAGATCGCCATGGAGCAGTCCTTCCGGGCTTGCCATGAACTTCAGCTTCAACCGGGAGATCGCGACATGCAGCTCCATGTCGTCGCGCAAGGACGCGGCCAGGCCGTCGAGATACGGCGCAGTCCAGTGGTTCTGCTCGGCGATACGATAGGGATCGGTGAAGATCAGATCCTCGGTGATCTTGCACAGCGCATGGTTGCCGGCGAAGGCCGCGATCGCGTCCTTCTTCTCGGCGGCTGTGAGCGCGAGGTCGGAGGTGAAGAACAGCGTCCGCGCCATGAAGGTGGTGATGTCCTCGACGAAGCGCGGGTAGCGCGTCCCAGCCACCAGCCCCTTGCGCATGATGACGTGGGGCTCGAGCAGCTCCATCACGGTGAGTGCCAGCGTCTCGTTGTGGTGCAGCAGCGCCGGCACGAGGCCGGGCGCGAGCTCGGCCTGCCGGGACAACGCGAGATATTCGTAATGGGCCCGCGACAGCGGCAGCGGCCAGCTCTCGCCGACCAGGCGGACGTAAGGCAGCGCCTGCTTCACGGCGATGCCGCCGCGGTTGCCCTTGACGATGAAGACGAGGTTGAGATTGCCGTCGCCGACCTCGGTGATGGCCCAGCCGGCCGGCGCGCCGCCGAGCAGTGCCGCGATCTCAGGCAAGCCTGCGAGATAGTCCCGCAAGGCCGCTTCCTGCAGAATCCGATAGTCCCCCACCCGGCTCCCGGTCATGACGATCCCATCCCATGCTTGGCAAGGCCGGATCGTTACTCCCGCTCCAGGAAGCTCGAGCCGATCTCGGCCTTTCTTTTGATGGGATCGTAATCACAATAAACGCTGTCCGCCACCAGCGTGTAGCTGGCGCTGACGGCGTATTTGTCCAGCTTGACCGAGTTCAGGCCGATGACCGAGGTGCTCTTGCCGCCGTTCCATTTGAACGGCGTCGAGCTCTTGGCCTGCTCGCAGGCCATCACGGCCTCGTTGAAGACGTAGCCCTCGACGAACGCCTTAAGGGTTCGCGCCTGCACGGCCGTCCTCCATTCAAAATAGCCGATGGCACTGATCCCGGCGACGATCAGCACCAGAAGCGCGACGACGATCCTCTGAAAAGTCATTCGTTATTCCCCAACTAATCGAACTATCTCGGGCGTCATTGCGAGCGAAGCGAAGCAATCCAGAATCTTTCCGCGGTGGGATACTGGATTGCTTCGCTGCGCTCGCAATGACGACCTTGGTTTGTCTCTCGTCGGCTCACCTCTAAAACGGCATTCCCATCAATTTCGACAGCCGCTCGATCGAGAGATAGCCGGCCTCATAGGCGGCCATGCCGAGGCCATAGATGATCGCCGAGATGATCGTGGTCCAGATCAGCTTGCGCTTCATGCCGGTCAGGACCGGGGCGCCGGGGTCGGTGCCGGGCGCGCCGACGCCATCCTCGTGCTGACTGCGCACGCCGAACGGCAGGGTCAGAAACAGTGCGATCCACCAGATGACGAAGTAGATCGCGAGCGCGGTTGATATCTGGACGGCCATGGTGCGGTCTTACGCCTGCTCGATTTCGACCAGCGCCCCGGAAAAGTCCTTCGGGTGCAGGAACAGCACCGGCTTGCCGTGGGCGCCGATCTTCGGCACGCCGTCGCCGAGGATGCGCGCGCCCTCCTTCACCAGGGTGTCGCGCGAGGCGATGATGTCGACGACCTCGTAGCAGACGTGGTGGATGCCGCCATCGGCATTGCGCTCGAGAAACTTTGCGATCGGCGAGGTCTCGCCGAGCGGCTCGATGAACTCGATCTTGGTGTTGGGGAGCGTCGCGAACACGGTGGTGACGCCATGCTCGGGCAGCGCGACGGCCTCGGAAATCTGCGCCCCGAACGCCGCGCCGTAGATCTTGGCAGCCTTGATCGCGTCCTTTGTGGCGATCGCCACATGGTTGAGCCGGCCCAGCATGTGCTTCTCCCTTAGACTGTCAGGATGTGTACCAGACAGGGGGGCTTTTTGCCCCAATGTTCGTTGATGACCGCCCGGACTGCGCGCCGCACCGATTCAGCCAGCGCGTCCGGATCCCGGCGCCGCGCCTTCGGCAGGCCCTCGATCGTGGACATCACGGCATCGAAAACGATGTCGTCGAACGGCTCGCCCGCCCGGTTCTTCTCGGGGATGCCGACCAGATCGACCTCGGGCTCGTCGGCGAGCTCGCCCTGCGCGGTCATGGCGATGGCGACGAAGGCACAGCCGGAGAAGGCCAGGCGGCGGCGCTCGACCACGGCGCGGGACTTGGAATCCTCGAGAATCGTGCCGTCCTTGTAGATCCGGCCCGACGGCACCTCGCCGATGATGCCGGGATCGCCGGGGCCGAGCTTGACGAGGTCGCCGTTGCGAATGACCAGCACGCGCGGCACGCCGGCAGCGCGCGCGAGCTTGGCGTGCTCGTTCAGGTGCAGGGCCTCGCCATGGACGGGGATCAGGAGTTGCGGCTTCACCCAGGAGATCATGTCGCGCAGCTCGTCGCGACGCGGATGGCCGGAGACGTGAACCAGATGGTCGCGGTCGGTGAGGACCTCGACGCCTTGCAGCACCAGATTGTTGATGATCGAGCCGACCGCCTTCTCGTTGCCCGGGATCGTGCGCGAGGAGAAGATCACGCTGTCGCCGCGGTTGAGCGTGATCTCGGGATGGTCGTCATTGGCGATGCGGGCCAATGCGGCGCGGGGCTCGCCCTGGCTGCCGGTGCAGAGCGCCAGCACCTTGTCCTGCGGCAGATGGCCGTAGACCTCGGGCGAACGGAAATTCTGGACGCCGTCGAGATAGCCGGTCTCGCGCGCGACCTGCACCACGCGCTCCATGGCGCGGCCGACCACGACGACCTCGCGGTCGGCGGCTTTCGCCGCGTCGGCGACGGCCTTGATGCGCGCGACGTTGGAGGCGAAGGTCGTGACCGCGACGCGGCCCTTGGCTGATTTGACGAGGTCGATGATGGTGCGGGCGACTTCGGCTTCGGAAGGCGAACGGCCGTCGCGCACGGCGTTGGTGGAATCACCGATCAGGGCGAGCACGCCCTCCTCGCCGAGCTCGCGCAGCCGCTTCTCGTCGGTGGGGCGTCCCAGCGTCGGGGTCGGGTCGATCTTCCAGTCGCCGGTGTGCAGCACCGTGCCGGCCTCGGTGTGGATCGCCAGCGCATGCGCTTCCGGAATCGAATGCGCAACCGGGATGAACTCGACGTTGAAGGGGCCGACGTCGATACGGCCGCCGGACGGGACCACGGTGACGGGAATTTTTGGCGCGTTGCGCTCGGCGGCGCATTTGGCCTCGAACAGCGCCGCGCTGAATTGCGTGGCGTAGATCGGGCATTTCAGCCTGGGCCAGAGGTCGATGATGGCGCCAAAATGGTCCTCATGGGCGTGGGTCAGCACCAGGCCCATCACGTTCTTGCGCTCCTTCTCAAGGAAGCTGATGTCCGGCATGATCAGGTCGATGCCGGGCAGATGCTCCTCGTCGCCGAAGGAGACGCCGAGATCGACCGCCAGCCAGGACCGCTGCTGGCGGTTACCAAGGCCGTAGATCGACAGGTTCATGCCGATCTCGCCGACGCCGCCGAGCGGCGCAAATACCAGTTCGTCGGGCCTCGCCATCACGCAGCTCCTACCGAACGAACCGGGCCAAAGAACACCTCGCCCGCGGCCACCGGCACACGACGGCCCTCCGCGGTGCGGACGATCAGGCAGCCGGTGTCGTCGATCGTGTCAAAAATGCCTTCCAGCGTCGTCGTTCCCGTATTGATCGCGATCGGCTCGCCAAGGCGGGCGGCGCGCTCCAGCCAGAGTTTTCGGATCTCGGCAAAGCCGCGACCATTGTCCCAGATGCCGCGAAACTCGACCCAGGTATCCGTCAGCGCCGAGAACAGCTCCTCTGCGCTGATCTGGACGCCGAGAGCTGCGAGCGATACCGCCGGCGTCGGCGTGCCCTCGGGCGCCGACACGATATTGGTGCCGATGCCGACCACAATGGCGAGGCGATCGCCGACGGCTTCGGCCTCCAGCCCGATGCCGACCAGCTTCTTGCCATTGGCGAGGACGTCGTTCGGCCATTTCAGGGTGTAGCGCGGCCGGTCGGGCCCGAGCCGCAGCGCGGCTTCGATACTGACTTTCTCCAGGGCGGCTTCCTGCGCCAGCCCGGCGGCGAAACCTATCGTCGCGGCGACCGCAGGGGCCAAGTTCACGACTTCGAGGACACTGGCAGCGAGATTGCCCTTTGGCGAGACCCAGGCACGCTGGCGGCGACCGCGGCCCGCCGTCTGCTCCGCCGTCACGAACCAGATCGGGCCGCGTTCGCCGGAACGCGCGCTTTCGATCGCATCCGTGTTGGTCGAGCCGGTCCGCTCAGAAGCTGCGAGCCTGTAGCCCGCCGCGATGGCACGAGGACCGAGCGCGAAGCCCATCCTAGAACAGCGACTTGGCGGCTGCGGAGGCGACGCTCACCACCGGACCCGCGAACAGTGCGAACAGGATGTTGAAGAGGCCCGCGACCGCCAGCACCGTCTTGACCTCGACGCGCACCGGATCGACCTGGCCGGCCGGCTCATCGAAATACATCGTCTTGACGATGGTGAGATAGTAGTAGGCGCCAACCACACTGGAGAGCACGCCGATCACGGCGAGCGTGAACAAATTCGCCTTGATGGCGGCCACGAAGACGTACCATTTGGCGAAGAAGCCGGCGAGCGGCGGAATGCCGGCGAGCGAGAACAGCAGCATCGCGAACATGAAGGCGAGCAGCGGGTTGGTGCGCGACAGACCGGCGAAATCGCTGATCTGCTCGACGGCCTGGCCGTTACGCTTCATGGCAAGGATGATCGAGAACGAGCCGAGCGTCATCGCGACGTAGATCACGATGTACATCAGCACGCCCTGGGCGCCCTCGACGGTACCGGCGGCAAGGCCGACCAACGCAAAGCCCATATGGCCGATCGAGGAGTACGCCATCAGGCGCTTGATGTTGCTCTGGCCGATCGCGGCGAACGAACCCAGCGCCATCGAGGCGATCGCCACGAACACCAGGATCTGCTGCCACTGCGAGACGATGCCGGGGAATGCGGTCAGCGTGACGCGGGTGAAGACAGCGAGCGCGGCCACCTTCGGCGCAGACGCGAAGAACGCGGTGACCGGGGTCGGGGCGCCTTCGTACACGTCGGGCGTCCACATGTGGAACGGCACGGCCGAGACCTTGAAGCAGAGACCCGCGAGCAGGAACACCAGGCCGAACACGAGGCCGATATTCGCGGCGGTCGCAGCCGAGGCGATGCCGGCGAAGCTGACGGTGCCGGTGAAGCCGTAGATCAGCGAGGCGCCGTAGAGAAGCATGCCCGAGGACAATGCACCCAGCACGAAGTACTTCAGGCCGGCTTCGGTCGACTTGGCGTTGTCACGGTTCGAGGTCGCCACGACGTAGAGCGCGAGCGACATCAATTCGAGGCCGAGATAGAGCGAGATCAGGTCGCCGGCCGAGATCAGCACCATCATGCCGAGCGTCGAGAGCAGCACCAGGATCGCGTACTCGAAAATGCGCCGCGACGGGTCCGACAGGAACTCGGTCGACAGCACCAGCGTCACCGCCGAGCCGATCAGGGCCAGGATCTTCATGAAGCGGGCGAAATCGTCGACGATGAAGCTGCCGCCGAAGGTCACCTGCTTGCCTGCGGGCAGCATGTATTCGAGCACGCCGACCACGATCAGCAGCAGCACCGCCAGCGTGTTCACCGCGCCGGTGGTCCCCTGCCCGCGATAGGCGCCGAGCATCAGAAGCGCCATGGCGCCGACCGCGAGCACGAGCTCGGGCAGCACCGGCGCCAGTTGATAACCTGCAGTCGTAAAGCTCATGGCGATATCCTGACCTGCCCGATCAATGGAGCAGTGCGGCGGCCTTCACGGCCGTCACAGCGGTGTTGTAATTGTTGACGAGTTGCTGGACCGAGGCGGCCGAGATGTCGAGCACCGGCTTCGGATAGATTCCGAACAGGATCGTCAGCGCGATCAGCGGGAACAGAGTCACGCACTCACGCAAAGTGAGATCCTTCATGCTCGCCAGCGACGGCTTGACCAGCGCCCCGAACACGACCTTGCGGTAGAGCCACAGCGCGTAGCATGCCGACAAGATCACGCCGGTCGTCGCGAAGAACGCGGTCGGGATCGAGACCTTGAAGGTGCCGAGCAGCGTCATGAACTCGCCGACGAAGCCGGACGTGCCGGGCAGACCGACATTGGCCATGGTGAACACCATGAAGGTCAGCGCATAGAGCGGCATCCGGTTGACGAGGCCGCCATAGGCCGTGATCTCGCGGGTGTGCATGCGGTCATAGACGATGCCGACGCAGAGGAACAGCGCGCCGGAGACGATGCCGTGCGAGATCATCTGGAACACGCCGCCGGCGACGCCCTGCATGGTGCCGGCGAAGATGCCCATGGTGACGAAGCCCATATGCGCAACCGACGAGTACGCGATCAGCTTCTTCATGTCCTCCTGCATCAGGGCCACCAGCGAGGTGTAGATGATGGCAATCACGGACATGGTGAAGATCAGCGGCGCGAAGTCATGCGAGGCCAGCGGGAACATCGGCAGCGAGAAGCGTAGGAAGCCGTACCCGCCCATCTTCAGCAGGATCGCCGCCAGCACCACGGAGCCGGCGGTCGGTGCCTCGACGTGCGCGTCGGGGAGCCAGGTGTGCACCGGCCACATCGGCATCTTCACTGCAAACGAGGCGAAGAAGGCGAGCCACGCCCAGGTTTGCAGCGACCTCGGCACGGCGGTGTGCATCAGGGTCGGGATGTCGGTGGTGCTGGCGTTCCAGTACAGCGCCATAATGGCGAGCAGCATCAAGACCGAGCCGAGCAGCGTGTAGAGGAAGAACTTGAAGGACGCATAGACCCGGCGCGGGCCGCCCCAGACGCCGATGATCAGGAACATCGGGATCAGGCCGCCTTCGAAGAACAGGTAAAACAGCACGAGGTCGAGCGCCGAGAAGGTGCCGATCATCAGCGTTTCCAGGATCAGGAACGCCATCATGTATTCACGCACCCGGCTCGTGACCGACTTCCAGCTCGCAATGATGCAGAACGGCATCAAGGCGGTGGTCAGGATCACGAAGGGCAGCGAAATGCCGTCGACACCCATGTGGTAGGTGATGCCGGTGGCGAGCCAGTTCGCCTTCTCGACGAACTGGAAGTCCGCATTCGACGGGTCGAAGCGCATGACCAGCAGCACCGACACCGCGAAGGTGATCAGCGTGGTCCACAGCGCGATCCAGCGCGAATTGCGCCTGGCCGCCTCGTCATCGCCGCGGCTGAGATAGACGATCAGCGCGCCGACCACCGGCAGGAACGTCGTGACCGATAGGATGGGCCAGGTTGTCATTTACTGGCCTCCAAGGCCGAACATGAACCAGGTGATCAGGCCGGCGGCACCGATCAGCATGGCGAATGCGTAGTGATAGAGATAGCCGGTCTGGATCTTCACGACGTTGCGGGTGATGTCCAGCACGCGGGCCGAGATACCGTCGGGGCCGAGGCCGTCGATGATGGAGCCGTCGCCCTTCTTCCAGAGCTGGTAGCCGATCCACTTCGCCGGACGGACGAAGATGAAGTCGTAGAGCTCGTCGAAGTACCATTTGTTGAGCAAGAATTGGTACAGCATCGGCTGCGTGTTCGCGAGCTCGACCGGGAGGTAGGGCTTGCGGATATAGAAGGTGTAGGACACCAGGAAGCCGCCGACCATCATCACGAAGGGCAGCCAGCCGAGCAGCGGCGGCATGTGCTCCATATCCTCGAGGATATGCGGGTTCATCTTCACGGACTCACGGAAGAACTCTTCCACGCCGTGAGGCCCGGTGAACAGCTCCTTGAACGGGAAGCCGGCGAGGACCGAGCCAACCGCCAGCACGCCGATCGGGATCAGCATCCAGATCGGGCTCTCGTGCGCGGCCTCGTAGTGCTCCTGGTCGTGCGGCTCGCCGAAGAAGGTCTTGAACACCAGCCGCCAGGAGTAGAACGAGGTCAGGCCGGCGGCTGCGATCGTCAACAGATAGGCATATATCGAGAACGGATTGTGCGAGGCGTAGGCGGACTCGATGATCGCATCCTTGGAGAAGTAGCCGGCGAATAGCGGGAAGCCAGTCAGCGCCAGCGTGCCGACGGTCATCACCGCGAACGTGTACGGGATCTTCTTCCAGAGGCCGCCCATGTTGCGGATGTCCTGCTCGTGGTGCATCGCGTAAATCACCGAGCCGGAGCCCAAGAACAGCAGCGCCTTGAAGAAGGCGTGCGTGAACAGATGGAACATGCCGACCGAATAGGCCCCCGCTCCCATCGCCACGAACATGTAGCCGAGCTGCGAACAGGTCGAGTACGCGACGATGCGCTTGATGTCGTTCTGGACGAGACCGATGGTCGCCGCGAAGAACGCCGTGGTCGCACCAAAGAACATCACGACGGCCTGGGCGTTCGGGGCGAGCTCGAACAGCGGCGACAGGCGCGCCACCATGAACACACCGGCGGTGACCATGGTCGCGGCGTGGATCAGCGCCGACACTGGCGTCGGGCCTTCCATCGCGTCCGGCAACCAGGTGTGCAGCAGGAACTGGGCCGATTTGCCCATCGCGCCCATGAACAGCAGCACGCAGGTCAGCGTCAGGGCGTCGGCGTGCCAGCCGAGGAAGTCGATGGTCTTGCCAGTCAGGCCGGGCGCCGCATGGAAGATAGTCTCGAAATCGGTCGAGCTGGTGAGGTAGAAGATCGCGAAAATGCCAAGCGCGAAGCCGAAATCGCCGACGCGGTTGACCACGAAGGCCTTGATGGCGGCGGCGTTCGCCGACGGCTTCTGGTACCAGAAGCCGATCAGCAGATAGCTCGCCAGACCCACGCCTTCCCAGCCGAAGAACATCTGCACGAGGTTGTCCGCCGTCACCAGCATCAGCATGGCGAAGGTGAACAGCGAGAGATAGCCGAAGAAGCGCGGCCGGTACGGATCCTCGTCCATGTAGCCGATGGAATAGAGATGCACGAGCGAGGACACGGTCGTCACCACCACCAGCATCACGGCGGTGAGCGTATCGACACGCAGCGTCCACCAGACCTCGAGCTCGCCGGAGAATATCCAGGGCAGAATCTGGATCCGGGCGTCGTGGCCATTGAAGCCGACATCGACCAGCGTCATCCAGGACAGCGCCGCCGCCACGAACAGCAGCGCCGTGGTGATCAGCTCGGCACCGCGCGAGCCGGCGGCCGCCGGCTCGACCGGGCCGTGGCCGTGGTCGTCGTGGCCGTCACCGAGCTCGTGATGGCTCTCGTGGATGACCGAGGCATCCTCGTTGATCGTATCGGAGGCATGGGCTTGCGCACCGTGCCCGTGGTCGTCGTGATGCTCGACCGTGTCACCTGAGGAGTTGCGGGCATGCGCGCCGAACAGCGCGATCACGCCGGCCAGAATGGCGCCCAGCAGCGGCAGAAAGACGATTGCCTGGACCATAGCCGGGTTAACCCTTCATCAGATTGACGTCCTCAACCGCGATCGAGCCGCGGTTGCGGAAATAGACCACCAGGATGGCGAGACCGATCGCGGCTTCGGCAGCCGCAACGGTCAAGACCAGCAGCGCGAAGACCTGGCCGACGATGTCGCCGAGGAAGGTCGAGAATGCCACCAAATTGATGTTGACCGAGAGCAGGATCAGCTCGATCGACATCAGGATGACGATGATGTTCTTGCGGTTCAGGAAGATGCCGAGGATTCCAAGGGTGAACAGGATCGCGCCGACCGCCAGATAGTGCCCGAGCCCGACCGTCATTTCACCCACTCCGCCGCGTCGCTGTCCTGGAGCCCCTGCCCCGGTACCACCTTGCGCATCGCCATCGCCATTTCGGGCGTGCGTGCGTTCTGAACATTGATGTCCTGCCGCTTCACGTTCGCCTTGTGGCGCAGCGTCAGCACGATGGCGCCGATCATGGCGACCAGCAGCACCATGCCCGAGAGCTGGAAGTAGTGGACGTACTTCGTATAGAGCACGAGGCCCAGCGCCTCGGTGTTCGAGACGTTGGTCGGGATCGGCGACGTGATGGTCTTGCTCACGGTCGGATTGATGACCCAGGCGCCGACGGTCAGGAGCAGCTCGAACAGGAAGATGCCGCCGATCACGACTCCGACCGGCAGGTACTGGATGAAGCCCTCGCGCAGCTCGAGGAAGTCGACATCGAGCATCATGATCACGAACAGGAACAGCACCGCGACGGCGCCGACATAGACGACGATCAGGATCATTGCGAGGAATTCGGCGCCCAGCAGCACGAACAGGCCGGAGGCGTTGACGAAGGCCAGGATCAGGTACAGCACGGAGTGGACGGGATTGCGCGACACAATCACCATCACCGCCGAGGCGACGCAGACGCCGGCGAAGAGATAGAAGAACAGCGCGGGAAGGATCATGCTCTCATCTCACCGGTACGGCGCGTCGAGCTCGATCGCTTTTGCGATCTCGCGTTCCCAGCGGTCGCCGTTGGCGAGCAGCTTGGCCTTGTCATAGAACAGTTCCTCGCGGGTCTCGGTCGCGAACTCGAAGTTCGGACCTTCGACGATGGCGTCGACCGGGCAGGCCTCCTGGCAGAGGCCGCAATAGATGCACTTCACCATGTCGATGTCGTAGCGCACGGTGCGGCGGGTGCCGTCGTTGCGGCGCGGTCCGGCCTCGATGGTGATGGCCTGCGCCGGGCAGATCGCTTCGCACAGCTTGCAGGCGATGCAGCGCTCCTCGCCGTTGGGATAGCGGCGCAGCGCGTGCTCGCCGCGGAAGCGCGGCGAGATCGGGCCCTTCTCGAACGGATAGTTCAGCGTCGGCTTCGGCTGGAAGAAATAGCGCATGGCGAGGAAGAACGCCGAGACGAATTCCGACAGCAGAAGCGAGCGTGCAGTGGCGTTGATGTTGATACCCATGACAGCCCTCACTTCGGCGCGATGCCGGCGAATTGCAGCACGCCGGCCACCACGACCACCATCGCCAGCGACAGCGGCAGGAACACCTTCCAGCCGAGGCGCATCAGTTGGTCGTAGCGGTAGCGCGGCACGATCGCCTTTGCCATCGCGAACAGGAAGAACATGAAGAACACTTTGATCGAGAACCAAATGATCCCCGGCACCCAGTTGAAGGGCGGCAGATCCACCGGCGGCAGCCAGCCTCCGAGGAACAGGATCGTCGCCAGCGCGCACATCGTGACGATCGCGACATACTCGCCGAGCATGAACAAGAGATATGGCGTCGAGCCATATTCGACCATGAAGCCGGCGACGAGCTCGGATTCCGCTTCGACCAGGTCGAAGGGCGGACGGTTGGTTTCCGCCAGCGCCGAGACGTAAAACACCACGAACATCGGGAACAGCGGCCAGACGTACCAGTTCAGGACGGTGAGCTGCGGCAGCCCGATCAGGCTGGCGAGGCCCCGCGCATGCTGGGCCTCGACGACGGCCGAGAGGTTCAGCGTACCGGCGCAGAGCAGCACCGTGATGATGACGAAGCCGATCGAGACCTCATAGGACACCATCTGCGCCGCGGAGCGCAGCGCGGCCAGGAACGGATATTTCGAGTTCGACGACCAGCCGGCCATGATGATGCCGTAGATCGACAGCGACGAGATCGCGAAGATGAAAAGGACGCCGACATTGATGTCGGAGATCACCCAGCCGAGATTGGTCGGGATCACCGCCCAGGCCGCGAGCGCGAGCACGCAGGACACCAGCGGCGCCAGCAGGAAAACGCCCTTGTTGGCACCAGACGGAATGATCGGCTCCTTGAGCACGAACTTCAGCAGGTCGGCGAAGGACTGGAACAGGCCCCAGGGCCCGACCACGTTCGGGCCGCGACGGATCTGCACCGCCGCCCAGATCTTGCGATCGGCGAGCAGGATGTAGGCGATCGCGACCAGGAGAACGACGAGCACCAGCACGCTCTCCGCGATCATGATGATCAGCGGCCAGAGGAAGCCGGTCCAGAATGCGCTTGCGAAAAATTCCATCGGCTCACTCCGCTGCGGTCAGCATCTGCCCGGAGGCAAGCCGCGAGCATTCCGCCATCACGGCGGACGCACGCGCGATCGGGTTGGTCAAATAGAAGTCCTCGACGACAGCCTTGAATGGCGCCTTCTCCGTCGAGCCGCCCTTCCCCGCCAGCTTCTTGATCTGGTCGGCCGCGCCCGCTTCGATCTGATCGAGACGGATCAGATGCGGCACGGCCTTGAACAGCGCCTGGCGCAGCGCAGCAAGCGAGTCGTAGCCGAGCTTCTTGCCGAGCGCTTCCGAGAGCGCGCGGACGATCGCCCAGTCCTCGCGGGCTTCACCCGGCGGGAACGCGGCGCGGCCGGTCATCTGCACGCGGCCTTCGGTATTGACATAGATCGCGGACTTCTCGGTGTAGGCGGCCGCCGGCAGGATCACGTCGGCGCGGTGCGCGCCGCGGTCGCCATGGGTGCCGATGTAGACCACAAAGGTGCCATCCGGCGCCTTGATCTCGTCGGCGCCGAGCAGGAACAGCAGGTCGAGCGTGCCGAAGGTCGTCATCTGCGCGGCGTTCAGCCCGCCGGGACCGGCGACAAAGCCGATGTCGAGCGCGCCGACGCGCGAAGCGGTCTCGTGCAGCACGCCAAAACCGTTCCAGCCGTCCTTCACCGCGCCGACGTCGAGCGCGAGCTTGGCGCTAGCGGCCAGAATGGCGGCGCCGTCGTGACGCGAGGCTGCGCCCGCGCCGACCAGGATGATCGGGTTTTTGGCGTTCTTCAGCACGTCCATGAAGGAGTGCTTGCCGGCCGCGAGCTCGCCGAGCGTCTCGGTACCCGCGCCGAGATGGTCGTAGTCGTAAGTGAGATCGGCCTTGGCGCCGATCACGCCGACCTTGAAGCCGCCGGCACGCCAGCGCTTGCGGATGCGGGCGTTGAACACGGCCGCTTCCTTGCGCGGATTGGCGCCGATGATGAGCAGCGCATCCGCCTGCTCGACGCCCGCGAGCGTCGGATTGAAGATGTAGGAGCCGCGGCCGAGTGCGGGATCGAAGGCGTCGCCGCCCTGCACCGCCAGATTGGCCGAGCCGAATTTAGCAAGCAGATCCTTCATCGCGAACATCTCTTCGACGCCGGCGAGGTCGCCAGCGATCGCGCCGATGCGCTTGCCGTCGGTACGCGCCGCCTTCGCGGCGATCACCGCGAAGGCCTCGGGCCAGCTTGCCGCACGCAGCTTGCCGGCCTCGCGGATATAGGGCCGGTCGAGCCGCTGGGTGCGCAGGCCGTCGACGACGTGGCGGGTCTTGTCCGAGATCCACTCCTCGTTCACGGCCTCGTTGATGCGCGGCAGCACGCGCATCACCTCACGGCCGCGGGTATCGACGCGGATCGCGGAACCGACGCCGTCCATGACGTCGATCGACTGGGTCTTGCCGAGCTCCCACGGACGCGCCGCGAAGGCATAGGGTTTCGAGGTCAGCGCGCCGACCGGACAGATGTCGACGAGGTTGCCCTGCAATTCCGACGTCAGCGCGTGCTCGAGATAGGTCGTGATCTCCATGTCCTCGCCGCGCCCCGTCGCGCCCATCTCCGGGGCGCCTGCGACTTCCGCCGAGAAGCGGACGCAGCGCGTGCACTGGATGCAGCGGTTCATCGAGGTCTTGACCAGCGCGCCGAGATATTTGTCCTCGACCGCGCGCTTGTTCTCGGCGAAGCGGCTGGTGTCGACACCATAGCCCATCGCCTGGTCCTGCAGGTCGCACTCGCCGCCCTGGTCGCAGATCGGGCAATCCAGCGGATGGTTGATCAGAAGGAACTCCATCACGCCTTCGCGTGCCTTCTTCACCATCGGCGAACGCGTCGAGATTTCCGGCGGCTCGCCCTTCGGACCCGGACGGCAGTCGCGCACGCCCCAGGCGCAGCTTGCGACCGGCTTCGGGCCGCCCTTCACCTCGACGAGGCACATCCGGCAATTGCCGGCGATCGACAGCCGCTCGTGATAGCAGAAGCGTGGAATCTCGGCGCCGGCCGCCTCGCACGCCTGAAGCAGCGTGTACTCGGCGGGGACATCGATCTCTTTGCCGTCGATGATGAGTTTGGTCATTGCGGTCTCAAGTCTTTCCCAGCTTGCAATCTGGCGGTGTAATGCTGGCCGCCTTCAGCGAGGCCTTGATCCATTGCTGGGTCTCGGTGCCGTAGGTGGCCAGATAGGCCGGCTGCGCGGCGCTCTTCTCGCATAGGAACGGCAGATGCGGCTTCAGGTCATAGTCGCAGGACGCCAGCCACTCGCGCTTTCCGGAGAACGCGCTGATCGCTTCCTCGCAGGCGTAAAGCAAGTAAGTGACGAAGCTCTCGTACTGAACCTGCTCGTCGCGGTCGCTGGCCTTGATTTTCTCGTAGTCCGGTTGCGCAAACTTCGGATTCTTGAACGCCAGGTCGGTGTAACCAAGAAAAGCCTGACGCGCGCTGGCGGCGCGGTTGCCGGTGCGGATCTCGTTGATCTGGAACAGGATCGCAACGAAGCCGAGCAGCGCGACGCTCGCCTGCGCCATCTGCGCCAGCGTTCCGTATCTCTGCCACCAGGAGCTCGGTTGCGACATCGATATTACTCCGCCGCGACCATGTTCTCGGGATCGCGGACGCCGGCATCGTCGATGTCGGCCTTGTGCGAATACTGGTCGATGCGCGCTTCGATCTCATGACGGAAATGCGCGATCAGGCCCTGGATCGGCCAGGCGGCTGCGTCGCCGAGCGCGCAGATGGTGTGGCCTTCGACCTGTTTTGTTACTTCGAGCAGCATGTCGATTTCGCGCTTGTGGGCGCGGCCCTCGGCCATGCGGGTGAGCACGCGCCACATCCAGCCGGTGCCCTCGCGGCACGGTGTGCACTGGCCGCAGCTCTCGTGCTTGTAGAAATAGGAGATGCGGGCAATGGCGCGGATCAAGTCAGTCGACTTGTCCATCACGATCACGGCCGCGGTGCCGAGGCCCGAGCGCAGCTTGCTCAGGCTGTCGAAATCCATCGGCGTGTCGATGATCTGCTCCGCCGGCACCATGCGCACCGACGAGCCGCCGGGGATCACGGCCTTGAGGTTGTCCCAGCCGCCGCGGATGCCGCCGCAGTGCTTGTCGATCAGCTCACGGAACGGAATCCCCATGGCCTCTTCGACGTTGCAGGGCCGCTCGACATGACCGGAGATGCAGAACAGCTTGGTGCCGACATTGTTCGGACGGCCGATGCCGGCGAACCAGGCGGCGCCACGGCGCAGGATGTCGGGCGCGACAGCGATCGATTCGACGTTGTTGACGGTGGTCGGGCAGCCGAACAGGCCGACATTGGCCGGGAACGGCGGCTTCAGGCGCGGCTGGCCCTTCTTGCCCTCGAGGCTTTCGAGCAGTGCGGTCTCTTCGCCGCAGATGTAAGCACCGGCGCCGTGCGCGACATAGATGTCGAACGGCCAGCCATTGATGTTGTCCTTGCCGACCAGCTTGGCCTCATAGGCCTGGTCGATCGCGGCCTGGAGATGCTCGCGCTCGCGGATGAACTCGCCGCGGACATAGATGTAGCAGGCGTGCGCGTTCATCGCGCAGCTCGCGATTAGGCAGCCCTCGACCAGCAGATGCGGATCGTGCCGCATGATCTCGCGATCCTTGCAGGTGCCGGGCTCGGACTCGTCGGCGTTGACGACGAGGTAGCTGGGACGACCGTCGGTCGATTCCTTCGGCATGAAGGACCACTTCAGACCGGTCGGGAAGCCGGCGCCGCCGCGGCCGCGCAGGCCCGACGCCTTCATCTCGTTGATGATCCAGTCGCGGCCCTTGTCGATGATATTCTTCGTGCCATCCCAGGCGCCGCGGCGCCGCGCACCCTCGAGCCCCCAATCGTGGAGGCCGTAGAGGTTCTTGAAGATGCGGTCCTTGTCCTCGAGCATATCAGTGCTTTCCGATCAACGATTGGCCTGCTTGTAGGCAAGCCCGGCGGCGCAGACGGCGAAGGCCAGCGCCCAGAGCAGACTGGTTTCCTGCGTCGCGTTCATCACGAAGCGCTGCAGCAGGAACATGAAGGCGGCCGCAAGCGCGGCATGCATGGCGACGAAGCCCCATTTCTTCACGGCTTCGCTCCCCCGGTTCGCCTGAGACGGAAGATCCATCAAGTGGTCTCCTTCAGCGTGGTCGGCCCACCCGCCGGCGCGGAGAACTGGCGGCCGTTCTGCGGACCGGGCTTCGGCGGATTGCCCGAGGCGAAGCCGTCGAGCACCTTGCCGAAGGTTTCCTTGGTCAGGTCCTCATAGGTGTCCTTGCCGATCAGCACCATCGGCGCGTTCACGCAGGCGCCCAGGCACTCGACCTCTTCCCAGCTGAAATTGCCGTCCTTGGAGAGATGGAAGGGATCGTGATGGATGCGGCTCTCGCAGACGTGGATCAGGTCTTCGGCGCCGCGCAGGCGGCACGGCGTGGTGCCGCAGACCTGGACGTGGGCCTTCTTGCCGACCGGAGCGAGCTGGAACATCGTGTAGAAGGTCGCGACCTCGAGCACGCGGATATAGGGCATGTCGAGCAGATCGGCGACGGCGCGGATCGCGGCTTCCGAGACCCAGCCTTCGTGCTGCTCCTGGACGCGCCAGAGGATGGCGATGACGGCGGAGGCTTGCCGGCCGGCCGGATATTTCGCGATCTGCTGCTTGGCGAAGGCAAGGTTCTCGTCCGTGAACGCAAAGCTCGCGGGCTGGACTTCCTTCGGTGCTAATCGGCGAACGGACATGTCTTATCTCTCACTGCATGCGGCGCGCGGGTTTCGCATTCAGGACATTGATCCTGTCCTGCCAGAATGCGCTTGCGGTGCCGAAAACGTTGTAGCCGACGTGGGTCGAGACCTTGATGCGGTCGAGGATCGACAGATCGCTCACCGTCTCAAGCCGGTTGGTGCGCGGATCGAGCACGATCAGCTTCAGCGGGGTCTGCTCGAGGATGTAGCGCGACACCGCATGAGAGCGGTCGCTGCCGTGCTCCTCGCACATGATGACGCTGTCGGTCTGGAGCAGCCGGGCGCCGCCCCTGATCGCCTCGATCTCGACGCCTTCGACGTCGAGCTTGATCAGATATTTGCCGCTGGCCGCGACCTTGCCGTCGTCGATGAGGTTATCGAGCGCGAGAACCGGCACGTCCTCGCCGCCGTCCGTGGGAGCGCCGGCGATGCTGAAGGCCTCGTGCTTGGTGCCCGACAGCCGCGCGGTGCCGCGTGTCGCGCCGATCGCGCATTTCATGGTCTCGAAGCGACTGCCGTTGATGCGCGCGTTATTCGCGAGCTTCGGGTAGTTCTGGCCCGACGGCTCGATCGCGATCGCCTTGTGCGAGCCGAACGGCTTGCTCGAGACCAGCACCGACCAGTAGCCGTAATTGGCGCCGCAATCGAGCAGCGTGTAGTCGACGTCGATGGAGTCGGCGAACAACAGCTCAAGCTCGTCCTCGTAGCAATAGGAGCGGTTGAGCAGCTTGCTCCAATAGCCGTCGCCGTAAGGGAACTCGAACACGGCGTCCGGGTTGAGCTTGATCGCGATGTTGCGCTCGGGCAGCGTTTTCCGCAGCAGATTGGCGCAGGCGATGTAGCCCATATGCGAGAAATGCGACGAGATCTTCGATCCCGTCACCAGCGCCAAGGCAGCCGTCCGCTCCCACAGGTTGGCCCCTTCAAGGGCCCCCGAGGCACGGTCAAACTGGATTGGCGCCTGCGCCATCACCGATCGACCTCTCCGAACACGATGTCGAGCGAACCGAGAATGGCCGAGACGTCGGCGAGCAGATGGCCGCGGCAGATGTGATCCATCGCCTGCAGATGGGCAAAGCCCGGCGCGCGGATCTTGCACTTGTAGGGCTTGTTGCTGCCGTCGGAGACCAGATAGACGCCGAACTCGCCCTTCGGCGCCTCGACCGCGGCGTAGACTTCGCCTTCCGGCACGCGAACGCCTTCGGTGTAGAGCTTGAAGTGGTGGATCAGCGCTTCCATCGAGCGCTTCATCTCGCCACGGCGCGGCGGCGCAACCTTGTTGTCTTCGACGACGACGGGGCCCTGCCCGTCGGCTGCATTCAGCTTCTGGATGCACTGCTTCATGATGCGCACCGACTGACGCATCTCTTCCATGCGGATCAGATAGCGGTCGTAGCAGTCGCCGTTCTTGCCGATCGGAATGTCGAAATCCATCTCGGCGTAGCACTCATAGGGTTGCGACTTGCGCAGGTCCCAGGCCGCGCCCGAGCCGCGCACCATGACGCCCGAAAAGCCCCACTCCCAGGCTTCCTTCAGCGACACCACGCCGATGTCGACGTTGCGCTGCTTGAAGATGCGGTTGGCGGTGAGCAGGCGGTCGAGATCCTCGACCACTTTCAGGAACGGATCGCACCAGGCCTCGATATCGTCGACCAGCTTCTGCGGCAGGTCCTGATGCACGCCGCCGACGCGGAAGAAGGCTGCGTGCATGCGGCTGCCCGAGGCGCGCTCGTAGAACACCATCAGCTTCTCGCGCTCTTCGAAACCCCACAGCGGCGGGGTCAGCGCGCCAACGTCCATCGCCTGCGTGGTGACGTTGAGCAGATGCGACAGGATGCGGCCGATTTCACAATAGAGCACGCGGATCAGCTGGCCGCGGCGCGGCACCCCGATGCCGAGCAGCTTTTCGGCGGCGAGGCAGAAGGCGTGCTCCTGGTTCATCGGCGCGACGTAGTCGAGCCGGTCGAAATACGGGATCGCCTGGAGATAGGTCTTCTGCTCGATCAGCTTTTCGGTGCCGCGGTGAAGCAGGCCGATATGGGGATCGACGCGGGCGACGACTTCACCGTCGAGCTCCAGCACCAGGCGCAGCACGCCGTGCGCGGCCGGATGCTGCGGCCCGAAGTTGATGGTGAAGTTACGGAGGACTTCTGGTTGCTCGTTCATGATCAGCTCTTCGGCCCCGCCTTCTCATCCCCCGGAAGGACCGGATAGTCGCCCCCCTCCCACGGCGAGAGGAAGTCGAACTTGCGGAACTCCTGGTTCAGGCGCACCGGCTCGTACACCACGCGCTTCTCCTGGTCGTCGTAGCGGACCTCGAGGAAGCCGGTCAGCGGGAAATCCTTGCGCAGCGGATGGCCCTCGAAACCGTAATCGGTAAGCAGCCGGCGCATGTCAGGATGGCCGACGAAGAACACGCCGTAGAGGTCATAGGCCTCGCGCTCGAACCAGTCGGCACCGGGGAACACCTCGATCAGCGACGGCACCTGCGTGGTCTCGTCGGCCTGGGCCTTGAGGCGGATGCGGGCGTTCAGGGTCGGTGACAGGAAGTGATAAATCACGTCGAAACGCTTCTCGCGATCCGGATAGTCCACCGCCGTGATGTCGGTGAAGTTGACGAAACGGCAGTTCGGATCGTCGCGGAGGTACGTGACCACCTCGACGATCTTGCTGGCCTCGACATCAACCGTGAGCTGGTTGAAGGCGACAGAGTGACCGAGGGCGGCGCCCGGAAGCGCGCTCACGATCGTCTGCCCCAGGGCGTCGAGCTTGGCGTCGTCCATGACGTAAAACCTTAGCGTTCGATGGTGCCGGTGCGGCGGATCTTCTTCTGCAGCAGCAACACGCCGTAGAGCAGCGCTTCCGCCGTGGGCGGGCAGCCCGGCACGTAGATGTCGATCGGCACGATGCGGTCGCAGCCGCGCACGACCGAGTAGGAATAGTGATAATAGCCGCCGCCATTGGCGCAGGAGCCCATCGAGATGACGTAGCGCGGCTCGGGCATCTGGTCGTAGACCTTGCGCAGCGCCGGCGCCATCTTGTTGGTCAGCGTGCCGGCGACGATCATCACGTCGGACTGGCGCGGCGAGGCACGCGGGGCGAAGCCGAAACGCTCGACGTCGTAGCGCGGCATCGACACCTGCATCATCTCGACCGCGCAGCAGGCGAGACCGAAGGTCATCCACATCAGCGAGCCGGTGCGGGCCCAGGTGATGAGGTCGTCGGTCGCGGCCACGAAGAAGCCTTTGTCTGACAGCTCGTGATTGACCTCGAGGAAGAACGGATCATTGGCCCCGACCGGCTTGCCGGTCGACGGATCCAGGATGCCCTTGGGGGCCGGCGTTACGATCGGGCCAGCTGATGGTGCAGGGTTCAATCCCATTCGAGTGCGCCTTTCTTCCATTCATAGGCGAAGCCGACCGTCAGCACGGCGAGGAACACCAGCATGGACCAGAAGCCGGTCGCACCAAGCTTGCCGAACGCCACCGCCCAGGGAAACAGAAACGCCACCTCGAGGTCGAAGATGATGAAGAGGATCGCGACCAGATAGAAGCGGACGTCGAACTTCATGCGGGCGTCGTCGAAGGCGTTGAAACCGCACTCATACGCCGACAGCTTTTCCGGGTCCGGCTGCTGGAACGCCACGATGAAGGGCGCGATCAGCAGCACCAGGCCGATGATAGCAGCTACCCCTATAAAGACGACGAGTGGAAGATAGTTCTGTAGAATGCCGCTCATGGCGAGCCCTTTTTCCCGCAGCCTCGGGACAGCCACGGATTCGTCCGATTTGGAATTGTTCTGAGCCTTAGCGCAGTGCACCAATGGGCGCAAGACACGCTCTTTTCAGGCCCTTTGCCGCCCCCGGCACGGTAGAAATCCCGGAATCACCCCACGCTGGTATGGAGCAGATCGGCAAACCCAGCAAGGGCGGCCACAGTTTTGCAGGGCAGCCGTTCTAAGATTGCGGCGCACAGGCGGCGCCGGCTATTTGCCGCGCATCGTCGGCGAAAATGGCCCGGTTTTTTGGGGCCGCCGGCGCACCCAAACCCAGGCAACGACCGCGACCGGCGCTCCCACTGTCACCCAGGCGACATACTGGCCGACCGTTCCCCACAGCAATGCAGCCAGGAGACCGGTGATGGTCGCGGCCGCGAGCAGGCCAGGTGCAGCAAAGACACGTGTCCACAGCCGCGCGCGGTCAGAGAAGCCATGCATCACGACGGGACCCGGGCTCGTCTGGCGAATGTTTCGGCTTTGGCAGGGGCACGCTTGCGCCGCCGTGCCACCCAGAGATAGAGGCCGCTGCCGATCACAACGATGGTGAGCGCGTCGAGCGCGGCCCAGATCACCTTGAGCGGCATCCCGCCATAATCGCCGAAATGCAGCGGCTGGGAGATCAGCAGCGCCTGAAGGTAAAGTGGCAGCGCCCTGATATCCGTGACCTCCCCGGTTTCGCCGTCGAGCAGCACCGGCTTGAGCAGGCGCGCGGTCAAAGCGGTGTCGCCACGCATAAAAGCGGCGAAATGGTGCGAGGACGTGAACGGCGTGCCCGGGAAGGCGATGAAGGCGACCTCCATGCCGGGCGCAGCCTGCCTGGCGCGCACGACGACATCATCGAGCGAGGCGAGACGTACCGGCGGCGGCTTGCCGGCATAGGGCGCGACCATGCTGGCGAGCTCGGTCGCCTTCCACTGGTTGAGCATCAGCTCGGCCCAGGTGTTGACGACGCCGGTCAAGCCCACGACCAGCGCCCAGGCCACCGTCACCACGCCGATCAGATTGTGCCAGTCGAGCCAGCGGACGCGGCGCGCGGCGCTGTCACGGATGGTGGCAAAGCGCAGGCGGCGGGTGAACGGCCAGTACAGCACCACGCCGGAGACAATCGCCACACCGAACAGCAGCCCCATCGCGCCGAGGAACAACTTTCCGGCCTGGCCGGCGAACATGTCGGTGTGCAGCTTGAGCACGATCAGAATCGGCCCGACGCCGACCGGCCCGAGCAGCTTGGTCGAGACCGCGTCGAAGGCACGCACGGTCGCGTTGTCAGGCGCACCATCGGGCGCGCTGTTGGTGAAGGCCGTTACGATCCCGGGCTCGTCCTTGTCCCAGGAAACATATTGCAGGACGCGGCCGGGATCGGCGGCGAGCGCGGCGTCGGCGACGACTTGGGGCGTCGCGCGCGCCGCGCTCGCATGAGCTTCGGGCTGGGGGGCGTAGCCCAGGAGCTCATCGATCTCGTGATGGAAGATCAGCGGCAGGCCGGTCAGGCAGAGCAAAAGCAGGAACAGGGTCGAGATCAGGCTGGTCCAGGTGTGGACCATGGACCAGAGCCGGACCGTGCGCGCCTTCACGATGCCCTCCCCTCGCCTGCGCTCACCATTTGTAGGCGAGGCTCGCGGTGATGCGGCGGCGGTCGCCGTAGAAGCAGGACGATGCCGACGCGCAGCTGGCGACATAAATCTTGTCGGTCAGGTTGACCACGTTGATGGCCGTACGCCAGTTCTGCCATTCGTAATGGACCGCGAGATCTCCAAGCACCACCGCGGGAACTTCCAGAGTGTTGGCGGTGTCGGCCCAGGACGCGCCGACATAACGCACGCCGCCGCCGAAACCAAATCCCTCGAGCGGTCCGTCCTTGAAGGTGTAGTCCGCCCAGCCCGAGATCAGCATCTCCGGCGTGTTGGTCGGCGTCTTGCCGATCAGGGTCGGATCGAGGTCCTTGCTGGTGAAGAGATGATAGGCGGTGAACGCGCCGATGAACTTCAGTTCCTTGGTGGCGTTGGCCACCGCTTCGAGCTCGATGCCGCGCGACGTCACCTCACCGGTCTGGTTTTGCAGCAGGACATTCGACGGATCGGTGGTCGCCACATTCTGGCGCTTCAGGTCGAACAGCGACGCGGTGAAATAGCCGTCAAATCCCTTGGGCGCGACCTTCACGCCGATCTCGGCCTGCTTCGCGGTCTCCGGCAGAAACAGCTGGTTCTGCGCGTTGAGCCCGATGATCGGATTGTAGCTCGTCGAATAGGAGACGTAGGGCGCGATGCCGTTGTCGAAGTTGTAGATCAGCCCGGCGCGCCCGCTGAACCTGCTGTCGTCGCGTTGGGCAATGTTTGCGCCCGTGTCGCGGGCGGCCTGCGTCGTCTCGACCCAGTCATTGCGGCCGCTCAGCACCAGCGCGAAATTACCGAGCTTCATCTGGTCCTGGACGTAGGTGCCGGCCTGCTTCTGCGTGAGCAGGAAGTTGCGGAACGGCGCGCCGGTGAGCGGAATGTCCAGGCCATAGGCGGGACTGAAGACGTTGATGGACGGCACCGTGCCGAAGTTAAACGCCTGGTAGTCGTCGATCTGATAGCCCTTCAGATCGACCCCGAACAGCATCGTGTGCTTCACCGGGCCGGTGTTGAAGCGGTACTCGAGCTGATTGTCGAGATCGGCCTGGTTGGCGGTGTTCTTCGCATACCAATTGTAACGGGCCATTGTGGCCGTGTTGATATTGTCCCAGCCATTGCCGACGAAGCCGCGATAGGTCAGGTCGATATGCGCAAACCGCGCGTTCTGCCGGAACGTGAGGTCGTCGGTGAGATTGCGCTCGAACTGGTAGCCAAGCATCTCCTGCTCGCGCGTGAACTTGTCGACGTTGGGATCGCCCGCGAAGAAGCTGGTCGGAATCTTGCCGAACGGCGCGTTGGTCACCGTGCCCTGATAGGGCAGGAAGTTGATGCCGCGGGTGTCCTGCTTCGAGGCCGAGGCCAGCACCGTGAAGGTGGTGTCGGCATCCGGCTTCCAGGTGAAGGACGGCGCGATGAAGTAGTTGTTGTCGGGCGTGAAGTTGACCTGCGTGTTGCCGTTCTGGACCTGGCCGACGACGCGGTAGAACAGCTTGCCGTCCCGGGGCTGCGTCGCGACGGGACCACCGACATCGAAGCCGACATAGGCGTTGCCGAAATTGTTGACGCCGGTCTCGATGTAGCGAACCGGCTCGGCCGGCGGCATCTTGCTGATGACGTTGACGATGCCGCTCGGGCTCGATCCGCCATAGAGCACGGCCGACGGACCGCGCAGCACCTCGACGCGCTCCATGTTCGGCGGCTGCAGCTTCCAGCTTGCATAGGACGTGTAGAACAGCTGCATGCCGTCGAGGAACAGCCCGACGTCGTCGGACTTGAAGCCGCGGATCAGCCACCAGTCGTTGCGGGTGTCAGCGCCAAAGGTGCCGGCGCGCACGCCGGCGGTGTAGCGCAGCACTTCGTCGAGCTTGTTCGGCTTCTGGTCGCGGATCTGCTCGGCGCCGATCACCGAGACCGACTGCGGCGTCTCCATGATCGGCGTGTTGGTCTTGGTGCCGGATGAGCTGCGATGAGCGACGTAACCTTGCACCGGTCCACGTGGCGTCTCGACGATTCCGACGTTGCGCTGTGGCTGCGGTTTCCGGCTGTCGGCCGTCTGCACCGGGCCTTGCGTCCGGCGCGGTGCGCGGACGGCCGCGCGGCGGCGCTGCTCCGGTGCAGCCACGTTTACCGGCGGCAGGCTCTGCGCGCCACTCTGCGCCGGCGATTGTGCAAGCGATACCTGCGGCATCAAAACCCAAACGGACGCGGTCGCCAATACGGCCGACCGCAGCATTCCAAGACTGTTCAACGCGCCACCCCAAAAGTGCAACATGATGCGTCATGCCGCCTGTCCCGGGACGGCATGCGATTGGGTGACGCTTAGGGGAGCGCGCGCGATATCGCTAATTGAAAGGCTCTTAGAACGACTCTTAGAGAGTCTCTTAGAAGCACTCGAATATTTCCGGAGATTGCTGCGCGATCAGCGCGAAACCTTCTCGGCTTCGAGCATCGCTTCCGCCGTCGCGGTGAGACGATCGATTTGCGCAAGCAACGTCTCCAACTCGTCGTTGCTCAATTGCGCGAGCAGCATCCGGTTGCGTTCCTGTGCGCCTTGGACGATCGCGTCATGCGCGGCGAGCCCGGCCGGCGTCAGCGACACCAGCACCTCGCGGCTGTCTTTGGGATTCTCGGACTTCGCGATCAGCTTGCGCGAGACCAGTTCAGCCAGCGCACGGCTGATCTGGCCCTTGTCCTGACCGACGGCCTCGGCGAGCCGCGCCACGCTCATCGGCGGTCGCCGGCCGAGCGAGGCAACCAGACCGAACTCGACCGAGGACAGTCCGGCCAGGCGCTTGTAGCGCAGGATCGCACCGCGCTTGAGCAGGTTGGCCAGCACCATCAGCCGTGACGACAGCATCACGGTGATCGGCGCCGGCGAGTGATTGTCGTCCGTATCGGACGATGCGCGTCCGTCCCTGCTCGATGTCTGGCTCATGGTCCACCTCTGCCAAGAAAGCCAGGACGTGCCAAGCCTTGGTAGCGCAACCTCCCCAGCCTGATCGAAATGCAATTAAGAGGCATCCAGGAAGATCGTTGACATTGTCATCGAACTATTTTTCACTGGGGTCACCGCACCAGAAACGACCCGGCCACAAGGCCTGCGGCGGGAGGAACAAGCATGACGATCACCCAGCGGGATCGCGATCTCGGCACGGCCTATGCGATGAAGCCGGCGCAGACGCGCACCGAGCTCACCTCTGTTGCGCGCGGCGCGCCGATGGGGGAACTGCTCCGCCGCTACTGGCATCCGGTCGGGCTCACCAGCGACGCCACCGACACGCCGAAGAAGGTGCGCGCGCTCGGCGAGGATCTGATCCTGTTTCGCGACAAGCACGGCCGCGTCGGCCTCCTCCACGCCCGCTGCTGCCATCGCGGCACCACGCTCTATTACGGCAAGGTCGAAGAGGACGGCATCCGCTGCTGCTATCACGGCTGGAAGTTCGACACCGAGGGCCATTGCCTGGAGCAGCCCTGTGAGCCCGACGGCGGCCAGTTCAAGGACAAGGTGCGCCAGCCATGGTACCCGGTCGAGGAGCGCTACGGGTTGATCTTTGCCTATATGGGCCCGGCCGAGAAACGCCCAGTGCTGCCGCGCTACGAGTGCCTTGAAAACATGGACGACGGAGAGTTCGTCGAGGCCGACGATACCTCGATCGGCGGCGGGGGGCCTGCGGTCATCCCCTGCAACTGGCTGCAGCATTTCGAGAACGTGGTCGATCCCTACCACGTGCCGGTGCTGCACGGCTCGTTCTCGGGGCCGCAATTCACTGACATGATGGCCTCGATGCCGGAAGTGAAGTTCGACAAGACGCCGCGCGGCATCGCCGTGCGCTCGATCCGCAAGCAGGACGACGGCCGTGCGTTTTACCGCGTCACAGAAGCCGCCCTCCCCACCTTGCGAGTGGTGCCGAACCCGCGCGTGGCGCAGTTCGCCCGCGTGGAATCGATCGGCTGGACGCTGCCGATCGACGACACCTCGTTCCGCATCTATGTCGCCGGCCGCGTGAAAAATTCCGGCGACATCGGCCGCATGCGCTCGAAGTTCAACGGAAAATTCTGGTGGGACATGACGGAGCAAGAGCACCAGCAATTCCCCGGCGATTACGAGGCGCAGGTCGGCCAGGGCCCGGTGACGGTGCATTCCGACGAGCATTTCGGCCAGAGCGACCGCGGCATCCTGATGATCCGGCGCATGCTGGGCGACCAACTCGAGGCGATGGAGGCGGGCCGCGACCCCGTCGGTGTCTCATTCGACGCAAGCGCGCCGCTGGTCGAGTTCGAAGCGGGGAACTACATTCGCGAAGGGTAGAGCCTCGTCCGAGGTGATCGGGCGAGGCTCTGGCTTTTGTTTGACGCGTTTTCTTCACGCGAACCGGTATCCACTTCGCTCGAAAACGCTCTCACGCAACCAGCTCCAATAAGGGCTGGACCCATAAAGATAACAAAGACAAATTGGGGGAAGCGATGGTCGATGTCACGTCACAGGTGCCGGTGCAAACGGCCGCCGCGGCAACGCCGTCGGCGCGGCGCTACTATGTGCTGGGGCTGCTTACCATCATCTACGCGCTGAACTTTCTCGACCGCACGATCTTCAATGGCCTGATCGAGCCGATCAAGAAGGAATTTCAGCTCAGCGATACCATGATGGGCCTGCTCGCAGGCTTCGGCTTCGCGCTGTTCTATTCCCTGCTCGGAATCCCCATCGCGCGCGTCGCCGACCGGCTCAACCGCCGCAACATCGTGGCGCTGGCCCTCGCGTTCTGGAGCGCGATGACGGCGCTGTGCGGCATGGCCTCGAGCGTGACCGCGCTGGCCTTTGCCAGGATCGGCGTCGGCATCGGCGAATCCGCCGGCTCCCCCGCCTCGCAATCGATCGTCGCCGATCTCTTTGCCAAGAACGAGCGCCCGCGCGCGCTCGGCATCTACGCCATCGGCACCTATCTCGGCGTCTTCCTCGGTTATTTCATCGGCGGCTATGTCAACCAGCACTATGGCTGGCGGATGGCCTTCTATGTCGCGGGCGTGCCGGGCATGCTGCTCGCATTGATCCTGTGGCTGACAATCTCGGAGCCGAAGCGTGGCGCGATGCAGGAAAGCTTCGTGCCCGAGCCGCTCGGGCCGACGCTGCGCTTCCTCGTCTCCCAGCAAAGCTTCATCATCGTGCTGATCGGCTTCTGTCTCACCACCTACACGAACTATGCGACGGCGGCCTGGATCCCGCCGTTCCTGGCGCGCGTGCATCATCTGTCGAGCGCCGAGATCGGCACCTATGCCGGCACGTTCAAGGGGCTCGCCGGCATGGCCGGCACCCTGCTCGGCGGCTTCGTCGTGGCGCAAGTGAGCCGCCGCGACGACCGCTGGAAGCTGTGGGCGCCGGCGATCACCTCAGGCCTCGCCGGCCCCGTCTTTGCGCTGTGCATGCTGACGCAGGATTTTGCGATGATGGTGGCGATGCTGGCGCTGACCTCGTTCCTGGTCGGCTTCCATCTCGGGCCGATCTTCGCGATCGCGCAGACGGTGGCGAAGCCAAGCATGCGCGCGCTCGCCTCTGCCCTGATCGCGCTCACCGCGACCTGCTTCGGCCAGGGCGTCGGTCCGCTCGCGGTCGGCGTGGTCAACGACGCGCTGAAAGGCAGCTACGGCGCCGACGCGGTGCGCTATTCCCTGCTCTCGGCGGCGGTCACGACCACTCTCGGCGCCCTGCTGTTCGTCTGGGCGGCGCGGACCATCCGCGCCGACATCGAGCGGGCGAGCTGAGCGCGCTTACGCGCTCATGAAAGCGAGCATGTCCGCCATCAGCCGCTCGCTGTGCGTCAGCGGCAGCGGATGCGGCGCGTCCTCATAGACAATCAGCTTGCTGCCCTTGATCAGCTTTGCGGTCTTGGCGCCCGTCAATGGCAGTGGCGCGCTGGCGTCCTTGTCGCCATGGAGGATCAGCGTCGGCCGATCGATCCTGGCGGCAGCCGCGCGCAGATCGGCGAACGCGGTGCTCTTGCGGCACGCCAGCGCCACCGGCAGCGGCACGCTCAGCATCATCTCGCGGATCCAGGTCCGCGTGATCTCGGGCGTGTCAGGGGTGAAGAACGGCGCTTCGTTCGCCGCGATCCATTTTGCGAAGTCGCGCGCGACCGCCGCGTTGTCCGCCTCGATCATCGCCTTCGGGACCGCATTCGGATTGTCCTCGGTCTTGACCAGGAACGGTGTCGTCGGCGCGACCAGCACCAGCCTTGCGATGCGGTCCGATCCGTAACGGCCGAGGTAGTTCACCGCCTCGGCCGTCCCCATCGAGAAGCCCACCAGCGTCACGTCGCGCAGGTCGCGGGCCTCGATCACCGCGGCGACGTCATCGGTCAGCGTCTCCAAATCATAGCCCGAAGACGGCATCTCGGACCGGCCATGCCCGCGCCGGTCGGGCGCAACGCAGCGGAAGCCTTTCGCATTAAGGGCCGCGATCTGGCTGCCCCAGCTACTGGCGTCGAAGGTCCAGGCCGACAGCAGCAGCACCGGTGGCCCGCTGCCCCAGTCCTGCACGAACAGCTTTGTGCCGTCCCTGGCCATTACATAGGCCGGCCGCGCAGTCTCCTGGGCTGCGGCCACTGGCGCGCTCGCGCCCGACGCCGCAAAGGCGGTTCCAAGCAAGGTGGCCTCAAGGATGGTTCGACGGTTCATGGTGCTTCTCCCTTGCCGGATCGTTCGCGGCCGACGGAAACGATCATGGCGAAGGGAATTGGCCCCCGCGATTACGCGGCAGGTAAAACCACTTATGCCGTCCTGAAATGGCCGGATGAAACCATTTTGCCGAACCGGCGAAACGATGCGGAAACAGATGCTCCTTAAGACATCGGCCTACAGACGGCGCCAAAGCCCGTCGGGAGGCTCGGATGAACCACTCAATTCACTCTGCAGATCGGGGTACCCACCTGAAGATCGTGGTGGTGGCGCTGGTGGCCGGCATCGCAGTTGCCGCCTTCGGGATCGCAGCCCGCACCAACGCCGATTACAGCCAGACCGCCCAGTCCACCCACGTGATCAAGGCCGGCAAGCCGGTGGCGGTCACGAGCTCGGGCGCCTCGACGATCCGCTGATTGCGGAAAAGGTCCGTTTTGAGACAAAACGGCCGCCCTTCAGGGCGGCCTTTTGCTTTTGGCCGATCTCTGAAGAATTGAGGCCAAAAACTCCGAGCCGACTGCCGCTGGAGTGTTGCTGAATCCTGGCGCCGACGTCGTCCCATCAGTATTTGCGCGCGGCCAGCAACATCGCGAAATCCGCGCCGGCCTGGAAGGCGCGCGAGCCGACGGTCAAGCCAATTGTCCTCGGAAATAGCCCGTGGAGCTTGCATCACCATTGATTGATTCGGCGCCCGGAGCCAGCTGTTCGGACCATAGCGATACGGTCCCGCCCCGCTCCAGCCGGCGTTTGCTCCCCGTGAACGCAACGTCCTTGACTTCACCATGTCCCCCCTTTAAGTCCCCCCTCGTTCCGCGCGGACACATACGCGTCACGCGGGAGTAGCTCAGTTGGTTAGAGCGCCGGCCTGTCACGCCGGAGGTCGCGGGTTCGAGCCCCGTCTCTCGCGCCATTTATGGCGGAATATCAATCATTTAGAGAGACGCCTTAACGGAGCCTGGTACGGCGTATCCTGGGTATGCCGAGGACCTCTGACTTGCCGGCCCTGTTCGTTCGCGAGCGCCGCGGCTTCAGGGTGGCCAGTTTGGTCTGCAGACTAAATTCGAGCCCACCGAGCCCGGGCCGGTGGGGCTCTTGCGTTTCAGCGTCCGAGCGCGCCGCGCGCCCATGCATGGCTTAGCGATGTGTTCACGGTGGCCGATGTCGCAAGACTGTTCGTGAACGTCTGGATACCTCGATCGGAAAGGAGCCGATGCAGCCCATCAGGCGACATTTGCTTCGTCGCCAACATCTCGTCGATTTTGAAGTCGTCGACGACGAACGGCTTGCCGGCCTCCCGGCAGACCACCTTCACCGTACATGCGACGTCGCCGCTGGTCTGAGAGACAATTTCAGCTTCGCGCTTGACCGCGAGCTCGCTGAGCAAGAACTGATGCTCGAAGTCCCGGTCGAACATCACAAGAAGCGGTTCCTGGCGATCGCTGGCAACGAAGCGAAGCAGCAAAAACGAGACCAGCACGACGCGTGTGCCGTTCTCGCCAATCAGGCGAACAAACGGCGAGGTCTTGATCTCTTCGAAGGCGACGCCCACGCCAACGGCAAGCGCGATGATGAGATCGAATTCGGCATTGCCATAGATTTTGTCGCCGAGCCATTGCAGCAAGCATGCCCCGAGGCCGATGGGTACGTGCAAGGCCGTAAATTTTGCAGCCTGGCTTCTCGAGAACAGAACCCATGTCAGCCAAGAGAGAAACGCCGGAGCCGACCATTGGAGGTGACCTACGTTCGCAAGCAAGTGCGAGAAGCCATAGTGCCTGCTGACGAAGATGTTTCTGAAGAAGTCGAGACCGAACAGAACCCCGCAGAGCGCTAGCCCCGCGGCCGCGACGGCTGCGCTGACCGCGATGTCGGGGAAAGCAGAGCGGCCGCGCCTGATAAGAAGCCACGCGATCGCCGCCAGCGGGATCGCGATCATGTTGTGCTTCCAGAAACCGGCCAGCACCATCAAGAGCAAAGGACCGAGCACCGAGCGGCCGGACTGCTGGCGCGACAGGAACAAGACCAATCCGAGGCCCATGATCGCCTCGCCGGCGAGTTGGGGATCGTTCGCACCCGCATATGCGGTGAAGTTGTGCGACGTGATCGCGACGTACCAGAAGGCCCCCAACAGGCCTCCAGCCAGTCCTCCCGATAGAAGCCTGACGCAGGCGAATATCTCGACGGCGATCGCGATCACCGCGGTCAGCGAGAGTGCACGGCCGATGAACAGATTGTCGGCGCCAAGCATCCTGCCGAGTGCGCCGACCGCATAGAAGGACAATGGCGGGTAGTTGTTGACGATCAGCGCATCAGACGGGGGATAGAGCGCTCGACCGGCGCCGGCCGCGTCCTGAAAATAGGCGTTCCATCCCTCGGTGAACCAGATCTCCACCAGGAATTGCGATCGCCAGACAGGGTAGACGAGGAAATAGACCGCAGCAAAAGCCATCGCGCCAAGTAACACCGCGCAAACGCGGCCTTGGGCGAAATCAATTGCGATCCGAACGGCCCCCGCCGCCCCTGCTGCCGTGCTATCGGCCGCATTTGGGTTCACGCGGGCACTTGAACATTAACCGCGACGTGCATGCAATCCGATTGGCTACGGGGACACGGCACTGATCGTCTCGATGTGGATGCGCCCAAGCCGGAGCCTGCGGGGGTCGAGCGCTGTCTTCCTCTCGACATTGTGACAACATCTTCAAAGGCTTAGTATCGGCTCTTCATTCCGATTAGCAGTATCGTGCCGCATCTCGACCTATCAGCCGGCAGGAACGCGCGGATTCGATTGAGAAATCACGCGAAAATCCCACGCCCGCTGACCGGCATAGTCAGTCTCATCCCGAATCGTCTAGGCCTGTGGAACTTGGCAGTTTGGGAGCCCCGGCAAGCTTCCGCGCGACACCCGAGGAGGCCAGATATGGCGAAGAAGGCAGCTGCTCCGGCCACGATCACGCTCAAGCACCTCGCGGCCGAGATCGCGGAAAGCCAGGACCTCTCGAAGAAGCACGCCGAGGCCGTCCTCACCGACCTCGTCGAGCTGATCACCAGGCATCTGAAGAAGGGCGACCGCGTCCGCATCGTCGGGCTTGGCATCCTCCAGGTCCGCAAGCGGGCCGCCCGCACCGGCCGCAATCCCGCCACCGGCGAGGCGATCCACATCAAGGCCAGCAAGAAGGTCGCGTTCCGCCCGGTCAAGGAACTGAAAGAGGCGATCTGATGCTCCCTTTCGTTTAGTCGGATTCGCCTTCGTCCGGCCGCAACGCGGCCCGCTTTTCTGGTATACCGGTTGCTTCCCAAGACCTGCTTCCCAAGACCTGCTCCCAAAAGACCCGGCGGTTTGAACAGACATGTCCCTGACCTTCGTCCATACCGTGACCGAGCGCTTCCTGCGTTACGTCACCATCGACACCCAGTCCGATCCGAATTCCCCGGCCTCGCCATCGACCGAGAAGCAGAAGGATCTCGGCCGCGTCCTCGTCACCGAGCTAAAGGCCATGGGCGTCGCCGACGCCCATCTCGACGATTACGGCTATGTCTACGCAACGATCCCCGCCAACACCGACAAGAAGGTGCCGGTGATCTGCTTCTGCTCACACATGGACACCTCGCCCGACGTCACGGGCAAGGATGTGAAGCCGCAAGTCGTGAAGAACTATCGCGGCGGCGACATCACCTTGCCGGGCGATACGACCCAGGTGATCCGCTTTGCCGAGCACCCCGCGCTGAAGAACCAGATCGGCAACGACATCATCACCACCGACGGCACCACGCTGCTCGGGGCCGACAACAAGGCCGGCGTCGCCGAGATCATGGATGCCGCGCATTTCTTCATCAACAACCCTGATGTGAAGCACGGCACCATCAAGATCCTGTTCACGCCGGATGAAGAGATCGGCCGCGGCGTCGACAATGTCGACATCAAGAAGTTGGGGGCCGATTTCGGCTACACCATGGACGGCGAGAGCGCGGGCAGTGTCGAGGACGAGACGTTCTCCGCCGACGGCGCCACCATTACCATCACCGGCGTGAGCGCCCATCCCGGCTATGCCAAGGGCAAGATGGAGCACGCGATCAAGATTGCGGCGGCCATCGTCGAGCGGCTGCCCAAGGAAGGCTGCTCGCCGGAGACGACGTCGGGCAAGCAGGGTTTCCTGCATCCGGTCGGCATCGAAGGCGCGCTGGAACAGGCGACCCTCTCGTTCATCGTGCGCGACTTCACCGAGGAAGGATTGAAGGAGAAGGAGATCCTGCTCGAGACCATCGTCAAGGATGTGATGAAGGATTATCCGCGCTCGACCTACAAGTTCGAGGTCCGCGAGCAGTACCGCAACATGAAGCAGGTGATCGACCGTCACCCGCACATCCTCGAATACGCGATCGAGGCGATCCGACGCGCCGGCCTTCGTCCGATGCGGACCGCGATCCGCGGCGGCACCGACGGCTCGCGCCTCTCCTTCATGGGCCTGCCCTGCCCCAACATCTTTGCCGGCGAGCACGCCTTTCATTCGCGTCTGGAATGGGTCAGCCGGCAGGACATGGAGAAGGCGGTCCAGACCATCGTGCATCTGGCGATGATCTGGGAGGAAAAGGCGTAGGGGCGACATCGCGTTTCGCACACGTAACAATGTTGCGGGTCGACATCGTTGCGGCCGCCGTGGTACCGCAGCCGGATCGGGGAACTCGAGTCATATCGTGACTGCCACCTGCACAGCCAATCGATCGAGCCGCTCGCGCAACTGGCGCGGGCTCGTGGCTGTATTCGTTGCGGTCATGTATCTGCTCTCCGGCGCGCTCCATGGCGCCCACGACATCGATGTCACCAGCCCCGCAGGCGGCTCGGAGATCGCCTCGATCGTCGACAACGGTTCCATCGGTCATGGCGATCACAAGGCACTCGGCGGCCATCACTGCCACGGCTGCTTCTCCGTCGCCGTGGCGCAGCTGATGCAGGCGGAAGCAGCAGCCGACTTCGTTGCCGCACCGGTTCCGCAGCGCGCGCCTGCGCTGATCGGCATTGCGCCTGACACCGAATCCCCGCCCCCCAGAACATCTGACCTGAACTGACCAGTCGGGCGCCGCGTGCGCCCACGATGCTTTTGTTCACAGGTCACCTTCATGTCTTGCAGACGGACTGCCGCGCGCCTTTCGTGCGCGATGACGATTTTCGTCAGCCCCTGGCTGACGCAGCACGCCCACGCCCAGACCCTGACGATGCGCGCGGCGCTGACGCGCGCGCTGGCCGCGAGCCCGCGCCTGACGGCGGCGGAGCGCGACATCGGCGTCGCCACGGGCCAGCGCATCCAGGCGGGCGCCCTGCTCAATCCCGAACTGTCCTATGAGCAGGACAATTCGTTCGGCTCGGGCATCTATCGCGGCACCAGATCGGCCGAGACCACGCTCCAGATCAGCCAGGCTTTTGAGCTGTTCGGCAAGCGCGACGCGCGGATCGCGGCGGGCGCGGCCGGCATCGAGGTCGCCGCAATCCAGCGCAAAGCAATCAGGCTCGAGGTGCTGTCGGAGACCGCGATCGCCTTCCTCAGCGTGCTCGGCGCGCAGCGCCGCATCCAGATCCTCGACGAGCAGATTGCCGCGATCGATCGCCTGACGCCGCTGCTCCGCCGCCGTGTCGAGGCCGGCGCCTCTTCGCCGGCAGAGACCGGCCGCGCCGAGGTCGCCTCGGCGCTGGTGAAGGCCGACCGCGAGCGTTTCAAGGCGACGCTGGCGAGCGCCCGGCGCGAGCTCGCGGTGCTGATGGGCGATCCCGTGGCGAAATTCGGCGAGGTCTCCGGTCGGCTCGACACCATGGGACGGCCGCCGACGTTCCAGTCTGTCGTCGCCGCCATCGACGCCAATCCGCAGCTGGTGCGCTGGACCGCAGTGTATGCGCAACGCAATGCCGAGCTGCTGATGGCGCGGCTCAGGCCCTATCCCGACGTGCGGATCGCGGCCGGCTGGCGCCATTTCAACGAGACCAATGACGATGCGGCGCGCCTCACCGTCTCGGTGCCGATCCCCGTGTTCGACCAGAACCAGGGCAACATCCTCTCAGCCCAGGAAAGCCTGGCCAAGACCAGGGCCGAGCGCGAGGCCAACCGCAACACGCTGATCGTGATCGCCGGCCGCGCCTACGACTCGCTCCAGGGCTCCTTGCGCGAGCTCGCGGTGCTGCGCGAGACTGCGATCCCCAAGGCCACCGAGGCCTCGGAAGCGATCTCGCAGGGCTACGGCCAGGGCCGCTTCACCCTGCTGGAGGTGCTCGATGCCCAAGCCAGCGTCGCCCAGGCGCGGCTTCGCGAGCAGGAGGCGCTGCAGAACTTCCATGCCGGCGTTGCCACCATCGAAGGCCTCGTCGGCAATCCGTTTGCGCTGGCGCGGGAGAGCGCGCGATGAAGACGTCCTCCACCGTCCTCATCGCCATCCTTGCCGCCACGCTCGGCGCCTACGGCTATTCCCTGCTCGCCCCGGCCAGGGTCGCGCCCGCCGCGCATACCGAAGAGAAGAAGCCGGAGAGGCAGAACGATCATGTCGAGCAGGATGAGCATGGCGCCGACCGCATCCGCATCTCCGACGTCAAGCTCGCCGCTGCCGGCGTGACGCTCGCGGAAGCCGCGAGCGCCACGCTGACCGATACGCTGTCCTTCAACGGCATCTTGCGCGCCAACCAGGAGGCCGTGGTGCAGGTCACCCCGCGCTTTCCGGGCCTCGCCAAATCGATCCAGAAGCGGATCGGCGACAAGGTCGGCAAGGACGATCTGCTCGCCAGCATCGAGAGCAACCAGAGCCTGACCGTCTACGAGCTCAAGGCGCCGATCGCCGGCACCGTCATCGAGCGGCAGATTTCGCTCGGCGAATACGTCTCCGAGCAGAAGCCGGCCTTCGTCGTCGCCGACCTCGCGACCATCTGGGTCGATCTGTCGATCTACCGGCAGGACCTCCGGCGCGTCCGCCTCAACGACGAGGTGCTGATCGATCCCGACGACGCCCGCGGCGAGATCAAGGGCAGTATCTCCTACATGGCGCCGATCGGAAGCAGCGAGACCCAGACCGCGCTGGCGCGCGTGGTGCTGCCGAACCCGGAGGGCCGGCTTCGCCCCGGCCTGTTCGTCACGGCGCGGCTGATCCTCGCCGCCCGCAATGTCGCGGTTGCCGTGCGCCGCAGTGCGATCCAGACGCTGGAGAACCGAACCATCGTGTTCGTCCGCGAGGACAGCGACAAGATCGAGGCGCGCCCGGTGGAGCTTGGAGATTCCGATCCGCAATTCGTGGAAATCCGCGCCGGCCTCATACCCGGCGAGCACTACGTCGCCGAAAACAGCTTCGTCGTGAAGGCGGAGATGGGCAAGGGAGACGCCGATCATGATTGACGCCTTCCTCGGCTTCTCCATTCGTCAACGATGGCTCGTGGTCCTGTTCGCGCTGGCAGTCGGCGCCTTCGGCGCCTGGAATTTCACGCGCCTGCCGATCGACGCCGTCCCTGACGTCACCAACGTCCAGGTCCAGATCAACACGCGCGCGCCGGGCCTGTCGCCGCTCGAAGCCGAGCAGCGCATCACCTTCCCGATCGAGACCGCGATGGGCGGGCTGCCCAAGCTCGATTACACCCGCTCGATCTCGCGCTATGGCCTGAGCCAGGTCACCGTCGTATTCCAGGACGGCACCGACATCTATTTCGCCCGGCAGCTCGTCAACGAACGCATCCAGCAGGCGAAGGACCAGCTTCCTGTAGGCACCGAGCTCGCGATGGGGCCGATCTCGACCGGCCTTGGCGAGATCTACGTCTACTCCGTCGAGGCAAAGGCCGGCGCAAAATCGCCCACTGGCGCCGAGTTCACGCCGACCGAGCTGCGCACCATCCAGGACTGGATCATCAAGCCGCAGCTGCGTACCATTCCCGGCGTGATCGAGGTCAACTCGATCGGCGGCTATGAGCGGCAATTCCACGTGCTGCCGATCCCCGGCCGGCTGATGGCCTACAAGCTCGGCTTCCGCGACATCATGACGGCGCTGGCCGCCAACAATGCCAATGTCGGCGCTGGCTATATCGAGCGCAATGGCGAGCAATATCTCGTCCGCGCGCCCGGCCAGGTCGCCGATATCGAGGACATCAGAGACATCGTGATCGGCTCGCGCGGCGGCGTACCGGTCCGCATCCGCGACGTCGCCGACGTCCAGGAAGGCCAGGACCTGCGCAGTGGCGCGGCCTCGGCCAACGGCACGGAGACGGTGCTCGGCACAGCCATGCTGCTGATCGGCGAGAACAGCCGCACGGTGGCCCAACGCGTGAAGGGCCGGCTCGCGGAGATCGCGAAATCGCTGCCCGATGGCGTGATCGCGCGCGCCGTCTATGACCGCACACATCTGGTCGAAGCGACCATCCAGACCGTCGAGAAGAATCTCGTCGAGGGCGCGGCGCTGGTGATCGCGGTGCTGTTCCTGATCCTCGGCAACATCCGCGCTGCGCTGATCACCGCCTGCGTCATCCCGCTCTCGATGCTGTTCACGATCACGGGCATGGTCGAGAGCAAGGTCAGCGCCAATCTGATGAGTCTGGGCGCAATCGACTTCGGCATCATCGTCGACGGCGCGGTCATCATCGTCGAGAACTGCCTGCGGTTGCTCGCCGCCGGGCAGCACCGGCGCGGACGGCTGCTGACGCTGGACGAACGCCTCCAGACCATCCGCGACGGCAGCAGCGAGGTCATCAAGCCAAGCCTGTTCGGCACGCTGATCATCGCCGTGGTTTATTTGCCGGTCCTGACCCTGACGGGGACCGAGGGCAAGATGTTCACGCCGATGGCGCTGACCGTGCTGATGGCGCTCGCGGGTGCGGCGCTGCTGTCGGTCACCTTCGTCCCGGCTGCGGTGGCGATTGTCGTCACCGGCAAGGTCTCGGAGAAGGAGAACGTCTTCATGCGGGCGGCCACGCGGATCTATGTGCCGCTGCTCGAGCGCGCCATCCGTTACCGCGGCAGCGTCGCGTTCGCTGCCGTGCTGATCGTCGCCGGCAGCATCCTTGCCGCGACACGCATGGGCGGCGAGTTCATTCCGAGCCTGGATGAAGGCGACATCACCATCGAGACCATCCGGATTCCCGGCACCAGCCTGACCCAGAGCGTCGACATGCAGCTCCGGCTTGAGAAGGCAGTCAAGCAGGTTCCGGAGGTCGCGACCATCTTCTCCAAGGTCGGCACCGCCGAGATCGCCAACGATCCGATGCCGCCGAACGTCGCCGACACCTATGTCACGCTGAGGCCGCGCGAGGAATGGCCCGATCCCGCCAAGCCGAAGAATGAGGTGATCGAAGAGATCGAGCGCGCCGCCAACACCCTGCCCGGTAGCGCCTATGGCATGACCCAGCCGATCCAGATGCGCTTCAACGAGCTCATCGCCGGCATCCGCAGCGACGTCGGCGTGAAAATCTTCGGCGACGATCTCGACGTGCTCGCCGGTATCGCCCAGCAGGTCAACGGCGTGGTCCGCGCCATTGAGGGCGCCGCCGACGTGAAGACCGAGCAGGTCGCGGGTCTGCCGATCCTCACTGTCAGGCTCGACCGCCAGGCGCTGTCGCGCTACGGCCTCAGTCTCGGCGAGGTGCAGAACCTGGTCGAGATCGCGATCGGCGGCAAGCCGGTGGGCAAGCTGTTCGAGGGCGATCGCCGCTTCGACATCGTGGTGCGGCTGCCGGAAATCCTGCGGGCCAACCCCGACACGATCAGGTCGCTGCCGATCCCGCTGCCGCCCGGCGAGGATGCAGCCGCGGTCACGAAGACCGCGTGGCCGGGGGCATCGGGCACGACACCCCGCTACGTCCCCCTGTCCTCGGTTGCGACAATCGAGATCGCGCCCGGCCCCAACCAGATCAGCCGCGAGAACGGCAAGCGCCGCGTGGTGGTCATGACCAACGTTCGCGGGCGCGACCTGCGCTCCTTCGTCGCCGAGACCCAGGAGGCGGTGACCGAGAAGGTCAAGCTGCCGCCCGGCTACTGGATCGGCTGGGGCGGACAGTTCGAGCAGCTGGTCTCGGCGACCAAGCGGCTGACCATCGTCGTGCCGGTGGCACTGCTGCTGGTGTTCCTGCTGCTGTTCATGGGCATGGGATCGGCAGCGGATGCAGCGCTTGTGTTCTCCGGCGTGCCGCTGGCACTGACGGGCGGCGTCGCCGCACTGTTGCTGCGCGGTATTCCCTTATCCATCAGCGCCGGCGTCGGCTTTATCGCGCTGTCGGGCGTCGCTGTGCTCAACGGCCTCGTCATCATCACCTTCATCGAGCGTCTGCGCAGCGAAGGACGCCCTATTGCGGACGCCGTCCGCGAGGGCGCGCTGACGCGGCTCCGCCCGGTGCTGATGACCGCGCTGGTCGCCTCGCTCGGCTTCGTGCCGATGGCGCTCGCCACCGGCGCCGGCGCCGAGGTGCAGCGGCCGCTCGCGACCGTCGTGATCGGCGGCATCATCTCCTCGACGGTGCTGACATTGCTCGTGCTGCCGGCACTCTACGTACTGTTCCGGCGTGACGGCGCGGGCGAAACGCCTACAATGGCGCCTGATTTGGCGGTTTCCGGGGAGCGCTAGGTTTGAGCAGTCACGACCATCACGGTCATCGCCACCATGATCACGGCCACGCTCATGATCATGGCCATGACCACGACCATTCGCACGGTCACGGGCATGTCCATGCGCCCGCCGATTTCGGCAAGGCGTTCGCGATCGGCATTACGCTCAACACCGCGCTGGTCGTGGCCGAAGCGGTTTACGGCTATCTCGGCAATTCCACCGCGCTGCTGGCGGACGCCGGCCATAATCTGTCCGACGTGCTCGGCCTGGTCGTGGCCTGGGGCGCCTCGATCGCGGCGCGGCGCGCGCCGAGCGGCCGCTTCACCTATGGCTTTCGTGCCTCCACCATTCTGGCGGCGCTGGCGAATGCGGTGTTCCTGCTGGTCGCAACCGGCGCGATCGGCTGGGAGGCGATCTTGCGGCTGCGCGAGCCCGAGCCGGTCGCGGGCGTCACCGTGATGGTGGTCGCCGGCATCGGCATCCTCATCAACGGCTTTACCGCCATGCTGTTCGCACGCGGACGCAAGGACGACATCAACATCGAAGGTGCATACTTGCACATGGCGGCCGACGCCGCAGTCTCGCTCGGTGTCGTCCTCTCGGCGGCGCTGATCATCTGGACCGGCTGGCTCTGGCTCGATCCCCTCACCAGCCTCGTCATCTGCGCCAGCATCCTCTGGGGCACGACCAACCTGCTCCGCGGCTCCATCGACATGTCGATGGCGGCAGCGCCCAGGGGCACCGACCTCGTCGCTATCAAGGCGTTCCTGCTGGCGCGGCCCGGCGTCTCAGGGATCCACGACCTCCACGTCTGGCCGATCTCCACCACCGAGACCGCGCTGACCTGCCATCTCGTGATGCCCGCAGGCAGCGCCGACGCGTTCCTGATGGAGACCGCGCAGCAGCTGAAGACCACCTTCCGCATCGGCCACACCACGCTCCAGGTCGAGACGCATCCGGACAATGGCTGCGCGCTGGCGCCGGATGATGTGGTGTGAGGGGAGTGCGGCCGCTCCAATCTACCCCGCCTTCGCCGTCACGATCCAGATCGCGCCCGGCAACGCGACCGATTGCCCCTTGAGGAACGGCGCGAGCGTCTCGCGGATCGAGGCCTTGGCGGCAGCGTACGTCTCCGGCGGATGGCCCTGCAGCGCGCGGCTGGCGGGGCCGATCTGCAGTGAGCCGTCGACGGCGGCATCGAGCCCGCCGCCGATGGCGATGTCCATCGCGAGATTATGCGGCTCCATCGCCACGTCGATGAAGCCGGCACCTTTCAGGATGCGCGTCACGCGCTCCTCCGAGGCGAAGGCGAACGGGCCCGGCTCTTCCGGCCCGACCGGCGGCATTTTCGGCACGTGCTTGTAGACCGCCATCAACGGCGCCATCATCCACGGGTTTTCCTTCGGCTCGCGCCAGCAGGCAAATGCCAGCCGCCCCGTCGGCTTCAGCGCACGGTGAAGGTTGCTGAAGGACGCAATCGGATCGGCAAAGAACATCACGCCGAAGCGCGAGGCGAGCAGGTCAAAGCTCGCCGGCTCGAACGGACACACCGTCGCATCCGCCAGTACGAAATCCAGCGGCAGCCCCTTCGGCGCAAACGCACGCGCCTGCGACAGCATCGGTTCGGAGACATCGAGACCGAGCGCAAAGCCGTTTGGCGCCACAGCCTTCGCGAACGCAAAAGTCGTCGCACCCGAGCCGCAGCCGACATCGAGAACGCGCTCGCCCGGCTGCGGCTTGGCGCGGTCGATCAGCACGTCGGCAATGGGTCCAAGCACGCTCTCCTGCGCCGCGTGGCGATCGGCCCAGCGCTGGCCGCTCGGGCCGTTCCAATAGGCGATCTGGTCGGCGTTTTGCTCGTGTCCGCTTGGTTGCTGCATCGGAGCCTCTGTCACTCAGGTCAGGCGACATCTATCGCCCACCTGCCAAATCCAGTCTACTCCCTGAGCCGGCCTGAACCGGGGAGCACTTTCCGGCCTCAGCTCGCAGCAGCGCCCTCGTGTCGAGCTCAGGGCACGAGCCGGCGTTTGCCGCAGACATCACCGGCCCCGGCACAGCGCGTCTGTGCGCATTGCGGCCGCATTGGTTTCACCGAACGGCCACATCGGAATCAGATGCCAACCAGATTTCCTCGGTAGATTCGCAGCTCCTCAAACCAGAAAGGCAGACCATGCGCAGCTTCACGGCATCCGTCATCGTTGCAGTTCTCTCCCTCGGAACTCCGGCTCTGGTGCAGGCGCAGGGTGCGTCGTCGCAGCCCGGCGCGGAACAGCCGTCCTCTCAGTCCAGCACGGTGATCCGGAGCATACAGGTGGTGGACGTCAAGGAATTGCAGCCGGCGGTGCGCGCGAAAGTCGATGAACTCGTGGCGCAGACAAGCGACAAGGACATTCAGTCGCTTCGGCAGTCCATCGACGCCACACCGCAGGCAGCCTCCGTCCTCAAGGCGAAGGGCTTGAGTTCGTCACAAGTCGTCGCGATCAACATCGCCGACGGCGTCCTGACGATGTTCACCAAGACGGCCTGATATCGGACGGGAGTTGCGCGGCGGCGGCACGCACGATCGCCGGCCTCTTCCGCCGGATGACGGATTCGCGCTGCGAAAGCGGATTGCCCTCCAGCAGGCCTGCTGCAGGGCTGCTCGTGTCCAGCATGAACCCTGACCAGGCCGCAAATTGGAGCCAGTTTGCGGCGCGTTCGGCTCTTGCCTCGACACCGGCCGGGGCGCTAAAGAGGCCCACCCGGGCGGTTAGCTCAGCTGGTTAGAGCATCTCGTTTACACCGAGAGGGTCCGCGGTTCGAATCCGTGACCGCCCACCAGCCTTCGCCTGCTTCGCTGGCTACGGCTTGGCGAGCCAGCCGAGGCACACATTGGTGCGAGGCCGGCGCAGGCGGGCTTGTCGCAAGCCCAGCTCAATCTTTCGGCCTCCCCTGCAGCAGCGGCACCGCGTCGATCCAGACCACGGCCGACTGACACCAAATCTGCCTCACAGGCCGCAGTTGGTCGCGCTGGCGGATCGAGCCCCAGCGGATGCCCCAATCGTCGGCCTGGTCGCCCTCGCCGCTGGTGAACAGCGGGGAACCGCAGTCGCCACAGAAGTGCTGGAGGCGCATCCGGCCGTTGTCGCCGCGCTTGCCGTAGACCTTTGGCGCACCGGCGATCAGCTTCACGTCGGCCTTGGTGCAGATCGCGGTCACCCGGAACGGCGATCCGGTCAGGGTCTGGCAATCGGTGCAGTGACAGACCGAGACCGCCTCAGGGTCGATCTCGGCCTCGAAGGTGATCCGCCCGCAATGACACTTGCCGTCGATCTGCATCGCCCGGTCTCCTTGCTCCTTGCCCCCCAAATAAAAACGGCGCCCGAAGGCGCCGTTTTATCATCTTTCGCTGATCTCAGTGAGCGGTCAGGCCGCCGGCGGCCTCATCGCCGTCGGGCTTCACCGTCACCTTGGTGTCCTCTTCCCAGACGATCGGCATCGGCTTCTTCACCAGCGCCTTGGCGACGACGTCGTCCAGACGCGAGACCGGGATGATCTCCATGCCGCCCTTGATCGCATCGGAAATCTCCGTGAGATCCTTGGCGTTGTCCTCGGGGATCAGCACCGTCTTGATGCCGCCGCGGGCAGCGGCGAGCAGCTTCTCCTTCAGACCGCCGATCGGCAGCACGCGGCCGCGCAGCGTGATCTCGCCGGTCATCGCGACATCGTGGCGGACCGGAATGCCGGTCATGACCGAGATGATCGCGGTCGCCATCGCCACGCCCGCCGACGGACCGTCCTTCGGCGTCGCGCCTTCCGGCACGTGCACGTGGATGTCGCGCCGGTCGAACAGCGGCGGCTCGATGCCGTAAACGATCGCGCGAGAGCGGACGTAGGACGCCGCCGCCGAGATCGATTCCTTCATGACGTCGCGCAGATTGCCCGTGACCGTCATCTTGCCCTTGCCGGGCATCATGACGCCTTCGATGGTCAAGAGCTCGCCGCCGACATCGGTCCAGGCAAGGCCGGTGACGATACCGACCTGCGGCTCGCTCTCGATCTCGCCGAAGCGGTATTTCGGCACACCCAGAAGCTCTTCGAGAGTCTTCTCGGTGACCTTGACCGACTTCTTCTTGGAGATCATCAGCTCCTTCACCGCCTTGCGGGCGAGTGTGGAGAGCTCACGCTCCAGGTTACGCACGCCCGCTTCGCGGGTGTAGCGGCGGATCAGAAGCAGCAGCGCCTCGTCGTCGATCGAGAACTCCTTGGAGTCCAGGCCGTGCTTGGACACCGCGGTCGGGATCAGGTGCTTGCGCGCGATCTCGACCTTCTCGTTCTCGGTGTAGCCGGCGATCCGGATGATCTCCATGCGGTCCATCAGCGGGCCCGGAATATTGAGCGTATTCGCGGTCGTGATGAACATGACGTTCGACAGATCGTAGTCGACCTCCAGATAGTGATCGGCAAACGTCCCGTTCTGCTCGGGGTCGAGGACCTCGAGCAGCGCCGAGGACGGATCGCCGCGGAAATCGGCGCCCATCTTGTCGATCTCGTCCAGCAGGAACAGCGGATTGGACGACTTCGCCTTCCGCATCGACTGGATGATCTTGCCGGGCATCGAGCCGATATAGGTGCGGCGGTGACCGCGGATCTCGGCCTCGTCGCGCACGCCGCCGAGCGAGACGCGCACGAACTCGCGCCCTGTCGCCTTCGCGATCGACTTGCCGAGCGAAGTCTTGCCGACGCCGGGAGGTCCGACGAGGCACAGGATCGGGCCCGTCAACTTGTTGGCGCGCGACTGCACCGCGAGATACTCGACGATACGGTCCTTGACCTTCTCGAGCCCGTAGTGATCGGCGTCCAGAACCGTCTGCGCGGCTTCCAGATCCTTCTTCACCTTGGACTTCTTGTTCCACGGGATCGACAGCAGCCAATCCAGATAGTTGCGCACGACGGTCGCTTCCGCGGACATCGGCGACATCTGGCGCAGCTTCTTCAACTCATGCTGCGCCTTCTCGCGCGCTTCCTTGGAGAGCTTGGTCTTGGAGATCTTCTCTTCGAGGTCGGCGAGCTCGTCACGACCGTCATCGTCGCCGAGCTCCTTCTGGATCGCCTTCATCTGCTCGTTGAGATAATACTCGCGCTGGGTCTTCTCCATCTGGCGCTTGACGCGCGAGCGGATGCGCTTCTCGACCTGCAGCACCGAGATCTCGCTCTCCATCAGGCCCAGCACCTTCTCCAGGCGCGTGGTGACGGACAGCGTCTCCAGGATGCCCTGGCGATCCGCGATCTTGACCGCGAGATGCGAGGCAACTGTGTCGGCGAGCTTGGCGAAATCGGTGATCGCCTGCACGACGCCGACGACCTCGGCCGAGATCTTCTTGTTGAGCTTCACATAGCTCTCGAAGTCGGACACGACCGAGCGCGAGAGAGCTTCGGCTTCGACCGACTTCGCGTCGGTGTCGGCGAGCGCAATTGCGGTGGCCTCATAATAATCGGCGCGATCGGTGTACTTCTGCACGCGCGCACGCTCGAGCCCTTCGACCAGCACCTTCACGGTGCCGTCGGGAAGCTTCAAGAGCTGCAGCACGCTTGCAAGCGTACCGGTCTCGTAAATGGCATCGGGCGCCGGATCATCGTCGGACGCGTTCTTCTGCGTCGCGAGCATGATCAGCGCGTCATTCTTCATCACCTCTTCGAGCGCGCGGATCGACTTCTCGCGACCGACGAAGAGCGGAACGATCATGTGCGGGAAGACCACGATATCGCGCAGCGGCAACACGGGATAAGCGTGCGTCTCGCCATGGACGATGGTTGGCCGGGGTTTTGGATTAGTCATGGCCTTTTCCTTTTGCTTTGCCCCCTCGCACGCAGCCCGCTTCTCTCATGCGCAACCGCCACAAGGTGCCGAGGTGATCCACAAACCGGTCTACCATTTGAAGGTTGGACCGGGCTTGCCGGATCGGAACTGAGGCGAATCTTGAACAGAATTTTCGCTCGCCGCCGACATAAGGTGGCTATCGACCGGGGGGGTGTCAAGTCATCGAAAAACGCGCGCCATCAGGCGCTTACGCACGCAGGTAAGCGACGCAATTCCGGCTGCGGAGTACATTTCCGCAGCCGCTACCATGAAAGACGTTTGGAGCGTTCCAGCGCCGCAAAATCAGGCGCTGGCGTTCTCGACGGCGCGATCGGACCGATCGGCGTAGATGTAGAGCGGACGCGCCGTTCCTTCCACGACTTCGCGGGAAATCACGACTTCTTCCACACCTTCCAGGCCCGGCAGGTCGAACATGGTCTCGAGCAGGATCGCTTCGAGGATCGAGCGCAGACCACGCGCGCCGGTCTTGCGCTCGATCGCCCTGCGGGCAACCGCGCCAAGCGCCTCGTCGGCGAAGGTCAGCTCGATATTCTCCATCTCGAACAGCCGCTGGTACTGCTTCACCAGCGCGTTCTTCGGCTCGGTCAGGATCTTCTTCAGCGAAACCTCGTCCAGATCCTCCAGCGTCGCGACGACCGGCAGACGGCCGACGAACTCGGGGATCAGGCCATACTTCAGGAGATCCTCAGGTTCGACGTGACGGAATATCTCGCCGGTCCGGCGGTCTTCCGGCGCCATCACCTGGGCAGCGAAACCGATCGAAGTCGACCGTCCCCGCGCCGAGATGATCTTCTCGAGGCCGGCGAACGCACCGCCGCAGATGAACAGGATGTTGGTGGTATCCACCTGCAGGAATTCCTGCTGGGGATGCTTGCGGCCGCCCTGCGGCGGAACCGAAGCGACCGTGCCTTCCATGATCTTCAACAGCGCCTGCTGCACGCCCTCACCCGACACATCGCGCGTGATCGAGGGATTGTCAGACTTGCGGCTGATCTTGTCGATTTCGTCGATGTAGACGATGCCGCGCTGGGCGCGCTCGACATTGTAGTCGGCAGCCTGGAGCAGCTTCAGGATGATGTTCTCGACGTCCTCACCGACATAGCCGGCTTCGGTCAACGTGGTCGCGTCCGCCATCGTGAACGGCACGTCGAGGATGCGGGCGAGCGTCTGCGCGAGCAGCGTCTTGCCCGAACCGGTCGGACCGATCAGCAGGATGTTCGACTTCGCGAGCTCGACGTCGTTGTGCTTGGTCTGGTGGTTGAGGCGCTTGTAGTGGTTGTGCACCGCGACCGACAGGACCTTCTTCGCATGGCTCTGGCCGATGACGTAATCGTCCAGGACCTTGCAGATTTCCTTCGGCGTCGGAATGCCGTCGCGCGACTTGACCAGCGAGGACTTGTTCTCCTCGCGGATGATGTCCATGCAGAGCTCGACGCACTCGTCGCAAATGAAGACCGTGGGACCCGCGATCAGTTTGCGGACTTCGTGCTGGCTCTTGCCGCAGAACGAGCAATATAGCGTGTTCTTGGAGTCGCTCGTGCCGACCTTACTCATTCATGTCTCCGTCCGCGGTTCGATCCCGTCCGCTCGATCGTCCCATCCCGAAACGTTCGCGGGTAAGGGACTCAAATAGAGCAAATTCCGTACCAAAAAAGACCCTACGCGTTACATACCGTGCGAATCACGGTCAATCGATTCTCCACGATCATAGCCGATCATTCGTAGCCAACCATGCTGTCACCCGACTATCAAGAATTCGCTAATCGAGGGGTCGCCGACAACCCGTGACAATACCGTGATTTCAGGTCTTGGCACGGGCGAAGTGACCGAAATCACCCCGGCGTTGCTGGATTACCACGAAAAACAAGCACGAAAGCGGAACTTTCTGCCTGTCGCAGGGCGCAGAACTGCGTTTTTTGCGCCCTCGCGAAGTGCGCCGTTAACGTGAACGTTGCCCTGACGATCCCCGGGGAATCCCCCCCAAGGAATCCGCAAGAGGAATACCAGGGATCGATATTGCCGCCTCGCTCGCGTTACTGAGGCTTCGCCGCCGGTTCCTCGGCGCGCTTGTCAATCACCCTGTCGACCAGCCCGAACTCCTTGGCATCAGTCGCCGTCAGGAACTTGTCGCGCTCCAGCGCGTCCTCGATCGACTTGTAGGTCTGGCCGGTGTGCTTCACGTAGATCTCGTTGAGCCGCTTCTTCAGATTCAGGATCTCCTGAGCATGCAGCATGATGTCGGTGGCCTGGCCCTGGAAGCCGCCGGAAGGCTGATGCACCATGATGCGCGCGTTCGGCAGCGAGAAGCGCATGTCCTTCTCGCCAGCGGCGAGCAGCAGCGAGCCCATCGAGGCGGCCTGCCCCGTGCACAGCGTCGAGACCGGTGGGCGGATGAACTGCATGGTGTCGTAGATCGCGAGGCCCGACGTCACCACGCCGCCCGGCGAGTTGATGTACATCGAGATTTCCTTCTTCGGATTTTCCGCCTCAAGGAACAGCAACTGCGCGACGACCAGCGTCGACATGCCGTCCTCGACCGGCCCGGTCAGGAAGATGATGCGCTCCTTCAGAAGGCGCGAGAAAATGTCATAGGCGCGCTCGCCACGGTTGGTCTGCTCGACCACCATGGGCACGAGGTTCATGTAGGTTTCAACCGGATCGCGCATGAGTCACCTAGGTTTTCGGAGGACGTCGCCACTTTTGCCGGAAGGCCGATGGACGTCCCGTGATGCAGGAAGTTGGTAGAAGAACGCTTGCAAGTGGAACGCGTAGATACAGGCTCCACCGACAGATATAGCCCAATTCGCGCCAGACAAGTACGGAACGAGTTAAGGCTTAATCCACCGGGCACTTGAAGCTGATTCTCGCAAAAAGGCCCAGCCGGCCATCTGGCTAGCTGGGCCGGTTCGCTGATCATCCTTAATAGAAGACTGTCTCAAAGCCTTCAGGCTGCAGTCTTTTCCTCGTCGTCCTTGTACAGGTCCTCGCGCGAGACCTTCTTCTCGGTCACGTTGGCGAGCTCGAGGATGAAGTCGACGACCTTGTCCTCGTAGATCGGTGCACGAAGCTGGGCCAGCGCCTGGGCATTGCTGCGGTAATAGTCCCAGACTTCCTTCTCGCGGCCGGGCATCGAGCGGGCACGCTCGATCACGGCGCGGCCGACCTCGTCGTCGGTCACGGTGATCTTGTTTTTCTCGCCGATCTCGGAGAGCACGAGGCCGAGACGCACGCGGCGGTCGGCGATCTTGCGGTACTCTTCCTTCGCCTTGTCCTCAGTGGTGTCCTCGTCGGCAAAGGTCTTGCCGGCGGAATCCATCTCGGCCTTGACCGAGTTCCACATCAGGTTGAACTCCTCGTCGACGAGCGAGGGCGGCGCCTCGAAGCGATGCGCCTCGTCGAGACGGTCGAGCAGCGCGCGCTTGACGCGCTGGCGCGTCGCACCGGCGTATTCGGCAACCAGCCGCTCGCGCGCGGCTTCCTTGAGCTTGTCCAGCGATTCGAGGCCAAGCGTCTTGGCGAACTCGTCGTCGATAGTGAGATCCTGCGGCGCCTCGATCAGCGTCACGGTGGTCTCGAACTCGGCCGGCTGGCCGGCGAGCTTCTCGCTCATGTAGTTCTTGGGGAACGACACTTTCAGCGTGCGCGTCTCGTTCGCGCCGATGCCGATGAGCTGCTCCTCGAAGCCCGGGATGAAGGTGTTGGAGCCGATCACGACCTGGATGCCTTCGCCGGCGCCGCCCTCGAAGGCTTCGCCGTTGATGGTGCCCTTGAAGCTGATGGTGACACGGTCGCCGGATTCAGCCTTCGCGCCCTCACCCTTGGCGGCATAGCCGCGGTTGGTGTCGGCGATGCGCTTGATCGCCTCGTCGACGTCCGAATCGGAGACGTCGGCGACGGGCTTCTCGACCTGGAAGGACTTGAAATCGGCGAGCGCGATGGCGGGCACCACTTCGATCGCGACCGTGTAGGTCAGGTCGGACTTGCCCAAGAGCAGTTCCTCGACCTCGGCCTTCTCGGTCGGCATGGTGATCTTCGGCTCCGTCGCGAGCTTGAAGCCGCGCTCGGAGAACAGCTGGGTGTTGGTGTCGCGGATGGTCTGGTCGATGGTCTCGGCCATCACCGAGCGGCCATAGACCTTCTTCAGGTGGCCAACCGGCACCTTGCCGGGACGGAAGCCGTTGAGGCGCACCTTGTCCTTGAGGTCGACGAGCTTGGCGCCAGCCTTGGCGTCGAGGTCAGAGGCGGGAACGCTGATCTTGAACTCGTGCTTCAAGCCTTCCGAGATGGTTTCTGTGACCTGCATGGCGTCCAATCTTCTTCTCGTTCGGTCCCGGCACGCTCGCGCGTCGGAACGCTGTCATTAATCGATCCGGCGCGAGGCAAACGCCTCAACGCCGGTGGTTCATCGAGCCCGGCTCCAGGCGGAAAAACGTCCGCGCGGAGCGAGGCCCCTCAGTAATCCGTGCAAACGCTGAAAGCGCTTGGTGCGGGCGGAGGGACTCGAACCCCCACAACTTTCGTCACTGGAACCTAAATCCAGCGCGTCTACCAGTTCCGCCACGCCCGCGTGAATTTGCATCAAGACCGGCCGCGATGCCGCGGGCGGCGGGCTTATAGCATGCGCCCGCCTGTTCGCAGCAAAAAAATGGCTTGATCGAGACACCCTTCAAGTAAGCACGATGGCTGGACTTATCCAGCGCGGCGTGGTCCGGATCGCGCCTATGAAACCGCGGATTTTCGCCCCATCCAGACGCGAGGTCCTGGCCGGCCTTGGGGCCTCCGCCGCGGGCTTGCTCGGCGGTGGCGCAGCGCCTGTTACCACCACCCAGCTTGCGCTCCAGGCCCGCCCTGCGACCCTCGCTCTAAGGCCGGATCGGCCCCCTGCACCGATCTGGGAACTGGCCGCCGTAAGCCATCTCGGCAATGTCCATCTCAGGCGCGGCGACCGCTGCGAGGTGACCTTCCGCAATACCCTGCCGGTACCGCTTGCGCCGGTCTGGTACGGCCTCAATGGCGCGGCGCTGGCTGATCCCTTGCGGGGGCGCGCGCCCACCGCCCCGGACGCAACCGAAATATCAATTGTTTCAATACCAAACGCCGGGACCCTGGTAGCCGACTTTCGCCTTTTTGAAGACCGCCTGAAGCAACCTGCGCGCCCGCTTCCGGTAATTGCCGAGGAGACCAGCCGCATCGCCGTCGATCGCGACGAGGTTCTGCTGATCGAGGAATGGCGCGTGAGGCAGGACGGCACCGCACTGCCGCCGGGCCAGGATCCCAAAGACACGATACCGCTCTACACACTCAACGGGCTAACTTCATTCGAACTCTCAGCCTCCGCCGGCGAGCGGCTGCGGCTGCGCTTCATCAACGGCTCGCAACGTTCTGTTCTGGCAATCAAATTGGAAAGCCATGAGGTCCAGGTGATGGCGCTGGACGGACAGCCGGCGGAGCCGTTCCCGGCCCGCAACGGCGCCTTGGTGCTGGCCCCCGGAGCCCGCGCCGATGCCTTTGTGGATGCGACCTGAGGGGCGCCCTGCGGTTCGATGTCGCGCCCGGCTCACCCGGCGCCGGCTGGACCCGGACAGCCAATTTCTCCACCACCTCCGCCCCCGCATTCACCGCCAAGGCCGGCCGGACCGTCGTGCTGGCGGTGAAGAACCCCGCCCCCATCACCACCATCTTCCATTTGCACGGCCATCATTTTCGCCTGCTCGACCGGCTCGACGATGGCTGGAAGCCATACTGGCTCGACACGCTCGCCATCGAGCCCGGCCAGACCCAGCGCATCGCCTTCGCCGCGACTTCGCCGGGACGATGGCTGATCGAGTCCGTGGTGACCGATTGGGCCGCGCCACGGCTGGTGCGGTGGTACGGGGTGGAGTGAGGCTCGCGGGCTAAGCGTGCGGCTTGGCCATGAGTTCGATACCGAGCGCCTTCATAACGGCTATCGTGGCTTTAAACGTCGGATTGCCGTTGGCGCTGAACGAGCGATAGAGCTGTTCGCGAGAAAGACCTGTCTCCTTGGCGATCTGCGTCATCCCCTTCGCACGGGCCACGACCCAAGCGCATGCGCGATATAGGCGGCATCTTCGGTCTTGAACGCCTCTTCCATGAACACGGCGATGCCCTCGTCGGATTGAAGGTCCTCGGCCGGATCGTAATTCGTCAGCTTCTCGCCCAACAATTAACTACGGATCAAGTGGCCCGCATCGCCAAACGTACCGGACGTCCGGCTCCTTCTCCTCGTTCCGCGTTCCGTCGGTCTCCTCGGCCAGCCTGAACCCGCGCGCTTCATAGAAGCGCCGGCCCGGTGCGTTGCGCTGGAAGGTCCAGAGCTCGAGCCGCTCGCTGGCGGCTTTGGCGATGTCGAGCAGTGCCGTGCCGAAGCCGCGGCCCTCACGCCGGGACGAACGTAGAGCTGCTCGATCCAGCCGTCACGAAACGCGATGATTCCGCCCAGCTCATCGCCGTCGAAGCGTCCCCAGACGCGGCAGGTCGGAAAGACACGCTCGCGGTAGAACCAGCGGTCCTCTTCCGGCGTGTGCAGCCCAGTGAGCCACGGCATCGCCTGGTCGAACGCGATCCGGTGGACCTGCGCCGCCGCGCCCATGTCGGCGAGCGCGAGCGGCCGGAGCATCAGTACTCGATCCCGAGGGCGTTGTAGATCCGCCGGTGCACGGCCGGCAGCGTCTCGGTGAGATCTTCTGCGATCAGCCCGGGCCCCGCTTCGCTCGCGGCCTCGCCGTGCATCCAGACGCCGATGCTGGCGGCCTCGAACGCCGGCACGCCCTGCGCCAGCAGCCCTGCGATGATGCCGGCGAGCACGTCGCCGGCGCCGGCGGTGGCGAGCCATGGCGGGGCGTTGGCGGCGATGGTGGCGCGGCCGTCAGGCGCGGCGATCGTGGTGTCAGGGCCCTTCAAGAGCACGACAGCGCCGGAGCGTTCGGCAGCGGCGCGGACGCGCTCGAGCTTCGAGCGGCCCGGAGTCTTGTTGCTGAGGTCGGAGAACAGCCGCGGAAACTCGCCCTCGTGCGGCGTCAGGACCACCTGGGCCTCTGGCGAAGACTTGATCGTTTCAAACAGTCGCTCGGGATTGGCGGCAAAGCTCGTCAGCGCATCCGCGTCGAGCACGACATGGCGCTGTGCCGAGATGGCGGTATGAACGATATCGCAGGTTTGCTCACCGACGCCGGCGCCGGGACCGATCATGCAGGTGTTGTAGCGCTTGTCGCCGAGCAACTCACCGAACTCGACCACGGTGTCGACGGGGCGAACCATCACGGCGGTCAGCGCGGCTGCATTGATCGCCAGCGCATCGCGCGGGGTCGCGAGCGTCACGAGGCCGGCGCCCGCACGCAACGCGCCGCGGGCGGCGAGCCGCGCAGCACCGGTCGCGGCCGCATCGCCGGAGATCGCCAGCACATGACCGCGTGCGTATTTATGGCCGTCGATGCGCGGCACCGGAAAGGCGGTGCCCCAGAAATCCGGATCGTTCTCAAAGGTCTGCGGCGCGATCTCGTCGAGCACCTGCGCGTCGATGCCGATGTCGGCGACGCGCACGCGGCCGCAATGCATGCGACCCGGCAGCAGCAAATGCGCGGGCTTCTTGCGAAAGAAGGTGACGGTCTCGGTGGCGTTCACCGCCACGCCCAGCACGGCCGCGCTGGTGCCGTTGATGCCGCTTGGGAGATCGACCGCCAGCACCGGCGCGCCATTGGCATTGATCGCCTCGATCATCGCCCGCGCCTCGCCGTCGACGGGACGGCTCAAACCCGCACCGAACAGCGCGTCGATGATCAGCGCCGGCTTTCCAATCGCCTGCGGATTGAACGGCAGCACCGGGTGCTTCCAGCCGCGCGCGGCGGAGGCTGCGTCGCCCTGGAGCTGATCCCGCTCGCACATCAGGATGACCGAGACCTCGCGCCCTTGCGCGGCGAGCTCGGCGGCTGCGACAAAACCGTCACCGCCATTGTTGCCGGGGCCAGCCACGATCAGGATCGGCCCCGCCTCCACCAGTGCTCTGGCGGCGCTAGCGACCGCCTGGCCCGCGCTCAGCATCAGCTTGAAGCCGGGCGTGCCGGCCGTGATGCTGAGTTGATCAGCCCGCTGCATTTCGGCGGTGGTTAGAACTTCCATGCCACTTCCCTGGTCCAAACGCCTTTTCAACAGGCACGTTCCGTGCCGATCCAGACAACGGGACAACGAACTGCATAGATATTGAACCGTTTGCCTATTTCGTAGTCTGCGGTATTTTGAGCGGTCGGCTCCACCTATCAGAGATGCTCGTTAAAAGGCTGATAACGCTCCAATAATCAGGGCATTTGCAACTTGGCATAGACCCTGCTTTCGAGGAAGCCGCTTCGGTTCGTCGTGCTCACTGCAATATCTGGGTGTGGCCGGCCGTTGTTGCCGGGCTGGTCAGGTCCCGGCATAGCGAAGACAAGATCGTGCGTGAGATAAAGCGCATCCTGACGAAGACGTTGCTATTTGATCGACCAGGCCGGGAGGCGCGCAGTGAAGAAAATCGAAGCCATCATCAAGCCGTTCAAGCTCGACGAGGTGAAGGAAGCGCTTCAGGAAGTCGGCCTGCAAGGCATCACCGTGACCGAAGCCAAGGGCTTTGGCCGGCAGAAGGGCCATGCCGAGCTCTACCGGGGCGCAGAATACATCGTCGACTTCCTGCCCAAGGTGAAGATCGAGATCGTGATCGGCGACGACCTGGTCGAGCGCGCGATCGACGCGATCCGCCGCGCCGCGCAAACCGGGCGCATCGGCGACGGCAAGATTTTCGTCTCCAATATCGAGGAGGCGATCCGCATCCGAACCGGCGAATCCGGGCTGGACGCTATCTGAGCCGGGTGCTATCCCGAATCTTGCGACACTCTGAAAGAAAAAAGGCTGCTTCGGCGGCCTGATTTCGTTTGTGCGGTTGCGCCAACTCGCCGAAAGCGAGAACGAATCTGCTCACCTGGAAACCGACCCGCAGAGCCAAAAGGGGTATGCATGAAGACCGCCAAAGACGTCCTGAAATCGATCAAGGACAACGACGTCAAGTACGTCGACCTGCGCTTCACCGATCCGCGCGGCAAGTGGCAGCACGTGACGTTCGACGTCAGCATGATCGATGAGGACATTTTCGCCGAAGGAACGATGTTCGACGGCTCCTCGATCGCCGGCTGGAAGGCGATCAACGAGTCCGACATGTGCCTGATGCCCGATCCGGTGACCGCGACGATCGATCCGTTCTTCGCCGAGACCACCATGGTCATCACCTGCGACGTGCTCGAGCCGACCACCGGCGAGCCCTACAACCGCGACCCCCGCGGCATCGCCAAGAAGGCCGAAGCCATGGTGAAGTCGATGGGCGTGGGCGACACCGTCTTCGTCGGCCCCGAGGCCGAGTTCTTCGTGTTCGACGACGTGCGCTTCTCCTCCGGTCCCTACAACACCGGTTTCAGGCTTGACTCCTCGGAGCTGCCGACCAACACCGACACCGAATATGAGGGCGGCAATCTCGGCCACCGTATCCGCACCAAGAGCGGCTACTTCCCCGTCCCGCCGCAGGACTCCGTGCAGGACATGCGCTCCGAGATGCTCGGCGCCATGGCCAAGATGGGCGTCAAGGTCGAGAAGCATCACCACGAGGTCGCATCAGCCCAGCACGAGCTCGGCATGAAGTTCGACACGCTGACGCTGATGGCCGACCATCTGCAGATCTACAAATACTGCATCCACCAGGTCGCGCACATCTACGGCAAGACCGCCACCTTCATGCCGAAGCCGGTCTTTGGCGACAATGGCTCGGGCATGCACGTGCACCAGTCGATCTGGAAGGACGGCAAGCCGGTGTTCGCCGGCAACAAGTATGCCGACCTGTCGGAGACCTGCCTCCACTACATCGGCGGCATCATCAAGCACGCCAAGGCGATCAACGCCTTCACCAACCCGTCGACCAACTCCTACAAGCGTCTGGTCCCGGGCTATGAGGCGCCGGTGCTGCTCGCCTACTCCGCGCGCAATCGCTCGGCCTCCTGCCGCATCCCCTACACCGCTTCGCCGAAGGCCAAGCGCGTCGAGGTGCGCTTTCCCGATCCGCTCGCCAATCCCTATCTCGGCTTCGCGGCGATGCTGATGGCCGGCCTCGACGGCATCAAGAACAAGATCGATCCGGGTCCGGCAATGGACAAGGATCTCTACGACCTGCCGAAGGAAGAGCTGAAGCAGATCCCGACGGTGTGCGGCTCGCTCCGCGAGGCGCTGGAAAGCCTCGACAAGGACCGCGGCTTCCTCAAAGCCGGCGGCGTGTTCGACGACGACTTCATCGACAGCTACATCGAGCTGAAAATGACGGAAGTCGAGCGCTTCGAAATGACACCGCACCCGGTCGAGTTCGACATGTACTATTCGGGCTGATCTGGCCCGACTGTATGCGATCAAGCAAAAGGCGCTCCGCGAGGGGCGCCTTTTCGTTTGCGAACGTAGAAACTTGCCAGCTACGGGTTATCCCGTCGCGGAATGAGATGATCGAGCAGGCCTGCCGGCAGCGGGAAGACAATGGTTGAGGACCGCTCGCCGGCGATGTCGTGCAGAGCCGCGAAATAGCGCAGCTGCATTGCCTGCGGCTCCTGCGCGAGGATCCGGCCAGCCTCCACAAGCTTCTCCGCGGCCTGCTGCTCGCCCATCGCGTTGATCACCTTGGCGCGCCGCAACCGTTCAGCCTCGGCCTGCTTGGCGATCGCGCGCACCATGTTTTCGTTGAGATCGACATCCTTGATCTCTATGCCGGTGACCTTGATGCCCCAGATGTCGGTCTGCTTGTCGAGTATCTCCTGGATATCGGCGTTCAACCGGTCGCGCTCGGCGAGCATCTCGTCGAGCTCATGCTTGCCAAGCACCGAACGCAGCGTGGTCTGGGCGAGCTGACTGGTCGCGGCCATGTAGTCGCCGACCTTGATGATGGCGCGCTCGGGGTCGACAATGCGGAAGTAGAGAACGGCATTGACCTTGACCGGGACGTTGTCGCGCGAAATCACGTCCTGGGGCGGCACGACCTGCACCATCACCCTGAGATCGAGCTTGACGAGTTGCTGCACGACCGGAATGAGGATGATCAGCCCCGGCCCCCTCACGCCGGTGAAGCGGCCGAGCGTGAAGATCACGCCGCGCTCGTATTCCCTGAGGATGCGAACGGCCTGGGTGAGAAACATCACAACGATTAGCGCAAGCACTGCATAAATCGAATATTCAATCATCAGATTGGTCTCCCTTGCCGCTCGCAGGGTTCGGACGCCGGACCACCAGCGTCAAGCCGGCGATATTGGCGACCTCGACCCTCTCGCCGGGCTTGAAGCTGTCGGCGCCGCGCGCTTGCCAGCGTTCGCCATGCGTAAAGACGTGTCCCTCGTTCTCGTTCCAGTCGAGGACCTCGGCGGCCAGGCCTCGCATGGCTTGCGCGCCAACCCTTGGCGGGCCACGGCGGGCGCGCCGAAGCGCGCCAAGCACGACCAGAACGAGACCGGTGAGCATCGCCGCGACAACGGCGATGACCGACCATGACAGCCGGTAGCCCGGCGCTTCGACCCTGAGCAGCATGATGGCGCCCAGCACAAAGGCGACGACGCCCCCAAGGCCGATCACGACGGTCGGATTGAACGCTTCGATGGCGAGGAGCGCGATTCCGACCATCATCAAGCCCAGTCCGGCATAATTGATCGGCAGCAGGTTGAGGGCGTAAAGGCCGAGCAGCAGGCAGATGGTCCCGACCACCCCCGGAGCGACTGCACCGGGCGACATGAACTCGAAGATCAAGCCGTAGATGCCGACCATCAGGAGAATGAGCGAGACGTTGGGATCGGTGATGACCGCCAGGAATCGGGATATCCACCCGGGGTCGACGGCTTCGATAACCGCGTTCTGCGTTGCCAGGCGTTGCGTCGCGCCGCCCGCGACCTCGACGACGCGACCATCGATTTGCCTGAGCAGGTCAGCCGGATCGCGCGCGACGAGGTCGATGGCGTGCGCCTGCAACGCGCCGTCGGCGGACAGGGTGGCGGCTTCACGGACCGCCTTCTCGGCCCAATCGGCATTGCGGCCGCGCAGTTCGGCGAGGCTGCGGATAAAGGCAACGGCATCGTTCGTCACCTTCGCCGTCATCGGGTCCTTCGGCTCATCCTTCTTGTCCTTGCTGTCCTTGTCGGGTGCACCGCTCGGCAGACCGGGAAGCGGTCCGCCAATCTGCACCGGCGTCGCGGCACCGATGTTGGTGCCTGGCGCCATCGCCGCGATGTGGGTCGCATAGAGGATATAGGTCCCCGCACTCGCCGCATGGGCGCCGGAGGGAGCGACGTAGCCGACGACGGGAACGGACGAGCCGAGCACATCCGCGATGATCTCGCGCATGCTGGAGTTGAGACCGCCGGGCGTATTCATTGTCAGAAGCACGACCTCGGCGCGCCGTTCGCTCGCCTTGGCCAGTGCCTCCTTCACGTAGCTGGCCGACGCCGGCCCAATGGCTCCATCGATTGTGACGGTGAGTGCAAGACGGCGATTCTCCTCCGCCAGGCCGGGACGGAGACAGGACAGAAAAGCGACGATGCCGATCGTCGCAACGAGGGCCGCCTTCATGGTCTGCACGGCAAGGGCTCCCTTGCCGAAGATATGGCGTCCAGTTCCGGAACCTCAATGCCCGAATTAGGAATAAAGGGAATCATGAGCACCGTTGTGCGATGCGATTGATCTGGGCAACCAAAGGACTTTTGGTGCGAGCGCGTTGCCGACAGCGTTCACGACATCTGCTCAAGATCCGACTTGAGTGCGACCATGAAGCGGGCAGCTTCACCACCGGTCACGACGCGATGATCAAAGGTAAGCGACAGCGGCAGCGTGCGCCTCACAGCAGGCTGCCCCCGGTGCGGGACGACACCCGGCGAAATCCGTCCGGCACCGATGATGGCAGTCTGGGGCGGCACGACGATCAGATTTGCGAACCGGCCGCCGATCATCCCGAAGTTCGATAGGGTGATCGTCGCGCCACGCAGCTCCTCAGGCGGTATCGAGCGCGCGATGGCATCGGCCCGCAGCCGGTCGAGCCCCGTCCGCAAATCCGATACGCTGCGCTCCGCGACATTGCGCAACACAGGAACAATCAGGCCGCCCTCGGTATCCACGGCAATGCCGAGATCGACACGCGCCATGAGACGCCGTTCTCCTGCGCTGGGATTGTACCAGGCATTTAGCGCGGGCTCCGCCGTGCAGGCGGCAGCAATGGCCCGCACCAGACGGATCGTCACGTCCTCGCCCGTCGGCCAATCGTCGATGTCGGCTTCATCGGTCACCGTGGCGGGAACAACTTGCGCATGGGCTGTTGCCATGCGCTGGGCCATGGCACGCCGCGTGCCTCGGAGGGGCTCGGCGCTGCCGGCCTGGGACACAAGCTTCGCGGCCCGCTCGACATCGGCCCGTGTGACGGTGCCGCCAGGTCCCGTGGGCTCCACGCTCTCAAGATCGACGTCGAGCTTGCGCGCGAGTGCCCGCACTGCCGGAAACACCTGCGGTCCGGTCAGGGGCTCGGCAGGCGTTCCTGGAGCGGGCCGACGTTCGCCGCCGCCGAGGTCGCCAACGATGGTGCCGGTGTCCTGTTCGGCGCCCTCGGCAAATTCGACGAGCGGCGCGCCGACCTTGACGATATCGCCCTTGGCGCCAAACACGCGTGCGATGCGCCCGCTCGACGGAGATGGTATCTCAACCACCGCCTTGTCGGTCTCGACGGACACGAGCGGCTGATCAGTGACGACGTGATCGCCCTCGCCGACATACCAGCTCACGATCTCCGCCTCCTCGAGGCCTTCTCCAAGATCCGGCAATGTGAACTGGCGCATGGGCCCAAGTCCGTGAAAATCGGGTCCGTTAAAATCCGGTCCGTTGACATCTAGCTGAACTGGCAGACCTTGCGGGCGGCAGTCATGATGCGTTCGACCGACGGCATGTAATATTGCTCCAGTCGCGCCATCGGAACGATGGTGTCGTAGCCGGTGACGCGGGTCACAGGCGCAAGCAGCGAGGAGAGGCGGCGCTCAGCAATTGTAGCGGCGATCTCGGCGCCAAATCCGCCGGTCCGTGCGGCCTCATGCACGATCACGCAACGGCCGGTCTTGGCGACCGAACCGAGCACGGTGTCTTCGTCGTAGGGCTTGAGTGTGGCGAGATCGATCACCTCCGGGGCGATGCCTTCGGCGGAAAGCGCCTCCGCCGCAGCCATGGTTTCCTTCAGCATGGCCCCCCAGCTGATCAGCGTGAGATCGCGGCCTTCCCTCAAGACAAAGGCGGCATCCAACGGCAAGGCTTCGCCATTGTCCTCCACCTCGCCTTTGGCCGCACGGTACAGGCGCGTCGGCTCGAGAAACACGACGGGATCGGGATCGCGGATAGCGGCGAGCAACAATCCATAGGCACGTTCCGGCGAGGAAGGCATGACGACGCGCAAGCCGGGAATATGGGCGAGCATTGCCTCGGTGCTTTCGGAATGATGCTCGGGCGCGCGGATGCCGGCACCGTGCGGCGTGCGCAGAACCATGGGACAGGTGAGCCGTCCCTGGGTCCGGTTGCGCAATCGGGATGCATGGTTCACGAGCTGATCCAGGCAGGGATAGATGAACCCCATGAACTGGATCTCGCCGACCGGTTTCAGTCCCTGCGCGGCCATGCCGACGCAGAGCCCAGAGATCAAGAGCTCGGCAAGCGGCGTATCGAGGACCCGCTCCGTCCCAAACCGTTTCTGCAAACCTGCGGTGGCGCGGAAGACGCCGCCGTTGACGCCAACATCCTCACCAAGCACGACCACGTCAGGATCATCCTCCATTGCGCGAGCGAGCGCCAAGTTGATGGCTTCGACCAACGTTGCCTCAGGCATCGTGCTCTCCCGCAAGTTCGCGGCGTTGCGCGGCATAGGCTGCAGGCAGATCGGCATAAAGGTGATCGAACATGGTTTCGGGACGGCGCGGCGCTGTCGCCAGATAGCGTTCGGCCGCCGCCTCGACGCGCGCATGGCATTCGGCGGCGAGCTGCTCCTCATCCGCCTTGCTCCACATCTTCTGCGCGACGAGATAAGCCCTCAGCCGCGCAATCGGCTCTTCCTTCCAGTGCGCCTGGACCTCCTCGGCGGGGCGATAGCGCGCAGCGTCATCGGATGTGGTGTGGTCGCCGAGCCGGTACGTGACCGCCTCGATGAACCGGGGTCCATTGCCGTCGCGGGCGGCGGCAATGGCCTCCTCGCTGGCGGCCCGGATCGCCACCACGTCACCGCCGTCGACCTGCTCACCGATAAAGCCTGCGGCGATCGCCTTCTGTGCCAGCGTTTCGCACGCGGTCTGCTGTCGCAACGGTACCGATATGGCCCATTGATTGTTGGCGACGACAAAGACGAGTGGTAATCTGTGCACGCCGGCAAAATTCATCGCCTCATAGACGTCGCCTTTCGAGGTGGCACCATCGCCGAACAAGCACACCGCGACACGCGGTTGCTTGCGCAGCTTGAGGGCGTAGGCGACACCGGCGGCATGCGGCGCCTGGGACCCGACCGGAACACAGAATGGGAAATCGTGAACCGGCCCTGAAAACCGGTTGCCGCGTTCGTCGCCGCCCCAGAACAGGAGGATCTCCTCCAGCTTGACGCCGCGCCAGAGCAGAGCCCCATTGTCGCGATACGACGGCAACAGCACGTCCTCCTTCCGCATCGCACTGGCGATCCCAACCGATACGGCCTCCTGGCCAAGCGAAACGGCGTAAGTCCCAAGCCTGCCTGTGCGCTGCAATGCAACAGCCTTCCGGTCAAACAGCCGCAGCAGTACCATCGACCGGTACAGCTCAGTCAGCAGCTTGGAATCGGAGGCGAAAGAAGGAAGCGGTCGCTGGATCGAGCCATCTGGCGCGAGGTAATTGCGGTGGCGCACCTCGAAGCGCGCGATGACGGGGAGATCCTGGTTTACCCTTCGGCTGGCCACGCTCTCACTCCCGGAGCGATTGTGCCTTCTACAACTCATTCAGGTGGTGTTTGTGCCAGACGATGCAATACCGCCGAAGGACTACTCCGCAGGGCTCGCAATCCTTGCTGCACCGCCGCTTGCGACGATCGATTCGCACCATCACAGGTCGCGTCATTGAGAAGGATCAACGAATCGACGCCACTTTTCTGATAGGGTCTTGGAAGGGTTAGCCCGCGCCACCTTGTGGCACGGCATGAACCATGAGCGGTTGGTCAATCCGAAACTATGTCGTCGCGCGCTGTCGCTCCGCCATCGCTTCGCCAAACGCCTCGAACAGCTTGCGGTTGATGGGATTGCGCTGCGGGTCGTATTCGGCGTGCCATTGCACACCGAGTGCGAAGGTCGAGGCTTCCGCGATCTGGATCGCCTCGATGGTGCCGTCCTCGGCGATGCCTTCGATCAGCACGCGCTTGCCGGGATCGAGGATGCCCTGCCCGTGCAGCGAATTGACCCGGATCTTCTCGCAGCCGAGCAGCGTTGCGAACGCACCGCCCGGCGTGAGGTCGACGTCGTGACGGTCGGCGAACACGACGGTCGGATCGGGATGGATCTCGCCATTCTCGAGCCTGGGCATGCGATGGTTCATGCGGCCCGGGATTTCGCGGATCTCCGGGTGCAGCGAGCCGCCGAAGGCGACGTTCATCTCCTGCAAGCCGCGACAGATGCCGAACAGCGGTATGCCGCGCGCGACGCAGGCGACCGAGAGCGCGAGCGCGACCTCGTCGCGATGGATGTCGTAAGGCTCGTGCTTCTCACAGGGGTCGACGTTGAAGCGGGTCGGGTGCACGTTGGCGCGCGCCCCGGTGAGCACGATGCCGTCGACGGTATCGAGCAGAGCGGCGATATCGGTGATGTCGGGCGAGCCCGCGAACATCACCGGCAAGCCGCCGGAGACCTCGGCCACGGCGCGCAAATTGCGCTCGCCGACCATCTGGACCTGAAATCGATTTTCGACGCGATGGGCGTTCCCGATCACGCCGACGACCGGCTTTCTCATCTCCCGTTCCGACCTCCCCGCCGAAGAAGATTCTCCAAAGATGCCCCTCTGAGGGAACAAATTCAACAGAAGGGATCGCGGGACGGCAATGCTATTTCGCGCAAATGCCCATCAGGTGACGGCCATGGCACTCCTTCAATGGGCCGGCGTTGGCTCTCAGGAGGTCGCGGACGCGTCAAACCGGCGCGGCTGCAGCCTTTTGCTCCCTGGCGGGATTTCACGAATGAGTGGCCCTGCCGCGCCTTCCGAAAGGAAACGATGTGACCAATCCTGTTGATGAACGGTCCCGGACCCGCACCGACCTGGCCTGGGCCATTTCGGCTGGGGGCATCGGCGTCGTGCTGTTTACCGTCCTGCTGGCCTTCACCTGGTACTTTGCCGCCACCCTGCTCCTGATCTTCGCCGGGATGCTGCTGGGCCTCGGGCTCAACGCGCTGACCAACGCGCTCGGGCGACGCGTGCACCTGCCGCATCCGCTTCGGCTCGCGATCGTCTGCGCTGCACTGGTCCTGATGCTTGCGGGTGTGGCCCATCTCGGCGGCGCCACCATCGCCGAGCAGGCTTCACTGCTCAGCAACACCATCAAATCGCAGATTGCACACGTCAAATCCTTCCTCGACAATCGCGGCATCGACACCAGCTTCTTCGATCTCGGCAGCGCCGCGCCCGCCTCTTCCACCAGCGACACCGCCTCGGCGCCTGCCCCGAGCTCGAATGCACACGGCCCATTGCCGGGCGCAGGCGCGCTTGCCTCCAGCGGCGGGGCGATCGTGAGCCGGACCTTCAAGCTGCTGTTCGGGGCGATCAGCGCCGTCGGCAACATCTTCATCGTGCTGTTCCTGGGGCTGGCCTTCGCGGCGCAGCCCAGCGTCTATCACGACGGCCTGCTGGTTCTCGCACCGGCGAAATATCGCATCCGCACGACCCTTATCATCGACCGCATCGGCGAGACGCTGGAGCGTTGGCTGATCGCGCAGATCATCGTCATGCTGGCGGTCGGCGTGGTGACCTGGATCGGGCTTGCCATCATCGGCATTCCGGGCTCGTTCATCCTGGGAATCCAGGCCGGCCTGCTCGCCTTCATCCCGACCGTCGGCGCCATCATCGCCGGCGTGGTGGTGGTGCTGGCGAGCCTCGCCTCGGGCTGGATTCCCGCGTTATCGGCGCTGATCCTGTTCCTCGGCGTCCACGCGATGGAGAGCTACGTGCTGACGCCGCTACTCCAGCGCCAGGCGCTGGACATTCCGCCGGCCACGCTGTTCGCGTTCCAGATCCTGCTCGGCGTCGTCTTCGGAATCTGGGGCCTGGCGCTGGCGCTGCCCCTCGTCGCCATTGCCAAGGTCATGATCGACCATTTCAAGACGTATGAGACGCCGCCCCTCGCAGAGGTGGCCTGACCTCGCTCAGGTCGTCAGCACGGTCTCGGTGTGCTCGACCTCCGGGGGCGAGGCAAAATACTGACCGACGAGTCCGCGCCATTCCGTGAAATTCTCGGAGCTGCGGAAGTCGACGGTATGGTTCTCCAGCGTCGCCCATTTCACCATCAGCCGATAGCGCTGCGGCTTCTCGATCGATTTGTGCAGCTCAAACCCATGAAAGCCCGTGGAGCGGCCGAAGGCGGCCTTGGCCTTGGCGACGGCGGCCTCAAAATCCTTCTCGCTGCCCGGCTTGACGTCGATTTGCGCGATCTCGGTGATCATCGGTTTCACCCTTTTGCTTGGTGACCGTATCTACCGCAGCCGGCACCAAAGAAAAAGGCGCCGAAACGGCGCCCTGCCCGGCCGAAAATGCGGCGCTCTCAGGCGAATAGCAGCACGGTGCCTGCAACGATGAGCGCGCAACCGAGAAACAGCGCGATCGGCCAATAGCTGCGGCTCGGCGTGTAACGTCCCTGGGCGCGGCGCTCGGCAATCAGGGCGGTCTCGTATTCGTCCGCTGTCGAGAACAGACAGGCAAAGCCGCCGCGCGTCGAGGCCGCGGCGGCTTCGAGCGACATCAGGGCGGCCTGCGGGTTCTGTCGACGGATCGATTCCATGACCGCAATGGTAGGAACCGAATGGTAAACAGAGGATTACCGCGAAGCCCTTTCGTCTCAGGCCGTCGCCGGCTGTGTCTTGGACTCTGGCTTCGCTGCACCGATCCGCGCGGCGCTCTGGCGGCGCCAGTTCTCCAGCGACAACGGCAGCTCCTCCGCGGCCTCGACACGATTACGGCCGCCGCGCTTGGCCTGGTAGAGCGCGGTGTCGGCCGAGGCCAGCAGCACCTCGAGCTCGGTGCCGGCGGGGCCGCCGGCCACACCGATGCTGACGGTGGTGTCGACCGGTCCTTCGTCGACCACGACGCCCGAGGTCTCGAACGCCTCGCGTACGCGCTCGGCGACCAGCACACCCTCCTCCAGCGCGCAGGGCAGCAGTGCGGCGAACTCCTCGCCGCCGATGCGGCCCGACAGGTCCGAGATGCGCAGATTATTGACGACCACGGTCGAGAACAGCTTCAGCATCTCGTCGCCGGCGGGATGGCCGAAGCGGTCGTTGATCGACTTGAAATGGTCGATGTCGAAGATCATCACGGTGACGGGCCGGCCGCCCTTGGCCTCGCGCTCGATCGTCCGCGCACAGGCTTCCGAGAAGCCACGGCGGTTGAGCATGCCAGTCAGCGGATCGGTCGACGCGGCAGTGCGGTGCGCGGTGACGGTGCGCTCGGACACCAGCATGAAGATCACGAACACGGTGCCGACGGCATAGAGCACGAGCTCGACCGCGAACACGGTGACCCAGACGCTGTGGGAGAAGCCGGCATCGTTCGGGCGCAGGAAGCTGCCGAGCAGGATCGGCAGCATCAGCACGCAGCCGTGCATCACCGGCACCACGAAGGCCGGCCAGCGCCGTTGCAGGCTCTTGCGCCGCTCGACCCAGAGCTCGCTCGCGGTCAGCGCCGCATAGACCGAGACGATGCCGGCGCCGATGATCATGCGCAGCATCGACGCGGTGGGATCGAGCAGTGTTACGGTCGCGACCCAGGCGAGTGCACCAAGCACGAGACCGGGCCAGTTCGGCTTGCGGCCGTGGAAGACGCGCGCCGCATTCCACACCATGCCGCAGGCGACGAAACCGACCGCGTTCAATGCGAGATAGAGGTGCGAGCCGAGCTTGTCGCCGGTCGCCGTCCACAGCGCGACGGAAGCTGCGCCGAGCAGATAAGCGGTGCCCCACCATTTCAGCGCGGGGCTGTTCTCCTGTCTGCCGAAAAACACCATCATGGCGCCGAGCAATGCGGCGACCATCGTGGCAACCAAATAGAGCGTCATGCTATCGAGCGACATCATGTCGGCCCCCTCTTGAACATAGCAGTTACGCGATCGGCACATCCGATTTGCGCGCCCTTCCAGATGCGACGCTATGTCCCGCGAGTTCCATTCAGGTTTTCACGCGGCCCCAAGTTTTCGGGAAACTCGTCTTCAATTTGCGTACAAACGAATGACAAAAAGGGCGCTGAAATCAGCGCCCTTTTGCTTCTCATTGAAGCCGCTTTCGCGGCGAATGTGACCGAAGCGATTAACGCTTCGAGAACTGGAAGGACCGGCGGGCCTTGGCCTTGCCGTACTTCTTGCGCTCGACCACGCGCGAGTCGCGGGTGAGGAAGCCGCCCTTCTTGAGCACGGTGCGCAGCTCGGGCTCGAAATAGGTGAGCGCCTTGGAGATGCCGTGACGAACAGCACCAGCCTGACCGGACAGGCCGCCGCCGGCGACGGTGCAGATTACATCATACTGGCCGGAACGGGCGGCCACGGAGAACGGCTGCTCGATCATCATGCGCAGCACGGGACGGGCGAAATAGACCTCGACCTCGCGCGAGTTGACGGTGACCTTGCCGGCGCCCGGCTTGATCCAGACGCGGGCGACTGCGTCCTTGCGCTTGCCGGTGGCGTAGGCGCGGTTGAATTTGTCGACTTTCTTCTCGTGCTTGGGCGCATCGGGCGCCGCCGCGGTCTTGAGCTGCGAGAGCTGGTCGAGCGACTGAATGGATTCGGCCATGATTATGCGGCCCTCGTGTTCTTGCGGTTCAACTTGGCGATGTCGATCTTCTCGGGCGTCTGGGCCTCGTGCGGATGATCAGCACCGCCATAGACGCGGAGGTTGCCCATCTGGACGCGACCGAGCGGACCACGCGGGATCATGCGCTCGACGGCCTTCTCGAGCACGCGCTCGGGATGCTTGCCTTCAAGGATCTGGCGCGCGGTGCGCTCCTTGATGTGGCCGACATAGCCGGTGTGCTTGTAGTAGGTCTTCTGCTCGCGCTTGCGGCCGGTGAGGACTGCATGCTGGGCGTTGATGATGATGACGTTGTCGCCGCAGTCAACGTGCGGGGTGTAGGTCGGGAGATGCTTGCCGCGCAGACGCATGGCAACGATGGTGGCGAGACGGCCGACGACCAGACCCTTGGCGTCGATCAGCACCCACTTCTTCGTCACCTCGGCCGGCTTTGCCGAAAAGGTTTTCATGTCAGAGTTTCCGTGGACGGGGAATAGCGGCGCGAACACCGCACCGGACTGCGCGGGTTTCTAGAGAAGAGACGCGCAACGGTCAATGCCTGGACACGGAAATTATATCAATAAAATCAGTGTCTTATAAATATGGTGCTATAATACCTGCAAAAAGATCAAACATTTGGAATGGAATAGGTCGATGTGACATGGGCGATTGGATCGGGCGAGGTCCCCGACAACAAGTTCACTTCCCCGACCGCCAGGCGCTTGCCGAGCTTCAGCAGCCGGGCCTCGGCCAGCACATCCTGCCCCGGCTGGCCCTTGCGCAGGAAATTGATGTTGAGATTGGTGGTCACCGCCAGCCCGATCGGCCCGATGGCCGACAGCAGCACCACGTACATGGCGAAATCCGCCAGAGCCATCAGCGTGGGGCCGGACACCGTTCCGCCCGGCCGCAGCATCCGTTCGCTGTAACGCTGGCGCAAAAGGCAGGTCTGGCCGTCCGCGCTCTCGATCATGATGTCGTCGCCGCTGAAGGCTTGGGGAAATTCGTCGCGGAGAAACTGCTCGAGCTCCGCCACGCTCATTTTCGCTAACGCCATGCCCCCTCACCCTCGCTTCACGTTGCTTGTTACATTAAGTTATCTGCGTCATCCAACTGCAATAACCCAAGCGGAATCTTCAATGTCCGTCCAGCCCGCCCGACCCCCCTCCCCGGAACCGCCGATCTTGCTGCGGGAGATCGTCGGCAGTGTCGCCGTGCTGACGCTGAACCGCCCCGCCGCGCGCAACAGCCTGTCGGAGGCGATGATCGGCCAGCTGCATGCAAGCTTCAACGCGATTGCCGAGGACAAGCGCATTCGCGCCGCCGTCATCGCCGCCAACGGCTCGGCCTTTTCCGCCGGCCACGACATGAAGGAGCTGACCGCACGCCGCACCGATCCCGATCGCGGCCGCGCCTATTTCGCCGAGCTCATGAACGCCTGCAGCGCGATGATGCAGGCGATCGTGCACCTGCCGAAGCCGGTGGTCGCAGCAGTCCAGGGCATCGCGACCGCCGCCGGCTGCCAGCTGGTGGCGAGCTGCGATCTTGCGATCGCGTCGGAGGCGGCGAGCTTCGCCACACCCGGCGTCGACATCGGCCTGTTCTGCTCGACGCCGATGGTGGCACTATCGCGCAACGTGCCGCGCAAGCAGGCGATGGAGATGCTGCTCACGGGCGAGCCGGTCCCGGCCCAGCGCGCCCGTGAGATCGGCCTCGTCAATCGCGTGGTCGCCGCCGGCACCGAGCGCGACGCCGCGATCGCGCTGGCGCAACAAGTCGCGCTGAAGTCGGCCTACACCGTCAAGCTCGGCAAGGAGGCGTTCTACCGCCAGGCCGAGATGAGCCTTGCGGACGCCTATCGCTATGCGGCAGAGGTGATGACCGAGAACATGATGGCGCGCGACGCCGAGGAAGGCATCGGCGCCTTCATCGAGAAGCGCGCGCCAACATGGCGGGATGAGTGACAACAAGAAAAGACGCCAGATGAACCACGACGCCTATCCCGACAATTACATCCGCGCCATCCTCAACAGCGTCAAGTCGATCGCGATGGTCGGCGCCTCGCCGGTCAATGTGCGGCCGAGCTATTTCGCGTTCAAATATCTGGCGCAGCGCGGCTACGACATGATCCCGGTCAATCCCGGTCATGTCGGCAAGGACCTGCTCGGAAAGCCTTTCGTCGCCTCGCTGCGCGACATCGGAGGTCCCGTCGACATGATCGATATTTTTCGCAGTTCCAGCCACATCGTGCCTGTCGTCGACGAGGCCCTCACGCTCGATCCGCTGCCGAAGGTGATCTGGATGCAGCTCGGTGCGCGTGACGATGCGGCGGCGGAAAAGGCCGAAGCCGCAGGCATCAAGGTCGTGATGAACCGCTGCCCAAAAATCGAATATGGCAGGCTGTCGTCGGAAATTTCCTGGATGGGCGTCAACTCGCGCACGCTCAGCTCCAAGCGCCCGCCTGCGCCGACGCAGGGCATGCGGCTGTCCCTCAATCGGATGAGTGTCGGCGGCGGCGAGACCGCGGCCTCTGATCGCGCCGCCAAAAACAAGACCGAACAAAACTGACGCAATAAATTTCCATTGCGCGAACGTGACAATGCGTAGCGCCGAGCTGTGAAGCGGCGGCTTGACGGCAGCCGTGACGCCGATCAGCATGCCGCGCGATTTCAGACCATAAGAACAGGACGCCCCCCAAATGAGCGATCGCCTTCCGGGATTTTCGACCCTCGCCGTGCATGCCGGTGCACAGCCCGATCCCACCACCGGTGCGCGCGCGACTCCGATTTATCAGACGACATCGTTCGTGTTCAACGACGCCGACCACGCGGCCTCGCTGTTCGGCCTGCAGGCGTTCGGCAACATCTATACCCGCATCGGCAATCCCACCAATGCTGTGCTGGAGGAGCGCGTGGCCGCGCTCGAGGGCGGCACCGCCGCGCTTGCGGTGGCCTCGGGCCATGCCGCGCAGGTCGTGGTGCTGCAGCAATTGCTCCAGCCCGGCGACGAATTCATCGCCGCGCGAAAACTCTATGGCGGCTCGATCAACCAGTTCTCGCATGCGTTCAAGAGTTTTGGCTGGAACGTTGTGTGGGCCGATCCCGATGACGTCGCAAGCTTCGAGCGCGCGGTGACGCCGCGCACGAAAGCGATCTTCATCGAGTCTATCGCCAATCCCGCCGGCAGCATCACCGATATCGAGGCGATCTCGACGGTGGCGCGCAAGGCGGGCGTGCCCTTGATCGTCGACAACACGCTGGCCTCGCCCTATCTGATCCGCCCGATCGACCACGGCGCCGACATCGTCGTGCACTCGCTGACGAAGTTTCTCGGCGGCCACGGCAATTCGCTCGGCGGCATCATCGTCGATGCCGGCACCTTCGATTGGTCCACCGGCGGAAAATATCCGATGCTGTCGGAGCCGCGGCCGGAATATCACGGCATCCGTCTCCAAGAGACGTTTGGCAATTTCGCCTTTGCCATCGCCTGCCGCGTGCTCGGCCTGCGCGACCTCGGGCCCGCCCTGTCACCGTTCAATGCCTTCATGATCCTCACCGGCATCGAGACGCTGCCGCTGCGCATGCAGAAGCACTGCGACAACGCCAAGGCGGTCGCCGAATTCCTCGCCGGCCACTCCGCGGTGTCCGCGGTGAACTATGCCGGCTTGGCAACCGACAAGTACAACCAGCTCGCGCGCAAATATGCCCCGAAGGGTGCGGGCGCCGTGTTCACCTTCAGCCTGAAGGGTGGCTATGACGCCGGCGTCAATCTGGTGTCGAAACTGCAGCTGTTCTCGCATCTGGCCAATGTCGGCGACACCCGTTCGCTCGTCATCCACCCGGCCTCAACCACGCACAGCCAGCTCGACGACGCCGCCAAGATCAAGTCCGGCGCCGGCCCCGACGTGGTCCGGCTCTCGATCGGCATCGAGGACAAGGAAGACCTGATCGCAGACCTGGAGCAGGCGCTGAGCGCGTAGAGCCTCAACGCTGTCCATCCGCACCGGGATCTGGCGCTGCGCCATGCCGAAGGCTCCGCGCCAGCTTCCGTCGCTACGGTCGCTCAACGCCCCCACGACTCAACCGGGCATCATGATCACGACTGCACAAGGATGGCCATGAATATCGCCGTGCCGGATATCGGAACGCTTTTCCCAATTCCCTCTCAAACAAGCGCTCACGATAAAAGGTTCCTGTTGCAGACCATAGCTCTCATCAAGAGAGTGCTGGGATCGTTTTCTTACGTCGAGATCGGCTCTTATCTCGGCGGGAGCCTGACCCCGTTTCTGCTGGACCCCGCATGCAAGGCGGTGCTCTCAATTGATGAAAGAGGGCGGCAACAGCCAGACGAGAGGGGCGCCAAGTACGACTATTCCGGAATTACGCACCAGACCATGATCGATAATCTGGTGTCGCGTGGCGTTCCGACGTCCAAGCTGACAACGTTCGATGGCTCGGTAGATTCGGTCCAAGGGACGGAAAACAGCTTCGATGTCGCTTTCATCGATGGCGAGCACACCGATATCGCCTGCTTCAGGGACTTCCTGTGGACGCTTCCGCTGGTGAAGAGCGATGCGATCGTTCTCTTTCATGACAGCACGCTGGTCTACAAGGCTCTCCGCATGATCAGCCTGTACATGAAGAAGTCGGGACAAAAGCATTTGTTCGCGAAGAACAATGAGTCTGACGTCACGGCCCTCTTCCTTGGAAAATTCGCCGAGATCGATTTCGCGAGAGAGTTCGGTCAAGCCGCGAACTGGGATGAGTTTTTCGACAAGTCGGAAACGGAGGTCATCCAGCACGTTCTGAAGAACAGGGTGAGCATTCAATTCGACGCGGTCGTCACCCCGGTCAGGACGTTCCCTGCCTGATCAGCGCAGCCCGTGAAAGCGCGCCCCGCGGGCGGCGGTTAACAGTCATTAACCATATCTGCCGCATACATGGACTTTGGATCGCGCCTTTGATTCGGAGCCGAAAATGCTGCGCTGGATGGTACCTGCCCTGGCAGCGATGCTGACGGTTTCAGCCGCTGTTGCCGCCGATCTGCCGGCGACGCCGAAGCGACGGGCCGCCGCTCCGCCGCAGGAACCGCCAAAGGTCTATGTCGAGACCGATCCGGATGCGCTGATCTCGCCGGCCTACGGTGTCGGCAGCTACATCCGCAATCTGCCGGGCACGCCGCTGCTGCCGGGCTCGCATACCCTGCCGGGTTACTACGGCCGCCCTTGGGACTACGACTATCAGGGCTCGTATTACGGCGGGAAGCAGGTCGATTATTTCTGGCGCCTGCCCTACTCGTGCGGCATCTACGGTTATTGCTGATCAGCCGGTCTGGCCGACCGGCACCACGCGCGGCTGCATCTCGGCCGATCGCCGAGAAGCGAGCCGCTCCGCCTGCATCACCGCAAGCGTGAGCACCACGATCGCAACCGTCTGGTGCGAGAGCGCGAGATCGATCGGCACCTGGTTGAGCAGCGTAAGGATGCCGAGCACCGCCTGCACGCTCACGGCCGCGAACAACCAGAGCGCACCGCTCGCCGCCGAGCCGGCGCGTGAACGCACCGCGTCGAGCGCGTGCAGCGCCGCCAGTGCGAACAGCAGATAAGCCGTCATGCGGTGCTCGAACTGCACCGTCAGCACATTGTCGAACATGTTGCGCCACCACGGCGTCTCGAACCACAGCCGCTCTGCGGACGGAATGAAGGCGCCATCGATCTGCGGCCAGGTGTTGTAGGCGCGTCCGGCGCGCAGGCCCGCGACCAGCGCACCGAAATAGATCTGGATGAAGGTCACGATCACCAGCACCGCGCTCGTGAACCGCAGCCGGGCGGGAACGGCAAGCTGCGGCCGATCGGCGAGCCGCCGCACCGTCCAGACGATGCCGGCGAAGATCAGCAGCGCCAGCGCCAGATGCGTCGCCAGCCGATATTGCGACACCTCGACCCGCTCCGACAGACCCGATGCCACCATCCACCAGCCGACCGCGCCCTGGAGACCGCCGAGCCCGAACAGCAGCCACAGCCGCCGCTTCAATTCGCCGGAGAGACCGCCGCGCCACAGGAAGAACAGGAACGGCAGCAGATAGGCAACCCCGATGAAGCGGCCGAGCAGCCGGTGGCTCCATTCCCACCAGAAAATCTGCTTGAACTCGGAGAGCGACATCCCGGCGTTGAGCTCGCGATATTGCGGGATCTTCTTGTAGGCCTCGAACGCGTCGGTCCATTGCGTCTCCGACAGCGGCGGCACGCTGCCGGTGACGGGCTTCCACTCGACGATCGACAGGCCGGATTCCGTCAGCCGCGTCGCGCCGCCGACCAGCACCATCAGCGCGATCAGGGCGGCCACGGAGATCAGCCACCAGCGCACGGCGCGTGAGTTTTTCGGGGCGGAATTCGTCGTCATTTCAGGGGCAAGACCAAGCCTTGTATCTAAGCTACTTGAACCGGACTGCGTGCCCCTTATAGTCCCCCGCTCCCGCAGCGCAAGTTACGCGAAAGCCGCAATATTCCGCCATGACTATCCGCACCCGCAAGTTCCTCGGCGCCATCCTGCTCCTGGTGCTGGCCACCGTCTGGGCCCTGCTCGGCATGGCGGCGGCGCAGATGCCGTGGATCGCCGAGTCCGGCTGGCGACAGGCGATCTACTATGTGGTGGTCGGCATGGGCTGGGTGCTGCCGGCGATGCCGATCGTGAGCTGGATGCAGCGGCCCGATCGCGCCTAACCCCGCAAACGCGCTTGCGCGCTTGTCGGATTTGAAGGCTCTAACCATCGTTGAGTCGGCTCGCAACGCTGCCCGTCGGTTTCACCGGCGCAAACGCCACACCGGACACCAGCACGCGCATCATGCGCAGCGAGCGCATCCTCCCGTCCCAGAAAATCCGCGGCAGCGCACGCAGATTGGTGCGGCCTTCCGCATCTACGATTCCCGAAATGGTCGACACCGCGCTGGCAAAACCGGCCTCCTCCGCCATCACGACGTGGCTGCGCCGAAACGAGGCGCGATCGCCGAACGGAAACGCCAGATGCCGAATCTCGCGGCGGAAGGCCGCTTCCGCCACCGCCCTGCCCATCGTCATCTCGCGCAACGCGGCGACGTCCTTTATGTTGGCGAGAACGGGATAGTTCACGGTCGCGCTGCCGATCGTGACACTCGGGTCGGCAGCTAACTTGGCCAGATCCTCCCAGTCCATCGACGCCTCGCGCGAGAGTGCGGCAAGATCGATCCGGTAGCGCGTGCAGAGATCGGCGATCGCCACCGACAAATCTGCCGGCGGCAGCGAGCGCAGCCAGCTCTCGAGGAACGAAAACAGCGCCTGCTTCTCGGCATTATCAGTAACGGTAAAGCGCTGCTCCCTGTCGCCCATTATCAGGTTGATCCGGCTCTCGCGCGCGATCACCTGCTCGAGCCCGAGCCACCACGCCTCGCCGACGCCATCAGGAAAGGCGGTGGGAACGTAGAGCGTGAACGGCACGGCGTGGCGCGCCAGCACCGGATAGGCGAAGCTGATGAGGTCCTTGGCAGCACCGTCGAAGGTGAGCGCCACGAAGCGCCGCTTCTCCGGCAGCGTCACCGCGCGCCGGCAGACCTCGTCCATGCCGAGAAAATCATAATTCCAGCGCTTCAGCGCGCGAATAGCACGATCGAGAAATTGCGGCGTGATCTCGTTTTGGCGCAGTGGCTGGAACGCACCGCTCCGCCGCGGCCGCACGCGCTCGAAGCGCAAGATTGCGCCGGCGCCACGGCTGCGCAGCAGCGGCTGGCCGGTGAACCAGGCCAGCTCGAGCCGCAACCGCTCCAGCCATCTGTCGTCGGATGCCAATATCCCACCTTCGCGTTCGCCGGCGGCCCGTTCCCTCAGCTATTGTCATTACCCTTTGTTGACATTTATTTGCAAAGGTCGGCCACAGGCCGAAATACGCATTTTTCGTTTTCTCGACAGGTTTCGCGGATGACCATGGCTGCGGCGATGCAAAGCCGGACGGCAGAATCGCCAGCGCGGTCGAAAGCGAGCCGTATCGCGCATGTCGACCTCATCAGCGATATTGCAGAGGCTGAGGCGGTCTGGCGCGCCCTCGAGGAGCCCGGTCATCTCTTCACGCCCTATCAGCGGTTCGATCTCCTGGGCTCGTGGCAACGATCGGTCGGGGAACGCGAAGGCGCCCGTCCCTTCGTCGTGATCGCCCGCGACGCCGGGCAGACACCGCTCGCGCTGCTCCCCCTCGCGCTACGCCAGGGCCACGGTGTGCGCACGGCCTGCTTCATGGGCGGCAAGCACACGACCTTCAACATGGCGCTGTGGAACGCTGAGTTCGCAGCACAGGCTGTCACCGCCGATCTCGACGTACTGTTCGCGCCTTTGCATGACCAGGTCGACGTGCTCGCGCTGAGACGGCAGCCGAAGCGCTGGCACGACCAGCAAAACCCGTTTGCCATGCTGCCGCAGCAGAGCGCGATCAATGGCTGCCCGCTGCTTGCGATGGAGCCGGGCGGCCCGCCGGCATCCCGGATCAGCAACTCCTTCCGCCGCCGGCTGAAGAGCAAGGAGAAGAAACTACAGGCGCTCGCCGGCTATCGCTACCACCTTGCGACGACGGACGCGGACGTCACCCGCCTGCTCGACTGGTTCTTCCGGCTCAAGCCGGTACGGATGGCCGAGCAGAAGCTGCCGAACGTCTTTGCCGAGCCGGGCGTCGAACAGTTCATCCGCAGCGCCTGCCTCGCGCCGCGCGGCGAAGGCCGTGTCATCGACATCCATGCGCTCGAATGCGGCGACGAGGTGATCGCGATCTTCGCCGGCGTCGCCGACGGCCAGCGCTTCTCGATGATGTTCAACACCTACACGATGTCGGAGCACGCCCGCTACAGCCCGGGTCTGATCCTGATGCGCTACATCATCGACCGCTACGCCGAGCGCGGCTATCGCTCGCTCGACCTCGGTATCGGCACGGACGACTACAAGCGCATGTTCTGCAAGGACGACGAGGACATTTTTGACAGCTTCGTGCCCTTGACCTCGCGCGGCAAGCTCGCGGCGATGGCGATGTCCTCACTCAACCACGGCAAGCGCCTGGTCAAGCAGAACCAGATGCTGTTCGAGCTGGTGCGACGGCTGCGGCAAGCGTTCGGTTAGGCACCGAAGCGCTCCCTCTCCTTACGCCGCCACCACGCGCGGTCCTTCCATCCCTTCCGACGGCTGCACCGGCCGGCTCAGCATCGTCACTTCGCTGAAGCCGACGGCCTTGAGCTGCTCGCACATCAGCACGCGTGCATCCGCCTCCATCGAGACATCGGGCACCACGACGGCGCGAGCATTCGCCGTCAGCAGCTCTGCAGGCAAGTCTTCGGCACTGCCGGCGTCAACGAGCACGTGGTCGTAGGCGCGCAGCAGGGCATCGATCGCGAGCGTCACCCGCGGCGACTGAAGCAGGCTGCGATCGAAGCCGGGACGGCCAGCCATGACCAGGTGCAGCCGCGAGAGCTTGTCGCGCGTGATGACCTGCGCAAACGAGACCTGCCCTTGCATCAATTCCGCAAGACCGGGCGCCGTCGGATCGACCGACACCGCAGCAATCGTCGGCGAGGACGCGGCGAGATCGACCACGACGACGCGCGCGCCGCGCGCAAGATGGCGGGCGAGCGTCAGGGTCGACAGCGTGATGGCATCGCCCGAAGCGGTGCCGAGCACGGTGATCTTCTTCGCACCCGTCCCTGCAGCAATCAGGCTTTCGGCCAGTTGCCCGATCTCTGCAAACTCGCTGACATCGGCATTGGCCGTCATCGTTGGCTGAAGCGGGGCCGGCTCGATCTCGACCGCATCGACGACCGGCGCATCGACGACCGGCTCCTGGCGAGCCACAGACCGCGGGAGCGCAGCAAGGGCGCGCGGCGCGGTCTGGCGCAGAAGCTCACCGGTGACCACGAGACCTGACGAGAGCAGCAGTGTTGCCAGCGTCGCGATCAGCACGATCGGCAGCTTCTTCGGATAGGCGGGCGTGTTTGAGACGATGGCGCGCGAGATGATGCGGCCTTCCGCCGGCGCGGAATCGATGCTCTCGCGAGTGCTGGCCTCGCGGTATTTTCCAAGATAGGTCTCGAGCAGGTCGCGTTGCGCCTTGGCTTCACGCTCGAGCGCACGCAGCTGAACATCCTGACCGTTGGTCGAGGTCGCCTGCTTCTTGAGCTGCTCGAGGCTCGCGGTCAGGCCGTCGACCCGGCCGCCGGCGATCCGCGCGTCGCTTTCGAGCGAGCGCGAGATCTTGGCCGCCTCGTCACGGATCTGATTGTCGAGGTCGCCGAGCTGCGCCTTCAATTCCTTGATCCGCGGGTGATTGCCTAGCAGCGTAGACGACTGTTCGGCGAGCTGAGCACGCAGCGTCACCCGCTGCTCCGACAACCGCCGCATCAGCTCGGAGTTCACCACCTCGGAGGCCTCGATCGGCTTGCCGCTCTGCAGCATCTCCTTGATCAGCCGAGCCCTGGACTCTGCGTCAGCCCTCATCGAGCGTGCATTGTTGAGCTGGGTGTTGACCTCGCCCATCTGCTGGTTCGACAGCGTGGTGTTGTTGGTGCCGACGAACAGTGACGATTTGGAGCGGAAGTCCTCGACCTTGGCTTCGGCGTCGGAGACCTTCTTGCGCAGGTTCTCGATCTCGCCCGAAAGCCACTGGCTGGCGTTGCGGGCCTGATCCTGGCGCGCATTTTGCTGGAGCACGAGATAGCCATCCGCGATCGAATTGGCGACGCGCACCGCCAGCTCGGGATCCTGCGACTGGAATTCGACCACGATAACGCGCGACTTGTCGACGGAGTAGGCCTGGAGGCGATCGTAATAGGCGTCGAGCACGCGCTCTTCCGGCGTCATCGAAAACGGATCGCGGCCGATGCCGACCAGCGCCGCGAGCGACTTCAGCGGGGAGACGCCTTGCAGCACCGGGTCGAACTCGGGGCGCTCCGCAAGCTTGTTCTTCTTGATGATCTCACGCGCGAGGTCGCGCGACAGCACGAGCTGCACCTGGCTGGTGACGGCCTCGGGGTCGAGCGCCTGCCGCTCCTCGGTGCTGCGGTCGCTGCTCGGGCGCAGGAACACGTTCTCGCGGCCGTCGATCAGGATGCGCGACTCGGATTTGTAGCGCGGCGTGATGAGATTGACGATCGCGACGGAGGCGACGAGAGCCAGCATCGTCGGCACGATGATCCAGCCGCGCTTGCGCGCAAGCGCGGCGCCAAGCGCGTGCAGATCGATGTCACCAGATTCGGCTGATGCCGGCTGCGCAACGGCCGGCGCGGGCCGAGCTTCAACTCTGGGCTTGGTCTCAGGCTTAGCCTCAAGCTTGGCCTTCGAAACGGCCCGCTCGATGACGGCCTTGTCCTTGCCGGCACGCCAGAACGCTAAACGCATCGAACACTCCCGCAGGGCAACGCCACACATGTACCTCAATGGGGCCGATTACACTCCATTAAGGTTGCCGCTGGGTTAATCGCCACGTCTCGCGAGCAACGCACGCGCGCTCGTCACCGTTTGTTAACCACGAGGCCCCTTAATCCATCTCGATATTTCGAGAACATTGTTCGGCATTCGCCGTCGAGCGCTGGCTTTGATCATGCCCCCCTCTCCCGACCAGCCGCTTCGCATCCTTCACGCCGTACGTGCGCCCGTCGGCGGCATCTTCCGGCACATCCTTGACCTCGCCAACGGCCAGGTCGATCGCGGTCATCTTGTCGGGATTCTCGCCGACGGCCTGACCGGCGGCGAACGTGCGGACAAGGCGCTGGCTGAACTCGCGCCGCGGCTGAAGCTCGGCGTGCATCGGCTGGCGATCCGCCGCGAACCCTCGCCGGAGGATTTCCTGGTTTGGCTGCGCATGCGCCGCCTGATCGCCACGCTCAAGCCGGACGTCCTGCACGGCCACGGTGCCAAGGCCGGCGCCTTCGTGCGCATGCGGCGCCGCGCGGACGACACCATCCGCATCTACACCCCGCATGGCGGCTCGCTGCACTATCCGCTCAATACCCTGAAGGGCGAGTTCTACGCGCGGCTCGAGCGTACGCTGATGGATGCGACGGATTTGTTCCTGTTCGAAAGCGCCTTTGCCCGCGACACCTACCAGCGCATCGTCGGCACGCCCAAGGGCGTCGTGCATTGCGTCTTCAACGGCGTGACGCCAGAGGAGTTCGAGCCCGTCGTTATCGCCGACGATGCCACCGACCTCGCCTATGTCGGCGAATTCAGGCACATCAAGGGCGCCGACCTCCTGGTCGACGCAGTGGCGCGGCTGCACGAGAACGGCAAAAGGGTCACGCTGACGCTCGGCGGCGACGGCGAGGAGACGGCGACGTTGAAAGCGCAGGTCGGGCGGCTCGGCCTGGCGGACGCGATCCGCTTCACCGGCCACGTCAAGGCGCGCTACGGCTTTTCCAAGGGGCGCCTGTTGGTCGTTCCCTCGCGCGGCGATTCCATGCCTTATGTCGTGATCGAGGCGGGCGCGGCCGGCGTCCCCATGATCGCGGCGCGCGTCGGCGGCATCCCCGAGATCTTCGGGCCGGAGAGCCCGGCCCTGTTCGCGACGAGCAACGCCGAAGCCATGGCCGAGGCGATCGCGACCGCGCTCGATAATCCGCAGGGAACCGCCCAACGCGCAGTGTCGCTCCGCGAGCGGATCTCGACGCATTTCTCCCAGCAGGCGATGGTTGACGGCGTGATCGCAGGTTACCGCGACGCATTTGCAAATCATTAACCATCATTAAGGCCGCTTTAGAGAATCTTCCGATTTGTCCGATAATCGAGGTGCCAGGGGATGCTTGCCCGGGGATGCAAAGCCGCGCCCGCGGGTCGTTGGAATGGACGTGGACGCCCGTGGAACCGCTCAACGCACGCTCGATGCTCGATGCCGCGACCAGCGCCGCGGCCAAGCCGGCCGACCAGCCGTTTGTCGAGCGACGCCGCCGCCTGACGCCGGCCGCACTCGACGTCGTGAACCAGAAGGTCGCACGCGCCTATTCGCCGATCGTGATCACCGGCTTTGCGCGCGCCATCGATTTCGCGCTGCTGAGCGTGATCGGCATCGCCGTGTATGTCGCATACGTCATGCCGCTCGTCGGCTTCAGCTGGGTCTATCCCGCAGAGATCATAGCCGTCGCGCTCGCCGCCGTGGTCTGCTTCCAGGCCGCCGACATCTATCAGGTGCAGCTGTTCCGCGGCCAGCTTCGACAGATGACGCGGATGATCTCGTCCTGGTCGTTCGTCTTCCTGCTGTTCATCGGTATCTCCTTTTTCGCCAAGTTCGGCAGCGACATGTCGCGGCTGTGGCTTGCCGCGTTCTACTTCCTCGGCCTTGCGGCGCTGGTTGCCGAACGCCTGGTGCTGCGTTCGCTGGTGCGCAGCTGGGCGCGCCAGGGCCGGCTCGATCGCCGCACCATCATCGTCGGCTCCGACAGCAACGGCGAGCAGCTGGTCGAGGCGCTGAAGGCGCAAGAGGATTCCGACATCCACGTGCTCGGCGTGTTCGACGACCGCAACGACAGCCGCGCGCTCGATACCTGCGCCGGCGCGCACAAGCTCGGCAAGGTCGACGACATCGTCGAATTCGCCCGCCGTACCCGGGTCGATCTGGTGCTGTTCGCGCTGCCGATCTCCGCCGAGACGCGCATCCTGGAGATGCTGAAGAAGCTCTGGGTGTTGCCGGTCGACATCCGCCTCTCCGCGCACACCAACAAGCTGCGCTTCCGACCTCGCTCCTATTCCTATCTCGGCGAGGTGCCGACGCTCGACGTGTTCGAGGCGCCGATCACCGACTGGGATCTGGTGATGAAGTGGCTGTTCGACCGCATCGTCGGCAGCCTCGCGCTGCTCGCCGCACTTCCCGTGATGGCGCTGGTGGCGTTGGCCGTGAGGCTCGATAGCCCCGGCCCGGTCCTGTTCCGCCAGAAGCGGTTCGGCTTCAACAACGAGCGCATCGACGTCTACAAGTTCCGCTCGATGTATCACCACCAGGCCGACCCGACCGCATCGAAGGTCGTGACCAAGAACGACCCGCGCGTCACCCGCGTCGGCCGCTTCATTCGCAAGACCAGCCTCGACGAGCTGCCGCAGCTCTTCAACGTGGTGTTCTCCGGCAATCTCTCCCTGGTCGGCCCGCGTCCGCATGCGGTACAGGGCAAGCTGCAGAGCCGCCTGTTCGACGAAGCCGTCGACGGCTATTTCGCCCGCCATCGCGTCAAGCCCGGCATCACCGGCTGGGCCCAGATCAATGGCTGGCGCGGCGAGATCGACAACGAAGAGAAGATCCAGAAGCGCGTCGAGTTCGACCTCTATTACATCGAGAACTGGTCGGTGCTGTTCGACCTCGTCATTCTCCTGAAGACGCCGCTCTCGCTGCTGACCAAGAACGAGAACGCGTATTGAGTTGTGGTCCCCCAGCCCCACTGTCATCGCCCGGCTTGACCGGGCGATCCAGTAATCGCCGGCAGCGGAAACTGCCACGAACAGCTCGGAGTACTGGATGCCCCGCCCCAGTGCGCAAGTGCGCACAAGGCGGGGCATGACGACGGAAGTATTGTGTTTCCAGTAGCGTGAGCGTGTGATGGTGTATGCGGCAACAGCCGGGGAAATGAATGCAGCGGTTCGCGCTGCGCCCGGCGTGCTGGCCCTCCAGCGCGCGCTGGTGTGGCTGGTCGGTGCGTCCGGCGCGATCGTCTTCATCGAGCCGAGCCCCTACGAGATCGCGACGCTGCTCGCCACCGTCGCCTTCTTCGCCACCGGCCTGCGGCTCAAGCTCGTGCTGATGCCACTGGTGCTGGCTCTGGTCCTGCTCAATGTCGGCTACACCATCAGCGCGATCCCGCTGCTCGACCAGTCCGAGGTCGCAAGCTGGATCGCGACCTCGTGGTACATGGCGGTGACCGTGGTGTTCTTCGCCATGGTGACCTCCGAGGACACGGCGGCGCGCCTGGACATGCTGCGCCGCGGCCTCGTGGTCGGCGCGATGATCGCATCGCTTTCGGCGATCGCCGGCTACTTCAACCTCGTTCCGGGCGGCCACGATCTCCTGACGCTGTACGAGCGCGCACGCGGCACCTTCAAGGACCCGAACGTGCTCGGCGCCTTCCTGATCCTGCCGGCGCTGTTCGCGCTCCAGAGCGTGGTCTCGGACAAGCTGGCCAAGGCGTTCCGCAACGTCATCGCCTTCGGCATCATGTCGCTGGCGATCCTGCTCGCCTTCTCCCGCGCCGCCTGGGGCGGGCTGGTCCTGACCTCGGCCTTCATGCTGGCGCTGATGGTGCTGACCAGCCGCACCAATGCGCAGCGCTCGCGCATCATCATCATGGCCATCGTCGCGGTGGTGCTGGGTCTCGCGCTGATCGCGGTGCTGCTGTCGTTCGATTCCATCGCCGAGATGTTCAAGCAGCGCGCGAGCTTCGACCAGAGCTATGACGAAGGCCGCTTCGGCCGGTTCGGCCGGCACATTCTCGGCGCGGAGATGGCGCTCGACCTGCCGTTCGGCATCGGTCCCTTACAATTCCACCGGTTCTTTCCCGAGGACACCCACAATTCCTATCTGAACGCCTTCATGTCCGGCGGCTGGCTCTCCGGCGTGTGCTATCCCGCGCTGGTCTTCACCACCGTCATCACGGGCCTCCGCCACGTCTTCGTCCGCGTGCCCTGGCAGCGCGCTTATCTCGCGGTGTTCGCGGCCTTCGTCGGCACCGTCGGCGAGAGTTTCGTGATCGACACCGACCACTGGCGGCACTTCTGGATGATGCTCGGCGCGATGTGGGGCATGATCGCGGCCGCACAGGCCTACAAGATCAAGTCTGGCGAGGATGCTTCTTCAGCTTGAGCGCGGGCCGCTTCTCCGGCGGCGTGTCGAGCAGGCCCTTCAGTGCAGCGGTCGCCGCAAGCACGCCCTTGTAGCCCTCGTTGGCGAAACGCAGCAGCAGGCGCAGTTCCTCGTCGGAATAGGCGTTCCAGACCTTCTCCATCGCCTGTTGCATCGGCACATAGAGCTCGCCGATCTTCATGGCGGTCTCCGGCACGACGGCGATGTAAACCTTGCGGCGATCGGCCTCGTCCCGCTCGCGGCGCACGAGGCCTGCCTTCTCGAGCCGGTCGACTACGCCGGTGATGGCGCCGGTCGTGAGCCCCGTCACCTCGGCAAGCCGACCCGCGGTCACGCGTCCCTCGAGATAGAGGATGTCCATGCATTCGAGGTCGGAGTTGGCAATTCCGGCTACGTTTGCAACGGCTTGCCCATAGAGCACGCCCTGCGCGGACGACCGCCGCATCGCCTCTTCCAATTCTCCCAGTAGTGCCGTGCGCGCCTTCGCCCTTGACAAGGCTCACCTCATCTCTTAGTCGATATATATCTTAGTCACTAAGAGATTTAGTGACCGTAATTTTTCCTAGCATCACGGAAACGTCGGGAGCAAGCCAATGCCTCATCGTCCCCGCAAGGCCCTGATCATCGGCGCCGGCATCGCCGGGCCCGTAGCCGCGATCCTGCTGCGCCGCGCCGGCATCGAATCCGCGATCTACGAGGCCTGGCCCTACTCAAAGGGCATTGGTGGCGGTCTCCAGATCGCGCCGAATGGCATGCAAATCATGGACGAGATCGGGCTCGCTGGCGAATTGATCAGCCGCGGTTCGATCGCAGAGTCCTTCGACTTCTATTCGCAAGAAGGCCGAAGGCTCGGCTCGATCAACCGCGACATGGCTCGGCGCTTCGGCCAGCCGGCGGTCAATGTCTGCCGCGCCACGCTGAACGAGATGCTGATCGACAAGGCCTGGTGCGCCTGTGTCTCGCTCTATTTCGACAAGCGCCTGATCAAGATCGAGGATCGCGGCGACCAGCCGATCATCGCCTATTTCGCCGACGGCACTACTGCCGAGGGCGACTTCCTGATCGGCGCCGATGGCGTGCATTCGATCACGCGGCGTCAGGTGGTGCCGGACGGGCCAACGCCGTTCAACACCGGCCTGATCGGGTTCGGCGGCTTCGTGCCCCATGCCGTGCTCGACGGCCGCGCGATCGGCCGGCATGTCGAGACCACCTTCGGGCAGAGCGGCTTCTTCGGCTACGGCTATTGCAGCCCGGATCCGAGCGACGGCGTGATGTGGTGGAGCACGCAGCCGGCGCACGGCATGGATGCCGCGATGTTCCGTGCGCTCGACGCGGCGACGCTGAAGCAGCATCTGCGCGGCTTCCATCACGGCTGGCACGATCCGATCCCCGCCATCATCGAGGCAGCCGAGAACATCGTGGTCACCGACACGCTCGACGTCGCAACCTTGCCGACCTGGTCACGCAAGCGCTCGCTGCTGATCGGCGATGCCGCGCATGCAACCAGCCCCCATGCCGGCCAGGGCGCTTCGCTCGCGCTGGAAGATGCGATGCGGCTCGCCCGTCTGATGCAGGAGGGCCAGGAGCTAACCGCCACCTTCCAGGCCTTCGAGGCCGAGCGACGCCCGCGCGCGGAAAAGATCGTTGCTCTGGCGCGCCGCAACGGCAACAGCAAGCGCGAATTCAGCGCCACCGGCGCCTGGATGAGAAATCAGATGATGAAATGGCTGTTGCCGTTGGGATCGAAGAGCATGGAGTTCATGTACGCGTACGACGCGCGGGCGGTGTAGGAGTCCTCCTCCCTCTCCCCGTTCTTACGGGGAGAGGGTCGGGGTGAGGGGCTGCCTCCGCGAAAACGGTGAAAGTTGGACTCGCGGAGACCCCCCTCACCCGCCGCGCGTTCCGCGCGTCGGCCTCTCCCCGCAAGCGGGGCGAGGCGAAGAAGGCACCTACTTCTCCACCGCGAACGTCAGCCCCGCATGCTCCCGCAAGCGCTTGATCAGCTTGTGCTGCATCGCTGCGCCTGGGGTCCAGAGCCCGGCCGGAACATCCGGCGTGTCGCGCAGCAGGCAGATCGCACATTCGGAAACCATCTTCGCCGTTGAGGCATAGCCCGGATCGAGATCGCCCTTCACGGCCGCGCGGACCTGACGGCCGTCGGGCGCAATCGCGACATAAAGCAGGTCGTAATGGCCGTTGTCGCGCTCTTCCTTCGACGGTCCCTCACCGGGCTTGAGCGCCTCGGGGCCGGTCTTTTCGCTGTTGGCGGCCATGACGCGCCTGGCGTTGACCTGTCCTTCGTCCCCCGCTCCCGTCAGCACCATCTCGTCGTAGACGAAATCCCTGCCATACGGGAATCCCATCAGCATGTTGGAGCGATGGACGTTGCGCGTGTTGAGCGTCGCCATCGCGAACGGGGCGGACCAGGATTGCAGGTCCTCCTCGAAAACCGGCTTGTTGCCACGCGGCTGCTTGGGTCCTTCGAAGCCGGGCGTCAATGCAAACGGGTCCTTGAGGATCGAGACCAGGCTGAGGTCCTGCGCAACCGCCTCGAAGGTGACCCTCGCGCTCGCCGAGGTGCCGCCGGAGAACTTCCAGCTGAGGTCGCGGACGCGCCCTTTGACGCGCGGCGCCGGCGCTCCGAACACGCGCCTGGCTTCCTCTTGCACGAAGAACGTACCGAGCTCAAAGGGGATTGAGTCGAAGCCGCAGGAGAATATGACGCGCGCGCCACTCGTCCTGGCGGCCGCTTCATGCTTGTCGATCATCTGCTTAAGCCAGATCGGCTCGCCGCAGAGATCCATGTAGTCGGTACCCGACGCAACGCAGGCGGCAAGCAGGTCGGACCCATAAAGCTGGTACGGACCGACCGTGGTGACGACCAGCTTCGCCTGACCGACCATCGCCCGCAGCGACGCAGGATCGGCGGCATCCGCAACGATGAGCGGTGTGTCCGCGGGTGCGCCGATCGCGTCGCGAACGGATTCGAGCTTGTCTCTGCTGCGCCCCGCCATCGCCCATGCCGGCGCCCCCTCACCGAGGTAGTGCGTGGCGAGATATTCGGCGACGAGCTGGCCGGTATATCCCGTTGCGCCATAGACGACGATGTCGAACTTCGCGGACACGGATCACGCCTCCTTGGGGATCGCAGACCCTATGCTTCCACTGCGAACGTCAGCCCCGCATTGTCCCGCAGCCGCTTGATCAGCTTGTCCTGCATCGCTGCGCCCGGGGTCCAGAAGCCGGCGGCGACATCGGTCACGTCGCGCAGCATGCAGATGGCGCATTCGGAGATCATCTTCGAGGTCGAGCCGTAGCCGGGATCGCGGTCGCCGGTGACACCGGCGCGGACCATGCGGCCGTCGGGCGCGATCGCGACATAAAGCAGATTGAAGAGCCCGTTCTCGCGCTCTTCCTTCGACGGTCCCTCACCCGGCTTCGGCGCGCTCGGGCCAGTCTTCTCGGCGTTGGCCGCCATCACGCGCTTGGCGTTGGCCTCGCCCTTCTCGCCGGGACCTGTCAGAACCATCTCGTCGTAGACGAAGTCCTGACCGTAGGGAAAGCCCATCAGCATGTTGGAGCGATGGACGTTGCGGGTGTTGATCAGCGCCATCATGAACGGCGCGGCCCAGGATTGCAGATCCTCCTCGAGCAGCGACCTGTTGCCCTTCGGCTGCTTCGGACCGGTGAAGCCCGGCGTCAGCGCGAACGGGTCGTTCAGGATTGCAATGAGGCTGATGTCCTTGGCGACAGCATCGAAGGTCGCCTTGGCGCTCGCCGCGGTGCCGCCCGACAGCGTGCCGCGCATGTCGCGCACGCGGCCTTTTACACGCGACGCCGGTGCGCCGAACACGCGTTTGGCCTCTTCCTGCACGAAGAACGTACCGAGCTCGAACGGCACGGAGTCGAAGCCGCAGGAGAATACGATGCGCGCGCCGCTTTCCTTTGCAGCCGCCTCGTACTTGTCGATCATCTGCCGCATCCAGATCGGCTCACCGCAGAGATCGAAATAATCCGTGCCGGTGGCGACGCAGGCCGCGAGCAGTTCCTCGCCGTAGAGCTGATACGGACCGACCGTCGTGATCACCGACATCGTCTGCTCTGCCATCGCCTTCAGCGAGGCGGCATCCGATGCATCCGCGACAATGAGCTGCGTATTGCCAGGCGCGCCGATCGCATCGCGCACCGATTTCAGCTTCCCAAGGCTGCGCCCCGCCATCGCCCATTTGAGTGTCTTGTCGCTCTTATAATGCTTAGTCAGATATTCAGCGACGAGCTGACCGGTGAAACCGGTCGCACCGTAGACGACGATGTCGAATTTCGCAGAGCTCATAGTCGACCTTTATTTCTTGGCGTAACTCACGCCCATGCCGGCGCGGACGTCGCTTTGAATCCCATAGGGCGGAATCGGATAGCGCAGGCCGTTCCTGGCCAGCGCCTTCATGCCCTCGATCGCCTTGGCGAGATGCGCAGGCTTCAAGGCCATCAGCATCTCCTCGTCCGGCACGCCGCCATAGCGCCGTTCGGCATAGCATGGCAAGGACAGGCTGGGCTCGCCGCTCTTGAGCGCCCGCCCCCAGGAATCCGCACAAGCGGTCTCGCCGACCACACCCCATTCGAACTTCTTGTAGCCGGTATATTGCAGCCCGTTGATCAGGATGATCATCTGCCCGGGCGTCGCGTAAACGAGGCAGATGTCGGGCGGATCGAGCCGCCCGCTCGCAAGCGGACTGACCGCGAGCGCCTGATATTGCCCGAACGGAACCACGTCCAGTGCCTCCTGGCGCTTGCGCGCATCCTCCGCGGTGCCGTGCCAGACGCCGACATAATTTTCGCCGGCAAGCCATTTCTCGTCCTGCGGGCTGAGCCCGATCACAGCGCGGCACTGCGCGCCGACGAGATCGTCGCCGGTAATGCCGACGGTCCACCCCAGGCGCGAGGCCATGCTGACGATCTGGTCGGTGGTGTGGACCGCATTCGGCCGCCTGATCTTCGGGATCGCCTCCATGTCCGCGGCATGCGCGAACAGCTTCATGCCGATCACCGTGGTCTTCAGCCGCAGCAGGCTGTTGAGATCGGCCACCAGGCCGGCAAGATCGATCGTATCTGCGGCTTGCTGCTGCATGGCATCCTCCCGGCGCGCCGATTCCGGCGCCTCTTGTTGGGCCTCTCGGGCCTGTTCTAGTCCTTGGCCGGCCCGGGAAGCAATTCGCTGGTCCGGCCCACGAGGCGGGAGGCCACAAGCCCGATCCATTCGCGCATAGCCGTATCGGTCCGGCCGAGACCATCCGCGCCGATATTGGTGAACGAGAACAGATCGTCGCGTCCGCCCATCCGCCAGTCCACGGGATAGGCTTCGACGTCAAATCCAGCCGTGCGGAAAATTCCGACCGAACGCGGCATGTGATAGGCCGACGTCACCAGCAGCCAGCGCTCGCCCGGCTTCGGCGCCACCAACCGCTTCGTGAAGATCGCATTCTCGTACGTGTTGCGTGACTCGCGCTCCAGGATCAGGCGTTCTCTGGGTATGCCGGTATTTTCCAGGATGGGGGCAGAATAGTCGGCTTCCCTGGCTCCCGTTGCGACCAGGTTGCCAGAGCCCCCTGTAAAGACGATGCGCGCATTCGGATAGCGGCGCGCAAGCTCGGCAGGGGCAAGCAGGCGATCGGCCGCGTGCGAGACCACCGGCGTGTGATGTGCTGCCGACAGATCGGTATCGACTGAGCCGCCCAGCACGACGATGCCGTCGGGGACACCGCGCGACGGATCCCACGCGGGAAAGCGCGACTCCAGCGGATAGAGCAGCAAATTGCCGAGCGGCGAAAACGCGGCGAGCGCGAGCAGAACCAGCGTGGTCGCGGCCAGTTTCCGGCCGAGCCCGGCAAAGCGCGTTGCCATCAGCACGACCGAGATGATCCCGAGCTCGACCAGAAGATTGATCGGCACCATTGCGGCGCCAAACGTCTTGGAAAGAATGAAATACAGGAGAAACCTCGCTGAAATGATCGTGGTGCGCGGGCTTGACCCGCCCGCCCATTCAGAAATCTTCTTGGGAGAGGATCGATTGCCAGGTCAAGCCGGGGCATAACAGGATCTGCATAACAGGATCTCACGACAAGTTCTGATGAAACCGATTGGACGCGGCAAATGACCCATCATCACCTGCATTCAAGTCCCGAAACCTGCCATTGGGGCTTCTTTGAAGCCGCGCTCAAGCCCGCCCTCACCATCGCCAGCGGCGATGAGGTGACAGTCGATACCATCAGCGGCGGCCCGGACATGCTGCCGGACCGCAGCAAGTTTCACATTCCGCCGGAGATGTTCGAGGTTCATGCCAAAAACGAGCGCATGCTTCCCGGCCACATCCTGACCGGCCCGATCGCGGTCGAAGGCGCCGAGACCGGCGATGTGCTCGCAGTCGAGATCCTCGACGTCCAGCTCCGCCAGGACTGGGGCTGGAACATGATCAAGCCGCTGTCCGGCACCCTGCCCGACGACTTCCACGAGACACGAATCCTCAACATCCCGCTGGACCGGTCGCGGATGGTCGGCCGGATGCCGTGGGGCCTCGACCTGCCGCTAAAACCATTCTTCGGCGTGATGGGCGTCTCGCCGCCGCCGGCCTGGGGCCGCATCTCCTCGCTCGTTCCCCGCGCCATGGGCGGCAATCTCGACAACAAGGAGCTCGGCGCCGGCGCGACGTTGTATCTGCCGGTGTTCGTCCCGGGCGCGATGTTCTCCTGCGGTGACGGTCATGGCGTGCAGGGCGACGGCGAGGTCTGCGTCACCGCGATCGAAACGGCGTTGCAGGGCCGCTTCCGGCTGACGCTGCGCAAGGATTTGCGGTTCGACTATCCGCGCGCGGAGACGACGACCCACTACATGACCATGGCGATGGACCCCGACCTCGACCAATGCGCGGTGCGGGCGCTGCGCGACATGATCGTGCTGCTTGGCGAGACGCGAAACCTGTCGCGCGAGGACGCATATACACTGTGCAGTCTCGCGGCCGATCTGCGGGTGACCCAGACCGTCAACGGCTCCAAGGGCATCCATTGCATGATCGAAAAGGCGATCGTGCACGGCTGACCGCGCCGGCACTTCCTGACCACTCCACGCGCGCCCACCGCCTGGACATGCCGGCGGCGCGCTGAATCACGTCTGATTTCGTTCGCGATTCCAACGGGCTAAGCGATGGGCTCAGCCTGCATTTGACTTCTGCCCCTGAACCTAAATAGAGTCTTAATCGTTACTTTTATGTACCCGAGTAAGAGGCTAGCGTTCGGGCCATGGCCACCGAAAAAGCCGAGACTGACCGAATTCCCGTAACCTTGGCGCTCTCGACCATCACCTACCTGGAGAAGTTGGTGAGACAGGGCACCCACGGCACCAGCGTTCCCGGCGTCGCGCGGACATTGATCGAGGAAGGCATCCGTCTCGCCATCAAGGACGGGCTTTTGTCGATTCGCGACAATGGCAGGACGTGAGCGCACGCCGAACGTGAAGCGGACGGATCTCGAGGAGCGGTTGGTCGATTGTCGCAACCTGGGACCGTTACAATGCCTGTTCTCTCACCAACCTGGACCAACGAACGCATCGAACTTCTGAAGCAGCACTTCGAGGCTGGCCTGTCCTGCCGCGAGATCGCCGCCGACATCGGCGTCAGCCGCAACGCCGTGATCGGCAAGCTGTCACGCCTCAATCTCACGCGTGGCCGCTCGGTCGACGAACGCAGGCTCCAGGATAGGAATCAAGACAGGAATCAGAACAGGCCTAGCGCCCCACGCGCGCCAAAAGCGGTGCCCCGGCTGCAATTTGAGATGCTCGCCACGATCTACGGCGAAGCGGATGGGCCTGTCGCGACCGGGCCGATCGACGAGGCCAATCGCTGCTCGCTGATGGAGCTCGGCGAAAACCGTTGCCGCTGGCCGATCTCGACGCCCGGCGCCGAGGATTTCTGCTTCTGCGGCAACGCCGCGCACGACGGACAGTCCTATTGCACCGGCCACAGCCGCCTCGCCTACCGGCCAAACTCGCGTGGGCGTGTCATGCGCGGCTGAAGCCCGCCGTCCCCCTGCCCCACAACGAAAAACCTCCGGCAGGGCACTACCGGAGGTTCTCTGGAGGCTTAGCGTGAAGCTAAGAGCCGTGATTTCTTGGAAACGGCTGACAGCTATATAGCTGAGCAACTCAGGTAAGTAAATAAGTTTGGTGGCGATGGATTCGCATAGCTCGTCTTCGCCGTCTGTGCAGAAGAGTTCGGTTTCTCGAAATCACCACCGCTCCAGAAAAAAGCCCCGGCGGTTTCCCGCCGGGGTCTCTGATCGATTTGCGCGATCGATATTAGAAGTTGCGCTGAGCGCGCAGCATCATGGTCACCGAGTTCTGGTCCTTCAGCTCATACACCGCAGCCGGCTTGGCGGCAGTCGAAATCGCCGGGACAGTGACGGCGCCGGAGTACTTCTGGTCCAGACGCGACCAGCTCAAGTCGGCAGTGAACGCCAGGTTCTTGACCGGAGTCCACACGGTGTTGACGCCGATGACGCCGAAGTTGAAGTCCGGGTTACAGGTCGAACCGGCCACTGCGATCGGAGCGAAGTTGGCGCAGATCAGGGCCTTGCCCGTGGTACCGTACTTCAGCTGGGCATAACCGCCATAGACGGCGCTCGCCCAGTTCGGGCTCCAGTTGTGGGTATAGCCACCACGGATACCCCAGGTCTTGACGGTGTCGATGCTGCCGCCGGCACCGAAGACGCCGTCAGCAAGACCGGCAAAGCCGATGCTCTGGTACGCCGTGCTGCTACCGCCGAACATGAAGAAGCTCTGCGGGAACAGGCTCTGGAAGTTGTAGCGCGTAGCACCGTCCGTGTAGACGGCCTGCAAGTTGACAACGTCGCCCGCACCAGTCGGGATGTTCTTGATCGACAGCGAGCCCTGCACAGCCCAGCCCCACTTGTCCGACGGATGACCGGACGGTTCCGTTTGTGCGTAGTAACCAGGATGCAGGTCATGCGCGGCAACCGAGAACTGGGCAAGCCCCCAGGCCTGGTCAACACGAACAGCACCGGTGATATCGGGGACGCGCGTTCCACCCCAAGCGTTGACGCCGTAGTTGCCCTGGATGAGAGCGTTACCAGCGTTTGTAGCAGCGGAGGAAAACAGCGGGACACCCGCACCACTAACAGAACCGCTGGCCGTGAAGGCGGTAACGTTCCACAGGTTCGACTGGCCGTTCGACGCCGTCGTCTCCTCCTCCAGCGCGATCGAACCGGTGATGCCCTGGCCGAAGTCAGCGGTATAAGCGAACTGGTTTATACCGTTGGTGTGATTGCTGCCGCCCGGAATGGAGTCGGGACCGCCAGCCGGATAGCTCTGCCACGGGGCATCGAAGATCGAGACCGTGCGGCCCATGGTGAACCCGGCGAACTGGATGAACGCATGGAAGAGACCGAGCGCAGGCGCACTCGGCGAGATCGCCGACGGGCTGCTGCCGGTGACGTTGGACGTATCATAGGTGAAAACCATGTCGGCGTAGGTGCGAACAACGCCGTACTCGGTCGCCGTGCGGGTATCGACATTGAGGTCCATACGGGCGCGGCTGTAGTAGTAGTTGGTCAGACGGTTGTTCGACCCACCGTTTGCACTGCTGGTGCTGTTATTGAAACCATAGTCGCCAGCGCCGCCGAGAATGGCGTCAGCGCGGACGTAACCACCCAGCTTGATGCAGGTGTCGGTGCCGGGCATGTAGTAGAAACCCGCACCGTAGAGCGAGCAGATCTTCACGTATTCGACCGCCTTGGCCTTGACCGGAAGATCAGCCGCCTGAGCTCCACCGACGGCGATCAGGGTCGCCGCAGTGCCGAGCAAAAGGCTCTTCACCACTTTCATATTAAAACCTCCAAGTTGCTCATTTTACAGAGACCGGACCGTGAGGCCCCCCAGATCTCCGTCTCTTCAAATCCGCTCGGCCGCTTAGCGCTTTCGGACACACCCGCATTCGACGCGAGGGACGTGGGCGAACCACCTGCAACGGGACGATCGAGAACCCCCCACCGTCACGGATCAATATGCCTGCGCTGTTCCCTTAATCAAAATAGTTTATTAGATCAGGTTTATGGTTTCGCCAGCTCTGTGTCCGTGGCGCAACACCGGATCTGGCGCGCCAAAAAAGCTGATCGGATCATGTTTGTAATTTCGGTGATATAATTACCCTGCTCTGCACTTGCGTCAGGGCAGACTTGCGTGAACTATGGCAGCCACGAACACCAGCCGGAAAGAAATCGGCTCGCGGGAGTGACGCTGTGTCAGCGACGAGGAAAGAAGGGGCGCGCCTCCGCTCCACCGGCAATCTCGATATCATCAGGCGATTCACCTGGGAGATATCGTCGATCAACATGTATCTGGAGGAGCTGCGTCAGTTCTGGGCCAGGACGCTCGGCATCAGCGGACCGCAATGGCTTATCCTGATGGCGATTTCCGACCTCGACAAGGAAGACGGCGTGCCCGTCAACGTGGTCTCCAAGCTGCTTCATGTCGACCCGTCCTTCGTCACCACCCAGTCCAAGCTGCTGGAGAAGAAGGGCCTGCTGCGCCGTCGCCCCTCACCGACCGACGCCCGCGTGGTGCGGCTGTCGCTGGTCGATAAGACCCAGAAGCACATCGCGAGCCTCAACGAGCAGTACACGACGATTCGCGAATTCGTCTTCCAGGAGTTCGATGAGAACGAGCTGACGGAGTTCACCACCAAGCTCGCGACGCTGAAGACCCGGCTCGAAAAGGCCTGCGTCAGGATATCCCTCGACTTCTGAGGCGCGCATCGGTTCTCGAGCTGGCAGGCCGCGCTCAGACCCGCTTGCCGGCTGCACCGAGTCGCGATTCGAGCCAGTCGAAGATGTATTCGTTGGCAAGGCTCGGATTGTCGGCGTGAGCCTGGGCAGCGCCGGTCTCCGCCGCGGTGAACACTTTCAGCACGATATCCGAGCTGCCGAGCTGGGATCTTTGCAGGATCTGACGCGCCCGATCGGCCTTGAGCCAGCCGTCCTCGCCGAGCGTGATCAACACCGGACATTCGGCGCCGGACGCCATCAGCGGCGCATGCGGCACCGGGACGACGCTGAGGTTGCTCATTGCAAAACGGCTGGCAAAGAAGGACCGCTCGTGCAGGTCCCACAGGCCGCCGTCGCAGACGGCCGCGGCGAGACGCGGCTCCTGCAGCACCGCACGCGCCACGAACGAAGAGCCCCACCCGTCCGCCACGATCGCAACGCGATCGAAATCGACGTCCTTGCGCTGCTCCAGATAATCCATCGCGCTGGCAACCGAGCTTTCGAGATCCCGGCGCTGCATAAGCGTGTCGGCGTAATCGTCACGCTGGTCGCCGAGCAGGTCCAGCGCGAGCATCGACAACCCGCGCTCGCGCGCATGTGGCGCGAGCTTGAACAGGAACTCTTCCTTGCGGTGACCGGGCTCACCGATGCAGATCACCGTCGGAGCGCGACCGTTCGCCGCAGGCGCAGGCAGGAAATAGCCCTGCAACGAATGTCCTTCGATCCACGGGATTGTCACGACTTCGCCGGCCGGCCCGCGCGCCGTGAGGAAACGGCGGGCGCATTCCTGCATCGCGAGCACTGCGACCCAGCGGCGCTCGTCGGCGGGATCGAGAGGCATCGCGGCCGCACCGTAGTAGTTCATCGCGCGCAGCCAGTTGCGCTGTGCCGTCGCCATATGGCCTTCCGCGAACGCCGCCTCGGCACGATGCCGGTTGGCCTGTGCCAGCTTCTTCCACTCGCGATGCCAGGACCGCTCGTCGCCGCGCTTCAGCTGCCGCGCGATCATCAGGCATTCGGCGATGGTGGCGCCGCCCTCTTGCGCCGCCGTAAGCAGCCGCGTGAACTCAGCGGAGATATCCTCTCCCTCCGGGCAGAGGATAAAGTCGTCGGAGAGGCATGCCGGTATCATCGGAGCTACGCTTTGTCGTGGCGCTATCCCGATTCACTAAACTATTTCAGTTCGCCAACCAAGCTGCCGCGCGCCGAATGGGACCCGTTCGAGATCACCATCGCTTGAACGCGTGTCATATGTCGCATGCGCGACATTCCGTATCGTCATAAGAGCATGCACGCGCGTGGCGCAGGTAAAATTTCCAAGTAAAATTTCCAAGTAATTGGCCGAGTAAAATTACCTGAACAAATCACCTGCGCACCTCTTGCGATGATGCTCATCATCCCTACATCTGTGGGCGCTCGCTGACAGTCCCCGCCAGAGAGAGTCAGCCGAGCCGCCAGCCGGCTTCCTGGGTGAAACTTTCGTAGAATGCGCGGTCATACGCCTGCTCGGGCGCCGCGCGCACGCGTTCGTCGAGCAGCTTGGCATCCTCGCCGACCAGGATGCGCCAGCGCTCCGCCTTCACGCCGTCAAGGATGATCCTGGCGGCCTGCGCCGCCGTCGTTGGCGCCTCCTCGAGGAAGGTGCGGGCGCGTTCGGCGAACGCCGCCTGGATCTCCTCGTCCGACTTTTTGTCAGCATCTGGCACACCGGCCGCAACCATGCGCTTGCGCGTCAGCACGACCTCCTCGGCGTTGAGACGCTCCGATCCGTCGCCGCTCTGCACCTTGCGTGAGTTGGAGACGATCGAGGTGCCGATATGGCCGGGCATCACCACCGAGCATTTGACGTGCGGCGCGTGCAAGCGGAGGTCGTTGATCAGCGCCTCGCTAAAACCCTTCACCGCGAACTTGGCCGAGCTGTAGGCGGTGTGCGCCTGGTTCATGCCGATCGAGGCCCAGAAGCCGTTGACGCTGGCGGTGTTGATGATGTGGGCTTCGTCGGCCTTGACCAGCATCGGCAGGAAGGTGCGGACGCCGTGATAGACGCCGCCCCAGCAGATGTTGAAAGTGCGCTCCCACTGCTCGCGCGTATTGGTGAACAGGCTGCCGCCACCGCCGATACCGGCGTTGTTGAACAACAGATGGATCTTGTCCGTCTTCTGCTGCTCGGCGAGCTCGTCGCGGAAGCGCTTGAGGTGATCCTCGATCGAGACGTCGGCGACATGGGTCGTGACGCGCAGGCCCTGCGGCAGCTTCTCGACCTCGCAGAGCCGCCTGGTCTCCGCCATCGCGGCCTCCGAGACGTCGCACATCGCAACGTTGCAGCCCTCGGCAACAAGCTGCCGGGCGAGCTCGCGCCCCATGCCCGTGCCACCACCGGTGATGACGGCGATCTTTCCAGCAAATTCCTTCATGGGACTTCGGCCCCTCCCCTTATCGGCATGTTTCTTCGTCGTTGGCGCGCCGCGCAGGCGACGCGCGTGAAATGTAGCAGCGCCGCCGCCGCAGGTAAAAGCGGATTGGCGCCGCTGCTCGACATCAGTTATTTCGGGGTGCGGGCTATTCTATTCGGCCGCCTCGACTTGCGGTCCCTTCAACGCGCCGAGGGCTTCCAGCGCCTTGCGGATCGCAGCCTGCTGTGCTGACGAGGCCTCCGGCATCGGCGCACGCGGATAGGTTCTGGGCAGGCCCTGGAGGGTCTGCGCGTAGCGGGTGCAGGCCGGCAGATTATCGGCGATAACGGCGTTCCACAGCGTCAGCAGCTTCTTGTGCAGGTCGAGCGCACGCGGATGATCGCCTGCCTTCACCGCATCCCACAGCGCGACGGAGGCGTGCGGCGCCGCGGTCAGGATCGCGGCTATCGAGCCGTGCGCTCCCAACGTGTAAGACGGATACATCAGCGCGTCGACTGCACTGTAGATCAGTTTGTCCGGCGCCATCATCATGAGGTCTGCGAACAGCTTGAGGTCGCCCGCGCTCTGCTTGACACCGACGACCAGCGGCACCTCGGTCATGATTCGCGTCAGCAAGGCCGGCGACAGGTACGACCACGGCACGACGTTGTAGATGATGATGGGCATGCCAGTCTCATCCGCTATGGCGCGAAAATGCGCCACCATTGCCTCGTCATCAGGCTTGAACAGGTAGTGCACCGGGGTCACCTGGAGCGCTGCGACATTCATGTCGCGCACGAGCCTGCCGCGGCGGATCGCATCGCGCGTGGAGTCCACGATGATGCCGGCGATCACGGGAATGCGTCCCTTCACCGCATCCACGGTCGCTTCCATCAGCTCGCGATATTCCTCGTGGTCGAGCGTGTGCCCCTCGCCGGTCGAGCCTCCGGCCGCAACGCCATGCGCGCCGGCGCCGATCATCCAGTCGACCTGGGGCGCCACGAGCTTGGTGTCGATCTCGCCGTCCTTCCGGAACGGCGTCGTCATCGGCGGGATCACGCCGGTCGGTCGCACCTTCATGTTCTGCCCTCGCGTTTCCTTGGTCCCGTGACGGCCCCGCTCTTTTGACGAGTATCCGCACGGCTGCCGAGCGTATCGGCTGCGCCGGCCTTGTGAAGGGCGGATCGCGCGGCGCTGCCCCCACACTCGCTCATTCCTGCGGCCTTTTCCCTGTTGGTTCCCCGTATTTGTCCGGCTTCGGTTTATGGGCAATCTTTTTACAATCCGAATCATCAAATGGGGAACGCTGGGGCGAGCAGGCCCAGCTGGCGTGTCGTTTCCGACACAGGTTGTGGCACTCGGCTTGCATCCTCCTCGTGGTCGAAACTACCGAAGAGGTGACTGGAATGTTTATTACCGTCGTTGCCGTGCTCTGCCGGCTTAGCGCTGCTGCCTCGGGCAGCTGTGTCGAGGAAATCGTGACCGACAGCAACATGACGCCCGATATGTCGATGATGGCGTGTGCGGTCGGTGCGCAGGCACCGCTTGCCAAGTGGATGGGCGAGCACCCGATCTATCACGCCAACTGGCGCCTCGACCGCTACAAATGCGTACCGGGTCACTACGAGATCAAGGGCCACGCCTAAGGCCCCCGCAAAACGACGCCTATCGAGGAAACGCCCGGGGCCGCTTTTCCCCGCGCGAGCACAGCTAGCGCCAGACCCGTTGCGGCGGCGCGCTTTGTGACAATCGTCACGCACCCACCCTCAAGCAATCGCACGCAAGATGATCGCCCGGGCCTGCCGCCCCTCCGGCGTCGGCATCAGCGCGTAATTGTGCGGCTGGTCACGGAGCAGATGCAGCTCGACCGGCACGCCCGCGGCCCTCGCCCGCGCGGCAAGATCGACGCTATCAGGGTACAGCAGATCGCGCGTGCCCGAAAAGATCGTCATCGGCGCCAGCGAACGGAAGCCACCGTTGAGAGGGCTGACGAAGGGATGGCCGACTTCGAGCTCGCCTGCATAGAGCCGCCCCGCTTCGACGATTCCCGGAATGTCCTGTATCGGATCGCGCGCAGCGATTTCAACCTGCTCCGGACGGCTCACCGAGGCATCGGCTGCGGGCGAGATCAGGATCAGCCGGTTCGGCTGCCGATGCCCGCGATCGCGCAGCCACTGGCAGGCGGCGAGCGCGAGGCCGGCGCCGGCCGAATTGCCGACCACCGTGACCTTCGCGGATCCCGCATCCTCCAGCAGCATCCGCACCAGCTCGGCCGTCTTCGGCACGACATCCTTCGCGGTCGCGCGCGGCGCAAGCGGATAGATCGGTACGACGCAGACGACGCCCGCCTTGCGCGTCATCTGGCCGACAAAGCGCCAATGCGCCGGCACGATCTCGTTGATGTAGCCGCCGCCATGCAGGAACATCACGTGGTTGCAGCCTTCGTGCCCCGATGACGGCGCCGTGTAATAGACCGGCCACCCGCCCATCTTCGTCAGCGTCACCTCGACGCCGCGGCCCAAACCGGTCGGCTCATGCGAGGCTGGCGCCAATGCGAGCTTCCGCACATGCGCCTGCACGGCCTCGGCTGAGGCAAGCTGCTGCTTGTAGGGAAGCTGCCGCAGCAGCACATTGAAGACGCGGCTCTGCAAGCTCGGCGCGGGATCGTTTGAAGGCTTCGCCTGCGCGAAATTGCCTTCGCAAAGCCGCCCGATCGACAGCATCTTCGCAACGCTCATGCTCCTGCCCTCACCTGCTGCGCTTGGCCGGCACCAACTTGCTTCTATCCATCGGCCGCCGATCCTGCCTATAATGCGAGCATTCACTCGCTTTTCCTACTCGCATTCGGAATGCAGGATCATGGCGCGTAAACCGCCGACAAAACCCCGGAAAAATGCCTTGCAGGAGCGATCACGCGCCACCGTCGACGCGCTGGTCGAGGCAACTGCTCGCATTCTGGTCCGCGAAGGCTTTGAGAAGACGAGCACCAACCGGATCGCCGAAATCGCCGGCGTCAGCGTCGGCTCGCTCTATCAGTATTTCCCGAGCAAGGAGGCGCTCGTCGCCGCCGTGATCAATCGTCACAACGAGGAGATCATGGGCATCGTCCGTTCAGCGCTGATCGAAATCACAGACATGCCGCTCGACAAAGCCGTGCGTCGCCTCGTCACCGTCGCGATCGAGGCGCACCGCATCAACCCCGAACTGCATCGCGTCCTCGCCGAGCAGATCCCGCGCGCCGGAAAGCTCGACGTCGAAGCCTTCAACCGCGAGATCCACACTCTCGTCCGCGCCTATTTCGACAACCACCGCAAGGAAATCCGCAAAATCGACCTCGATGTCGCAACCTTCATCTGCGTCAGCACGATCGAAGCGATCGCGCACAACACGGTGCTGAACCAGGCCGAGATGCCGTCGGACAGGATGGTGCGGACGCTGGTGGACGAGACGACACGGATGGTGGTCGGGTTTTTGCAATAATCGTCGAGGCCCCAGCGAGGAATCGGAGAGGTCCGTCTAACTTGGCGTTGATCTAGGGCCGGCGCCAGAATCCCCGAGCCTGACCAGCAATCCGCGGCCATAGCGGCTGACGGCCATCGACTGGCTGACCGCATCACCTAGACTAATGAACAGATCGCCCCCGGTGCTGCCCCGTACGAAATTAAGGCAATCCCCGACGCAATACGAATCCTCGAACTCTCTCCTTCGGGATAAGCACTTGGGCTGTTGCTCTCTGCTTGTCTCTGGAGGGAGAAAGTTTCCCTTGGAATGGGCACGTCGTTATGGGCTTTGTGTTGCGACCGACGATGAAGAGACAGCGGGGACGATCGAGGCAGGAAGCGAAGCAAGCGGCCAGGAGCGTCGGGAAGGCGAATGAACCTACAGCGAGGTGCGGAGGATCATGCGTGCGCAGGAGTGTTAGGTTCGACCTTTGCCGATGTCCTTTGGACTTCGAAGAGCTGCAACTTGAGCTGCTCGATTTGCAATTCTTGTTGCTGGTTTTTGAGCTTGGATTCTGCGCCCTGTCGCAGGTCCGTGCGCCAACCTAGCAAGATCGTAGAAGCCGTCCCCAATGTGGCAATTAGAGAAGTTACGGCAGAACCCACCAAAGCTAGAAGTCCAAAGTCTACCCTGTCTACCCTGGTTGAGCCATGCTCCACCAGATTCGGATTATAACTCGACGGCGCATCCGCGCCACTACTCCAGACAGTAGCACCAGCGATAAAAATAAGAATGGAAGCAAGCCCGATCCAGGCGAAAACCCTTGCGAGCCTGAACGAGATATTGGCCATGCTCAGACCTCCCATGGCTAACGATCGCAACAGACCTCCGAAATTGCTTTAACGATAGTTCACTACTGCGGCGTGAGCAAGCGACGAGCAATGTAAGCGACGCTGACCAAAAAAGACTTAGGAACGCTAACCCGCTGATGCGACTCCGGTTGTATTGTCGGCAATCGCTTATCTTTCGGTTTTATCGAGCCGCGTCCTCTTGCCGGCGACTGGCAAATCGCGCATTTCGAGTCTCGTGCATCACCAAACATGGGGCTGACCAAATGCTGATTGCCGACGGCCGTTACTTTCAACTCGTTCACACGTTGACCGACGCACATGCCGGGTCTGGCGACTACGTCGTGATGGGGCGTGGCTGGGTGGAGAACCGCATTCAGGTCGCTTTGCGCGCCGCCGACGTTTATCCAGCGTCGAGCGCTGATTGCGATCCCGACCATCCGTCGATCGTGCTGCACGGCGAGGAACCGTCGCGCGAAGTCGTCACGGATATCGAGCAGGTGCTCGCCAATCTAGGCGGCGCGAGCGTGCATTAGAGCGCCAACAGGAACGTCGATCGCGCGAGTGGGCTATGCAAATTTGCCGCGCGCGATCCTGATCGCGAACACTATAGCGCAAATATCGAACAGCTTCGGCCGTTCGTCTCCTCTCAGTGCAACCAGCCGGCGCGCATCACTCGCCGGCTGGTTCTTGTCAGAGGAGCGTTCAACCCAACCACTGACAAGGAGAGAAGTGAATGTCGTTCCACACTATCACTATGCACCTCACGGATTCCGAGCGGACGATCAGGATTGTCCTGACGGTCGGCGTTCGCAATTGGCCCATGACGGTCGGTGACAGCAGTGTTGTTGCCAAGTTGATGAACGACGTGATGACCAGTCGTGCCGCGCGGATCGAAAGTGTCGCGTTGGATGACGGCGACGTCATCGAATTTGAACGCACCTCATACGGGGCGATCGTCGGCGGCACCATTTGTGATCGCGCTGACGCGATCCGGCTGGCGGACGATCTCAGAGTCGCCTGCGACGACGCCCAGAGGCACCTTGAGCCGCCAACGGCGATACGGCGCTTGGGCTAGTCCCCCGCTATTGCCCAGAATCATCCCTCGCGCTTAGATTGCGCGGGGGAAAATTTTATGACTGACTATTCGAGCATATCCACGAAGTATCGCGCCTACAACATAACGCCGGACACTCTGGCAGGGATCGTGGCCGTGGTGAAGAAATTCACTGAAGGTCCTGCGACCACTACAATCTATCTAGACGACGATCACGAGGTAAAAGACCACAACCTGGATGCGCTGCTCGCCGACAGCTTCGTCAAGGCACAGAAGATTCAGCGCATCAAAATTGAAAGCCGAAAAACACTTGGCCCGGACCTAGTCCACTCCATATCGATCAACTTTGAGTCGGACATGTTGAGGGTCGTGCAGGTGACGATTACCGGGGATCGCGACCGCGCCATCTTGGCGCGTCGGGAGTTGGACACGTTGCTCCATGGAGCAGAGTATTGGTATTCGTTCTCTCTCGCGCCGAGATCATCTTTCCTGCCCTTCTTTTTATCATTCCTCATTCCGATAGTCCTCATATCGGCACTGTCGGTCTTTTTGACTTGGCTGTTCGGCGGAGAAGTGACAGAAAAAAGCACGACTGGTTGGGTCCTTCTTCCGCTTGTGGTTTTTCTGGCAGGCTACTTCGGCCTCAAGGACTATGTTTTTCCAAGGCTGACCTTCGACATAGGTCGATCGGCTGATCGGATTAAGATAGCAGGTTATTGGCGAAACATACTGCTCACGGGCATCGTGATCGGGATAGTCGTCAAGATTGCAATCGATCGACTGCTAAAGTGAACTGGTATTTGATCGCCTCGATCATCGTCACATGGTCCCGCGCGCGGGGGCGGACCTGGCCTGTGATCACACTGGTCAATGGGGTGGCGTCCGCATGCCAGTTCCGACAGCGCTGGCGCGGCAACCGAAATAGATGGCCTCACGATTGATGGTCTTTTGTGGACTTACTTCGTACGCAATCGCGAATCCCGAGTGCATTCGTGCTGTATTTTGTCCCGGTCGATCCAAATGCCAGTCGCGTTCGCATGCTGCAAACGCGCCTGACATTGGCCGTCATTACCCTGTGGGTGATTCTCGCATCTTTTTACGAGATCGCGACAATTGGAAATGGCCTGCGCACTTCCAACGGCAAAGGTCATGGTTGCGAGCACGACTAAGATCAAAGTCCTCTTCATCGAATCGCCTCCCTTTAGGATTTCGTTCTCGTTGAATAGGCCGTTCTTCGGGCGGATGCTTCATTGGCTCAATGGACAGTAGCTATCGACCATCCACATTGAGCTCGCCAATACTAAATTCAATTTAGGCCACTGAGGGTCAAAACAGGCTAGCGCCCGAATTTGCGAACGAACAGACCCGGACTCAAGGAACGGCAGAGGAACGAGATTGCAAACTATCTGCAAACGGGCGGTTAGCTGCAGACCACCGTCCAAAAAAGTTTCTGTTTCTGTTGAGAAAAATGGTCGGAGCGAGAGGATTTGAACCTCCGACCCCTAGTCTCCCAGACTAGTGCGCTAACCGGGCTGCGCCACGCTCCGAACGTCGTTCCATTAGCTAGGATCGCTGCTTTGCGCAAGGCGAGCCACACCATTTTGGCGTCTTCGCCCAAAGCCCCCGGAACCGACCGCAAAGAGGACGGAAACCGCCTCAGCCGTCCTTCAGCGCCTGATCGAGCATCTCCCGGCAGGCAACGAGGTCGGCGAGCACCCGTCCGAGCCGCTCGCGATCCAGCGCACTGGGGCCGGCGGGCCCGGCGGGGGTGCCGCCTTTGCGGAAGGTGGTGAGGATGTCCTCGTCGTCGACCTCCGCGAAGCGGAAGTCGATGCCCTCCTCTTCGTCGCCCTGGTAGTCGTTTTCGTCGGCTTCAGTGACGCCTTTGATGGGCGCCTCGTCGTCCGGCTCCACCAGGCTTGCCCCGATGGCGTCCTCGATGGCCCCGAACGAGACCGCGGCCGAGCCGTCAGCCAGGCCCTGCACCGATTTGACGCCGTGCTCCTTCAGGATCCGCTGCACCCCGCGGATGGTGTAGCCCTCGCCGTAGAGCAGACGGCGGATGCCCTTGAGCAGATCGACGTCGTCCGGGCGGTAATAGCGGCGACCGCCGCTGCGCTTCATCGGCTTGATCTGGGAGAATCGCGTCTCCCAGAACCGCAGCACGTGCTGCGGAATGTCGAGTTCCTGCGCTACTTCGCTGATGGTTCGGAACGCATCCGGCGCCTTGTCCAAATGCCAAATCCTTCGCGCGGGGCGGCTTACGCCTCGGGTTGAGCCTTGCTGGCGTCGCCATTGGTGCGGTGCTGGGCGTTGATCCGCTGTTTCAGGATCGCCGATGGCTTGAACACCATCACCCGGCGCGGCGAGATCGGCACCTCGGTGCCGGTCTTCGGGTTGCGGCCGATGCGCTGGCCCTTCTTGCGAACCATGAAGGAGCCGAACGAGGACAATTTCACCGTCTCGCCCTTCTCAAGGCAGTCGGTGATCTCCTTCAGCACGAGTTCCACGAAGGCGGACGATTCCGTGCGCGACAGCCCCACCTTCTGGTAGACGGCCTCACAGAGATCAACACGCGTTACGGTTTTACTTGTATCGGTCATCGCCCTGCCCCACATCACGGCGAACAATTGTCGTCTGAAATTATGAGCTTACGTTACAGCGGTCAACACCGCTCATCAATGCAGACGCATCGATAATCGCGGCCAATTCCGGCAAAATTTTATCGAATGTGGCTTTACCAGCGCACCAGCGCGGAGCCCCAGGTGAAGCCGCCGCCCATCGCCTCCATGAGAATCATGTCGCCGCGCTTGATGCGGCCGTCCTTGCGCGCCACCGACAGCGCCAGCGGGATCGAGGCGGCGGAGGTGTTGCCGTGACGGTCCACCGTCAGCACCACCTTCTCCGGCGCGATATGGAGCTTGTGGGCGGAGGCGTCGATGATTCGCTTGTTGGCCTGGTGCGGCACGAACCAGTCGATGCTGTCGGCATTGAGCCCGGTCGCCTCGAAGGCATCGACGATGACGTCGGTGATCATGCCGACCGCATGCTTGAAGACCTCGCGGCCTTCCATGCGCAAATGGCCCACCGTCTGGGTCGAGGACGGCCCGCCGTCGACGAACAGCTTTGCCTTGTGGCGGCCATCGGAGCGCAGATGCGTGGTCACCACGCCGCGGTCGGTTGCAGCTTTGCCCGGCTGCTCCTGCGCCTCCAGCACGACCGCGCCGGCGCCGTCGCCGAACAGCACGCAGGTGCCGCGGTCGTTCCAGTCGAGGATGCGCGAGAAGGTCTCGGCACCGATGACCAAGGCGCGCTTGAAGGCGCCAGAGCGCAGAAAATTATCGGCAGTCGCAAGCGCGAACAGGAAGCCCGAGCACACCGCCTGGAGGTCGAAGGCCGCGCCGTGATTGATGCCGAGCGCGTGCTGCACAGCAACCGCAGTCGCAGGGAACGTGTTGTCCGGCGTCGAGGTCGCGAGCACGATCAGGTCAATCGACTGCGCGCCCAGCCCCGCATCGGCGAGCGCGGCCTGCGCCGCCTTGATCGCGAGGTGCGAAGTGAACTCGCCATCGGCGGCGATGTGGCGCTCGCGGATGCCGGTCCGCTGCACGATCCACTCGTCGGACGTGTCGATGCGCGTCGCCAATTGGGCGTTGGTCATCACCTGCTCCGGCAGATAGGAGCCGCAGCCCAGCACGACCGAACGAATCTTGGTCACGAAACATCCTCCGGCGCGGTTGGCGCGGAACCGAGCGCGCCTCCATCGCGGTTGAGCATCTGATTGATCTTGTTCAGAAGATCGAATTTGGCCATGTCATATCCAACATCGATCGCATAGGCAAAGCCTTCGGCGTTGATCCCGCCATGGCTCTTGACCACGAGCCCGTTCAACCCGAGCAGCACGCCACCGTTCGACTTGTTCGGGTCCATCTTGTCGCGCAGGGCCTGGAAGGCATTGCGGGCAAAGAGATAACCGAGCCTGGAGAGCCAGCTCCGCTGAATCTCGTTCCGAAGCAAGTCCGCCATCTGGCGCGCGGTTCCTTCGGCGGCCTTGAGCGCGATGTTGCCGCTGTAGCCCTCGGTCACGATCACATCGGCCAGCCCCTTGCCGATACCGTCGCCCTCGACGAAGCCAATGTAATCGAGTTCCGGCAGGTTCATCGCGCGCAGGGTTTCACCGGCCTCGCGGATCTCCTCGTGCCCCTTGATCTCCTCGGTCCCGATGTTGAGCAGGCCGACCGTCGGGCGCTTCTTGCCGAACACTACGCTTGCCATTGCTGCGCCCATCACTGCGAGCGCCACCAGATGGCGCGCATCGCCGCCGATCGTGGCGCCGAGATCGAGCACGACTGACGAGCCGCGCATGGTCGGCCACACTGCGGTGATCGCGGGGCGGTCGATGCCAGGCAGCGTGCGCAGATGGAAGCGCGCCATCGCCATCAGCGCGCCGGTATTACCGGCGGAAACGGCAACATCCGCCTCCCCCTTCTTCACCGCGTCGATGGCAAGCCACATCGAGGAGGTCTTGCGGCCGCGGCGCAGTGCCTGGCTCGGCTTGTCCTCGCCGCTGACGGCAACGTCGGTATGAATGATCCGGGAAGCGGCCTTGAGCCTGGGGTGGCGGTCGAGCTCGGGCTCGATCCTGGCGCGGTCCCCGACCAGCAGGAACTCGGTCTCGGGATGCCTGCCGAGCGAGACGGCCGCGCCTGGAATGACGACAGGGGCGCCGACGTCGCCCCCCATGGCGTCAAGCGCAATACGAACCTTGCTTGGCATCAAAATCCCGGAAACCTGGTCTGGCGCGGTCGTCCGCCGCTAGCGGGACCGCGAAATGGGTTCGCCATGGACATGGCGACCGGCCAAGCGCCACGCCGCACCCGGACCGGGCGGGACAATAGCGTTTTGTTATCCCGAAACAACCTCTTGCCCCCAGCCTTTTGGATTAAGGGCGATCCGCTAGCGGATACTCGAATTCACAAAAACAACTTAAATATCAAATAGCTGGAGTGATCTTTCAAACCAGCGCCGCAAACACCTCACGCCCCCGTAGCACAGCGGTGTTACGGGGAATGCCCAGCTATTTGTCTTTCTTCTTGCCCTGCTTATTCCCCTGGAGCGCCTCCAGCGCCGCGAACGGATGGTCCTTGGGGTCGAGTGCGGTGACCTCCGCCTCGAACACGGCCCCGGGCTTGCGGGGATAAGGATCGATGGCCAGGAACAGCGCGTCGGTCGCGATACGGCCGAGATCGATGATTCCGTTGACGATGGCCTCCGCCGGATCGGCGACCTCCGTCGGCTCCTCGCCGTCCTGCCCTTCCTCGATCAGGTCTTCCAACCGTCGCGTCTTGGCCTCTGGCGCAAAGGTCAGATCGATCTCCTCGTCGATCTCGCTCTCGATCGGATCGAGCGTGACCACGCAGGTCTGGCCAACCCGGGCACGAACACGGCCGGTGACCTGGAGCCGGCCGCCACTCTTCGGCACGACGTCAAAGGTGGCCTGAGCCGACAGAATGTCGTGCACGCCCGCAAGACCCGCCATCGCCTGTCGCTCCGCGGCCGAGGCGTCCAGCTCACGGTGCAAGCCGGTGTCGGGAATGTGCGCAACGGTCACAGGCGCGCGCCAGGGGTCGGGCTCAGTTGCGGCTAAAGGTCGGCTCATAACGTTCCATCCTCGCGAGGCGGTGCGGGAAATTTGAAGGATCCGAGCAGTAGCGCGGGATCGTCGATCTGACCGAGACCCGCATTCGCGACCTCTGCGTAAGCAGCCAGTCGCCGCGCCTGATCCAGCCCGACGCCGTTCAAGATATTCTTGCAGATCGCCTGCGCCAGCCCCTCGGCGCCGGTGTCGATCGCCTGGTCGTAAGCCTGGACCCGGCCGTAAAAGGCCTCGCCGAAGGCCCGCATCCGCTTCGGGACGGTCTGGTCGCCTACGCCCATTTCGCGCAGATTGTCGTCCATGTCCTCGCAGAAGCGGTCGAACAGGGCCTGCGACAGCTCCACCCCGCCCTGCGCGGTCCTTAAGCGCCGCAGCAACAGCCAGAGGTGCAGCAGCAACAGGTCGAAACGGCCATTAACCGTATCCGGCACGCCCAAGTCCCGGTAAAATATGGGTTCTCGCGCCTGCGTCACGATCATGCCATAGATGGCCTCAATGGTGCCGGCCGGGGCTAGCCGGGGTTTCCTGAAGTGATTGAACGGCCAAAGCATTGTGGTTTCCGCAAGCGGGCGCGCGCGAGTTGCATTCAGAGCCTCCGCCCGGTACTTCAGCGCCTCGCGCGACGCAAGGGGACGGAATCAGTTCCGCTATGACGATAACGAACCAGACCGGCCTGCGCGCAGACAAGCGGCGCGGCCTTTATGCACGCTGGCGCGGCTTGCGCATGCTTGCGGCCGTGGCTCTGGTCGGTGGCGCCCTCGCGGGATGCACCGGCGAGCAATTCCAGAAGGGCTACATCCTGCCGCCCGGCGCACTCGAGCAGATTCCGATCGGCGCGAGCCAGGACCAGGTGCTGATCGTGATGGGCACGCCCTCCACGGTCGCGACGCTGGACGGTGAAGTGTTTTACTACATCTCGCAGCGCTCGGAGCGCATGGTCGCCTTCATGAACCAGAAGGTGGTCGACCAGCGCGTGATCGCCGTCTATTTCGACAAGAATCGGCGCGTGCGCCGCCTTGCGAATTACGGCCTCCAGGACGGCAAGATCTTCGACTCCATCAGCCGAACCACGCCGACCTCGGGTCAGGAGATGAGCTACCTCGCGCCGCTGTTCAAGCTGCTCAGTTTCAACTGAGATCGTGAGCTGACATTTCGGCCTGCGGCGTCGTGCCGCTCTCCGCCCGCCGCCCAATGCGACTTGCCGTTGCACGCCGGGTTCCATACGCTCTCTGCAAAACAAGAAGCAGGGAGTGGATTCGTGCCCAACAAAGTTCTGTCTCGCCGTCGCGTGCTCGCCGGTGCCGCCGGTCTGTCGGCCGCAGCCATCCTGCCGCGGTCGAGTCTTGCGGACTGGAAGCCGACCGAGAACATCCGCGTCATCGTGCCGGCTGCAGCCGGCGGCTCGACCGACGTGATGGGGCGGCTGCTCGCGGCCCATCTCCAGTCCGCCTGGGGCCAGACCGCGGTGGTGGAGAATCGCTCGGGCGGCGGTGGCACGATCGGAACGGCCGAAGTCGTTCGATCCAAGGCCGACGGTCACACCATCCTGATCGGCAATCCCGGGCCGAACGCGATCGCCTACAGCATCTTCAAGAACCTCGGCTACAAGCCGGACCAGCTCCAGCCGGTGTCCAACATGATCCGGATCCCGAACATCGTGTCGGCGCATCCGAAGACCGGCATCAAGTCGGTCGCCGAGCTGATTGCCTTTCTCAAGGCTAATCCGGACAAGCTCAGCTACGCCTCCTCCGGCGTCGGCCAGAGCCCTCACCTCACCGGCGCCTGGTTCCTCCAGCTCACCGGGCTGAAGATGACGCACATCCCGTTCCGTGGCGCCGGGCCTGCGCTTCAGGCCGCGCTTGCCGGCGACATTCAGATCCTGTTCGACAATCTCTATCCGAGCCTGCCGCAGGTTCAGAACGGCACGCTCAACGGCCTCTGCGTCACCACGACCGAGCGGAGCGATCTCGCACCGAACCTGCCGACCATGCGCGAGTGCGCGCCGGAGCTTGCGAACTTCGATGTGTCGTCATGGTTCTCGGTGTTTCTGCCGAAGGGCGTCCCGGCCCCCGTGCTCGAGGCGCTCAATCTGCAGGTCAAGGCGATGCTGGAGCGCGACGACATGAAGAAGCAGATCACCGCCATGGGCGCCCGCGCCGACTACGGCACGCCGCAGCAATTCGCGGATTTCGTGGACGCGGAGACGAAGAAGTTCGCCGGCATCATCCTGAAGGAAGGCCTGCAGATGGATGTGCAGTAGCCTTGCGCTGCCACCAGGAACAAAAACCCCGCGGCTCGCGCCGCGGGGTTTTGGCTTGTGTCGTTTGCGGCTCAGTGCGCCAAAACCGCCAGCAGCAACAGCGCCACGATATTCGTGATCTTGATCATCGGGTTCACCGCCGGGCCCGCCGTGTCCTTGTAGGGATCGCCGACGGTGTCGCCGGTCACGGCCGACTTGTGGGCATCACTGCCCTTGCCGCCATAATGGCCGTCCTCGATGTACTTCTTGGCGTTGTCCCAAGCGCCGCCGCCCGAGGTCATGGAGATCGCGACGAACAGGCCCGTCACGATCACGCCGAGCAGCATCGCGCCGACCGCCGAGAACGCCGCCGACTTGCCGGCGACGCCGCCGCCCGCGATGGCGTAGATCAGGAAGTAGACGACGATCGGCGACAGCACCGGAAGCAGCGAGGGGATGATCATCTCCTTGATCGCCGCCTTGGTGAGCAGGTCGACCGCCTTGCCGTAGTCCGGCTTGTCGGTGCCCTGCATGATGCCCGGCTTCTCGCGGAACTGGCGACGCACCTCTTCCACGATCGCGCCGGCCGCGCGGCCGACCGCCGTCATGCCCATCGCACCGAACAGGTACGGCAGCAGGCCGCCGAACAGAAGGCCCACCACGACGTAGGGATTGTTCAGCGAGAAGTCCGGATTGACGCCGGCGAAGTAAGGATGGTGCGCGGAGTCTGCAACGAAGAACTTGAGGTCCTGGTTGTAGGCCGCAAACAGCACCAGCGCGCCGAGACCGGCTGAGCCGATCGCGTAGCCCTTGGTCACCGCCTTGGTGGTGTTGCCGACCGCGTCGAGCGCGTCGGTCGACTTGCGCACTTCCTTCGGCAGGCCCGCCATCTCGGCGATGCCGCCGGCGTTGTCCGTCACCGGACCGAAGGCGTCGAGCGCGACAACCATGCCGGCCAGCGCCAGCATGGTGGCGGTCGCGATCGCGATGCCGAACAGGCCGGCGAGGCTGTAGGTGACCAGGATGCCGGCGATGATGACGAGCGCGGGCAGCGCGGTCGCTTCCATCGAGATCGCAAGGCCCTGGATCACGTTGGTGCCATGGCCGGTCACCGACGCCGCCGCGATCGACTTCACCGGGCGATAGTCTGTGCCGGTGTAGTATTCGGTGATCCAGATGATCAACGCGGTGACGACGAGGCCGACGATTCCGCATTCGAACAGCGACATGCCGGTGTAGTCGACGCCGTCGAGCTTGCCGAAGCCGATCAGGTAGTAGATCACGCCGGCGATTCCGATCAGCGACAGGATGCCGGTTGCGATCAGGCCCTTGTAGAGCGCGCCCATGATCGACTGGCTCGGCCCGAGCTTGACGAAGAACGTGCCGATGATCGAGGTGATGATGCAGATGCCGCCGATGGCGAGCGGCAGCGTCATCATGTCGGAGAGGATCGGCGTCTTGGCGAAGAAGATCGCCGCGAGCACCATGGTTGCGACCGCGGTCACAGCATAGGTCTCGAACAAATCGGCGGCCATGCCGGCGCAGTCACCGACGTTGTCACCGACGTTGTCGGCGATCGTGGCCGGGTTGCGCGGATCGTCCTCGGGAATGCCCGCTTCGACCTTGCCGACGAGATCGCCGCCGACGTCCGCACCCTTGGTGAAGATGCCGCCGCCGAGACGGGCGAAGATCGAGATCAGAGACGCGCCGAACCCGAGCGCCACCAGGGCGTCGACCACGGTGCGGCTATCGGGCGCGAGCTTCAGCGAGTGGACCAGGAAGCCGAAATAGAGCGTCACGCCGAGCAGCGCGAGACCCGCCACCAGCATGCCGGTGATCGCACCCGCCTTGAAGGCGAGCTCGAGGCCGCCGGCGAGCGACGTCGTCGCGGCCTGGGCGGTGCGCACATTGGCGCGGACCGAGACGTTCATGCCGATGAAGCCGGCCGCCCCCGACAGGATGGCGCCGATCAAAAAGCCGATCGCGACATAGAGCCCAAGGAAATAGGCAAGCAGCACGAAGATGACGATGCCGACGATGCCGATCGTGGTGTACTGGCGCCGGAGATACGCTTGTGCGCCTTCACGCACAGCTCCCGCGATCTCCTGCATGCGCGGTGACCCCGCATCCGCACTCAACACCGAAGACGTCGCCCAAATCGCGTAGACGACGGAAAGTACTCCGCAGAGCACAATCAACCATAATGCTGTCATGTGATTTTTGCCTCAGATCCTTGATGTACGTACCCCCGGCGCCTTTTGTTTTTCCGTCAAGCGGTACGGCGCCCTTATGTTGAACAGGGCCGCCCCTCGCAGAAGGTGTGGCCCTGGTCGGTCACAAGCTTGCCAAAATCAAATTGAGGGTGCAACGCCGGATGAGGCCGAAAAAGCCGATCTCGGCAAGTATTTAGACCTAATCCCGCGCGCCCGGCCGCCGGCCCGGCGCAATTGCTAGAAGTGGCTGTAGGACAGACGCTTCAAGGCCAACTCCTGGCCCTGCCCGTCCAGGAAACGCGGCCGCTCATGGCCCGCGACGATGGTGCCGATCGCGGTGACGGCCAGGCCGACCGCCCGCCCCGCTTCCATCAGCGCATCGCTCTGTTCCGGCGGGACCGTGCACAGCACCTCGTAATCGTCGCCCCCGGCAAGCAGCGTCTCAACGCAAATGGCGCTGCGCGCGACCAGGCCTGCCGCCGCGGCCGAGAGCGGCACGCTCGCCACGTTGACCGTGGCGGAGACGCCGGACGCCGCGCAGAGTTTCGTCAGGTCGCCGGCGAGCCCGTCGGACACGTCCATCGCCGCTGTCGCGTGGTCGCGCACCGACTGCGCCAGCACATTGCGCGGCTGAGGGATCCGATAGCGCGAGATCAGCGCTTCTCTTGCAGCTGGATCGGATGCCAGCGCTGTGGCCACCGCGCCGCCGGTGAGCACGTCGAGACCGAGCGCGGCATCGCCGATCGTCCCCGTCACCAAAAGAACGTCGCCCGGCCTTGCGCCGGTGCGGCCAACCATCCGCCCCCTCGGCACGCGGCCGAAGGCGGTGATCGAGATCATCTGCGGTCCCGGTGTCGACACCGTGTCGCCACCGAGCAGCGGGCAGGCGAAGCTCTCGGCGTCCTCGCCGAGCGCATCCGCAAACGGCCTGAGCCAGGCATCCTCCTTGCTGCGCAGCGCCAGAGTCAGCACGAAGCCCGCGGGCGCAGCCCCCTTGGCGGCAAGATCGGACAGGTTCACCCGCAGCGCCTTGCGCGCGATGGTATCGGGCGGATCGGTGGCGAGATAATGCACGCCCTCGACCACGGCATCGGTGGTGACGACGATGTCGTCGCCGGACGAGGACAGGATCGCGGCGTCATCGACCAGCCCGAACGCACCGGGATCGGTCGCCAGCGGCTTGAAGTAGCGCGCGATGAGGGAGTCTTCGGCGGAGGGACTGTGCGGAGTGGTCATCAGCGTCAACCCCACATACCGCTGTCATCGCCCGGCTTGACCGGGCGATCCAGTATTCCAGAGACGTTCGTATGAAATCGATAGGCCGCGGCGTACTGGATGCCCCGCCTTCGCGGGGCATGACACCGGAGTATGGGGCAGCAGCATCGCATCAGTTCACCGCCCTGCGTCTTGTCCTACCCCCGCCCGAACTCATCACCGCGAAACTGGCGGCCGATCTGGTCGAGCACGGCGTTGACCATGCCGGTCTCCTCGCGGTCGACGAAGGCATTGGCGACGTCGACATATTCGGAGACCACGACACGGCCCGGCACGTCCTTGCGGTGCTGGAGCTCATAGGCCCCTGCCCGCAACACCGCGCGCAGGATCGCCTCGATCCGCTTCAGCGGCCAACCCTTCGATAATGCCTCGTCGATCAGAGGGTCGAGCTTCTTCTGGTCGCGCACGACACCGGAGACGACGTCGCGGAAGAATGCGGCTTCCGCCGGCAGGTAAGTATCGCCCTCGACCTCGTTGCCGAGCCAGTGGCTCTCGAACTCCGCAAAGATGTCGTTGATGCCGGCGCCGGCGATGTCCATCTGGTACAGCGCCTGGACGGCCGCGAGCCGTGCCGCACCGCGCCGGTTCGCTTTCTTCTCCGTAAGCCCCGCCGGCTTCCTGGTGTCAGCCATGGCTCAGGCCCGCGCCAGGCGGCGCTTGATGCGGAGCATCGCGATCGCCGCGCGCGCGGCATCGCCGCCCTTGTTGAGCTCGCTGGCGCGCGCCCGCGCCCAGGCTTGGTCCTCATTGTTGACGGTGAGAATGCCGTTGCCGAGCGGCAGCTTTCGCACCACCGCAAGATCCATTAGCGCGCGCGAGGATTCCTGCGAGACGATCTCGAAATGGATGGTATCGCCGCGGATGACGCAGCCGAGCGCGACCACCGCGTCGTAGGGTTTGCCGTTCGCCGCAGCCGCGTCGACCGCGATCGCCACTGCCGCCGGGATCTCCAGCGCGCCGGGAACCGTGATGACGTCGTGGGTCAGGCCTGCCGTCTTCAGTTCGGCCACCGCGCCGTCCAGAAGCGCGTCCTGGAGATCGTCATAGAACCGCGCCTCGACAATCAGCGCACGTGCGCCGGAAATGTCGGTCTGGTCCTTCAGGGGTGCGCGCCGCGCGTCTGCCATCGTCTCAATCCGTTTACTGGGGTCGGCGCTATGTAGTCGCCGCAGGCGGGTAAGCCAAGTTTTAAACCGTCATTTCCGTCAGGCGCGCCGCATAGCGGGCCATCAAATCAACCTCGATATTGACCTCAGTGCCCGCCTTCCAGCCGCCGATCGTCGTGACATCAAGCGTATGCGGGATAATCAGCACCGAAAAGGTCACGTCCTTCACCGTATTGACCGTCAGCGAGACGCCGTCGAGCGTGATCGAGCCCTTGGTGGCGATGAAGCGCGCCAGCTCCCGCGTGGTGGAGAGCTCGAACCGTGCCATCTCGGGTAGGTCCTCGCGGCTGACGATGGTTGCGATGCCGTCGGCATGGCCGGCGACGATGTGGCCGCCGAGCTCGTCGCCAATCTTGAGCGCACGCTCGAGATTGAGCCGCGTGCCGAGCTTCCAGTGCTTCGCGGTCGTCAGCGCCAGCGTCTCGGCGGCGGCATCGACGTCGAACCAGGTTTTGCCCTCAGCGACGCCTGAGGCGACGACGGTGAGGCAGACGCCGTTGCAGGCGATCGAGGCGCCATTGGCGATGGTGGTCCGATCGTAGCTGCAGGCGATGCGCAGCCGGTGCAGCTGGCCCTGCGCCACGGGCTTGAAGCTGACGATCTCGCCGATATCGGTGACAATGCCGGTGAACATGTTAGGCGCGCTCGTAGATGGTGAGAGTATCGTGACCGAATGTCTCGCTAGCATGAACCTTGTAGGCCTGCGACTGCGTGATTTTCGACAGGGGCAATGCATCGAGCGCATCGACCCCGTCCGCGCCAACCTCTTCCGCTCCGCGGAACAGCCAGATCTCGTCGACGAGGTTGGCGGACACGAACGATGCCGCAACGCGGCTGCCGCCCTCGACCATCAGCCGCGTGATGCCCTTCTCGGCGAGCGCATGCAGAACGGCCGGAAGGTCGAGCCCGGCTCCTCTACCCGGCGGTACGCGGATCACCCGCGTGCCGGCAGCGCCAAGGCGTGTCGCCGCGGCGGCTTCGGCGAGTTCGGAGCTGACGACCCAGAGCGGCGTCTCGCGCGCGGAATGAACAAGCTGGCCCGCGGCCGGAATGCGCAAATTCTGGTCGAGCACGACACGCACGGGAGAACGCGCTTCCATGCCCGGGAGGCGGCAATTGAGCTGCGGATCGTCCGCCAGCACCGTGCCGATGCCGACCAGGATGGCATCGCACGAGGCGCGCAACAGATGCACGCGGTTGCGCACAGCTTCGCCCGTAATCGCGATCGGCTTGCCGCCGGCAGCGCCGATCTTGCCGTCAGGTGAAACCGCGAGCTTCAGGATCACATGGGGACGCTTGTCGCGGATGCGGCGGAAATGACCGGCGTGGTCGAACGCGGCCTCCGCGGCGCACGGGCCGACATCCACGGTGATGCCGGCCGCGCGCAGGCGCGCATGGCCCTGCCCCGCCACTTCCGGATTGGGATCCTCGATCGCAGCCACCACGCGTTTGATGCCGGCTGCGATCACCGCGTCGGCGCAAGGCGGCGACTTGCCGAAATGCGAGCATGGCTCGAGCGTGACGTAGAGCGTGGCGCCGCGCCCCCCCTCGCCGGCCCGTCGTAACGCCTCAGGCTCGGCATGTGGCCGTCCGCCGGGCTGCGTCCAGCCACGGCCGACGATAACACCGTCCCTGACGATCACGGCGCCGACGGCTGGATTGGGCCAGGTCCGCCCCTGCCCGCGCCGGCCCAACGACAGCGCAAGCTGCATGAAGCGGCGATCGGCGTCCTTGGTCTCGCGGATCTTCTCGGCGAACTGATCCTCCAGGATACGGAAGATCATTTGCGGATCGCGGCGAGCCGCGCTTCCTCCTCGCCGGAGAGCTCGCCGAGCACGTCGGCGAAATCCTTGGCCTCGCGGAAATTGCGGTAGACGGAGGCGAAGCGCACATAGGCGACGTCGTCGAGCGTACGCAGATGCTCCATCACGGTCTCGCCGATCACCTCGGAGGAGATTTCGGCCTCGCCGCCGGTCTCGAGCTCGCGCACGATGGTGGAGACCATCTTCTCCACCCGCTCCGGCTCGACCTGCCGCTTGCGCAAGCTGATCGACACCGAACGCATCAGCTTGTCGCGGTCGAACGGCACGCGGCGGCCGTTGCGCTTGATCACCGTGAGCTCGCGCAGCTGCACGCGCTCGAAGGTGGTGAAGCGAAAATTGCAGGGGACACACACGCGCCGCCTGCGGATGACGGAGGAATCCTCGGTCGGACGCGAGTCCTTTACCTGCGTATCGAGACTGTTGCAGTTCGGGCAGCGCATCCGTGTACCTTGACCAGTTTACTTGGACCTTACTGATAGATCGGGAACCGGTCGGTGAGCGCCTTGACCCGTTCCTTGATCGCGGCCTCGACCAGCGGCGCCTTGCCGTCGTCGGACTGCGCGATCGCGTTGAGGACCTCGGCGATCATGCCGCCAACCTGCTGGAATTCGGCGACGCCGAAGCCGCGGGTCGTCGCCGCGGGCGTGCCGAGACGCAGGCCCGAGGTGACGAACGGCTTTTCGGGATCGAACGGAATGCCGTTCTTGTTGCAGGTGATGGCGGCGCGGACCAGCGCCTTCTCCGAGACGTTGCCCTTCAGGCCCTTCGGCCTGAGGTCAACCAGCATCAGATGGTTATCGGTGCCGCCGGAGACAATATCGAAGCCATGGCTCTTCAGCGTCTCGGCCAGCGCCTTGGCGTTCTCGACGACGTTCTTCGCGTAGACCTTGAAGTCCGGACGCAGTGCCTCGCCGAAGGCAACCGCCTTGGCCGCGATCACGTGCATCAGCGGGCCGCCCTGCAGACCCGGGAAGATCGCCGAGTTGAGCTTCTTGGCGAGCACCTCGTCATTGCTGAGGATCAGGCCGCCGCGCGGACCGCGCAGCGACTTGTGCGTCGTGGTTGTGGTGACGTGGGCATGCGGCACGGGCGAGGCATGCACGCCGCCGGCAACGAGGCCAGCGAAGTGCGCCATGTCGACCAGCAGATAAGCGCCGACCGAATCCGCGATCTCGCGGAAACGCTTGAAGTCCCAGGCGCGCGAATAGGCCGAGCCGCCGGCGACGATCAGCTTCGGCTTGACCTCTTCGGCCTGCCTGGCGACCGCGTCCATGTCGATGATCTGGTCCTCGCGGCGCACGGTGTAGTGCGCGGCCTTGAACCACTTGCCGCTCATGTTGACGGGCGAGCCGTGGGTGAGATGGCCGCCGGCCGCGAGGTCGAGGCCCATGAAGGTGTCGCCGGGCTGGAGCAGCGCCAGGAACACCGCCTGGTTCATCTGGCTGCCGGAGTTCGGCTGCACGTTGGCGAAGTTGGCGCCGAACAGCTTCTTGGCGCGATCGATCGCGAGGTTCTCGGCGACGTCAACCCACTCACAACCGCCGTAGTAGCGCGAGCCCGGATAACCCTCTGCGTACTTGTTGGTCATCACCGAGCCCTGCGCTTCCAGCACGGCCCGGCTGACGATGTTCTCGGAGGCGATCAGCTCGACTTCATGGCGCTGCCGGCCGAGCTCGCCCTTGATGGCGGCGGCGATTTCCGGGTCGGCCTGCTCGAGCGAGGCGGTGAAAAACGAATCGGGCGCGGAGGCGGTTTTGGCGAAGGTCATCTTGCGAATATCTCCACCGCCGCAGCCTTTTGGCGGGCTGCGGGCGGGTCTGGTGTGGTGATCGGAAGCGGCGAGCGCGATCTACCACATCGCCCGCCCCCGGCCAAGTAGTTGCGGGTCGGGCCTGACATTTATGCAAGATATGGTGGGGATCGAAGGATTTGGAGCGTGGACGGCTCTCCGGAACCGCACCGATCCGATCATCCCAGAAGAGTCCGATTCGGACCCAAAATGGCGCGCTGGCGCCCGCCAGATTTCCCCCTACAGCCCGGTATACCCCGCCTTCACGGGGTCCACGCTGCCGTCGAGCTGGCGCAGATAGGTCAGGCCGCACACCGTCAACCTGTGGGGGTCCGTCTCGCCGGCTTCCATCAAGGTGTTGAGGTAGTTGGTCACCTTGGCCCGCGCCTCTGCGCTCGCCGCGGACGTGCGGTTGGCGAGCAGGTCGTAGGTCTGCATGATGCGGTCGATGGCGGCTTCCATGGCACCCCTCTGGTTCGCTGGGATTTCGGGAGTTTTGATCAGGCGGCTCGGGCGCCGGACTGCGCCTCGAACCTGACAATGGCCTTGTTGGCCAGCCTGATCTTGTTGAATTCGCCCTGCTGGAGCAGCTTGATGATGATCTCGAGCAGGCGCTCATTGGTGACGAGCGTGTCGGGGATCGCACCGGAGCGGCGAAGGTAATTCGCGGCGATCGCGTAGGAATCGCTCACGAGCTCGACGTTCGTAGCCTGCAACCCGCGTTCGACCAGCATCGCATCCTCCGATCCGGAGAAATAACCGGAAGGCAGGGAACTGGTTCCGCCTGACTGTCGATTTTTTCGCAACCGCGAGACGACAAAACGCGCCGGTCCGGGCAGAAGCCGGGCCAGCGCGCTTGGGGGAAGTCCAGGCACGTTCGGTAGACGCTTTCGGGAAGGCTTGCCGGTCTTGTTATGGGCCGGCTTGGCCAAATCCCTTCGAAAGCTCAGAGCCGATACAGGATCTGGTCGGTCCAGAACCGCTCGAGGCGGTGCAGCGACTTGTTGAGGGTCGAGAACTCCTCGCCCGAGATGCCGCCGACCTGTTCAACGGTCTTGACATGCTTCTGGTAGAGTGAGTCGACGATGCGGCGGATTTCCTGGCCCTGCGGCGTCAGGCGGATGCGCACCGAGCGGCGATCGACGCGCGAGCGCTGATGGTCGAGGAAGCCGAGCTCGACGAGCTTCTTCAGATTGTAGGAGACGTTGGAGCCGAGATAGTAACCGCGCGTGCGCAGTTCGCCCGCGGTCAGCTCCTTGTCGCCGATGTTATAGAGCAGGAGCGCCTGCACGGAATTGATGTCGGCGCGGCCACGACGATCGAACTCGTCCTTGATCACGTCGAGGAGACGGCGATGCAACCGCTCCACCAGAGTCAATGCTTCCAGATAGAGCGACTGCACCGAACCCTGCGGGCCCGAAACGCGCTCTGCGGTATCTGCCGCAGTTGCGACGGCTTTCATCATGACACTTCCCCTGTTGTCGTTTTTATCGACACTCATTCGACGAAACTTGTGTCCCGTCTGATAGGTGCAACTTAAGGGGAGGCGTTTGAAGATCGGCTTAAATAAGAGAATAAAGAGATCATGAATTTAAGACAGTGAATTGCGGATTAAGCCTGTACCACAAGGGCTTTTCGCAACCCTCTGTTGACCGTCGCAAGGTCCTGTTCACCCTCCGTCCGCACGTTCTGTCGCATTCCAGAACAGCCCCGCCCCGTTTCGAAACGCACGCTTAGGAGCTGTGGCGGATATCGCCAGGTCAATGAAAAGTTACCTCGAATTTTACGCAACGAGTGGTCAACCAAGTCGCGACAACTTCGCTCGTGTCCCGGACGAGCGCAGCGAAGATCCGGGACCAAGAAGCCGGAGCATAGGTAGTGGAGACATGGGCCCCGGCTCTGCAACGCATCACGCCGGAAGTGCGGCGCGCTGCGTCGCGTCCGGGGCACGAGAGTTCGCTATGGCGGCCGCTCGCGCGCGGCCATCCAGGCGAGCGCGAGATAGGCGGCGAGCATGAAGGCCTCGACGCCGACCACGACCAGGCTGCCGCCATAGATGCCGGGGAACATCAGCTCGATCACCGCCATCGAGACCACGGTCGTGAGCCACACCACCGCGCCCCAGGGCGTGGCGAGCCAGAGGCCGACGGCGGCGACGAGCTCAATCACGGCGAAGTAGATGGTCGAGGCCTGCCAAGCCATCGACTGGTTCTCGAACGCCTCGTCCTCGCCGCCGACGAAACCCGTCACCTGCGCCCAGTGATAGAGGCCCTTCAGGATCGACAGCAGCGCCATCACCCGCAGGAACAGCACCAGCCGGCGCGTCCAGACATTATCATCGGACTCGGGCCGCTCCGACGAGATCGCCGCAACCGACATCGCGCTGTCGCGGGCGCTGTCTCTGACGGCGTCCCTGGCATTGGCGCTGTCGCGGGCCGCATCGCGGGTGGAGATCTCGGACATGGCCCCCTTCTGGCTGTTTCGCCCCGCAAAATCAATCGGCAGCGCGGCTCAGTTCGATTCTGCCTTGCGGCAGGTCAAGCCGCGGTGACGGGAACCACGCGAGCTGGTATAAGAATAATTCCAGCCGGAGGAAGAGTGATGGCGATCAAATACGGACGTCCGATCGAACTGCGCGAGGTCGCGCGCGGGACTGGTGCAGTGGTGCCCCATGCCCTCGATCTGACCGTCCGCCCGCGCCGCAACCGCAAGGCCGAATGGGCCCGGCGCATGGTGCGCGAGAACGTGCTCACCACCGACGACCTGATCTGGCCGCTGTTTTTGATCGACGGCAACAACAAGCGCGAGCAGATTGCCTCGATGCCCGGCGTCGAGCGTCTCAGCGTCGATCAGGCCGTGCGCGAGGCCGAGCGCGCCATGAAGCTGACGATCCCTTGCCTTGCACTATTTCCCTACACCGACCCGTCCTTGCGCGACGAGGAAGGCTCGGAAGCGACCAACCCGAACAATCTGGTCTGCCAGGCGGTGCGCGCGATCAAGAAGGAGTTTCCCGATCTCGGCATCCTCTGCGATGTCGCGCTCGATCCCTTCACCAGCCACGGCCATGACGGCCTGATCGCCGACGGCAAGATTTTGAACGACGAGACGGTCACGGTGCTGGTGCGTCAGGCGCTGGTGCAGGCCGAAGCCGGCTGCGACATCATTGCCCCCTCGGACATGATGGACGGCCGCGTCGCGGCGATCCGCGAGGCACTCGACCGCACCGGTCTGCTCGACGTGCAGATCATGGCCTATGCGGCCAAATACGCCTCCGCCTTCTACGGCCCGTTCCGCGACGCGATCGGCTCGGCCAAGACGCTGACCGGCGACAAGCGCACCTACCAGATGGACAGCGCCAACACCGACGAAGCGCTGCGCGAGGTCGAGCTCGACATCTCGGAAGGCGCCGACATGGTGATGGTGAAGCCGGGCATGCCCTATCTCGACGTGCTCCGCCGCGTGAAGGACACGTTTGCGATGCCGACCTTCGCCTACCAAGTCTCGGGCGAATACGCGATGATCGCAGCCGCCGCCAACAATGGCTGGCTCGATGGCGACCGCGCGATGATGGAGAGCCTCTTGGCCTTCAAGCGCGCCGGCGCGGACGGCGTGCTCAGCTATTTTGCGCCGAAGGCGGCAGAGAAGCTGCGGAGCCAAGGATAAGCTCTCGTAGCCGGTGGGCGTATCTCCCGCGTCGTCGTGACGCCTCCCCCGCCCCCGAATCGCCGGAATATTTCGGCTTGTTAACCTCTGCGCACCCTTGGCAGGGGAATAGCCTGTTCCCATGTCCTGCCACGGGAGTTTTCCCTGGGAGGACGGACGATGTCTTATGATTCGGGTGGTGCAGGCGCCTGGCGCAGTGATGGCGCGGCTCACGCCTACGATCCCTATCTGCATCCGGAACTGTTCCGCGGTGTCGCGACGCGGCGGGTGTTCGCGTTCCTGATCGACATGGTCGTGATCTCCGTTCCGGTCATCCTCGGCTACATCTTCATCGCGGTGTTCGGCGTGGTCACGCTCGGCATCGGCTGGGCGCTGTTCTGGCTGGCCTGGCCCGCCTCCGTGGTCTGGGCCATCGTCTATTATGGCGCCTGCATCGGCGGTCCCTCCTCCGCGACGATCGGGATGCGGATCATGGACCTTGAATTGCGCACCTGGTACGGCGCGCCCGGCTACTTTGTCCTCGGCGCCACCCATGCCGTGCTGTTCTGGGTGACGGTGTCGTTCCTGTCGCCGTTCGTCGTGCTGGTCGGCCTGTTCAACGGCCGCCGGCGCCTGCTGCACGATTTCGTGCTGGGAACGGTCGTGATCAACAACTCGGTCCGTGCACCGGTGCCGCAAGCGGCCAGGACGTACTGATCAAGGACCTATCAACCAAGTCCGCTTAAGCTGGCTGACCTGACCTGCCAAGCGGACCGATTGACCCGGAGCTTTCGTAGCGCGATGCTGACATTCACTTCGGAGGCCCACGACGTCCCTTGACCCAGCACTCGCGCGACACCCCACAATTTTACCTCACGGCGCCGTCCCCCTGCCCGTATCTGCCGGGCCGCCATGAGCGCAAGGTGTTTACGCACCTCGTGGGTGAGCGCGCCGGCGACCTCAACGACCTCCTGACCCATGGCGGGTTCCGTCGCAGCCAGTCGATCGCCTACCGGCCGGCTTGTGACCAGTGCCGGGCCTGCGTCTCGGTCCGCGTCATCGCCAACGAGTTCCGCCCTTCCCGCAACTTCCGCAAGGTGATGGCACGCAACGCCGACATCATCGGCGAGCAGCGCAGCGCAGTCCCGACCTCCGAGCAATATTCGGTGTTCCGCGCCTATCTCGATGCCCGCCACCGCCATGGCGGCATGGCCGACATGACTGTGCTCGACTACGCCATGATGGTCGAGGACAGCCATGTCGAGACCCGGATCATCGAGTACCGCAAACGCGGCCCCGACAGCGGCATCACCGGCCGCGGCGAGGAGTTGATCGCGGTCGCGCTCACCGACGTGCTCAGCGACGGCCTGTCGATGGTCTATTCGTTCTTCGAGCCGAGCCAGGTCAGCCGCTCGATGGGCACCTTCATGATCCTCGACCACATCGCACGCGCCCGCCGGCAAGGGCTTCCTTACGTCTATCTCGGCTACTGGATCGAGGGCTCCAAGAAGATGGACTACAAGGCCCGCTTCCTGCCGCAGCAGCGCCTCGCGCCCTCAGGCTGGCTGCGCATCGATGCGCAGGGCGACGCGGCGTCCGAGCCGCAGGATTGAGGGACGGTGGGTCGACGTCGCGCGGCGAGCAGAAACACGCGCGTGCCATCCGCACTCTCCATCCTGGTCGCACTCCCCGCCCTAATCATGACATCGAGCATCGGCGCCCATGCCTGCGATCCCGGCTACAAAGACCATTATGGTCGTTGCGTCGAGGCCAAACCTCCACCAGCCAAGCTTCTGAAGTTCCTCAACGGCTACGGACAACAGGTCAATAAGGTTGGCGAGATCGCCGATCTCTTTGCCCCGGATACTCGTTTATTCGACACGACTGAACCTGGGCGCAAGATCATCCATTCGTGGACACGCCCCAATGCAGACGTCGAGTCCGATGTTAGAATCGAGAAGGTCCTGCCCGATTTCTATTATGTCACCATGAGCGTATACGACGGTCCGATCTCATGCGGCCGTGATGAAAACAGATCGAAGGGACCGAAGGCAACGCTGCAGGGTTACGTGCCGAAAGCCAATCCGCAGGATGTGCCATCTCTCTGGAAGTTCAGGCACATGTCTGGACTGTGTTAGTCGGCAATGAAAAGAGGTTACGCAACAAGCAAGTCGCCAGCGCAGGCGACGCATGGTTGCCAGTATTGGCCTTGACATCCTGTACGTTAGATATACATATATCGTCACGTATATCTAACAGAGGGCAAGTCATATGCAAGTCGCCAAATGGGGAAATAGCCTTGCAGTCCGCCTTCCCGCCACGGTCGTCGAAGCGCTTCGGCTGAAGGAAGGCGATGAGATCGAAATTCACGTTGCTGGGGAGCGGGAGTTCAGTGTTGCGCGCAAGCCAGACCGTGCCGAGCTGCTAAAGCGTCTTCGTGCCCTTCGGGGCAGCCTTCCTGCCGACTTCAAGTTCGACAGAGAAGAAGCGAATGCCCGCTAGCTTCTTCGACACCAACGTCCTCGCCTATCTCGTGTCAGGCGACGCGACGAAGGCTGATCGCGCCGAGCAAGCTCTTTCGGGCGGCGGCGTGATCAGCGTGCAGGTCCTCAACGAACTTGCCAACGTAGCGCGCCGGAAAATGCAATTGTCGTGGCGAGAGACGCACACTTTCCTGGACTCGTTGCGTGGTCTACTGACGATCCACCCCGTCACGTTGGATATTCATGACACCGGCCTGAGCCTCGCTGAACGTTATGGAATGGCGACCTACGACGCGATGATCGCAGCCTCGGCGCTTCACGCGGGATGCCAGACATTGCTGTCCGAAGACTTCCAACATGGGATGGTGTTGAAGGAAGGCCTTCGCATCACCAATCCGTTCCTGTGATCTACCGCTAAGCCGAACGGTCCCCGTAGCGACATCACCCGAACAGCGTATCCACCAGCAGCTTCACGTTCAGAACCACGATGACGCCCGCGACGATCCATGCGATCGCGGCGACGGAGACCGGAATCGCGAACTGCCCCATCTTGCGGCGGTCGGAGACGAAGCGGACCAGCGGGATGACCGCGAAGGGCAGCTGCATCGACAGCACGACCTGGCTGAACACCAGCAAATCCGCGGTGCCGCGCTCGCCGTAGATCGCGGTGACAATGATCACCGGAACGATCGCAATACCGCGCGTCACAAGGCGGCGCGCCCAGCTCGGCAGGCGCAAATCGAGAAAGCCTTCCATCACGATCTGGCCGGCCAGCGTCGCCGTCACCGTCGAGTTGAGGCCTGACGCCAGCAGCGCCACCGCGAACAATGTCGAGGCGATGCCGAGACCGAGCAGCGGCGACAGCAGCTCAAAGGCCTGACCGATCTCGGCGACGTCGGAATGGCCGCTCGTGTGGAAGGTCGCGGCGGCGACCACGAGGATCGCGGCATTGATGAACAACGCCAGCATCAGCGCGATGGTCGAGTCCGTCGTCGCCCATTTGATCGCCTCGCGGCGCCCTTCGTCGTTGCGCTCGTAGGCGCGCGTCTGCACGATCGAGGAGTGCAGATAAAGATTATGCGGCATCACCGTTGCGCCGATGATGCCGATCGCGATGTAAAGCATCTCGGGGTTGGTGAAGATCTCGGTCTTCGGCACAAATCCCCTCAACATCTCGGCAACCGGCGGCGCGGCCGCGGCAAGCTGGACCGTGAAACAGACTGCGATCACGACGAGCAGCGCGATGACGAAGGCTTCGAGGAAACGGAAGCCACGATTCATCAGGATGAGAAGCAGAAAGGCGTCCAGCGCAGCGATCAGCGCGCCGCCGACCAGGGGAATGCCGAACAGCAGCTTGAGCGCAATCGCGGTGCCGATCACCTCGGCGAGATCGCAGGCGATGATCGCTGCTTCGCAAGCGAGCCAGAGCATGAAGTTCGTCGCGGGCGAATAGGTCGCGCGGCAGGCCTGCGCGAGGTCGCGGTCGGTAACGATGCCGAGCCGTGCCGCCAGCGATTGCAGCAGGATCGCCATCAAGTTCGAGAGCAGGATGACCGAGAGCAGCGTGTAGCCGAACTTCGATCCACCGGCGAGATCGGTCGCCCAGTTGCCGGGGTCCATGTAGCCGACCGAGACCATGTAGCCCGGGCCGACGAAGGCCAGCAGCCGCCGCCACCACGCCCCCGCTGCAGGGATGGCGACCGTGGCGTTCACCTCGGCCAGGCTCTTGGTGGTCGGCGCGTCGGCGCGCCAGCCGGCTTGGGTCAGTTCCTGGGTCAGATCGGGCGATCGGGCATCCATGCTGGCAGAATACCGATGTCGCCCGTTATTGCAACTCATTTGCAACTGCATCTAGCGGCGTTGGTTCCCGTTGTGCCCATCCCTGTCGGGAAGCGGGTGGGTTTGGCCGTCGCAACAGGCGCCTATTGGCGGCTACTCGACTTTGCAGGAAGTGCGCCATGTCAAATCCGCCTCGCCTCCCAAAAACCTTCAACCGTCTCGCCTGGTCCAACCTCGCGGCCCAGTCGGCCGAGCAGATCGCGCTGGCCGCGGCCCCGATCGTCGCCGTGCTGACGCTGGGCGTGGCGGAGGGCCAGACCGGCCTGCTCCAGACCGCCCTCACCCTACCCTTCGTCCTATTCGCCATTCCGGCCGGCCTGCTTGCCGATCGCATCTCCCGCCGCTCGCTGATGGCGGGCGCCGAGGCGCTGCGGGCGGTGGCGCTGGCAACGATCGTGCTGCTACTCGCGCTCGGCGCGCTCAACCTGCCGCTGCTGGCGTTGCTCGGCTTTGCCGCGGTCTGCGGCACGGTCGTCTACAGCGTGGCCGCGCCAGCCCTGGTGCCCTCGCTGGTGAGCGCGGAGCTGCTGCCGGCTGCGAATGCCCGCGTCGAGCTTGCCCGCACCATCGCCTTCGCAAGCGGGCCCGCGCTCGGCGGCGCGCTGGTCGGCTGGTGGGGCGCAAGCCCGGCCTTCGGCTTTGCCGCGGCGCTCTCGGCCATTGCCGTGGTGCTGCTCTCCGGCATTTATGAACCGGCGCGTGCACCGGCGCCGCGGCGCCATCCGTTCCAGGACATCCGCGAGGGCGCGGCCTTCGTGTTTCACCATCCGCTGCTGCGGCCGGTGTTCGTCACGCAATTCATCTTCAACACCGGCTGGTTCCTGCAGATCGCGGTGTTCGTGCCCTACGCGGTGCGCCATCTCGGCCTGACCGCCGCCGGCGTCGGCGCCGTGCTGGCGATGTACGGCGTCGGGATGGTGATCGGCGCGCTGTTTGCGACGCGCGTGATGAAGCGCATCGCCTTCGGCACCGTGGTCGGCCTCGGCCCGGTCACCGGCTTCGTCGCAGCTGCCGTGATGGCGCTGACGGTGCTGGTACCCTCACCGTGGCTTGCGGGCCTCAGCTTCTTCCTGCTCGGCGTCGGGCCGATCCTGTGGGTGATCTCGACCACGACCTTGCGCCAGTCGGTGACGCCGCCGCGCCTGCTCGGGCGTGTCTCCGCCATCAACATCATGAGCTATGGCGCCCGCCCGCTCGGCTCGGCGCTCGGCGCCATCGTCGGCGGCCTTTACAGCGCGGAAGCGTGCCTCTACCTCGCAGCAGCCGTGTTCGCCGTGCAGGCGCTCATCATTTGGCTGTCGCCTGCGGTAGCGCTGGATCGGCAGCCGGCCATGGTGGGGGACGAAGTGGCTGCGCGGTGCTAATTCGCCAGATACCGCTCGTAGCTCCCGGTCACCGGCTCGCTCGCGTCGACCTCGGGATCGAGCGTGTAGAGATCCTGCGCGCGGCCGATGCCGCGGAGCGCGTAGCGACCGGTGGAGACGAGGTAGCGGCGGCCGGCGGCGTCGAGGCCCTTGTAGAACTCTGCCGAGGCCAGCAGTTCGCGGTCGACCGAGCGGCTCATCGAGGCGATGCGGCTGACCTCGTTGACGGTCGGTCCCACCACGGTGAAATCGAGCCGGTCCTCGCTGCCGATATTGCCGTAGAAGACCTCGCCGACATGCAGCCCGATATAGGCCGACGTCGTCGGACGGCCTTCCACCGCCCGACGTTCATTCAGCGCCCCGATATTCTTGCGGAACAGGTGCTCGGCCCGTAGCGCGGCCCGCCGCGCATCCGCCATGTCCTCGCCCCAGAACATCGCGAGCACGCCGTCGCCGATCAGCTTCAGCACGTCGCCGCCGGCCTCGTGGATCGCGTCGATCACGGCCTGGGCATAGTCGTTGAGAAATGGGATGATCTCGTCCGGCCCAATGCTCTCGCTGATCCCGGTCGAGCCGCGCAGATCCGAATACCAGAGCACGGCATTGATGCGCTCGGTGACGCCGCGCGAAATGCGCCCGCGCAGGACCTGCTCCGACGCATCGCGTCCGAGATAGACGCGCCCCAGCGTCCGCACAATGTCGACCTGCTGCGCCGACTTGATCGCGAGTCCGAGCACCGGCACGAGATCGCGCAGCGCGGCGAGTTCGGCTTCCGTGAAGCCATCGTCGCGTCGCGTGGTCCAGGAGGAGTAGAGGCAGTCCATCTGCCCGAGCGCTCCGGTCTCGCCGAAGCGGTGCACGAAAGCCAGGAAATGGCGGTGACCCGTTTCGGCGAGGTCGCCGATTTGCGAGAAATCGAGCGAGGGCGCGTCGGCGAGGTCGATCACCATCTCGTCGTGGCCATGCTCGAGCAAATGATAAAACACCGAGCGGCGCCAGTTCTTGGCCGCGTCGCCCTCGGCGGTCGAGCCGTATTCGACCACGTCGCTCTCGTTGGTCGGCGTATCGCTCCAGCGGAAGGCGCGGCCCTCGTAAATCGGATGCAGCGTGTCGATGACGACGAGCCCGCGCGAGAGTTCCAGCCCTTCGGCTCGGCAGCGCTCGCAGAAGCCGCGCAAGAGTTCGGGTTCGGGCAGGCCGGTGAGCCCCTGGCCGGCCAGCCAGTTCATCAGCGCAAGGCGCGAGGTCAATTGCATGCGCCATTATGGCGTGCCTTCGTGACGAGCGGAAGGCCGCGCCCAACCAAGGCTCCCGCCCGCAGCAGGTCGAATATGTCGTGGACGCTGTTGACGCGCCCGCGCCTCGGGCTGCAAATGCAAATGATGACACCGACGACCAGACATACGGCGACATGAGCGGGCGCCAGCTTCCAATCATCCTGGCGCTCGGCACGACTCAGACCCTGGCCTGGGCCTCCAGCTATTATTTGCCGGCCCTGCTCGCCGATCCGATGGCGCACGATCTCGGCATCTCCACCAACTGGATCTTTGGCGCGTTCTCGGCTTCGCTGGTGATCTCCGCGATGCTGGGGCCGCGGATCGGGCGGCAGATCGATCTCTTCGGCGGGCGGCAGGTGCTGTCGGTCTCGAACCTGACCATTGCCGCCGGCCTCGTGCTCCTTGGATTGTCGCAGTCCGTTCCGGTGATGGCGTTCGCCTGGCTCGTGCTCGGCATCGGCATGGCGATGGGGCTCTATGATGCCGCTTTCGCCGCGATCGGCCGCATCTATGGCACCGAAGCCCGCAGGCCCATCACCGGCATCACGCTGATGGCGGGCTTTGCCTCGACCGTCGGCTGGCCCCTCACTGCCTGGGGGCTCGCCCATATCGGCTGGCGCGACACGTGCTTCGCCTGGGCTGCCGCCAACATCCTGATCGGCCTGCCGCTCAATTTCTTCATGCTTCCGGCGATCAAGGGCGCCAAGCAGGCGGCTTCGACGGCGGAAAAACCGCATCTTCCGCTCGACCGCACCATGATCCTGCTGGCCTTCGTCTTCGCCGCGGTCTGGACCGTCACCGGCGCGATGGCCGTGCATTTTCCGCGCATCCTGGAGACCATGGGCGCGACCCATGTCGAGGCGATCGCGGCCGGCGCGCTGATCGGCCCGGCGCAAGTGGTCGCGCGCCTGCTCGAAGCAGGCTTTCTCAGTCGCTTTCATCCGCTGTGGTCGACGCGGCTCGCCTGCCTCACCCATCCGATCGGAGCTGCCGTCGTCGCCATCTTTGGAGCTCCTGCGGCGAGCGCGTTTGCGCTGTTCCACGGCTCCGGCAACGGCATCCTCACCATCGCGCGTGGCACGCTGCCACTGTCGATCTTCGGCCCGAAGGATTTTGGCTACCGCCTCGGCATCATCGGCGCGCCGGCGCGAATGGCGCAGGCGGTGGCGCCGCTGGCCTTCGGGCTGCTCATCGATGTCATGGGCGCCAAGGTGCTGATGGTCTCGTCCGCGCTCAGCCTGTCAGCGCTGGCTGCGCTGTTCCTGATCCGCGCGGCGCCGCGGCCGGATTGACCGAGCCTGCGCTTTCGCGCACAAGCGCACCATGACCGACGACAAAAGCCCGCCCCGCACGTTCAAAGGCCTCCTGCGCTGGGCCATCACGCCTCCGCAGGCCTGGGGCGTCTATCTCCTCGCCATCATCCTGGTCTGGCTCGTCTCCTTCTATGCCGGCACGCTAAAGCCGAAGAAGACGCCGGACACGAGCCCGCCGACGGTCACTGCGCCGAAAAGCTGATCCACCTCTTACTCATAAAACTCCGGCGACATCTTCTGGCTGTCGCGCTGGGCCTTGTCGTGGTTGATCCAGAGCTGCCCCTTCTCCTTGTCGATCGTGTCGGCGATCTTCTGCATCGAGGCGACCGACTGGTCCTTGCTGACATTGTTGACGGGAACGCGCCGGGCCTCCCAATTGCTCTTGAAGTGGACTGCGTCGCCGGAAAGCACGACCGCCCCGGTCTTCGGCAATTTCACCAGCAGCGACTGGTGCCCCGGCGTGTGACCGGGCGTCGAAAGGATGGTGATGCTGCCGTCGCCGAACACGTCCTTGTCGCCCACGAGCAGCTCGACCGGATGCGACGGCTTGAAGCGCGGCTCGTTGTTGGCACCCGGCCAGTCATATTCGGCCTTCTGCACGTAGAGCGTCGCTTGCGGAAACATCTCGACATTGCCGATGTGATCGGGGTGCGTATGCGAGACGCCCATCGCCTTGATGTCGGTGGGCTTGACGCCGATCTGCTCGAGCTGGGCTGCGAGCGTCTTCGGCCGCTTCCAGGTCACGGCCTTCGGATCGGCAGGCGCAAGCCCGTTCGGCATCGCGGCGACGGCGTCGGGGATGCCGGTGTCCCACAGGAACCAGCCCTGGCTGTGCTTGATGAGATAGCAGGTGTCGACGAAATCCATCGACTGGCCTTCGTTCACTCCGGGTGACCAGCGCCCGATGTCGCCAGCAACACCCTCACCGCAATTCATGATGTAGAGTCTCTCGACAGCCGGCTTTTGCGCGAACGCAGCCTGGGCGGACAGCGCGAATGCGGCAACGGCGAGAGCGAGCGCGATCTTGCGTGTCATCCTTGGTCCTCCCTGGCAGCGCCTACTAGCTGCGACCGAGGATCAACCCCGCCCCTGCCGCAGAATTCCGCTTCCACCCGGCCAGTATAGGCCCGAGCCACATATCTTTCGAACGCTCAATACCAATGAAACCGGCGATTGACAGCGTGGCGCGATTTCGCTGTAATCAGCGCCATGGGGATTTGAGCGATCTCCCCACGAGGCGACATGCCCAAGTATCGCGTCCCGTTTGCTTTATGCGAGGACGCATCATGTCAAGTTTCACGACCATATCATCCGACAAGCTGGCGCGCCTGATCGGCACGGCCAACGCCCCTGCTCTGATCGATGTCCGCACCGAGGAGGATTTTGCCGCTGACCGGCGGCTGATCCCCGGCTCGATCAAGCTGAGCCATGAGAATGTTGCTGAGTGGGGTGCCGCCTTCGCCGGCCGCTCCGCGATCGTGTCATGCTTTCGCGGCGAAAAGCTTGCGCAGGGCACCGCGGCCTGGCTCAGGCAACTCGGCGTCCGGGCCGAGACGCTGGAAGGCGGCTTCGAGGGCTGGAAGGCGGCGAAGCTGCCGCTCGTCGATACCCGCAAGCTGCCGCCACGCGATGCGAAAGGCCGCACCGTCTGGGTGACGCGGGCGCGGCCCAAGGTCGACCGCATCGCCTGTCCCTGGCTGATCCGCCGCTTCGTCGATCCCAATGCGGTGTTCTTGTTTGTTGCACCATCCGAGGTGGTCGCGGTCGGCGAGCGCTTCAACGCCGCCCCCTTCGACATCGAGAACGTGTTCTGGAGCCACCGCGGCGAGCTCTGCACCTTCGATGTCATGATCGAGGAGTTCGGCATTGCCACGCCGGCGCTGCTGCGGCTCGCCACGCTGGTGCGCGGTGCCGACACCGCGCGGCCGGATCTCGCGCCGGAGGCGCCCGGCCTGCTCGCGGCATCCCTCGGGCTGTCGCGGATGTATGATGACGATCTCGACCAGCTCGAGGCCGGCATGCTGCTCTACGACGCCTTCTATCGCTGGTGCCGCGATGCGACCGGAGAAACTCACAACTGGCCGACCAACAAGGCGAAGGCGTGATGGATATCCGTAATGCCCAAGCAGGAGCTGATGCCGGTCACGGCATCAGCTTCGGCGAGGCCTTTCGCGTTTGGCTCCGCGTCGCCTGCCTGAGTTTTGGCGGGCCCGCGGGCCAGATCGCGGTGATGCATCGGATCCTGGTCGAAGAGAAGAACTGGATCTCCGAGGGCCGCTTTCTGCATGCGCTGAACTACTGCATGCTGTTGCCGGGACCGGAGGCGCAACAACTCGCGACTTATGTCGGCTGGCTGATGCATCGCACCGCCGGCGGGCTGATGGCGGGCGGACTCTTCATTCTGCCCGGCATCATCGCCATCATGGGCCTGAGCTACGTCTATGCGGCCTACGGCAATGTCAGCTTTGTCGAGGCGCTGTTCTTCGGCCTGAAGGCCGCCGTGCTCGCCGTCGTCGTCGAGGCCGTGGTGCGGGTCGGCAAGCGCGCGCTAAAGAACCGCGTCATGATTGCGCTGGCCGCAATCGCCTTCGTCGCCATCTTCTTCTTCGCGGTGCCCTTCCCCATCATCATCATCGCCGCCGGCGCGATCGGCTATGTCGGCGCCAAACAGGGCCGTCCCGAGTTCGCGCCGGCCGGTCACGGCAACGGCGGCAACGGCGCCTTGATCGACAGCATGCTCGGCGAAGCCGTGCCCGATCACGTCCGCCCCGACAACGGCCGCACGATCCGCGTCGGCGCGTTGTGGCTGGCGCTCTGGCTGGTGCCGGTGATCGCGCTGCTTCTGGCCCTCGGACAGGCCAGCGTGTTCAGCCAGATCGCGCTGTTTTTCTCAAAGATGGCGCTGGTCACCTTCGGCGGCGCCTATGCGGTGCTGGCTTACGTCGCCCAGCAGGCGGTCGAGCATTATCACTGGCTCAAGCCGGACGAGATGCTCGACGGCCTCGGCATGGCCGAGACCACGCCCGGCCCGCTGATCATGGTGCTTCAGTTCGTTGGCTTCATGGCGGCCTATCGCGATCCAAGCGGGCTGTCACCGATGCTCGCCGCAACGCTCGGCGGATTGCTCGCGACCTGGGTCACCTTTACGCCCTGCTTCCTCTGGATCTTCGTCGGCGCCCCCTATATCGAGCGGCTGCGCGGCAATACCGGCCTCGCCGGCGCGCTCGGCGCAATCACCGCGGCCGTCGTCGGCGTGATCCTCAACCTCTCGATCTGGTTCGCGCTGCACACGCTGTTCCGCGAGACCGTGCCGGTGCACGCATTCCCGCTGGATTTCGACAGGCCGGTGCCGACCAGCGTCGACGTGCCGGCGCTGGTGCTGTCGATCGCGGCTGCAACCGCGATCTTCCGCTTCAAGCTCGGGATGCTGACGGTGCTGGCGGGCAGCTGTGCCGCGGGTGTAGCGCTGCGGTTGGCGGGGGTGATCTAGAACCTAGAGCCCGTAGGATGAGTAGAGCGCAGCGAAACCCATCTGCAGACTTCAAGGCGCGCGGTGATGGGTTTCGCCAGTGCTCTACCCATCCTACGAGCTGCCGTTAACGAGCCCAGCACCTGCGCCCGTCGATTGTTGCCCGTCGGGCAAAACACCCGCGGCGGCCTGCCACCGCTTGTCAATCACAATCCACGAAAATATTCCACTTTACCGAAATTCGGATTTGTCGTACAAGCGAAACACCCTGGCCCGAGACAAGGGGCGGATCGCGATCGTCACGAACCGCGGGCCAGGCAGCGATGGACGCGACGGCGTCGGGCGCGAGCGGCATTGCAGGGCGGCCTTGGCCGTGAGCAATGATCGTCGTGCCCACGACACGACGCTGACAGCGTCTTCGCATGGCTCCGGGCGTGAGCACACGCCAGCTCCCGGAGTTCCAGCGAAGACGTGCGCGGACGAACAAGTCGTGTGGTCCTGACGCCCGGAGCCTGTGCGTCAAGTCCTGTGGTGAAGTTGCGGCCCGACCGGGCACGCGCATCAGTCATCTGCAGGGCGACGGGGGCAATAGTGCATCGCTCCCCGGGGAGAGCACGAAGGACACGTTAAAACCATCGCGCAGGGAAGGCCGGGTGATCCGGCGAACCTGCGGTCCACCCCGTGTGCATTTCTATGGCGCACGGACCTTGCGGGTGCCAGCCGGCGCCCGGCCTTCCCTGCGCCCTCGTCTCCACGAGAGCGCTTGCGAGACAAAACTCGGGCGAAAGGCGCCGCGAGAATGCAAAGATGTGTCTGCTGTTTGAAATGTGAATTGGAGGGCGACAGTCTCGCCGCTTGCTCCGTCATTGCGAGCGGCGCGAAGCAATCCAGACTGTCTCCGCGGAAAGATTCTGGATTGCTTCGCTGCGCTCGCAATGACGAGGAGGCGAGAGCCGCCCTACCCGATCACCTTGCCGAACTTGTTCGACTTCGGGAAACCCTTCGGCGGCAGGCGGCCGGCGTCGGCGCGGGTGCCTTGCCATTCGGCGAGCTCCTTCATGGTCGCCGAGAATTCGCGCCCCGCCGAGTCCTTCCACGTAAGGCCCGCCTTGGCCTCGAAGACAGCGATGTCAGAAAGGCCGCCGTCCTTGTATTTTTGCAGCCTCACGCCGCGGCCACGCGCCATCTCCGGCACCTGGTCGAGCGGGAAGATCAGCATCTTGCGGTTCTCGCCGATGACCGCGACGGTATCGCCGATCACCTCGGTGACCGTGCGCGCCTCGTTCGGCATGTCGACGTTGAGGACCTGCTTGCCCTTCTTGGTGGTGCCGACGCAATCGTCCTCGTTGACGACAAAGCCCTGGCCCTCGTGGCTCGCGACCAGGAATTTGCGTCCGCCCTTGTTGACGAACAGCGTGACAGGAGCGGCCTCCGGCTCGAGGTCGATGTATTGGCGGATCGGCTCACCATGACCGCGGCCGCCCGGCAGTTTCGCGACATCGAGCGAGTAGAACTTTCCGTTGGTCGCGAACAGCAGCAGCTTCGAGGTCGTCTCCGCGAAGAAGGCGAAGCCGAGCTTGTCGTCCTGCTTGAAGGCGAGCCCCGAGAGATCCTCGACATGGCCCTTCATGGTGCGGATCCAGCCCTTGTCGGAGACGACGACCGTCACCGGCTCACGCTCGACGAGGGCTTCCTCCATCGCGGCAAGATCGTGCTCGGGCGCATCCGCAAAGGTGGTGCGGCGCTTGCCGAGCGGCGTCTTGGGTCCGAACATGTCGCGGACCTTGCCGACCTGCTCGGCGACCTTCTTCCATTGCTCGGGCTCGGACGCGAGCAGTCCCTCGATGCCCTTCAGCTCCTTGCGCAGATCCTTGTCCTCGGTACGGATCTCCATTTCCTCAAGCTTGCGCAGGCGACGCAGGCGCATATCGAGGATCGCCTCGGCCTGCACCTCCGTAAGCTTGAATGTCTTCATAAGAACCGGCTTCGGCTCGTCCTCCGTGCGGATGATCCTGATCACCTCATCGATGTTCAGGAAGGCGATCAGATAACCGCCGAGGATCTCGAGCCGGTTCTCGATCTGCGTCTTGCGATAATTGCTGCGGCGGATCAGGACGTCGCGCAGATGGTCGAGCCATTCGCGCAGGCACTCCGCGAGGCCGACCACCTTGGGGATACGGCCCTTCATCAACACGTTGAGGTTGAGCGGGATCTTGCTTTCCAGCTCGGTCAGCCGGAACAGCGATTCCATCATCAAGGCCGGATCGACATTCTTCGACTTCGGCTCGATGACAAGACGAACGTCTTCGGCGGATTCGTCGCGGACCTCGCCAACCAGAGGCAGCTTCTTCTGGTCGAGAAGCTCGGCGATCTTCTCGACCATGCGCGACTTCTGCACCAGAAAGGGAATCTCGGTGACGACGACGACCCAGGTGCCGCGCGTACCCTCCTCCTGCTCCCATCGGGCGCGAACACGGAACGAGCCGCGGCCGGTGGTGTAGGCTTCAGCGATGGCCTGCTTGGAATCGACGCAGATGCCGCCGGTCGGGAAATCCGGACCCTTCACCCACTTCAGAAGCGCCTTGGATTTCGCGTCGGGCTTCTCGATCAGATGCAGCGCGGCATCGCAAAGCTCCGCGGCGTTGTGCGGCGGGATCGAGGTCGCCATCCCGACCGCGATGCCCTGCGCGCCGTTGGCGAGCAGGTTCGGGAAGCCGCCCGGCAGAACCACCGGCTCCTTGGACTGGCCATCGTAGTTGGGGCGGAACTCGACGCCGTCCTCGTCGATGCCGTCGAGCAGAAGCCGCGCGACATCGGTCATGCGCGCTTCGGTGTAACGGTAGGCGGCCGGATTATCGCCGTCGATATTGCCGAAATTGCCCTGGCCGTCGACCAGCGGGTAGCGCGAGGAGAAATCCTGCGCGAGGCGCACCATGGCGTCGTAGATCGCCTGGTCGCCGTGCGGATGGAACGAGCCCATCACGTCGCCGACGATCTTGGCGGACTTCTTGAAACCGGACCCCGGGTCCAGCCTGAGCAGGCGCATGCCGTAGAGAATGCGCCGGTGCACCGGCTTCAGGCCGTCGCGCGCGTCGGGCAGCGCGCGATGCATGATGGTAGAGAGCGCGTACGCAAGATAGCGCTCTTCCAGCGCTTCACGCAGCGGCACATCATGAATTTCGGCCGGTTCTTCCGGCGGAACGATTCGTTTTCCCATGCCGCCCGGTTAAACCGTGGAAGCGAATCGGGCAAGGATGGATTGGTTCCGTGCGGGCTTCTACTGCCCTGCCCAGCCGGCGGCTACAGTTGGCTGGACCTTCGCCTGAGCGGTGACAGGCGCATTGGCCAGGCAACGCCGGGCGGCCTCGATCTCGGCCTCCGTTGCGCCCTTGGACCGCGCCCAGGCCTCTGCGGCCGCAGCGGAATATTTGGCGACATAGAACCTGACGACCGTGCAGGAAGCGCGACGAAGCACGCTTGGTTGCTCGCCTGCGAGGGCGTCCGGCGCCAGCGCCATCAGCGCTGCCGATACGATAAGTCCCTTGATCAGCATCAGGTTACCCCCGGGGGTTGGAACCCAGGGGCCAATCCGGGAAACCCGCTTTGGTTCCGCCAAGAGCTGCCTGATTGGGCAATACAGAGCCGCGCTGACGTCATGGCGACGAGTTGCCCCCTTTTCAGGACGCCGGAAGGGCGGTTTTGGCCTGCTGCCGCGTCAGCGCATTGATGAACCCGGCGCGCGCGTCGGAATGGACCTGCCCCCGCGGCTCCAGAACATGGCGCAGCAGGAACAGGCCGGTCAGCCGAAAGCCGTCCTGGAGATCCTGATCGGTAAGCTCGCTCGCGGTTTCGCCACGGCGCAGGAAGGATGGCAGCCGCAGCAGCCGGTCGCGCCACGGCTCGCCCGCGCCGCGGGACACCGCGCCGCCGGATTTGGGCGAGACGTAGATCAGGTCTGTGGTCTCTCCGGTCACCGCGCAATTCTCAAGAGCGAGCCCGAAGCCGAGCTCTGCGAGCATCGCCAGCTCGAAATGAATGAGATGCACGGCCGCGCTGCCGATGTCGTCGAAATCGTCGAGCGAATGTTCGAGTAGCGCGAAGATGTCGTTGTGCGGATCGCGCTCCGGCAGCAGCCGCGCAATCGAGGCCAGATGCGTGACGCCGTAGACGCCATGGGACGATTCCAGCAGCGTCGCCGCGCGCAACTTCAATCCCTCGATCGCGTAGGTGCCGAGATGCTCGTCGAGCCGCGCCCGCCACACCGCGCTGACGCTGTTCCCCGGCTGCAAGAGCGGCCGCATCCGCGAGCCGGCACCGCCGCGCACGAGACCGAGATGCCGGCCGTGCTGGCGCGTCAAGAGCTCGACGATGGCGCTGCTTTCGCCATGCCGCCGCACGCCCAGCACGATGCCTTCGTCGGTCCATTCCATGGGATCGATTGTAGCGCAATTCGAGCGCTTGTAGGGTGGGCAAAGCGGAAGCGTGCCCACCAATTTGATCCACGCGACGCGGACGATCAATGGTGGGCACGGCGCGCCAGGGCGCGCCTTTGCAAACCTACGGCACCGCGCGAGACCTCACGCGTTGAACCAGCCCTGCGCGTCGCCGGTGAACGAGAAATATAGCCCGAACACCGTCAGCACGCAGGAGACGATCTCGATGGCGCTGTCGAGCTCCATGCCCCTCTCGCCGATGATCTGGCCGAGCGAGATCACGGAGAGCACCAGCGCTGCGGCCAGCACCCAGCGCGGCCAGTTCTTGCGCCAGCGCGCCGCCAGCCAGACGAAATAGATCAGCAGAGAAATCATCACGCCGGCGAGCAGCGTCGACGTCATGATCATCTGCTCGGTCATCTCGGTGGTGGGCGTGCGGTCCTGCACCGCCACAGACAGCGCATCCAGCATCAGCGACGCATAGAGCAACGCTTCGAAGCGCTGGACGTTACGGGGCACACTCATCAAATACCGATCTGTTCTTGCTTATTCCTTGGGAAATTCCAGGCCCATCTCGCGATAGCGATCGGGATCGTCGCCCCAGTTCTCGCGCACCTTGACGAACAGGAACAGATGCACCGGCACGCCCAGAATCTCGGCGATTTCCTTGCGCGAGTCCGCGCCGATCGACTTGATGGTAGCGCCGCCAGCGCCGAGCACGATCTTGCGCTGGCTTTCGCGCTCCACGAAGATCGTCTGCTCGATGCGCACCGACTTGTCCTTGCGCTCCTCCCACTTGTCGGTCTCGACCGTGGACTGGTAGGGCAATTCCTGGTGCAGCTTGCGATAGATCTTCTCGCGCGTGATCTCGGCCGCAAGCTGCCGCATCGGCGCGTCCGACATCTGGTCCTCGGGATAGAGGAACGGCCCCGGCGGCACGATCTCGGCCAGCGTCTGCCTGAGGTCATCGACGCCGTCGCCCGAGATTGCCGCGATCATGAAGGTCTTCGCGAACGGCATGCGCTCGTTGGCGGCCTGCGCCAGCGCCAGCAGCTTCTCGCGCTGGACCAGATCGACCTTGTTGATGACCAGGATCTTCTCGTGTTTCACGCTGGCAACCTTGCCGAGGATCGCCTCGGCTTCCTCGTCGATCCCGGCCTTGGCGTCGAGCAGCACGCAGACGAGATCGGCGTCATGCGCCCCGCTCCAGGCGGTCGAGACCATGGCGCGGTCGAGCCGGCGCTTGGGCAGGAAGATGCCAGGCGTGTCGACCAGGATTACTTGCGCGTTGTTCTCGATCACGATGCCGCGGATCAGCGCGCGCGTGGTCTGCACCTTGCGCGAGACGATCGTGACCTTGGCCCCGACCAGCGCATTGACCAGCGTGGACTTGCCGACATTCGGCGCGCCGATCAGCGCAACGAAGCCGCAGCGCGTAGCAATGGGCGCCTCGCCGCTCGCTTCAGCCGTCATTGCCGCCACCAACGCCTTCGCGCTCGATCATGACGGAGGCCGCGACCTTCTCCGCCGCGCGCTTGCTGCCGCCGGTGCCTTCGGCCGGCGCCAAACCCGGCAGGTCGACAGCAACGCGGAACTCCGGATCGTGATGCGGGCCGGTGCGCTCGACCTCGCGATAGACAGGCGTCGGCAGCCCCTTCCCCTGCGCCCATTCCTGCAGCACGGTCTTGGGATCGCGCAGCGGCCGCCGCGGCTTGTGCATGCGCTCGGTCCAGTTGCGCTTGACGAACTCGTCCGCTGCCGCATGGCCGCCGTCGAGGAAGATCGCGCCGATCACCGCCTCGCAGATATCACCGAGAATGGACTTGCGCAGGCGCGCATCGGCGCTGGAGCCGACCGAACCGAGCTTGATGTCATCGAGCAGACCGAGCGACTTGGCGACGTCGGCGCAGCTCTCCTTGCGCACGAGCTCGGCAAGCCGCTTGGACAGCTCGCCCTCATCGGCATTCGGGAAGGCATGATAGAGCATGTCGGACACGACGAGCCCGAGCACGTGGTCGCCGAGGAATTCTAGCCGCTGATAGCTGTCGCCGCGCTTGCGTCCGGACTTCAGCGCCGACACGTGGGTGATCGCCTGCATCAGCAGGTTCGGATCGGCGAAGTTGTGGCCGATGCGCGCCTCGAGCGCCGCATTCGCATCAGCTGCCGCCTTGGCCTTGCTGCTCCGCGTCCGCTTCTTCTTCGCCGGAGCCTTGGTTTCAGCAGTCTTGGTATCAGGCGCCTTGGTATCAGGCGTTTTGGTCGCAAGCGTCTTGGTTGCAGCTTCGCCCTCAGGAGCGGCTTGCGCCTCGATCGATTGGGTCGTGATGTCCTTGGCTTCGTCTTTCATCGGACGATTTTGAAGAAACGATTCCAGCGCACCGCCCACGGCCAGCGCCAGAACATCCAGGCATGCTCGCCTTCGGCGATCGAGAAGAAGATCATCTGGGCACGGCCGATCAGGTTCTCCTGCGGCACATAGCCGACCTGGCCGAGGAAGCGGCTGTCGGTGGAGTTGTCGCGGTTGTCGCCCATCATGAAGAAATGGCCTGACGGCACGGTGTAGACGTTGGTGTTGTCCATGTAGCCGTTGTCGGCGCAATCGAGCGTCTCGTAGGAGACACCGTTCGGCAGTGTCTCCTTCCAGCGCTTCACGCGCGAGATGCCGCTGCCTTCGGAGCCGCAGGGATCCTCGCCGACATACTCGCTCATGCGCTGGCGCTCGACCGGGGTGTCGTTGATGTAGAGCAGACCGTCCTTCATCTGGACATGGTCGCCAGGCAAGCCGATCACGCGCTTGATGTAGTCGGTGGTGTCGTCCTTCGGCAGCCGGAACACGACGATGTCGCCGCGGTTCGGATCCGAGCCCCAGATCCGTCCCGAGAACAGCGGCGGCGAGAACGGAATCGAGTAGTGGCTGTAGCCGTAGGAATATTTCGAGACGAACAGATAGTCGCCGACCAGCAGCGTCGCCTTCATCGAGCCGGACGGGATGTTGAACGGCTGGAACAGGAAGGTGCGGATCACCAGCGCGATCAGGAGAGCATGGATCACGACCCGGATCGTCTCGCCGACGCCGCTTTCAGTTTTCGTTCCCGAAGTCACGCTCATTGCTCTCTCAATTCCGGCCGGCGATCACAGAACGCCCTCCTCCCGCGAACGGCCCACCGATTCGCAGCCCAAGGAGATTGTCCTGATTCTGATAGTGAGGGCCAATTCCGGCGTAAAGCCGAATTCGACCAGCCTGATTTGCGTCCGCGGACTTTTAGACGGTTGTCGCAGGCCACGCAATCAAGGATCGCATTAAAAACAAATAAGGTGTTGATTTTTAACACGAATTATAAAATTAACGCCGACCTTCAGGGCTTAGCCCGCGGCACGGCGGAAATGACCACGAAGGCCTGCGCCAACGGCCAGTCGTCGGTGATCGACAGGTCGATCTGGGCCTCGAATCCCTCCGGCGTCAGGGCCTGGAGGCGGGCCAGCGCGCCCCCGGTCAGCCGCATGGACGGCCGGCCGCCGGGCAGGTTGACCACCCCCATGTCGCGCCACCACACGCCCTGCCTGATGCCGGTGCCGAGTGCCTTGGAGCAGGCCTCCTTGGCGGCAAAGCGCTTGGCGTAGGTCGCCACCACCATCTTCTCGTTCTTGGCCCGCCGCTCCGCCTTGGCCCGCTCGGCCGCAGTGAAGATGCGGTCGAGGAAACGCTCGCCATGGCGCTCCATCACCTTCGCCACGCGGGTGATGTCGATGAGGTCGGAGCCGATCCCGATGATCATGCCCGGCTCCGTCCGACATCCATTGCCGCGCGCATCGTGCGGACCGTCTCCGCAAGACCGACGAACAGCGCCTCGCCGATCATGTAGTAGCCGATGTTGAGCTCCATGATTTCAGGCAGCGCGGCAATCTTCTCGGCCGTCGCGTAGTCCAACCCGTGGCCGGCATGGACCTCGAGGCCTGCGTCCTTCGCGAGCTTCACGCCCGCCACGATCCGCCGCCATTCAGCCTCGGCCTTGTCGCCGTGGCCGTCGACCACGGCGTCGCACCAGGCGCCGGTGTGGATCTCGATCACAGGCGCGCGCAGCCGCGCCGCCATCTCGATTTGCGCAGGGTCCGCAGCAATGAACAGCGAGACGCGGATGCCGGCATCGTTCAGCCGCGCGATATGGGGCGCGAGCGCATTGTGCTGGCCGACCACGTCGAGGCCGCCCTCGGTCGTCACCTCCTGGCGCCGCTCCGGCACCAGGCACACCGCATGCGGCTTGGTGGCGAGCGAGATGCGCATCATGTCGTCGGTCGCCGCCATCTCGAAATTCAGCGGCTTGGAGATCTCCGCCTTCAGCCGCGCCATGTCCTCGTCGCGGATGTGCCTGCGGTCTTCGCGCAGATGCGCGGTGATGCCGTCGGCGCCGGCCTCGATCGCAAGCAGCGCGGCGCGGACCGGATCGGGATGGCGGCCGCCGCGAGCGTTACGGACGGTCGCGACATGGTCGATATTGACGCCGAGGCGGAGCGGACGTGCGGGCATTTCAGGACTCACGAGATCGGAAAGACAGGCGACTCCGCCTATCCATTAACACGTTCGACACGGGCGACGACCGCCTTGGCGCGCAGCTGGGCCAGGATCGCGCTCAAATGCTTGAGATCGTAGACTTCGAGATCGATCGTCGTCTCCGTGAAGTCGGGCGAGCGGCGCTGCATGCTGATATTGTCGATGTTGCCGTCATGCTCGGCGATCACGGTCGCGATCTGCGCCAGTGCGCCGGGCTCGTTGACATTCTCGACCTTGATGCGCGCCGGGAAGCGTTGCGGCGCCGAATCCTCGATGTCCCAGCGGACGTCGAGCCAGCGCTCCGGCTCCTCCTCGAAATCCTTCAGCGCCGGCGACTGGATCGGATAGATCGTGATCCCCTCGCCCGGCGTGACGATGCCGACGATGCGATCGCCGGGCACGGCGCCGCCGTTCGGCGCGAACTTCACCGGCAGGTCGGAATTGTTGCCGCCAATGGGGATCGCAACCGGGCGGCGCGACGGCTCCAGCGCCTTCTCCTTGAGCTTGGCGGCGAGCCCCTTCTTGACGCCGTAGCGCGCGACGCGCTCCTCCTTGTAGTCGGGATACATCGCGCGCGCGACGTGGGAGGCCTTGATCTCGCCGCGGCCGACCGCGGCCATGACGTCCTCGATCGAGGTGCGCGCCAGCCGCGGCAGTGCGCCCTTGAGCTTGTCGTCGGCGTATTCGATCTTGGCGCGCTCGAACAGGCGCTCGACGATGCGCCGGCCGAGGCCGACATATTGATCGCGCACCGCGGTGCGCGTGGCACGCCGGATCGCAGCGCGCGCCTTGCCGGTGACCGCGAGCGTCTCCCAGGCCGAGGGCGGCGCCGACTGGGCTTCCGAGGTCAGCACCTCGACCTCGTCGCCGTTCTGAAGCTCAGACGACAGCGGCGCGAACTGGCCGTTGATCTTGCAGCCGACCGCGCTGTTGCCGACGTCGGTATGCACGGCATAGGCGAAGTCGATCACATTGGCATGGCGCGGCAGCGCGATCAGCTTGCCCTTCGGGGTGAAGCAGAACACCTGGTCGTGGAACAGCTCGAGCTTGGTGTGCTCGAGAAATTCCTCGGGGTTGGCGCTCTCGGAGAGGATGCCGATGGTGTGGCGCAGCCAGGCGAACGCGGTGGACTCGCGCTTGAGGAATTCGGTCGGCGAGCCCACACCTTCCTTGTAGAAGACGTGCGCGGCGATGCCGCGCTCGGCAATCTGGTCCATCGCCTCGGTGCGGATCTGGAGCTCGACGCGCTGGTTGCCGGGGCCGATCACGGTGGTGTGGATCGAGCGGTAGTCGTTCTGCTTCGGCGTCGAGATGTAGTCCTTGAAACGCCCCGGCACGACCGGCCACGTTGTGTGGACGATGCCGAGCGCGCGATAGCAGGCCTCGATGTCGTTGACGACGACGCGGAAGCCGAAGATGTCGGACAATTGCTCGAAGCCGACCGACTTGCGCTCCATCTTGGTCCAGATCGAAAACGGCTTCTTGCGGCGGCCATAGACCCGCGCGCCGAGACCCCTGTGGCGCAGATTGTTGGAGAGCTGGTCCTCGATCTCGCCGATCAGGTTGCGGTTGCGCTCGGCGAGCGCATCGAGCCGCTGCATCACCACCGAATAGGCTTCGGGATCGAGGGTGCGGAAGGAAAGGTCCTCCAGCTCCTCGCGCATTTCCTGCATGCCCATGCGCCCGGCCAGCGGCGCGTAGATGTCGAGCGTCTCCTCGGCAATGCGCCGGCGCGACTCGGTCGGCACGAAGTCGAGCGTGCGCATGTTGTGCAGGCGGTCGGCGAGCTTGACCAGGAGCACGCGGACATCGTCGGCGATCGCCAGCAGCAATTTGCGCAGGTTCTCGGCCTGCTTGGCCTCGCGCGACACCAGCTCGAGCCGCTTCAGCTTGGTCAGGCCCTCAACCAGCGCGCCGATCTCGGGGCCGAACAGCTGATCTATCTCCGCCCGCGTCGCCTCGGTGTCCTCGATCGTGTCGTGCAGCAGCGCGGCGACGATGGTCGCGTCATCGAGCTTCAGGTCGGTGAGAATCGCCGCGACTTCGAGCGGATGCGAGAAATACGGGTCGCCGGAAGCGCGGGTCTGCGAGCCGTGCGCCTTCATGGCGTAGACATAGGCGCGGTTCAGCAGATCTTCGTCGGTGTTCGGATTGTAGGACCGGACGCGTTCGACGAGGTCATATTGACGCATCATGCGCGCGCGCGGCTTCGCTGGCCGTGCCACCGGCGCAGTCGGGGCCACGGCAACCGATTCGGTTGCGGCCTGCATCTGCGTGGGTCTGCGGCGTCGATACACCATGCCGTCCTGCCTTCAAACGGACCATGAAACGGCCCGTTGTATACATCCTAAGCTCCGATCGCGGACACGGCCGATCAATTCAATGACAGGCGCGCGGCGCAATCCGGCAGCGCTATGGTAACCACGAAAACGCCAACAAAAGCAAAGGCCCGAACACGGGTTCGGGCCTTTGATAAGATCACAAGAAGTCGACGATCACGATAGGACGATTACTCGTCCTCCTCGGGCTGCTCTTCGGGCGGCGCGAGGCCTTCGAGGCCCTTCAGGAGCTCCTCTTCGGTCATGCGCTCCACAGCGACTTCGGTATCGTCGGCATCGACGCTGGCGCCGGCGGAACCGATCAGCGGCACCGTATCCGGCTCGGGCTCGTCCACCTCGACGAACTTCTGGAGGGAGTGCACGAGCTCCTCGCGGAGATCCTCCGGCGAGATGGTCTCGTCGGCAATTTCACGCAAAGATACAACAGGGTTCTTGTCGTTATCGCGGTCAACCGTTAGTTGTGAACCGGACGAGATCATGCGGGCACGGTGGGCGGCCAGCAGGACCAGGTCAAACCGGTTGTCGACCTTGTCGATACAATCTTCTACGGTGACGCGAGCCATAGACTGTCGCTCCGTTGTGGGTGGGACGAAATATGTGGATGATTGGGGGTAGTTATAGGGGCCGGGGCGGTTTCGCAAGGCAAATTTGTGATTTGGCCTCGCCAAACGCCTCTGCTACCTCCACATTGGGGCTGGGACGGGTGGTTTCCCGGGCCGCCATTGAGGGCGGCGACGGGTGTATGAAGGTCCGCCATAACTATACCTTGATTGCCCCGACTTCTCCGGATTTGCGGTTTCGACGGGTTTTGGCAGGACTTTGAATTGCGCGGCTTGCTGCCGCCGCGCCAACAATAAACGATTTATCACGAACACTACGCGAGCAAACTGAATGTCACCTTCCCCTACCAACAAGATCGCGCTCTTCATCGACGGGGCCAATCTTTACGCAACTGCGAAAACTCTGGGCTTCGACATCGACTACAAGCGCCTTCTGAAGGAATTTCAGAGCCGCGGGACGCTGTTGCGTGCGTTCTATTACACAGCGATCATCGAGGATCAGGAATATTCCTCGATCCGTCCCCTGATCGACTGGCTCGACTACAACGGCTACACGGTCGTCACCAAGGCGACCAAGGAATTCATCGACGCCTCCGGCCGCCGCAAGGTCAAGGGCAACATGGACATCGAGCTCGCGGTCGATGCCATGGAACTCGCAGAGCACATCGACCAGATGGTGCTGTTCTCGGGTGACGGCGATTTCCGCTCGCTGGTCGAGGCCGTGCAGCGCCGCGGCGTGCGGGTCACGGTGATCTCCACCATCGCCAGCCAGCCGCCGATGATCGCCGACGAGCTGCGTCGCCAGGCCGACGTCTTCACCGACCTCGTCGAGTTGCAGTCCAAGCTTGGCCGCGATCCGTCCGAACGCCCCGCCCCGCGTGATCGCGGCGAGCGCGAGGCGCGCCACCACGCCCCGCAGTTCCTCCAGCGCGCGACCACGATGGCGCCGAGGGGCGATGACGACTTCGAGGAGTGAGGTAGCCCGGTCTAGCCGCCAGGCCCCCACCCTCGTCCCCGACCGTGATTGCCCGCTCTGTCCGCGCCTGGTCGCCTTTCGCGAGGCGAACCGCGCGCGCGAGCCGTCCTGGCACAATGCGCCGGTACCACCGTTCGGCGACATCAAGGCGCGCTTGTTGATTGTCGGCCTTGCGCCGGGCATGCAGGGCGCCAACCGCACGGGCCGACCCTTCACCGGCGATTATGCCGGCGATCTGCTCTACGCCACGCTGCTGGAATACGGTTTTGCCAAGGGCACCTATCAGGCGCGTCCTGACGACGGCATGAAGCTGGTCGACTGTCGGATCGCCAATGCCGTGCATTGCGTGCCGCCGCAGAACAAGCCGCTGCCGGTCGAGATCAACACCTGCCGCCCGTTCCTCGTCACGAATCTCGAGACGATGCCGAAGCTGCGCGCGATCGTGGCGCTCGGGCGGATTGCACACGACAGCGTGCTCAAGCCGCTGAAGCTGAAGGCTTCGCAAGCCCCCTTCGGCCACGGCGCCGTGCACCAGGCAGGCCGGTTCAAGCTCTACGACAGCTATCACTGCTCCCGCTACAACACGAACACGGGCGTGCTGACGACGGACATGTTTCGCAGCGTGTTCGCGAAGGTGAAGGCCGATCTCGACTAGGCGCCGGCCGGATTGGCCTTCAGCCAGTCGAGCACGTCGCCGGCGTTCCGGTCCGGCGGAAACACCGGATAGAAAACATGCGTGATCGTGGCATCGTCGATGATCAGCGCGAGGCGCTTGATCAGCGTCAGGCCTGCGACCTCCATGGTCGGCAAATTGAGGGCGCGCGTGAGCGCTAGCTTCTCGTCCGAGAGCACCGGGAACGGCAGATGCAGCCGCGAGGCCATTTCGGTCTGGTATTCGTTGCCCTGGGTCGACAGGCCGAACACGTGCGAGGCGCCGGCCGCCCGGAGATCGGCGAAAAGATCGCGGAACGCGCAGGTCTGCGGTGTGCAGCCGCGCGCGCCGGGAATCATGTCCCAATCATCGACCAGCGAGATCTTGCCGGGCTCGCCGGTGCGCGGATAGGCGAACACCACGGTGCGCCCGGAGAGCGTCGACAACGTCACTGACGTATCGTCGGTCGCGAGCAGGCTGATCGCAGGCAGCGTCAGGCCTTTCAGATGCGCGGCGGCGCCGTCATCGGTGGGCGCCGGGATCTGGCTCCAATCGACCTCGAGCAGGTTCCTCTGAGTCATTTCCTACCCCCTCGCCCGCATCAGCCGGCCCTTCTCCCGGCTCCAGTCGCGCTTCTTCTCGGTCTCGCGCTTATCGTGCAGCTTCTTGCCCTTCGCAACCGCGAGCTGCAGCTTGGCCCGCCCGCGCTCGTTGAAGTAGAGCTTGAGCGGGATCAGCGTCATGCCCTCGCGGTCGACCGCGCCCATCAGCTTGTTGATCTGCCGGCGGTGCAGCAGCAGCTTTCGCGGCCGCTTGGGCTCGTGGTTGAAGCGGTTGCCCTGGAGGTATTCGGGAATGGTGGCGTTGATCAGCCAGATCTCACCGTTCTTGGAGTCGGCGTAGGACTCCGCGATCGTGCTCTTGCCGTTGCGGATCGACTTCACCTCGGTTCCAGTCAGCGCAATGCCCGCCTCGATCGTATCCTCGATCGCATAGTTGAAGCGGGCCTTGCGATTCTCCGCCATGACCTTGATAGGACGTTCGTTCTTATCGGCCATGACCTTCAAAACCTGGCAGCAAACCTGATCGGGATACGCGCGTAAGCTAACAGTTAGGATGAAGCGCGCGCGTCACTTCTTGAGGAGATCGCGGATCTCGGTCAGCAGCACCACCTCCGCCGACGGCTTCGGCGGCTCGGCGGGTGCCGCCGTTTCCTTGCGCTTCAGCGTGTTTATAGCGCGGATCACGATGAACAACACGAAGGCGACGATGATGAAGTTGATCGTCAGCGTCAGGAAGCTGCCGTAAGCAAGCACTGCGCCTTGCTTTTTCGCATCCGCTAAGTTGGTGGCGGTAACCGCCTTCGACAAGGGTACGTAGTAGTTCGAGAAGTCGAGGCCGCCGGTCGCGGCGCCGATGAGCGGCATGATGATGTCACCGACCAGCGAAGTGACGATTGCGCCGAAGGCCGCGCCGATTATGACGCCGACTGCGAGGTCGACGACATTGCCCTTCATGGCGAACTCGCGAAACTCCGTGAGGATCCGCCTGCCCTTTTCGTCGACTGCGCTCATGACAAGCGTCCCCGGTGGCTAAAGCATCAATTGATCAGGCCGGCGTGCACCATGGCGCTGCGCACGGCAACGCGCGTCGGTTCGGACACCGGCACCATCGGCAGCCGCAGCGTCTCGTCCATCTTGCCGAGCAGCGTCATTGCATACTTGATCGGCGCCGGATTGCTCTCGATGAAAAGGTTGTTGTGCAGCGGCATCAGCTTGTCGTGGATCTTCAGCGCGGTGGCGTGGTCGCCCTTCGCCCAGGCGGCCTGGAACTCCGAGCACAGCCGCGGTGCGACGTTCGACGTCACCGAGATGCAGCCATGGCCGCCATGCGCCATGTAGCCGAGGATGGTCGCGTCCTCGCCGGAGAGCTGATTGAAGTCCTCGCCCATCGCCGCACGCTGCTGCGACACGCGTACCATGCTGGCGGTGGCGTCCTTGACGCCGGCGATGTTCTTCAGCTCCCACAGCCGCTTCATGGTGTCGACCGACATGTCGATCACCGAGCGCGGCGGGATGTTGTAGATGATGATCGGAATCCCGATCGCATCGTTGATCGCCTTGAAGTGCTGGTACATGCCTTCCTGGGTCGGCTTGTTGTAGTAGGGCGTGACCACCAGCACGGCGTTGGCGCCCGCCTTTTCGGCATGCTGGGCCAGCTCGACCGCTTCCTTGGTCGAGTTGGAGCCGGCGCCGGCGATCACGGGCACCCGGCCCTTGGCCTCCTCGATGCACCATTCGACGACCTTCTTGTGCTCGTCGTGAGAGAGCGTCGGGCTCTCGCCGGTGGTGCCGACCGGGACCAGGCCGTTGGTGCCCTCGGAGATCTGCCAGTTGACCAGGGAGCGGAACGCCGCCTCGTCCAGCGAGCCGTTCTTGAACGGCGTGACCAAGGCGGTGAACGACCCCCGGAATTTCGTCTTGGCTGCCATGGACTTCCTCCGTACGCGGCGAGAATTTAGAGCAAGGCCCATTCTTATCGGGTCTGTCCGGCCGGTAAAAGACCTGCTGCCGGCCGACGCACCGTTTAAGCCGCGATTTTGCCGCGGTGGTGGTGCAAACCGGGCGAAGGTAAGCGGCTGTTGGTATTTTGTCCGCATATTCAATCAAATACAGCCAGATCTTGTACAGATAGGTCTTGAGCCAATTGACTGATTCGGGGCGACGAACCTCCGTGACCTCCTTTCCGCGCGCCGCATGGCGATCTGCCGGTCTGGCCATCTGCCTGATGGCCGGCCTGTCGATCGGCTGCGTCGCCCTAGCCAAATCCAATGAGACGGCCGAGGACACTGCGAAGGAACCGGCCAAGCAGGCCGCCAAAGGAACTGACAAGGGAACCGCGAAGCCAGCCGTCAAGCCTTCCGCGAAGGACGCGACGAAGGGATCGGCCAAGGACACAAGCAAAGAAACCGCCAAAGGCGCCAGCAAGGGAGCAGCTTCCGCGCCGGCCAAAGATCCTGCGAAGAAATATCCTGCGAAGAAGGATGCTGCGAAGAAGCCCGCCAGCAAGGATGCCGCCAAGGACAAGCCGAAGCCCGCGGCCGCCACCCCCGCGCCAAAGGCACGACCGGCCGCCAATGCTCCGGCCTCGCAGACCGCGCCGGCGGTGACGGCCACCGTCAGACCTTCCGCCCCGGTCCCCGCCAAGCCTGTCGCGACGCCGGTGCTGGCGCCTGCGACCCGCCAGCACGCCGCGCCGCGCAAGCCGGTCACGCCGGCCGCGGTTGCTGCGACCTCGTCGACGTCGCAAGCCGACAAGGACACGCTCGAGAACGTCATCGAGCTGGTGCGCAAGCGCAAGCCGGGCGACGCCAGCAGTTACGCAGATTCGATTTCGGACCCCGTTGCGCGAAAGCTCGCGGAATGGATCATCCTGCGCAGCGAGGACAATGGCGCGAGCGTCGAGCGCTATCGCGCCTTCCTCTCCGCCAATCCGAGCTGGCCGTCGCAGACCTTCCTGCGCCGGCGCCTTGAAGCTGCGATGTGGGACGACAGGCGCGACGATTCCGTCGGCTGGTCGTGGTTCGAGAACGAATCCCCCGTTTCGGCCAAGGGCCGCTTCGTGCTCGCCAAGGCGATGCTGGCGCGCGGCGATCGCGCCAATGCCGAGCGGCTCGTGCGCGAGGCCTGGCGCAGCGATCCGATGTCGGAGGACACCGAGAACAACGCGCTCGACCAGTTCGGCGCCCTGCTCACGCCGGGCGACCAGAAGGCACGGATGGACACGCTGCTGTATGGCAGCGAGCACGAGGCGGCACTGCGCGCGGCAAAACGGCTCGGCGCCGGCTATGTCGCGCTCGCCAAGGCCCGCATCGCCTCCTTCAAGAAGGCGCCGAACACGCGCGCTCTGCTCGAAGAGGTGCCGCGGGAATTGCACAATGATCCCGGCTTCATCTTCAGCAAGATCCAGCTGCTGCGCCGTGAGGAGAAGTTTGCCGAAGCCGCCCAGCTCATGCTGTCGGCGCCGAAGGATCCAAACCGGCTCTACAATCTCGACGAATGGTGGATCGAGCGGCGCCTGCTGGCCCGCAAGATGATCGACACCGAGGAATTCCGCAGCGCCTATCTGATCGCGCGCGACGCGGCGCTGCCCTCACGCGACATCTACAAGACCGAGCAGGAGTTCACGGCGGGCTGGATCGCGCTGCGCTTCCTCAACGATCCCGCCGCAGCCGCCCAGCACTTTGCCCGCATCGGTGTCGGCAGCGTCAATCCGACCACGCTCGCGCGTGCCGGTTACTGGCAGGGCCGCGCGGCCGAGGCCGCCGGTCGCCAGCAGGAGGCGCGCAACGCCTATGCCCGCGCTGCCGAGCAATCGACCAGTTATTATGGCCAGCTCGCGCGCGCAAAGCTCGGCCTGCCGCAGATCGAGCTGAACAGCCAGCCGCGCGGCCGCGGCGCCGAGCGGCTGGAGATCGTGCGCGCCGCGCAACTGCTCTACGAGCTCGACGAGCGCGAGATGGCAATACCGCTGCTCGCCGATATGGGCGAGAACGGCGATCCCGAAGCGCTTGCCGGCCTCGGCGAGCTGACCCAGCGCTACGGCGACGCACGCGGCATGCTGCTGCTCGGCAAGGCAGCGCTCAATCGTGGCCTGCCGTTCGATTTCTACGCCTATCCCGTCAACGGCATCCCGCAGTTCACGCAGATCGGTCCCGAGGTCGAGCGCAGCATCGTCTACGCGATCGCGCGACAGGAAAGCGCGTTCAATCCGGCCGTCGTCTCGCCGGCGCAGGCCTATGGCCTGATGCAGGTGACGCCGGATGCCGCGCGTTACGTCTGCAAACGGCACGGCGCCACCTACGACCTCTCGCGGCTGAAGAACGATTCGTCCTACAACGCCACGCTCGGCGCAGCCGAGCTCGGCGGCCTGCTCGAGGATTATCGCGGCTCCTACATCATGACCTTCGCCGCCTACAACGCCGGCCGCGGCAGCGTGAAGAAGTGGATCGACCGTTACGGCGATCCGCGCGACGCCAAGATCGATGCCGTCGACTGGGTCGAGCTGATCCCATTCTCCGAGACCCGCAACTACGTGCAGCGGATCATGGAGAATCTCCAAGTCTACCGCGCCCGCTTCGGCGGCGGCACGCGGCTCCAGATCGAGGCCGATTTGCGCCGCGGCGCCGGCAGCGTGGAATAGCGACCTTCTCTCTCGCCCGTAAGAGGCTGCCCCGCGATAGGGTCTTGGCGGGCACGTCCCGAACGACCGAGGGGCGCGAGGAAGCCATCGCACCCTGAGGCTCAATCGGGGCGAGAAGTTCGGCGCGCGGCCCGACCGCCGATGCTTCGTCCGAAGGCTCTAGTAATTTGTCCGAAGGCTCTAGTAATTTGGATCAGGCTATCGAGGAATCTGATGCGCTTATATCGGCTGCCGGGAGCCATTCTAAAGCGGAAGCACGATCCCTTTCGGAAAACCGCTTCACACTCTTCCCGATCATGCACTTGTGAGGTTAACCGCCCCAGTGTTGGCTTTGGTAGGGATCGCCGTGTCCGACCGGTGCTGAGTATGGGGCCGCGTGGGGAACATAGGCAAAGCCCCTAGCCGCACGCGGCGTCAATCGGGGGGCGAAAGTCTGTGTGGCAGACGCGGCATGCCGCTTATGATTTGTCGTTCCAGCACTGGCCGAGACGGTCAGGGCGACAAGGATACCCAAGGCCAAGATCGCACGCATCGCAATTGCTCCTGTTGAGTTGCTACGCGTACCTAGGCTTCGGCCCTTGCCGCACCAGTCCGCCACCTCTTCACGATTGCTCACGTCCCCGGCATCAAAGTACGGCGTCGAGTTCAACGCGAGCCTGCGTTCGACGACTTTCTGATTGCTGCTATCGCTCTTGGCGCAAATGAAAGCAGGACCCGGGCCGGACTTTTGCCCTTCGATGACCCATCTGCCGATTTGCGCCTCGCATAACCAATGGCCGTACCGCCACAAAGCAAAACCCCCGGCAGTTTCCTGCCGGGGGCTCACTATCGATTGATAGATCGATATTAGAACGTGCGGTTGGCGCGGAGGAGCAGGGTCAGAGAGTTCTGATCCTTCAGCTCATACGTCGCAGTCGGCTTCGCGAAGGCGTTGATGGCCGGGATCGCGATTGTACCAGAGTACTTCTGATCCAGGCGCGACCAGCTCAGGTCAGCCGTGAACGCCAGGTTCTTGACCGGGGTCCAGACGGTGTTGACGCCGATGACGCCGAAGTTGAAGTCCGGGTTACAGGTCGCAGTAGCGGCACCGTAAGCGGCAACAAAGTTGGCGCAAATCAGGGCCTTGGCGTTGCTGGTGTAGCTCAGCGAAGCATAGCCACCATAGATCGCGCTCACCCAGTAGGGGTTCCAGTTGTGGGTGAAACCACCACGGACGCCCCAGGTCTTGACGGTCTCGATGCTACCGCCAGCGCCGAAGACGCCGTCAGCAATGCCAGCGAAACCGACGCTCTGGTAGGCGATGCCCGAACCGCTGTACATCGAGAAGCTCTGCGGGAACAGGACCTGGAAGTTCTGCCGGCTGTCGCCATCGGTGTAGACGGCCTGCAAGTTGATCGTGTCACCCGCACCAGTCGGGATGTTCTTGATCGACAACGAACCCTGGACAGCCCAACCCCACTTGTCGGAGGGATGACCGGAGGGTTCCGTTTGTGCGTAGTAGCCGGGATGCAGGTCATGCGCGGCAACCGAGAACTGGGCAAGACCCCAAGCCTGGTCAACACGAACAGCACCAACGATATCGGGAGAGCGCGTTCCACCCCAACCGTTGAGGCCGTACTGGCCCAGGACGAGAGCGTTACCAGCGTTTGTAGCAGCGGAGGAAAACAGCGGGACACCCGCACCACTAACAGAACCGCTGGCCGTGAAGGCGGTAACGTTCCACAGGTTGCCCTGACCGTTGGACTGCGTATCGGGGCTTTCCAATGCCAGCGAACCGGTGATGCCCTGACCGAAGTCAGCGGTATAGGCGAACTGGTTGATACCGGTGACGTGGTTGGAGCCGCCCGGAATGGTATCGGGACCACCAGCCGGGTAGGAATTCCACGGTGCGTCGAAGATCGAGACCGTGCGACCCATGGTGAAGCCAGCGAACTGGATGAACGCATGGTAGAGGCCGAGCGTGGCACCACCAGCCGCGAACGTCGCCGGGGCGCTGCCGGTGATGTTACCCGTATCGTAGCTGAAGATCATGTCAGCGTAGGTGCGGACAACACCGTATTCGGTCGCCGTGCGGGTATCGACGTTGAGGTCCATACGAGCGCGGGTGTAATAGTAGTTCGTCAGACGGTTGTTCGAACCACCGTTCGCCGCAGCCGGCTGGCTATTGTTGAAACCGTAGTCGTTGGCGCCGCCGAGGACTGCGTCAGCGCGCACGTAACCACCCAGCTTGATGCAGGTGTCAGTGCCGGGCATGTAGTAGAAACCCGCACCGTACAGGGAGCAGATCTTCACGTATTCGACCGCTTTGGCCTTCACGGGGAGATCGGCTGCCTGCGCTCCGCCCACGGCGATAAGACCCGCCGCTGAGCCGAGCAAAAGGCTCTTAACCAACTTCATGTTAAACCTCCAAGTTGCTCTTCAGGGAAGGTCACTGACCCGAATGGCCAATTCCCAAACCCCCTTTAAATCACCGCCTTGGCCACCTTCGCGTCTTCGGACACACCCGCATGAACGCGAGGGACTTAAGCGAAAGACCTAAACGGGACGACCTTGGGATGCCCCCCTCCGTCGCCCGATCACAATTACCGAACGACCTTGCACACACAACAACAGAACGCTCCGAAACGGGCCTATGGCGTGTGTTTTCCGACGGGTGTTGCACAAATAACACGCAGATGTGATCACGCGACGTCTGCAACATATTGTTTTTACTGTATTTTTTTGATCGGTTTCATCTGCCGCCGAAATTCCCGACCCGATGGTGCGCGGGTCGACTTACACACAGAGGCGGCTTTGACACGCTCGAATCGTGGAATCGGCCCACAGACTCAGAGGATGTGTAACGCGCCGTAACTCTCGGTGATCTCTGGCCGGTCGCGTGCAAACGGCCGGCACGGCGCAGACATTTATGTAGCTGAAGTCACTCGGCCGACTGGGGGAATCAGCACCGGCCTCCCTGCTGGCGGAGATTAAGGGGTTCGCCCGTCGATGACTTCATAAGCCTCGAACGGCGCAGCAAGCCGGCATCTGCCTGGCAAAGCCGACCGCCGCGTGAAATTCCTAGTAAATTCAATCGCTTGATAGAGCGGACATGGCCTAACCCACAGAAACTGTCTCTGTCGCCCCTGCCAAACGCTTCAGTTCTGCGTCCGCTGTTCCGACGTGATGTTTCTCGACTGGAAGGCAAACCGCCCTGATTGGCGCGCAGTCCTGCGGAAATCGTTGGGAATATTCGAGCGAAAACACACGCTTCCAAATTGACCGGCCCAAGCAATTAGATGCATAAGGCTCGCACCGGAGAGGTGGCCGAGTGGCTGAAGGCAACGCTTTGCTAAAGCGTCATACGGTCTCAAGCTGTATCGAGGGTTCGAATCCCTCCCTCTCCGCCATCCAGCGGCAGAATCCCGGCCTATTCATCTGAAAAGCGACGTCGCACGGCCGCGAAAGCCCGGCGCCAGGATTCGCGCGGCTGAGCTCAGCCCGATTCGCGCGCTCCTTATAATATGTATGTCCGCATCTCGCCGGCCGGACCGCCCGATCCGCGACTCACTACTGAGCCATTCTTCTGGGATCGCTCATGCCGCGCGGGCCAAGCCCGCATTTCTCACACGTCGTGGCACGACGCGGGAACTTGATTCAGCGCAACCGGATCGCCCCGTGAGGCCACGGGGCCGGATGCGCTTCTTAATTCAATGAGCGGATACCCACGCCCTCGCGTCACGCTGCGCGGCCGAGATCTCGACCTCGGACATCTGGCCGGCCACTTCCTGGCGCAGCGCGACGGCGTCCTTGCGGCCCTTCAGCGCAGCGAGGTTGAACCATTTGTGCGCGGCGACGAGGTCGACCAGGCCCGAGCGGCCGCTCGCCCAATAGATCCCACGCTCGAACAGAACGTCCGACAGCGCGCTTGCATCGATCGGCGTTGCCGCATCGAGATCGAAAGTACCCTGAAACATAACGCATCCCCTTTTTCTTATGCCGCCTCGTTCCCCGAGCGCGGCTCCCGTCCAATTCTGATTTGCGTGATCCCTTCTGGGATCCTGCGCTGTTCAACTCATCCCCGAGTCTTGTTGTCCAAGTCTTGTTGCCCAAGCCGTTTGCCGGCTTGTTGGAGACGATGATGGCGGGCAAATTTGAATGGCAGTTTAAGTATCGCGATGAAGCAGACGTAAACGGATGCGCGCGCCCCACGCGCGGGAAATTCGAGAAGTCCCTGATATGCAGGCACTTCTACGATTCGTCAGATTTGGTTTACCTTGGGATTTTCGGACATCGATAACCATCGCGCGCGGTGGTGCGTGTCCTGTGGTGTTTCTCCACCGACTGTCGTCACCCGCATTGTGCGCACTGGCGCACTGGGGACCCAGTATTCCCAGAGGCAGCAATCGTTCCCCGGGAAGCCGCGGTGTACTGGATCGCCCGGTCGAAGCCGGGCGATGACACCGCGTGCGGGGAAGCGGCGCGCAATCACACCACAGCTCTCGCCTGCCCCAAGACCCAAGCGGCCAAGGCAACGCGACAGCGCAGTGCGACTATCGTCGCGGTCAGATCAACAATGTCGGGAAAGGAATGCCGGCAATACCCCGGCCTCAGGGAACGAGGGCGTCGGCGAACACGTCAGGATCAGATTCCAAATTGGCCCGAAGGCCGTCTGTGGAATTGCGGAGCCCTTATTCAAGGAGCCGCACCGAACGAAGAAAACTTGTTTCTTCTGCCGGACCGGACTTTGACGAGCGAGCCCGTGAAAGCTGACGATCCGACCGTTGACCTGATGTCTCGCCGACACCCTCTATCGTCGACCAGAACCTCCAGGAGGCGCTGATGACGTGCCGGCTCTCTGGGAGCCGGCAACTTCAGAAGTCGAAGTTACTTCTTCTTCTTCGCGACCTTGCGGGTCTTCTTCGCAGTCTTCTTCACTGCGCTCTTCGCCTTCTTCGCCTTCTTCGCTTTCTTGGCCATGTTGCCCTCCGATGTGTGAGATGGCTTTAATCGCTGCGCGCATTCGGGGATCGAATGTGCACTCACCCCGAATACACCAACACGACGAAAAAAACATCTTCTCACTTAAGGAAGTGTTGACGACGCAGCGCGCGTGCGCCAGCCGCGCTTGATTTGCCGGCACGCACAGACACGCGTCAGCGATTGCAAATGCTTCTCGTGACGTCGCCGTCGGCAAGCGCCGCGATCGCAGGAAAACACTATGCAGCAAGTATTATTCTGCGCGCGCACATCACGAATGATCAGTGCGATGATGCGCACTGCAAAGCGCGCGATGGCGTCGCGGGGACGAATCGCGGACTCTGAGTCGCGAATTTTGGCAACGAAATTATTTTCATGCTTAACGGCGGAAGCGCTCGTCAGAGCGCGTGCAAGTCGCCGTTTCATGCGAATCGCGCCGCCGCGATTCGCATCTGCAACGTGACCTCAACGGGATGAAGTTTGCTGTTTGCGATGCGTGCGCGCGTCTCGTCTCGTCTCGACGTGGCGCGAGGTGACGGCAAGCATCCCGCCGTCTCGTCCGAACGCGCGACGTCAGACGCCGAGCTTGGACTTGAGCAGCTCGTTGACGCTCTGCGGGTTCGCCTTGCCGCCGGATGACTTCATCACCTGGCCGACGAACCAGCCGAGCGACTGCGGCTTGTCCTTCACCTGCGCGGCCTTGTCGGGATTGGCCGCGATGATGTCGTCGACAACCTTTTCGATCGCCGAAAGATCCGTGACCTGCTTCATGCCGCGGCTTTCGACCAGCGCGCGAGGGTCGCCACCCTCCTGCCAGACGATCTCGAACAGATCCTTGGCGATCTTGCCGCTGATCGTGCCCTCGCCGATCAGGTCGACGATCGCGGCAAGCTGCTCGGCGTTGACCGGAGCGCCCGTAATATCCCGTCCCTCCTTATTGAGACGGCCGAACAGCTCGTTGATCACCCAGTTCGCCGCCATCTTGCCATCGCGGGCGCGGTTGGCGAGCCTGTCGAGCACCGTTTCGTAGAACACCGCGCTCTCGCGCTCGGCGACGAGCACGCTCGCGTCGTAAGCCGACAGGCCGAGGTCGGCGACAAAGCGCGTCTTCTTCTGGTCCGGCAGCTCGGGGAGCTCAGCCTTCAGCTCGTCGACGAAGCCTTGCGAGAACTCCAGCGGCAGCAAATCCGGATCGGGGAAGTAGCGGTAGTCGTGCGCCTCTTCCTTCGAGCGCATCGAGCGCGTCTCACCCTTGTTGGGGTCGTAGAGCCGCGTCTCCTGGTCGATCTGGCCGCCATCCTCGAGGATCTCGATCTGGCGGCGCGCTTCGTACTCGATCGCCTGGCCGATGAAGTTGATCGAGTTCATGTTCTTGATCTCGCAGCGGGTGCCGAGCGGCGCGCCCGGCTTGCGCACGGAGACGTTGACGTCGGCGCGCAAAGATCCCTTCTCCATGTCGCCGTCGCAGGTGCCGAGATAGCGCAGGATCGAGCGCAGCTTGGTCACATAGGCCTTGGCCTGCTCGGCGTCGCGGATGTCCGGTTTAGAGACAATCTCCATCAGCGCGACGCCGCAGCGGTTGAGATCGACAAAGGACAGCGACGGCGACTGGTCGTGCAGCAATTTTCCGGCATCCTGCTCCAGGTGCAGCCGCTCGATGCCGATCGTGGCAGTCTTGCCGTCGCCCAATTCAACCGTGACCTCGCCCTCGCCGACAACGGGCGATTTGTACTGGCTGATCTGGTAGCCCTGCGGCGAGTCCGGATAGAAATAGTTTTTCCGGTCGAACACTGAACGCAGATTGATTTTTGCGTTGAGGCCGAGGCCGGTCCGGACAGCCTGCCTGACGCATTCCCCGTTGATGACGGGCAGCATGCCTGGCATCGCCGCGTCAACGAGCGACACGTGGCTGTTCGGCTCGCCGCCGAACGTGGTGGACGCGCCCGAGAACAGCTTTGAGTTCGAGGTCACCTGGGCATGGATCTCCATCCCAATGACCATCTCCCAGTCGCCGGTTGAGCCCTTCAGAAGCTTGTGCGTGGCCGTGCTCATGTCTTGCTCCCGAGCAGCGTGGCAGCGATCCGCTCCCACTCCGCTTCCAATGAATCCTTTGCCGCAGGCTGGCCGGCCTGGCGGTACCAATAGCCGGCATTGCCGAGATCGCCTTCGACGCGGTGCAGATAGGCGTGCACCCAGGCGGCGGCGCGGCCATTGTCGTCCTGGACGATCTTGTGCGCCTGGTCCCAGTCGCCCTTCGCGGCCCACCAGAGACCGGCGAGCGGCGCGCTCAGGCCAGGCGCGGGCGCCGCGCCGTCGAGGCTCGCGATGAAATCGGCGACATTCACCACCACCTCGCGGGCGTGAAGCGGCCGGCGGCCTGCTCGATCACCTCACTGAGCGAGAACAGCGTCTCCTCGTCGAAGGGACGGCCGATCAGCTGCAGGCCGAGCGGCAGGCCCTGCGCGTCCTTGCCGGCGGGCACGGCGATGCCCGGCAGGCCCGCCATGTTCACGGTGACCGTGAAGATGTCGTTGAGATACATCTCGACGGGGTCGGCGCCGCCCTTCTCGCCGATGCCGAAGGCCGCCGACGGCGTCGCCGGCGTCAGGATCGCGTTGACGCCCTTGGCGAAGCAATCCTCAAAATCCTTCTTGATCAGCGTGCGCACCTTCTGGGCACGCAGGTAATAAGCGTCGTAATAGCCGGCCGAGAGCACATAGGTGCCGATCATGACGCGGCGGCGCACCTCCGCGCCAAAGCCTCTGGCGCGGGTGTTCTCGTAGAGCTCGGTGATGCTCTTGCCCTGCTCGCGCAGGCCATAGCGGACACCGTCATAGCGCGCGAGGTTAGACGAGGCCTCCGCCGGCGCCACGATGTAATAGGCCGGCAGCGCGTATTTGGTGTGCGGCAGCGACACCTCGACGAGCTCTGCGCCGGCCGCTTTCAGCCAGGCCGCGCCCTCGCTCCAGAGTTTTTCGATCTCGGCCGGCATGCCATCGAGACGATATTCCTTGGGGATGCCGATCCTGATGCCCTTCACGGACTTGCCGATCGCGGCCTCGTAGTCCGGCACGGCAATGTCGACCGAGGTCGTGTCCTTCGGATCGTGCCCGGCCATCGAGCGCAGCAGCATCGCCGCATCGCGCGTGCTCCGCGCGATCGGACCGGCCTGGTCGAGCGAGGAGGCAAAGGCGACGATGCCCCAGCGCGAGCAACGGCCATAGGTCGGCTTGATGCCGACGGTCGCGGTGAACGCGGCCGGCTGGCGGATCGAGCCGCCGGTGTCGGTCGCGGTCGCGCCCATGCAGAGCAGCGCCGCCACCGCGGAGGCCGAGCCGCCGGACGAGCCGCCCGGCACCAGCGCGGTGTTGCTGCCGGCGCGGCGCCAGGGATTGGCGACGGGACCGAAGCACGAGGTCTCGTTCGCCGAGCCCATCGCGAACTCGTCATTGTTGAGCTTGCCGAGCATCACGGCGCCGTCGCGCCAGAGCTGCGAGGTCACGGTGGACTCATAGGTCGGCACGAAATTGCCCAGGATCTTCGAGCACGCCGTGGTGCGCACGCCCTTGGTCGCGAACAGATCCTTGATGCCGAGCGGGATGCCGGCGAGCGGACCTGCATCACCATTGGCGATCTTGGCATCCGCCTCGCGGGCCATGGCGCGCGCCTGATCCGGCGTCTCCATCACGAACGCATTGAGCATGCGCGCGGCTTCGATCGCGGAAAGATGCGCGTCGGTCAGCTCGAGGGACGTGAAAGTCTTGGCCGCGAGACCCTTGCGGGCCTCGGCGAGCGTCAGCGATGTCAAATCGGTCATTTATTGATCGGGCTGCAGAAGAACGGAGACAGGGTCTTGTCGTTGGCCGGGTCGTTTTTCTTGGCGGCCGCATTCGCAGCGGCCTCGAGCTCGTCGAGCACGGCATTGACGGCGACATTGGGATCGGCCGCCTTGCCCTGCCGTTCCATCTTGTCGAGGTAGTTCATGTAGGCCTGATAGGCCTTCTCATCGTCGCAAAGCATGCACATCGGAACGCGTCCTGAATTGGATTACTCAACGACCTTCGGCACCAAGAAGAAGTGACCTTCGATCGCAGGCGCATTGGCAACGATATCGTCGGCGATCTCGCCGTCATTGACCACGTCTTGCCGCTTCTTCATCTGCATCGGGGTGACCGAGGTCATCGGCTTCACGCCCTCGACATTGACTTCGGAGAGCTGCTCGACAAAGGCGAGCATGGCGTTGAGCTCGCCCTGCAGATGCGGAACCTCGTCCTCGGAAACCGCAATGCGCGCCAGATGCGCGATGCGGCGGACGGTAGCGGCGTCGACGGACATTATATAAGGCCTCTCACGGCAAAACCTATGTGCCGTATAGCAGAGGCCGGTTTTGCGCCGCAACCGGCGCTGGGGACTACCCGGCCATCTGCCGCAGCCGGGCCAGTGCCGATTTGGCGAGGTCCCGGGTCAATTCGGCCGCAGGGAGCTCCCGGCCGAGGCCGATCGCCTGCCCGGCCCAGAGATTGGTGAAATCCACCCGGCCTTGCTTCTCGGCCGCCGCCTTCAGCGGCCCCAGCGCGGTCGCCGCGTGGGGAAACGGCGGCGCGTCCGGCGAAATCGGGCCGGCCTCGCGCATCAGGCGGTTCTGGACACCACGCGCGGGGCGACCGGTCATCACATTGGTGATGACCGTGGAATCGTCCCGCGCCTCGGCAAGCGCCTTGCGGCCGCCTGCGCTGACCTTGGACTCCGGACAGCGCAAGTAGGCGCTGCCGATCTGCACGCCGGAGGCGCCGAGCGCGAAGGCGGCCGCGATGCCGCGCCCGTCGGCAATGCCGCCGGCCGCGATCACCGGCACCTTCACGGCATCGGCGACCTGCGGCACCAGCGCGAACGTGCCGGGCTGCTCCGAGATCTTGTCGGTCAGGAACATGCCGCGATGGCCGCCGGCCTCGGCACCTTGCGCAATGATGGCGTCCACGCCGCGCTGTTCGAGCCAGACCGCTTCCTTCACTGTCGTGGCCGACGAGATGACGAGGCAGCCTGCCGCTTTGACGCGCTTGAGCAGCGCCGGCTCCGGCAAGCCGAAATGGAAGCTGACGACCTCCGGCTTCAGCTCCTCGACCACCTCGCAGAAAGAGGCATCGAACGGCGCGCGGTTCGCGGCATTGATCGGCGCAGCGGGATCGAGGCCATGCTCGGCGTAATAGCCCGTGAGCCGCTGCTTCCAGCGCGCTTCGGCCTCGGCCGTGAGCTCGACCGGCGTGTGGCAAAAGAAGTTCATGTTGACCGGCGCCTTCACGCGCTGGCGAATGATGTTGACCTGCTCGCGCGCCTTCTCCGGCGACAGCATCGCGCTCGGCAACGACCCAAGCCCGCCGCCCTGAGCCACGGCGATCACCAATTCGGCGTCCATCACGCCGGCCATCGGCGCCAGCACGATCGGAAATTCGGTCTTAAAGAGATCGATCAGTCGACGGTCAGGCCACATGGTGTGTCTCTCTTGGTTCAGGCGAGCGATGCGATGGCGTTGCGCCGGCCGGCAAGGAGCTGCTCGGCCTCAGTCGCAATCCGTTCGACGATCTCGGCCGCCGGTGGAATATCATGGATCAGGCCGACCGCTTCTCCCGCAAAGACGGCCGCGATTTCGAAATCGCCCGCCATTTTTGCCGCGGCGTATTCCTTGGCAACGTCGTCTGCGCGCTGCATCAGCTCGACCTCGCGGCCGGTCCAGGTCTTGATATGGCCGTTGACCAGCGTTCGCGCAGTGAACGGCGCCGGCCAGAACAGTTTTCGCGACCAGTCGGGAACGACGCCGCGCACTGTGTCGTTCGAATCGGCCGTCCGGATGCGCGCCTTGGCGTCCGCAGCGGCATTGGCCTCCACGCTCGCATAGAAGCGCGTGCCGACCAGCACGCCGGAGGCGCCCAGCACCATCATCGCGGCGAGGCCCCGACCATCGGCGATCCCGCCAGCCGCGACGACAGGCACGCGCCCGGCCGCGAGATCGACGATTGCTGGCACGATATCGAGTGTCGTTCGCGATGCGCCATGGCCGCCCGCCTCCGTCCCCTGCGCGATCAAGATCTCCGCGCCGGCATCGAGCGCCTGTTTCGCCATGTCCTCGCTCTGGACCTGGCACATCAATCGCGCACCGCTGGCCTTGATCTGCGGCGCGAACGGCGCGGGATCGCCGAACGACAACATGACGGCCTGCGGGCGGGCGTCGAGCGCGATCTCAAGAAGCTCGGGTTGCTTTGCCAGGCTCCAGGTGATGAAGCCGATGCCGAACGGCGCAAAACCCTTCAACTCCGCGGCCTCGGCCTGAAGTCGGGCGCGGTCACCGTAGCCACCACCGAGGATCCCGAAGCCGCCGGCCTCGCTGACGGCGCGGGTGAGCCGGCTGCCCGCGATCGTGTCCATGGGCGCCGACAGGATCGGATGCCTGATCCCGAGAAGCTCCGTCAGCGGCGTGGTGATCGGCATGCGTTCTCCCGCTCTGGACAGAAACATTAGGCCCAACTAGCATTCTCGAAAAATGAATTGTAGCGAACGCTGCCATCACAAAAGCGAAACGACACCATGGAACTCAGCGACATCCAGACCTTTGCCGCGGTCGCCCGCACCGGGGGCATCACGCGCGCCGCCGAAGAGCTCAACACGGTGCAATCCAACGTCACCCAGCGCATCAAGGCCTTGGAGGCCGAGATCGGCACACCGCTGTTCGAGCGTCACAGCCGCGGCATGACGCTGACCGGCGCCGGCAAGAGGCTGTTGCCTTACGCGCAACGAATGGCGGCGTTGTCGCGCGAAGCCGTGCTCGCCGCGCGCGACGACGGCGAGCCGAAGGGGCCGCTGTCGATCGGATCGATGGAGACGACGGCGGCAGTGCGGCTGCCGCCGCTGCTGTCCGATTTCCACCGCCGTTTCCCCGCCGTGCGCCTCAGCCTGCGCACGTCGCCGACCGCCGATCTCGTCGCCGGCGTGCTCGAAGGCACACTCGATGGCGCCTTCGTCGCCGGCCCCATCGCGCACGCCGACCTCACCGTAACAAGCGCATTCCGCGAAGAGCTGGTGCTGGTCAGCGCGCGGCGCTGGGCCTCGCTTGCCGAACTGCGCGCCGGCACGCCGGAATCCGGCCCGACGGCGCTCGCGTTCCGCACCGGTTGCACCTATCGGCAGCGGCTCGAGCAGATCTTCGTCGAATTCGGCTGGCCTTCGGCAGCGCGCTTCGAGCTCGGCACGCTCGACGGCATGATCGGCTGCGTCGCCGCCGACATGGGCGTGACGCTCCTGCCGCGCGCTGTGGTCGAGCGCAGCGCGATGAACGGCAGCGTGACGATGCACGCGCTGAGCCCGTCGCATGGCCGCGTCGAGACGCTGTTCATCCAGCGTCGCGCCGGCCATCAAACCAGCGCGCTTCATGGCTTCCTGTCATGCCTGACCAGGGCCGACGACATCATCGCGGCCTGATGAACCACCGCCGCAGCGCAACGGGAGCCAAGATCGGGGTTCACTCCGCGGCGCGACGCGTGATATGCGCTAGTCCATGCCGGCTCTTATCCTGCCCCTCGTCGATGCTGCAACCCACTGGCCCGACCGCGGCGGGTTGATCGGCCTTGATCTTGGCACCAAGACCATTGGCGTTGCCGTATCCAATCCGGACCGCCGGCTCGCGACCGGTGTCGAGACCATCCAGCGCAAGGCGTTCAAGCAGGACGCCGCGCGGCTGCTCGCCATCGCAGCCGAACGCAAGGTCGTCGGCTTCGTGCTCGGCCTGCCCATCAACATGGACGGCAGCGAGGGCCCGCGCGCGCAGTCGACCCGCGCCTTTGCGCGCAATCTGGCCAACCTCACCACGCTTCCGATCGGCCTCTGGGACGAGCGCCTCTCGACTGCGGCGGTCGAGCGCGAGCTGATCGGCATGGACGTTAGCCGCGCCAAGCGCGCCGAGGTGATCGACGAGCACGCCGCGATCTTCATCCTGCAGGGCGCGCTTGACCGGCTCGCCAATCTTCGCACGGCTTCAGAGAATGGCTGATCCATGGCCGTCGTGATCGCGGCGCTGCTGCCGGTCTTCATCCTCATCGTGCTCGGCGTGGTGCTTAGGCGCAGCCTGATGCGGCTCGACACGCAATGGCACGGGCTGGAGCGGCTGACTTATTTCGTGCTGTTTCCGATGCTGCTGATCCAGACGCTGGTGAAAGCCGACCTCACAAAAGTGCCGGTCGCCGGCGTCGGCGGCGCGCTGCTGCTGTCGGCGCTGGCGATGTCGCTGTTGTGCCTTGCGCTGCGGCCAGCCTTGGCGCGCCTCGACATCGACGGCCCCGCCTTCACCTCGATCTTCCAGGGCGCGACGCGCTGGCAGACCTATGTCGCGCTGTCGGTCTCCGCCAATCTGTACGGTGACGTCGGGCTGGCGCTGGCCTCGGTCGCGATGGTCGCGATCATTCCGCTGGTCAACGTGTTCAGCGTCGCCGTGCTCGCGCATTACGCCGCGCCGGAGAAGCAATCGGCGCGCGCCATCGTCATGACCGTGATCCGCAATCCACTGATCTGGGCCTGCATCATCGGCCTCACCATCAATGTGGTTCACCTGCCGCTGCCGAAAATTTGGCACGAGGTTGCCGACGCGCTCGGCCGCTCCTCGCTCGCCATCGGCCTGCTCGTCACCGGCGCCGGCCTCCAGCTCAAGGGCCTGCTCCGCCCGAGGCTGGGCGCGACGATCGGCGTGGCGTTCAAGCTGGCGCTGATGCCCGTATTGGCGCTGGTGCTCGCCGTCTGGTTTGGCCTGTCAGGTACCAATCTCGCCATCGTCGCGATCTGCGCGGCGGTGCCGACCTCGCCAAGCGCCTACGTGCTGGCCCGCCAGATGGGCGGCGATGCGCCGCTGCTGGCGCAGATCATCACGCTGCAAACGATTTTGGCGGCGATCACGATGCCAATCGCGATCGCGTTGGTGGCCACCGGGCCCTAAACGTAAGGCCCACCGAGGAAGAGGACACCCGTGTTCATGCCCGAATGGAGCATCACTGGTAGCCAAGTGGAATTAGCTCGCAAGCGAAAATAGCCAAGCACGAGGCCTATTGCAAAAAGCCAGGAGCGGTCATACCAGCCGTACTGCGTGTGGTTGAGCGCCCAGAGGGCCGCTGTTAGCACGACGGCGCCGTACGGCCCGAGAAACGACTGAGACCAGCCCCGAAACATAAATCCTCGGAAAACGAACTCCTCGAACACCGGCGCCCCAACGCAGATTCCGATCGCCAAAGTGAACAACCCTATCGCCCCTCCAACCAGGATGCCGGAATTGGTCTGAGGCTCCACCATGCCAAGCTTGATCGTCACGAAGGTGTCGATGGTCATCAGAATGATCATGACGCCGAACCCGCAGACCACCTCGTCGCGACTCGGCCAGTTCAGCGCCAGATAGTCGGCGAAATCTCTTCCGGCCATCCGGACCGCTACCCACAATACAGCGATCGCAGCCGGCGTTCCCAGGATGATGCCTGACGCCTGCCAGCGACCCTGCTCCCACACTGCTTGAAACTCGGCCGGCGTCAGGTTCTTCGTTCCACCATAGGCGGCGAGCAAGAGCCTCAGCGCGAACCCGCCCGTCAGCACAAATGCACCGTAAGCAAGTAAGACGACGAGCAACGTCTGCATGAAATCCCATGTCCGGGGCGGCCGGGTTGAGCCGGCCGCGGACGGGCCTGCCTTTTCGAGTTCGGACATTTGGGCTTTCCCCGACAATGTCGGAGCAAAGGTGGGTGTAGGTGCTACCCCAACATACTAGGCGATCGTCGGACGGGCAATTGCCCCCGCTCAGGATCAGCGCGGTCGAAACAACAGGCCCCTCGCCTCACCCCCCCAGCCACATCGTCAGCACCACCGCCGTCATGTTGTTCAGCGCATGCAGCACAATGGTGAGCCAGAGCGAGTTGGCGCGGTAGCGCATGTAGCCGAACCAGAGGCCGATGGAGAACACCTCGGCGAGAAAGTACAGATCGTATTGCAGGTGCACCGCCGTCCACACCAGCGACGACAGGATGATCGCGCCGGGCACGCGCAGGAAGCTCGCCGACCAGCCGCGGAACAGGAAGCCGCGCGCGAGCACCTCCTCCGACATCGGCGCGGCCACGCTGAAGGCGAACAGCAGCAACAGCGCGGCGCCCTTGTCACGGCCCGATTTCAACAGGTCGGTCATGAAGCCTGGCGTGGCCTCACGGCCGAAGGATCGCGACACGACCTCCCAGGCCATCACGACCAGGATGAGGCCGGCGGCGCCGAGCAAAAGCTGGCTCCAGGCCGGCCAGCGCAGCGCCAGATAGTCAACGAAGGATGCCTTCTTGATGCGGATGGCGAGCCACACCGCCGCGAGCGTCGCAGGCAGGCCCATGATCACGGACAGCGCCAGCGCCTGCGGTTCGCGGCCGACCGACTGGATCGAGTTCATGTCGAGCGGCAGCCCGCGCATGACCCCTAGCAGCAGGACCGCCCCAACCTGGCCGACGAACATCGCGACAAAGACAAGCAGGCCCCACAACGCTGTGCCCCAGAACTTCCAGACGCGCAGGGGCGCAGGCCTCAAGATCAGCGGCGGATGATCGGGATTGAGCGTGTCCATCAGAAGGCTTTCGTTTGGCGGGCTCACGGCAGCGCCCGCTCCAGCAGCCCACGCACCTCACCGCTCTCGAGCTCCACGGCACCGTACATGCTGGCGTGATTGACGGCGAGGCGCGTCGCGGCGAACAGCTCAGCGTGGTGGGATGAGACGCCGTTGAGCGCCGCGGCGGCGGCCAGCAGCGCCAGCTTCTCGACCGCGAGCCGCGCGATGCGCTCGCTGTTGCGCGACGGAAAGTTTTCCCGATAAGAGCGACCGCCTCGCTCGCCCCGGGCAGGTCTTTCGTCTCGGCCGCAAGCGATTGCAGCACGGCCATCGCGGCCTCCGGCTCGCGCGAGAGCGCGCGCAGCACGTCGAGGCACATCACGTTCCCCGAGCCTTCCCAGATCGCGTTGACCGGCGACTCCCGGTAGTGGCGCGCCAGAATGCCGTCCTCGACATAGCCGTTGCCGCCGAGGCACTCCATTGCTTCATAAAGGAATGGCGGTGCGCTCTTGCAGGTCCAGTATTTGATCGCGGGCGTCAGCAGACGCATGTAGGCCGCGTCAGCCGCGTCATGCGGCGTGCGGTCGAAAGCGCGGCAGAGCCGCATGACGAGCGCCGTGCTCGCCTCGACATGCAGCGCCATGTCGGACAGCACGGCCTGCATCAAGGGCTGATCGGCGAGATGTTTCTGGAACACACTGCGGTGACGGGCGTGATGCAGCGCGTGCGCGAGGCCCGAGCGCATCAGGCCGACCGAGGCAATCGCGCAATCCTGCCGCGTCAACTGCACCATCTGGATGATAGTGCGGATGCCCTTGCCTTCTTCACCAACGCATTCGGCATGGGCACCGACGAACTCGACTTCCGAGGACGCATTTGAACGATTGCCGAGCTTGTCCTTGAGCCGCTGGAACTGGATCGCGTTGACCGATCCGTCCGGCGCGAAGCGCGGCATGAAGAAGCAGGTCAGTCCCTGCTCGGCCTGCGCCAGGACCAGGAACGCGTCGCACATCGGCGCCGACATGAACCATTTATGGCCGGTGATGCGGTAGGCGTTCCCGTCGCGCACCGCACGCGTGATGTTGGCGCGCACGTCGGTGCCGCCCTGCTTTTCGGTCATGCCCATGCCGAGCGTCATGCCGCGCTTGTCCCACCACGGCGTGAAGCCGGGATCGTAGCTCCTCGTCGATAACACCGGCATCACCTTGGCGAGCAGGTCCGGCTGCATCGCCAGCGCCGCAACGGAGGCGCGGGTCATCGTCATCGGGCATAGATGACCGGTCTCGACCTGCGAGGCCATGTAGAATTTTGCGGCACGAATGACTTCGGCGGCATCGCCCACCGGTGTCCCATCCGCCATCCACGTCGAATTGTGCACGCCGGCATGCGCGCTGTGCGCCATCAGTTCATGATAGGCGGGATGAAATTCGACCTGGTCGCGGCGATTGCCCTTGGCATCGAAGGTGCGGAGTTTCGGCGTGTTCTCGTTCGCCGCGCGCCCGCGATCGGCCATCGCCGCCGAGCCCCAATGTTTCCCGAACTCGGACAGCTCCCGCTCCGCGGCGGCGCCGCCATTGGCCTTCACAGCGTCGACCAGCGGGCGATCGACGGCAAACAGGTCGACGTCCTCGAACGGCGGCGACTGGTTGAAGACCTCGTGGGTCGCGAAGCTTGGCTGGGTCATCTGCGCTTCCTCGGACCGGAATCAGTTCCGCCGCGGCTGGATCGGGAAATCATAGGCCGCCCCGCCCACCCCCGGCAGGGAAAAATGCCACCACTCCTTCGAATAGTTCACAAAGCCTTGCTTCGCCATCGCGGCCACCAGCCGTCTGCGCCAGGCGCGCTGATCGGGCGTGATCGACGGTGCTGCGGTATGCCCCTTCGCATCGGTGCAATCATAGCCGGTGCCCATGTCGACGCTGCCTTCCGGCGGCCGCGCCTCGACCGGCGCCGTGCAGTCGGCGTAGGATCTTGACGGATCGATCTTGGCGGAATTGTCAGCCTTGAGATCGACCAGCGTGAGGTCGAGCGCCGCACCCGTCGAATGCTGCGAGCGGCTCGCGATATAGCCGAGGCGGAACAGCTCGGTCTTGGGGATCTTCGGATTGTAGCGCCGATCGGCTGATGTCTCGTGGCCGTTCTGCGACCATTTCACCATGTCGAGCGAGGCACGCGCCGGCCGGTAGCAGTCGAACATTTTGAGCGAGAGATTTTGCGTGGCAAGATCCTGCTGAACCGCCTTCAGCCGCAGCCCCACCTCCCGCGTCACCACGCATTCGCCCGCACCATAGCCGGCGAGCGGGCGCCCGACGAAGTTGTTCACGGTGGCGTAGCGGATGTCCTGAATGATGGTGGAATCGACGTCGCGCAGATAGACGAAGCCGCCGGGGAGCGATTGGGCTGAAGCGGATGAGATTATGGTTATCGCACCAATCGCCGTCGGAAATAATCTCACGAGATGCCTCCACATCGTCATGGCCGGGCTTGTCCCGGCCATCCACGCCTTTTCTGCGGCAGCACCTAAGAACGTGGATGCCCGGGACAAGCCCGGGCATGACGGAGATAGACGGCTTGGGCATGCAACGTCGGCAATAGGCCGACAGATCAGGGGATAACTCCCCGCCCCGGCATTGGCCCTTGCTCCCTCCGCCATCCGCGCCTATAGCTCTCGCTTTAATGACATCGAAATCGACCTTCGTCCTCGGCCACCGGCATTTGCTGGGCATCGAGGGCCTTTCCGCGGCCGACATCAGCGGCCTCCTCGACCTGTCCGAAGAATATGTCGAGCTCAACCGCCAGGTTGACAAGAAGCGCACCGTCCTGCGTGGACGGACGCAGGTAAACCTGTTCTTCGAGGCCTCGACCCGGACCCAGTCTTCGTTCGAGCTCGCCGGCAAACGCTTGGGTGCCGACGTCATGAACATGTCGGTGTCCTCCTCGTCCATCAAGAAGGGCGAGACGCTGGTCGACACCGCGATGACGCTGAACGCCATGCATCCGGATATCCTGGTGGTGCGCCATCACGCCTCCGGCGCGGTGGAACTGCTGGCCCGCAAGGTTGACGGTTCCGTGATCAATGCCGGCGACGGCGCGCATGAGCATCCGACGCAGGCGCTGCTCGACGCACTCACCATCCGCCGCAACAAGGGCCGGATCGAGGGCCTCGTGGTCGCGATCTGCGGTGACGTGCTGCATTCGCGCGTCGCCCGCTCCAACATCATCCTGCTCAACGCCATGGGCGCCCGCGTCCGCGTCGTCGGCCCCTCCACGCTGCTGCCGCCCGGCATCGAGCGGATGGGCGTCGAGGTCGCGCGCGACATGCGCGAAGGGCTCAACGGCGCGGATATCGTCATGATGCTGCGGCTGCAGCGCGAGCGCATGAATGGCTCCTTCGTGCCGTCGACCTCCGAATATTTCCACTATTTCGGGCTCGACCAGAAGAAGCTCGCCTACGCCAAGCCCGACGCACTCGTGATGCATCCAGGCCCCATGAACCGCGGCGTCGAGATCGACACGGCGGTCGCCGACGGCGCACAGTCCCTGATCCGCGAACAGGTGGAGATGGGCGTGGCCGTGCGCATGGCGGTGCTCGAAGCGCTCGCCCGCAACCTGCCGAACGCGTGATGCTCATGCTGATTGACCGCCGCCCGATCCTGCTCGCCAACGCCCGCGTCGTCGATCCCAGCAGGGATTTCGACGGTCCCGGCGACGTCCTGATTGCCGACGGCGTCATCCGCGAGACCCGTCGCGGCATTGGTGCCGCCGGCGTCCCCGAGGGCACCGACGTCGTCAATTGCTCCGGCATGATCGTGGCGCCCGGCCTGATCGACATGCGCGCCTTCGTCGGCGAGCCCGGCTTCAGCCATCGCGAGACCTTTGCGTCCGCGAGCCAGGCGGCCGCGACCGGCGGCATCACCACCATCATCTGCCAGCCCGAGACCTCTCCGGTCATCGACAACTCCGCGACCGTCGATTTCGTGATGCGGCGTGCGCGCGACACCGCGATCGTCAACATCCAGCCGATGGCGGCGCTGACCAAGGGCATGCGCGGCGAGGAGATGACCGAGTTCGGCCTGCTCAAGGCCGCAGGCGCCGTGGCCTTCAGCGATGGCGACCGCAGCGTCACCAATGCGCAGGTGATGCGGCGCGCGCTGACTTACGCGCGCGACTTCGACGCGCTGATCGTGCATCACACCGAGGACCCCGATCTCGTCGGCGAAGGCGTGATGAACGAGGGCGAGTTCGCCTCGCGCCTCGGCCTGATGGGCATCCCCAAGGCCGCCGAGGCCGTGATCCTCGAACGCGACATGCGCCTGGTCGCACTGACCGGCGGCCGCTATCACGCCGCGTCGCTGTCCTGCATCGAGTCGCTCGAGATCCTGAAGCGCGCCCGCGACGCAGGCCTTGCCGTCACCGCCTCGGTCTCGATCAACCATCTTGCGCTGAACGAGAACGACATCGGCCCCTACCGGTCCTTCCTGAAATTGTCGCCGCCGCTGCGCACGGAGGACGATCGCCGCGCGCTGGTGGAGGCGGTGGCCTCCGGCCTCGTTGATGTCATCATGTCCGATCACAATCCGCACGACGTCGAGATGAAGCGCCTGCCGTTTGCGGAAGCGGCTCCAGGCGCCATCGGGCTCGAGACCATGCTGCCCGCGGGCCTGCGGCTGGTTCACAATGAGGAGCTCGACCTCAAGACGCTGATCCGGGCGATGTCGACCCGGCCGGCGGAGATTCTGGGCCTGCCCGGCGGAACCCTGCGCGCAGGCAGCCCGGCCGACGTCATCGTGATTGATCCCGACGTGCCCTGGGTGGTCGATCCCGCCGACCTCAAATCGCCGTGCAAGAACACCCCGTTCGACGAAGCCCGCTTTACAGGTCGCGTGGTGCGGACCATCGTTGGCGGACGGACGGTTTTTGAGCATGTCTAGGATGCCGTCTTTTGGCGATGCGGGGCCCGTCTCGCGTCGCGGCAATATGTCAGGACCGGATCATGGGCGCTGGCTATGTCGGCCATGGAGACACCGCCATGGGGCTTGATGCATTCCTGCCGGTGGCCTTCGTCATCGGCTACTTGCTTGGCTCGATTCCGTTCGGGCTGGTGCTGACCAGGCTTGCCGGCACGCAGGATATCCGCTCGATCGGTTCCGGCAGCATCGGCGCCACCAATGTGCTGCGCACCGGCCGCAAGAGTCTCGCCGCGGGCACCCTGCTGCTCGATGCGCTCAAGGGCACCGTGGCCGTGCTGATCGCCGGCTACATCGCCGGCCCCAATGCCGCGATGGTGGCGGGCCTCGGCGCCTTCCTCGGCCATCTCTTCCCGGTCTGGCTGAAGTTCAAAGGCGGCAAGGGCGTCGCGGTCTATATCGGCATCCTGCTAGGGCTGATTCCGGCCGGTGCCTTGGTCTTCTGTATCGTTTGGCTCGCCACCGCCTTCACCACCCGCTACTCGTCGCTCTCGGCGCTCGTGGCGGCGTTCGTAACGCCAATCTCACTCTGGTTTTTTGGCAACTATGAGTTGGCCTCACTGGCCGTGGTGCTGACGCTGCTGCTGTTCTACGCGCATCGCGAGAACATCAAGCGGCTGCAATCAGGCAAGGAAAGCCGGATCGGCGAGAAGGCGTAAGGCCGGAAAAAGTCCGGATACCGCCGCGGGGCAACCGCATTATATGCCAATTCCTGTTCGCAACTCGGAAGCCCTTCGCGGCCACAGTGGCGAGCGGGTTCCATGCCTGTCATCCTGACGGCGGAAATGGTGTTACGCGGTTGCTCAGAATGAGCGAGAAGATGGACGGCACGCATGACGACGGCGGCTCGCAGGGCACTGCGGCAAGCCGGCTGCTCTCATCGACCAACGTCTGGTCCAACGTGCCCTTACTGCCTCCCGCGCCGAAGCCTGTCCCCGCACCTCCACCTGCTCCCGTGGTGCAAGCTCCTGCAACGGTCAAGGTCGTAACCAGTGCTGCGCCTGCCCAGCCGCGCGCCGAGCCATGGCCGCCGCGAAAACTGTCACTAGCGCTTCAGGGCGGCGGGACCTTTGCCGCCTTCACCTGGGGCGTGCTGGAGCGGCTGCTGGAAGAGCCGTCGATTGAATTCGATACTATCAGCGGCGCCAGCGCCGGCGCCATCAACGCGCTGCTGCTGGCCTGCGGCCTTGCAGAAGGCGGCCGCGAAGGCGCTCGCAGCCGGCTGAACCGGTTCTGGATCCGGCTGATGCACGAGGCCTCGTTCCGCTCGCTGATGCTGATCGGCGGCTTCTCGCCGGCGGGAAGCTCGCTCGCCTTCGGGCCGACGTTGCGCTCCGGCCAGTTCGATCCGTTCGATCTCGATCCGCTGCGCCTGGCGCTGTCACGCGACATCAATTTTGCCGACTTGCGCAATGCCAGATGCCCAAAGCTCTTGATCGCGGCAACGCGGATCCGCGACGGGCAGCAACAGATTTTTGGCAATGACGCCGTGACCGCCGACGTCGCGCTGGCCTCGACCTGCCCGCCGCTGGTTCACTGCGCCGTCGAGATCGACGGCGAGGCCTATTGGGATGGCGGGCTTGGCGGCAATCCGCCGCTGATCGAGCTGGCGCAGCAATCGGCAGCCGCCGATCTGCTGCTCGTCCAGGTCACCCCCACGCGCGACAGCTATGTGCCGATCACGCTCGCCGCGATCGATCGCCGCCTCGACCAGATCGCGGCCAACGCCGCGCTCAACGCCGAGATCGCAGCAATCGCATGGGCGCAGTCCCACGCAGCGCCCGCACTGCGCCTCTCCAAAATTGCCGCGGAAGACTCGATCGAGGGCCTGGCGCAGCGCTCGTCCACCGACCTCGGCCGCGGCTTCATCCGCCTGTTGCACCGAAGCGGCCGCGAAGCCGCCGAGCGCTGGCTCGGGCCGAGTTCGCATGCCGCCGCGGTGCAGATCAGATCGGACGATCGCGAACCCGCGCTAGCCTGACTTCGCCAGCGCATCCTCCAGGAACCACGCCGCCGCCAGCGCGACGGGATCGTTGCCGAAGCGCGCAATCACCTGCACGCCAATCGGCAGGCCACCGACCTTCATCACCGGCACGTTGACGCAAGGGTTGCCCATCAGCGTCCACAGCCGGTTGTAGCGGGGCGAGCCGGTCGAGGCGAGTTCCTTGGCCGGCGCTGTGCCCGGCGCCGAATAGGTCAGCAGCACGTCGAAACCCTCGAACATTTCAGCCAACTCGCGACGACCGCGTCGCGCGATCCGGCGGGCGTCGTCATATTCCTTCGGCGTCAGTCCGACAGTGGCGTCGAGACTCTCGCGCAGCATCGGCGCGATCTCGTCGTGATGCTGGTCGAACTCCCAGGCGAGCGCGCGATGCGCCTCAAAATCCTGGATGATGGGATGGATGCGCCAGGCTTCCTGCACCGCCTCGGGCAGATCGATGGTCTTCACGCTGGCGCCGGCGCGCCCGGCCGCCTTGATCGCCGCCAGCAACCCCTCTTCGGCCGCCGGCTCGACGGCCTCGGCAAACTCCTGCCTGACAACGCCGATGCGCGGCGTCTTCGCCGCGACAATGCCGTCGAATTCAGTACGCCCGGTGATTGCCAGCAACCCGCGCGCGAGATCCTCTGCGCGGGATCCAAACAGGCCGACCGTGTCGAGCGCCCACGAATAGCATTTGACGCCGATGGTCGGCAGCATCCGGAACGACGGCTTGATCGCGGCTGCGCCGCAATAGGCGGCGGGCCGGATCACCGATCCGCCGGTCTGGGTGCCCAACGCCAGCGGGATCATGCCGGCGCCGACGGCCGCCGCCGAGCCCGAGGACGAGCCGCCCGGCGTATGGCCCAGATTGTGCGGATTGAGCGTCGAGGTCGGATCGCGCGAGGCGAACGCCGTGGTCGTGGTCTTGCCGATGATGGTGGCGCCCGCCCGCTTCAGCATCATCACCACCGGCGCGTCCGAGCGCGGCTGCCAGCCGCGATAGATCTCCGAGCCCATCTCGGTCGGCATATCAGCGGTGTCGATGATGTCCTTGATGCCGACCGCGATGCCCCGCAGCGGGCCGGAGGACTGAGCTTTCGCCGACTTGTCGTGACGGACGAACGCGCGAACATCCTTCTCCTTGGCCTCGATCGCCGCGTGCGACTGGGCAATGGCGTCATCGGGCGAAAGCTCTCCGCTCGCGACGCGGCGCTGGAGGTCGGCGAGTGAGATCATGGCAAAATCCTTCTTATTGGGATCGCTTTTAGCATCGCGACGAGGCCGTGCAAGCGCACGTCGACGCGAGCAAACCATGCGTGGAGTCTGGCGAGACAACACCGATCGAATGAATGCGTCGAGCAGTTCAAGAGAGGCATCTCGGCCGCAGCACTCGTCGCCGCGCGCGCTGGTCCTTAGGTTCAAAATTAGAAACGGTGACTTTCTATCATTTCTATTTATGCCGCAATTCAAAAGCGCCACCGTGAGGCCACAACGAAGGCCCGCGACGCAACTTCTTCCAAACGGCAGACGCTGATGCGTCACCGCCGTCGGACCTCAACCAAGCACAGGAGCGACTACCATGGATACGACCCGTTATGCTTCCCTCGTTGGCCGGCTGATGATCGGCCTCCCGTTTGCAATGAGCGGCTTCGGCAAGCTCGCCGCTTATGGTGCGACGACCGCCTACATCGCCTCTGCTGGATTACCGGTGCCGCCGGTGGCTTATGCGATCGCAGTTCTGGTCGAACTCGGTGGCGGTCTCTTGCTGATCGCAGGCTATCAGGCCCGCTCGGTCGCGCTGGCGCTCGCCATCTTCTCGGTGGCTGCCGGGGTCTCGTTCCACAACAACTTTGCCGATCAGAATCAGATGATCCATTTCCTCAAGAACGTGATGATGGCGGGCGGACTGCTTCAGATCTATGCCTTCGGCGCTGGTGCGTTCAGCCTTGACGCACGCCTCTTGCGTGGCAGCGTCGGTGCCGTTCAGGCGGCGCACGCACGTTAACCGGACGAGCTTGGAGAGGACCCGTCGACCGCGGCGGGTCTTCCCGGTTGTGCTTTTGACCGCGATCGAGCTCCCCCCTGTTGCCCACGCCCTCAGGTTGTTCCATGCTGCGCCCACAAGGAGACGCCGTGGACGCCATCAATCCGAGCGTAGAACTGACTGAGGCTGACAGGACCGACCGCCTGCGGCTGATCCGCTCGGACAATGTCGGGCCGCGCACGTTCCGATCGCTGGTCGATCACTTCGGCACGGCGCGGGCCGCGCTGGAGCGGCTGCCGGATCTGGCGCGCCGCGGCGGTGCGGCGCGATCGGGGCGCATCTGCAGCGTGGATGAAGCCAAGGCCGAGCTCGCCGCAAGCCGCAAGCTCGGCATCGCCTGGCTCGCGCCTGGCGAGAACGGCTATCCGGCGCGGCTCGCGACGCTCGACGATGCACCGCCTCTGCTCGCCGTGCGCGGTGACAACGCAACGCTCATGCGTCCGATGATCGCGATCGTCGGATCGAGAAATGCCTCCGGCGCGGGCTTGAAGTTTGCCGGCCAGCTCGCGCGCGAGCTCGGTGAAACCGGCTTCATCGTCATCTCGGGGCTCGCGCGCGGCGTGGATCAGGCCGCCCATCGCGCCAGCGTCGCAAGCGGCACGGTCGCGGTGCTCGCCGGCGGCCACGACTGCATCTATCCGCCCGAGCATGGCGATCTGCTCACCGCGATCCTCGATCACCGGGGCGCTGCGATCTCCGAAATGCCGCTCGGCCACGAGCCGCGCGCCCGCGACTTTCCCCGCCGCAACCGGCTGATCTCCGGCGCTTCGCTCGGCGTGGTCGTGGTGGAAGCCGCGCACCGCTCGGGCTCGCTGATCACCGCGCGCATGGCCGCCGAACAGGGCCGCGAGGTGTTCGCAGTCCCCGGCTCTCCGCTCGATCCGCGCGCCGCCGGCACCAACGATCTGCTCAAGCAAGGGGCGACCCTCGTGACCGAAGCCGCCGACATCGTCAACGCGGTCGCACCGATCATGGAGCGGCCGTCGATGCATCCGATGAGCGAACCCGACAGCGAGCCGTTCGAGAACGATCCGCAAGGACATGACCGCGACCAGATCACGGGCTTGCTCGGCCCCACGCCTGTTACGGTCGACGATCTCGTGCGGATGTCCGGCGCCTCGCCCGCGATCGTGCGCACGGTGCTGTTGGAGCTCGAGCTCGCCGGCCGGCTCGAACGTCACGGCGGCGGATTGGTCTCGCTGCTTTAGCCGCCGTTGCGCTCGTCGAAGCGCGTGCGTGCCGATGCGATCTGCTCCTGATGCGCGATCGCCCATTCGCCCAGCGCCTTCACTGGCTCCTGCAGCCCGCGACCGAGATCGGTCAGCTCGTAATCGACGCGCGGCGGAATGGTCGGGAAGATCGTGCGCGTGACGAGGCCGTCGCGCTCCAGGCCACGCAGCGTCAATGTCAGCATCCGCTGCGAGATACCGTTGATCATGCGCTTCAGCTCATTGAAGCGCTTGGGCCCGTCGCTCAGCATCATGATGACGAACACGCTCCATTTGTCGCCGACGCGCGCAAGGATCGAGGCTACGCCGCGGCAGTCCGCATGGTTCGGATCCGGCCTCCGGGGCTCAGGCAAATCGGTGTGTGCAGGTCTCAAAGATGTGCCCATGGCTCAAAAAAGTGCGTTCTTGCGGGGAATTTGATAGTCACTCATGTAGTGCGGGTTACAAATCTATACCATAGGTGACCCCCAATGAAACTCCTCCATCTCGACTCCAGCGTGCTCGGCCCCCACTCCGTCTCCAGGCAGGTGTCCGCCGCCATCGTCGACCGACTGCGGCAGGCCACGCCCTCGCTCGACCTCGTCTATCGCGACCTGACCCAGACCCCGCTCGCCCACCTCTCGGGGTCGCATCTCGCCGCCGCGCAAGGCGCACCGGCGCCTGCGGAACTCGGACCTGACCTTGCCGCGAGCGCGGCCGTGCTGAACGAGTTCCTCGATGCCGACATCGTCGTGATCGGGGCGCCGATGTACAATTTTACGATTCCTAGCCAGCTCAAAGCTTGGATCGACCGCGTCTTGGTGGCGGGGAAGACGTTCAAATATGACGCGAATGGTCCGCAGGGTCTCGCCGGCGGCAAGCGCGTGATCGTGGCGATCTCGCGCGGCGGCTATTACGGCCCGGGCACGCCTGCCGCCTCGCTCGAGCATCTCGAAACCTATTTGCGCGGCGTGTTCGCTTTCATGGGTATCACGAGCCCCGAATTCATCGTCGCCGACGGCATCCAGGTCGGCCCGGAGCATCGCGAGAAGGCGCTGGCCGGCGCGCTCCAGGCGGCGACGAACCTGCGCGCGGCCTGAGGCCACGCCGACACCATCAGCCGCCAAAGCGTCTGCGGCGGCTGATGGACCGGCGCGTGTCCGCGAAGCTAAAACCAGGCGCCCTGCACACCCAGGATCACGGCAAGGAGCGAGATGAAAAGCCCGATGCCGGAGAAGATGGCGACCCCAATGAACTCGGACGTGTCGGAGCGCTTGGCAGGAACTGCGGAACGTTCGGTGTAAATACGCGGTGCTGAAATCGGAGAATAAATGCGAGCTGCCTTTGGCATCAGGGGCTCCCTTAAATGGGTCTTATGACCTCTGCCCGTAGAAATGTCTTGGCAGCACGCGCGAAGGTTCAATGCATCACGCAAGCTTCAGAAAATACGTCTCGCCAGGTGTGGGAACCGGCCGGCGCAACCGTGTCTCGCGCGCCGACCGATTCAATTTTCGCAAACGTCGATCAACCGCGATAGATCGGCGCGCCGGCTGGCGAAGCAACCGCGCCGCCGTCGACGAAGATCTCCTGCCCTTGAATATGCGCGGCGTCTTCGGAAGCGAGGAACAACACCGTCTTCGAAATGTGATCCGGTTCACCAATGCGTCCCAACGGCGTCGATAGTCCGATGCGCTTCTCGAACGCCTTCTCCGCTTCGGGTGTTGCGATCGCCGCGCCCCAGATCGGCGTGCGGATCGCACCCGGCGCAACGACATTCACGCGGATTCCGCGCGGCGACAGTTCCGAGGCCATGATCCGCGCCATCGCCCGCACGCCGGCCTTCGCCGCGCCGTAAGCCGAGTAACCGGGAATGCCGAGCACGGAGATCACCGAACCGTTCAGGATGATCGAGGCGTTATCGTTGAGATAGGGCAGCGCCGACTGCACGGTGAAGAACACGCCGGTGAGATTGGTGCTGATGACCTTCTCGAAGGTCTCGAGCGTTGCCGATCCCAGCGGCGTGCCGCCGGGGATGCCGGCATTGGCGAACACGATGTCGAGCTTGCCGAACTTCTCGGCGCCCTGCTTGATCGCGGCTTCCGTCGCGGCGATGTCGGTCGCGTCGGCCGCGACTGCGAGCGCGTTAGGACCGAGCTCCTTCGCGGCGGCCTCCAGCGTCTCCTTGTTGCGCCCGGTGATGATCACCTTGGCGCCCTCGGCCACGAACAGCTTTGCCGTTGCCAGTCCAATGCCGCTATTGCCGCCGGTAATCAGCGCCGTCTTGCTCTTCAGCCTCACGCTCGTCTCCAGTGGTTGCATTATAAAACTATATTGCGTCTAGGGCAGATAGTTTTATTATGCAACCACACAAGCGCGTGATCAGCGCCAAAATCGGGCGAATGCGACAGGACTACGACGATGGTGAAACGAACGAGTTTTGAGGGTGACGGTTGCCCGGTCGCGCGATCGCTGGAGGCGATCGGCGATTGGTGGACGCTTCTGATCATCCGCGAAGCGATGCTCGGCCTGAGCCGCTTCGGCGAGTTTCAGAACAAGCTCGGCATGGCCAAGAACATCTTGTCAGTGCGGCTGCGATCAATGGTCGAGCACGGCATTCTGGCGACCGCCCCCGCCTCCGACGGCAGCGCTTACCACGAATACGTGCTGACGCCGAAGGGACGCGGCCTCTTCCCGATCCTGGTCGCGCTCCGGCAATGGAGCGAGGAGTTCGACGATACGCCTGAGGAGATCGACACCATCATGGTCGATCGCGCGAAAGGCCGCGCCGTGAAGAAGCTCGAGCTGCACGCCGAGGATGGACGATTGCTCAGCCTGGCCGATATCACCTTGAAACCGCGGCCGGCGCCGCGGCGAAGATCGGCTTGATGATGGCAGACAGCGTCACCACACCCGTCATTGCGAGGAGCCCTTGCGACGAAGCAATCCAGACTGCCACCGCGGAGACAGTCTGGATTGCTTCGCTGCGCTCGCAATGACGACGCGGGGGGACTTGTACAAAAGGTAGACGGCGTCGAAGATGACGAGATACCGCAAAGTGGCGCCACCATGCCCCTGCTCGCCATCGTCTACTTTTCAATCTCCGGCACCACCGAGAGGCTGGCGCATGCGATGGCGCGCGGTGCGGCTGGAATGACGGAGATCGCGCTGTGTCAGATCACCGGCGACGACATCGTGTCAGGCCGTTTCCAGAATGAGGGCCTGCTGGAAACGATCGACCGTGCCGAGGCAGTCGCGTTTGGCAGCCCGACCTACATGGGCGGACCAGCAGCCCAATTCAAAGCCTTCGCAGACGCTTCAAGTGATCGATGGAGCCAGCAGCGATGGGCCAACAAGATCGCGGGCGGATTCACGACCGGCGCGTGTGCAAGCGGCGATCAACTCCACACGCTCACCTACTTTTCCATCCTGGCTGCCCAGCACGGCATGCTCTGGTGCGGGCTGGATCTCCCGGGCGGAGAGGATCCGAGCGGCCGCAATCGCCTGGGCAGCCAGCTTGGCCTGGCGACACATTTGGTCGACGGCGCCCTGCCTCAGAGCGACATCAGCACCGCCGCATATCTCGGCCAGCGATTGGCGAAGATGGCTGGGCGCAACGGCTGACCGCACCGTCATCCTGAGGTGCTCGTCATGCGAAGCAGGACGAGCCTCGAAGGACGACGGCCCGGCTGCATCTCGGCCGTTCATCCTTCGAGGCTCCCGGCGCGATGCTTCGCATCGCGCCACTCGTGCCTCCAGCGACGAGCGCTGCGCGCTCGCGCGGGGATGACGGTCGGACAGCGGCGCGCTCAAGTCTCGCACCGCCGCGCCTCACGACAGCTTGCGCTTGCTCCGCAGGCGCAGGTGCTCGTCGGCCTCGAGCTTGGTCATGCCTAAGAGATAATGCAGCACGTCGAGCTTGTGGCGCTCGGCGAGCTTGCGCAGCGCGCCCGCCTGCTCGGCGATGAAGCCCACGGCTTCATCGACCCCGCCCTCCCCCGGTTCCTCGTTGCGCGAGCCTCCCCGCACGCCTGATGCGGCGCGCGCCCGTTTCTTTCCTGGCTTTGCCACCAGCCCCATCCGAATCCATGCCCGCTGGGGACATTACGCCTACATCGGCCGCAACTCCAAGGTGGTAGTTTGCAACTTTCTCGATATGAAACTTTTCCCATTTCGCTGGGCTTCAACACCCTTCGATTTGACAGCGAGGGCCTCACCACCCATGTTCGGGTCGAAACGGCCGACCCGAATCTCGTCGATTTCGGCCCTATATTTCCCCGTAAGTTACTGGAACTACATGAATATCGTCATTGTGGAGTCGCCGGCGAAAGCCAAGACGATCAACAAGTATTTGGGCTCGTCCTATGAGGTTCTGGCCTCGTTCGGCCATGTCCGCGACCTTCCCGCAAAGAACGGTTCCGTCGATCCCGACGCCAATTTCAAGATGATCTGGGAGATTGACCCCAAGGCGGCCGGCCGGCTCAACGACATCGCCAGGTCCCTGAAGGGCGCCGACCGCCTGATTCTGGCGACCGACCCTGATCGCGAGGGCGAGGCCATCTCCTGGCACGTGCTGGAGGTGCTGAAAGAAAAACGCGCGCTGAAGGACCACAAGATCGAGCGCGTGGTGTTCAATGCGATCACCAAGCAGGCGGTCACGGACGCGATGAAGCATCCGCGCCAGATCGACGGCGCACTGGTCGACGCCTATATGGCGCGCCGCGCACTGGACTATCTGGTCGGCTTCACGCTCTCCCCCGTGCTGTGGCGCAAGCTGCCGGGCGCCCGCTCGGCCGGCCGTGTCCAGTCGGTGGCGCTGCGTCTGGTCTGCGACCGCGAGCTCGAGATCGAGAAATTCGTTGCCCGCGAATACTGGTCGCTGATCGCGACCCTGCTGACGCCGCGCGGCGACACCTTCGAGGCCCGCCTGGTCGGCGCCGACGGCAAGAAGATCCAGCGTCTCGACATCGGCACCGGCGCGGAAGCCGAAAACTTCAAGAAGGCGCTGGAAACAGCCAGCTACGCCGTGACCGCGGTCGACGCGAAGCCGGCCCGGCGCAATCCGCAGGCGCCCTTCACCACCTCGACGCTGCAGCAGGAAGCCAGCCGCAAATACGGCTTTGCGCCCGCGCACACCATGCGCATCGCGCAGCGCCTTTATGAAGGCATCGACATCGGCGGCGAGACCACCGGACTCATTACTTATATGCGTACCGACGGCGTGCAGATCGATCCGTCCGCGATCACCCAGGCGCGCAAGGTGATCGGCGAGGATTACGGCAATGCCTACGTGCCGGACGCCCCACGCCAGTACCAGGCCAAGGCCAAGAACGCCCAGGAAGCGCACGAAGCGATCCGCCCGACCGACATGTCGCGCCGTCCCGCCAGCATGAGCCGCAAGCTCGACGCCGATCAGGCGCGGCTCTACGAGCTGATCTGGAAGCGCACCATCGCGAGCCAGATGGAATCGGCCGAGCTCGAGCGCACCACCGTCGACATCACAGCGAAGGCCGGCGCCCGCACGCTGGAGCTGCGCGCCACCGGCCAGGTCGTCAAGTTCGACGGTTTTCTGGCGCTCTACCAGGAAGGCCGCGACGACGAGGAGGACGAAGACTCACGCCGCCTCCCGGCGATGAGCCCGAAAGACGCGCTCAAGCGGCAGTCGCTGTCCGTCACCCAGCATTTCACCGAGCCGCCGCCGCGCTTCTCTGAGGCGTCGCTGGTCAAGCGCATGGAAGAGCTCGGCATCGGCCGGCCCTCGACCTATGCCTCGATCCTCCAGGTTCTGAAGGACCGCGGCTACGTCAAGCTGGAGAAGAAGCGCCTGCATGGCGAGGACAAGGGCCGCGTCGTGGTCGCGTTCCTCGAAAGCTTCTTCAGCCGCTACGTCGAATACGACTTCACGGCCAATCTGGAGGAGCAGCTCGACCGCATCTCCAACAACGAGATCTCATGGCAGCAGGTGCTAAAGGATTTCTGGACCGGCTTCATCGGTGCCGTCGACGAGATCAAGGATCTGCGCGTCGCCCAGGTGCTGGACGTGCTCGACGACCTGCTCGGACAGCACATCTATCCGCCCCGCACCGATGGCGGCGACATCCGGCAGTGCCCGAGCTGCGGCAACGGCCGGCTGAACCTGAAGGCCGGCAAGTTCGGCGCCTTCGTCGGCTGTTCGAACTATCCGGAGTGCCGCTACACCCGTCAGCTCGCCGCCGACAGCGAGACCACCGCGGACCGTTCGCTCGGCCAGGATCCCGACACCGGTCGCGACGTCTGGGTCAAGGCCGGCCGCTTTGGTCCCTACATCCAGCTCGGCGAGCAGAAGGATTATGAGGAAGGCGAGAAGCCGAAGCGCGCGGGCATCCCGAAGGGCACCTCGCCCGGCGATGTCGATCTCGAGCTTGCGCTGAAGCTGTTGTCGCTGCCGCGCGAGATCGGCAAGCATCCTGAGACCGGTGAGCCGATCACCGCCGGCCTCGGTCGCTTCGGGCCATTCGTGAAGCACGAGAAGACCTACGCCAGCTTAGAAGCCGGCGATGAAGTGTTCGACATCGGCCTCAATCGCGCGGTCACGCTGATCGCCGAGAAGGTCGCCAAGGGTCCAAGCCGACGCTTCGGTGCCGATCCCGGCAAGACTATCGGCGACCATCCGACGCTCGGCACCGTCACCGTGAAGAGCGGCCGTTACGGCGCCTATGTCACCGCGGGCGGCGTCAACGCGACGATCCCCGCGGAGTTCGAAAAGGACACCGTGACGCTGCCGCAGGCGATCGCGCTGATCGACGAGCGCGCGGCCAAGGGCGGCGGCAAGAAGCCCAGGAAGGCGGCGAAGCCGGCCAAGGCCAAGAAAACTGCAGAGAAGACTGCAGCGAAGACTGCGGATGGCGCCGAGGTCGCGCCGAAGAAGAAACCGGCCGCGAAGAAGGCGGCCAAAACCAAATCCGAATCCACCAGCAAGGCGCGCGCCGCCGTGCCGTCGACCGCCAAGACTTCAGCAGTCAAGACGTCGCCGACCAAGGTGTCCGCCGCCAAAGCTCCGGCCAAGAAAAGTGCCGGCACGACTTAAGAGGTTAAGTGAAACGCAAGAATGACCATGGCTTTCCCGACAGGAGCGCCATCGTCGCCTTCATCAAGGCAAATCATGGAAACGTCGGGACCCGCGAGATTGCGCGCGAGTTCGGCCTGAAGAACGCCGATCGCATCGAGCTCAAGCGCCTGCTGCGCGAGCTTGCCGACGACGGCACCATCAAGAAAAAACGCCACAAGGTTTCCGAGCCGGACAGCCTGCCGCCGACGCTGGTCGCCGATATCACCGGCCGCGACGCTGACGGCGAGCTGATCGCCTCCCCCACCGAATGGGACGAGGTCGAAAGCGGCGAGCCGCCAAAAATCCTCATCGTAATGCAACGCCGGCCAAAGCCCGGCACCGCAGCCGGAATCGGCGACCGCGCGCTGCTGCGGGTCGAGCGCTCGGATGAGACCGAAGGCCCGGCCTATCGCGGCCACATCATCAAGGTCTTCGACAAGACCAAGAGCCGCATCCTCGGCGTGTTCCGCAGCCTGCCTGAAGGCGGCGGACGGCTGATCCCGGTCGACAAGAAGTCCGCCGACCGCGAGCTGAACATCGCAGCCGCTGACGCGCACGGCGCGCAGGACGGCGACCTCGTCAGCGTCGATATCGTCCGCTCCCGCGCCTTTGGGCTCGCCTCCGGCCGGGTCAAGGAGAAGCTCGGCTCGGTCAAGTCGGAGAAGGCGATCAGCCTGATCGCGATTTACGCCCACGATATTCCGCTGCAATTCTCCTCCGCCGCGGAGCGCGAGGCGGAAGCGGCGGAACCGGCGAACCTGAAAGGGCGCGAGGACTGGCGCGACGTCCCGCTCGTCACCATCGATCCGCCTGACGCCAAGGATCACGACGACGCAGTGCACGCGCAAGTGGATCCCGATCCGAACAACAAGGGCGGCTTCATCGTCGATGTCGCCATCGCGGATGTGAGCTTCTACGTGCGGCCGGGCACCGCGCTCGACCGCGATGCGCTCGACCGCGGCAACTCGGTCTATTTCCCCGACCGCGTCGTGCCGATGCTGCCCGAGCGCATCTCCAACAATCTGTGCTCGCTGGTGCCGGGCGAGCCGCGCGGCGCGCTCGCGGTGCGGATGATCATTGCGCCTGACGGCCGCAAGCGTTCGCACTCATTCCATCGCGTCCTGATGCGCTCGGCCGCGAAGCTGAGCTACGCACAGGCGCAAGCTGCGATTGACGGCCGGCCGGACGACACCACCGGCCCCCTGCTCGATACGATCCTGAGGCCGCTCTACGCGGCTTACGCCTGCGTCAAGCGCGCCCGCGACGAGCGCGATCCGCTCAATCTCGATCTGCCCGAGCGCAAGATTCTGCTCAAGAGCGACGGCACCGTCGATCGTGTCGTCGTCCCTGACAGGCTCGATGCGCACAAGCTGATCGAGGAGTTCATGATCCTCGCCAACGTCGCGGCGGCGGAAATGCTCGAGAAGAAATCGCTCCCGCTGATCTACCGCGTGCATGACGAGCCGACGTTGGAGAAGGTCCACGCGCTCTCGGAGTTTTTGCAGACACTCGACGTCCCCTTCGCCAAAGGCGGCGCGTTGCGCCCCGCTCTGTTCAACCGCGTGCTGGCGCAGCTCGAAGGCCACGACCACTTCCCGCTGGTCAGCGAAGTCGTGCTGCGCGCGCAGGCGCAGGCGGAATATTCATCCGAGAATTACGGTCATTTCGGCCTGAATTTGCGCCGTTATGCGCATTTCACCTCGCCGATCCGCCGCTATGCCGACCTCGTCGTGCACCGCGCGCTGGTCCGCGCACTTGGCCTCGGCGAAGGCGCCCTGCCCGACAGCGACACGGCGGAATCGCTCGGCGAAGTCGCCGCCCACATTTCGCTGACCGAGCGGCGCGCGATGAAGGCCGAGCGCGAGACCGTCGACCGTCTGATCGCGCACCATCTCGCCGACCGCATCGGCGCAAGTTTTCAGGGCCGCGTCTCCGGCGTCACGCGCGCCGGGCTCTTTGTCAAACTCGCTGAAACCGGCGCCGACGGACTGATCCCGATCCGATCCCTTGGCACGGAATATTTCAACTATGACGAGGGCCGCCACGCGCTGGTCGGCACCCGCAGCCGCACCATGTACCAGCTCGGCGACGTCGTTGATGTCCGCCTGATCGAGGCAGCTCCCATCGCAGGCGCGCTGCGTTTCGAGCTGCTGTCGTCATCCAGCGAGACCGCGCCGCGCGACCGCAGGCAACCTGGTCCGCAACGCCGTCCCGCGTTCAAGGCACATCCCGGACGCAGCCCGGACAAAAAACACAAGCCGCCGAAGCGAAAGCCCGGCAAGAAGGACAAAGGAAAGAGCAAGGGCAAAGGCGGGGGACAGAAGGGCAAGGCATGGTGACCATGAGCACAGCCCCAAAGATCTGGACGCGCGAGACCGGCCTCGTCGAGAAGCGCGATCTCTGGGCGGCGATGAAGCGCGGCTTTCGCGGCCGCTGCCCGCGGTGCGGCGAGGGAAAACTGTTCCGCGCCTTCCTGAAGACGGCGGACAATTGCGCGAAATGCGGCCTCGACTTCACGCCGCATCGCGCCGACGATTTGCCCCCCTATCTCGTGATCGTCATCGTCGGCCACATCACCGTGCCGAGCATCTTGTGGATCGAGACCAATTACACGACGCCGGTCTGGCTGACCTTCGCGGCCTATTTGCCCTTCACCTTCTTCGCCTCGCTCGCCCTGTTGCAGCCCGTGAAGGGAGCTGTGGTCGGCTTGCAATGGGCTCTGCGCATGCACGGGTTTGACGACAACCCGCCGGATGGTATTCCGCCGGTGTAAGCAAAATAAATAAAAGCGGTTTGGGTGAGGACATGACGGATATTGCGCAGGACGAAAAGGCTGAGGTCCACGATCAGAAGGAAGCCGATCACCATCCCTATTTCCGTCCCCGGGATGCCGCGACGCTGATCCTGGTCGATCGCAGCGGCACCGTTCCAAAGGTCCTGGTCGGCAAGCGCCACGACAAGGTGGTGTTCATGCCCGGCAAATTCGTCTTCCCCGGCGGCCGCGTCGACAAGGATGATTATCGCGTGCCAGTCGCGGCCCCCATCACCACGCAGCTAGAGACCAATCTCGCCAAGGGCAGCCCGAAGACCCCGGCCTCGCGCGCAAAATCGCTAGCCATCGCCGCGATCCGCGAGGCCTGCGAGGAGACCGGTCTCTGCTTGGGGCGCAAGAGCGAAGGCAAGGCCAAGCTCGAAGGCGCCTGGAAGCCGTTTGCGGATGCGGGCCTGCTGCCAGATCCTTCCAGCCTGTTCCTGATCGCGCGCGCGATCACCCCGCCCGGCCGCGTCAAGCGGTTCGACACGCGCTTCTTCACGGCGGATGCGTCGGCGATCACCCACCGCGTCGAGGGCGTGATCCATGCGGATGCGGAGCTGGTCGAATTGGTCTGGGTCGAGCTCGGCTCAAAACCGCTCGCCGATCTGCATCCCATGACACGGAATGTGCTCAACGAGCTCGATACCCGCCTTGCCACCGGCCCGCTGCGCCACGACGCGCCGGTGCCGTTCTTCCATTTCTACGGCGGCAAGATGCACAAGGATATTTTGAGCTGATCCAGCCACCGATCTCACTAAGCTCACTCACGCGATTAGCAAGCTCAGCGCCGCACCTCTGAAGGCACGGTCTTCGCAGCCGCCTTGTCCGTGGCCGATCGCCCAATGCCGGGGCCACGAAAGCTGCTCCAGGCCTTGCGCCGACGCAGAAGTGAAGGACGACCAAAGAGGAGAGTTGTGATCGCGGTACAGGAGACCACCGGGACCCATATCCGGGTAGATCGTCACGTGAATATCGAAACCGTCGCCTGCTGGAAGATCGGGTCCGAACCAATAGGACGGACTGCGCCCCGGCTCACGACCAACGATGGCCGTCAGGGTTTGCTTCGGTCCCCGGAGCCCGAGCCAGAACGGCGCGATCGAACCAGGCGCGAAGGCTGTAAAAATCGTCTGGGCTGACGCGACATCGGTCGCGGCGCCTTGCCCCACCAGTCTCAGCTCGATCCGACGTCCGCTCGTCACAAGTCCGCTGAACGGCGCATCGACATCTCCGAGCGGCAGCTCTCTCCACCTGGCGGGATCAGGATCGGGCAACGGCCATTCCATCCTCTCCCTGACGGCGCCGTCGATATCGAGCACCTGATAACGCATGCCCTCCTCGTCAAGTGCGGCCTGAACGCAATGCAGATACTCGACGCCTTCCGGCATCCTGTGAGCCGTTCCCGCGCCCGCAGTGCAAATCTGCAGGACACCGCGATGCGCCTGCACATCGAAGGCGAGGATGTGGCTGCACAGGTAGGCAAGCACGTTTTCGTTCACCAGGATGTCCCAAAACGGGCGAGCGTATTCGTGGCCGATCTCGCGCTGATATGTCCCCGTAAAGCCGTTGACAGGAAACACCGGGTGATGGCCAAGGACGAGCTTATGTCGGGCATCGCCATGTTCTCTGAGCGTTGCTTCCAGCCACGCGAGCTCGACATGGCCCTCACCGCCAAGGCCGCTCCAGAGCGTGTTGACGAACACCATCACGAGGTCGCCGCGCCGCACGAAGTAGGAGAGACCGGCTTGCCCTGCAGGCCCATTGTCCGGCAGGTCCAGTACCGCGCGAAACACTGCCTCGCTCATCACGTCGTAGGTCGTGTGATTGCCGGTTGTGTGCCACATCGGAATGGCTGCACGGTCGAGCCAGGCCATTTCCGTGTCCAGCCAATATCGCCACTGCGAGCGCAGCGCGTCCGGATCCGGCGTTAGTCCAATGATCTCATCGCCCGGAAACAGAATGAATTCAGGCTGCGGTCTGAGGCGTTGAACGACCGCGTTGACCGAGGCGAAGGTCTTCTCGTGCGGTGCACCCGGCACGCCCGAACAGGCATCGCCATACAAGAGAAATTGATGGCCTTTGCCGCGCGATAGAATCGCGGGAATGGAATTGTTCGCAGAGGTCATGGCCTTCCATTGCGGTGTTCGGCCGCGAGGATGGCAATTTCCGGAACGGGTAGCAACAGGTCGTGGCTAGGCCTTCTATGGACCGGCGCGCGGGAAGCTTGAGCGCTCGCCCGATCTCGTTTGCCGTCTCTGCGGCCCGATGGATTCCGGGCTCTCCGCTACGCGGCGCCCCGGAATGACGGGATTGTGCTGAGCAGATCGCGAAAAACAAAAAATTCTTCCCGCCTTCCCCGATGGCGGAGTTCCCCGGCGTGCCTATGTCCTTCCCCAACGACACCAGAACGGGATTTAGGGCGCGATGGCACAACGGCAACTCAAGCTTGGCGCGTTCATGCGCCCGATCAGCATCCACACCGGCGCGTGGCGGTATCCCGGGGCCTGGCCCGACGCCAATTTCAATTTTGGCCACATCAAGACGCTGATCAGGAAGCTCGAGGCCGGCAAGTTCGACGCCTTCTTCATGGCCGATCACCTCGCCGTGCTGAACATGCCGGTCAATGCGCTCAAGCGCAGCCACACCGTGACCTCGTTCGAGCCGTTCACGCTGCTGTCGGCACTGTCGGCCGTCACCGAGCGCATCGGCCTGATCGCGACCGGGTCGACCACGTTCGACGAGCCCTATCACGTGGCACGCCGCTTCGCCTCGCTCGACCATCTCAGCGGCGGGCGTGCGGGGTGGAACATCGTCACCACCTCGAACCCGGATGCGGCGCTGAATTTCGGCCTCGACGACCACATGGAGCATGCCGAGCGCTACAAGCGCGCCCGCGAATTCTACGACGTCGTCACGGGCTTGTGGGACTCCTTCGCCGATGACGCCTTCGTGCGTGACGTCGACAGCGGCTTGTTCTTCGATCCCTCGAAGATGCATGTGCTCGACCACAACGGCAAATATCTGAAGGTGCGCGGCCCCCTCAACATCGCCCGCCCCGTGCAGGGCTGGCCGCTGATCGTGCAGGCCGGCGCCTCGGAAGACGGCAGGCAGCTCGCGGCCGAGACGGCGGAAGCCGTCTTCACCGGCGGCGGCAGCCTTGCCGATGGGCAAAAGCTTTATGCCGACATCAAGGGCCGCATGGAGACGATCGGCCGCGATCCCGAGCATCTGAAGATTCTCCCCGGCGCTTTCGTCGTGGTCGGCGACAGCATCGAGGAAGCCAAGGAGAAGCGCGCTCTGCTCGACAGCCGCGTGCACTATGACAGCGCCATCGCCTCGCTCTCGGTCATCCTCGGCACCGATGCCTCCGGCTTCGATCCGGATGGGCAACTGCCTGACATCCCGGAAACCAACGCCAGCAAGAGCGGCCGGCAGCGCATGGTCGACCTCGCCAGGCGCGACAAGCTCACGGTGCGCCAGCTCGCCCAGCGCGTCGGCGGCTACGGCGGGCTGGCCTTCGTCGGCACGGCGAAAGCCATCGCCGACCAGATGGAGGAGTGGCTGGTCGGGCGCGGCTCCGACGGCTTCAACATCATGTTCCCGTTCCTGCCCGCCGGCCTCGACGATTTCGTCGACAAGGTCGTCCCGGAGCTGCAGCGGCGCGGGATTTTCCGGAAAGAATATGAAGGGCCCACTTTGAGGGAGAATCTGGGCCTTCCCCGACCGAAAAACCGGTTCTTCGAGGCCTGATGGGCCCGATTCGAGTGGTTTTCGACGTGTGAAACCTTGACATCAGGCGGTTTCTGGCTAGGTTGCCGGCCAACGCGGGCCGTTTGGCCGGCTCCAGATTCCCCAATATTCTGAGGTTCAGAACATGGCCAAAGCGGTCACCATCAAGGTCAAGCTCGTGTCCTCGGCTGACACCGGCTTCTACTACGTCGCCAAGAAGAATTCGCGCACCATGACCGACAAGCTGGTCAAGAAGAAGTACGATCCCGTGGCGCGCAAGCACGTCGAATTCCGCGAAGCCAAGATCAAGTAAGATCGGCGCAGCGTTGAAGAGTTTGCGGGGCCCTTGCGGGCCCCGTTTTCGTTTGGGCCGCTCCCTCATGTCCCGGACGCGCTGCAGCGTGAAACGCTGCTGCGCAGAGCCGGGACCCAGCAAGCAACACGGCAGAATGTGGAGACATGGGCCCCGGCTCAGCAGCGCACCGCTGAAGACGCGCTGCGCTGCGTCCGGGGCACGGGAGCGCGATGATAGGCGAGGAGCCGTCAGCCTCGCGAAATCCTGGCGTGGTTAGAAGGAGTAGCCTCGCTCTTCAATTGCGAGGCTCCTAGGACCTCCATCGCTCTAAGTCATCAGCCCGGAGCGCGACAATTTCCAGCCGTTCATGAATCGCAGCGAGCGCCGGGCCACGGCCAGGCCATCCGGACAAGCGACGCCGGCGGCGCTTAGCCAGACCGGCTTCACGCATCTTCAATCGGGACGAATTGCCGAGGCCGAGCTTTGCTGCCAGCAGGCCCTGACGCTGGACGAGCAACACCCGGATGCTCTCCACTTGCTGGGCGTGATTTGCTTTCACGCGCAGCAGCCCGACGCCGCGGTGGAATGGATCGGGCGCGCGGTCCGGCAGGCGCCGAGGGCAGAGTATCTCCTGAGTCTCGCCACGATCCTGGAGCGGCAGGGTCGGCTCGAGGACGCACGGCAACATTACAGCCAAGCCTTGCGCCTCAAGCCCGATGATGCGGGCCTATGGAATCACGTCGGCAACTTGCTCTGGCAAGTCGCGCAGGGCGACGAAGCTGTGCTGCATTACCAGCAGGCCCTGACGCTGAATCCGCAATATTGGGAGCCAGCGCAAAACTGCGGCATGTTGCTGCTAGAACTCGGCCGGCATGCGGAAGCGCTGGAATGCTTCAATACAGCCGAGAAGCTGAATCGGAATTCCGCAGCCCTGTACCAAATGCGCGCCGTTTGCCTTTCGGCCGTAAACCGGTTCGACGAAGCGCAAGCGGACTACGAAACATCCATTGCGCTGGATCCGGGCCTCGCGGAGACGTACAACAATCTCGGCCTGCTGCATTGGCGATTTGGCCGACTGGAACAGGCCTTTGCCTGCTTCGATCGGGCGCTGGCGCTTCGCCCGGATTTTCATGCCGTGCTCAACAACAAGGCCGTGGTCCTGTTGCATCTGCAATTGCTGGATGAAGCGTTCGCGACCCTGCAGAGATCGCAGGCGGCTGCCCCCGACGATGCGCAGACGCTGTTCTATCTGGCGACGCTTCAGCTCCTGACCGGCGATTTCGAGCGCGGCTGGCTTGCGCGCGAGGCGCGCTGGCGGCTTCCATCCGTCGGCCTGGTCGATCGCGGCTTTTCGCAAGCGCTTTGGCGTGGTGACCAGCCGCTCGAAGGCAAGACCATCTTGCTGCACTCCGATGAGGGACTGGGCGATGCAATTCAGTTCGCCCGCTATGTGCCGATGGTGGCCGCGCTCGGAGCCAAGGTCATCCTGGAGGTCGAACCTCCGATCCAGCAGTGTCTCGGCGGCATCGCCGGGGTCGCAGAGTGTGTTAGCCGGTCGTCTCCGCCGGCGTTCGACCTGCACTGCCCGCTTGGAGCGCTGCCGTTGGCGTTCAAGACGCGGCTGGATACGATCCCGCTTGCGGAAGGCTACATTCCCGCGCCTCCCGCAGCGCGCGTGAAGGCGTGGGAGGACCGGCTTGGTCCCCACACCCGCTTCCGCGTCGGTCTGGTCTGGGCGGGTAATCCCGATCACAAGAACGATCACAATCGATCGATGGCGCTGCGCGCACTTGCGCCGCTGCTCGATTGCGACGTCCAGTTCGTCTCCTTGCAAAAGGGCGTCCGCGATCAGGACCGGGCCTTCCTTGCCGAACGCCGTGACATCGTCGATCTCACGGAACATCTGACGGACTTCAGCGAAACGGCGGCGCTGATGTCCTGCCTCGATCTGGTGATCTCGGTCGACACCAGCGTCGCTCACCTCGCCGGCGCGCTGGGCGCCCCCGTCTGGACGATGCTGCCGTTCAACCCGGACTGGCGCTGGCTGCTCAACCGCGACGACAGTCCGTGGTATCGGTCGATGAAGCTGTTCAGGCAGCCCACGCGAGGCGACTGGGCCAGCGTGGTGGACGACGTTCGCCGCGAACTCGAGAGGCAGCTCGCCGCACGGCGGGCGCAGCGCGCCACGTCTCGACGATAGCGCTGGCTATTGCCGGGCAACGGGCGCATGGTCGCCCCGCCAGCGTCGGTTGAGCCCCTCTTGTCGAAAAGGCAGGCCCACATGACCATCCGCTCGCGGCGAGAAACCGTCACGTTCAGACATCCGTTTCGGATCCGCGGCATCGAGCGGCTGCTGCCCGCTGGCACATATGATGTCGTCACCGACGAGGAGGCGATCGAGGGTCTCAGCTTCCCGGTTTATCGCCGCGTCGCCACGATGATCACGGTGCCCTCGGAGAACGTCCGCGGCTCCATGGAGATGGTTTCGATCGGTTCGATCGATCTCGCCAATGCACAGGCTGCAGATGCAAGCGCCGCCAATGATTGACGTCAGGTGAGCTCTCAGCAGCCGCGGCAAATGTTCTTCAGCTTGGCCGCGGTTCGCGCTTCTTCTTCGACGAACGGATCCTTATAGCCGGACGGCGCATCGATATTGGCCATGGCGGGCTTCTTCGCCTTTGGAGGAAACGCCGCGTCATAGCAGGCCAGTCGCTCAGAGGTGCTTTCGATGGCTCGGCAGCTTGGCTCCGCGGCGAGAGCAGCGCGCGCGAACAGGCCAAGCGCGGAGATCAGGACAAGTGTCGTCATTGGCGTTCTTATCCGGACGATTTTCATGTCGAGCATCCATTCATTGTTTCTGCTTACCAGCCCAGGGTGGCGGCGCGCCGGTCCACGCTGGAAGCGCATCCCATTCGGACCATCGCATCCGGCGCTCCTCGTCTCCAACCCTGACAAAAACGAAGGGAGCGTCGTCCCGGCCGGTTTTTGAGCCGACGAAGGTTGCCGGAGTCCCGTAGGCGTCCCTGATGATTGCTGTGTTTGCCATGCAGACCGCCCTTCAAGATCAAGGCGGGAGCGCAATGCTCTCAGTCACCGATAACAGCCCGGCAGCGTGCGGTGATGCGAAGAGTGTAGCAGGCCCCTCCCCCGATAGCGAGGTCAATCGCGGTCGCTTGGGCTGGAGGCGGCGCCGGACGTCTCCGCGACCTCATCGGTCCACACTTTGAAGCTGAGAAGCGTGTTGGGTCCGAACGTCTGGGTGATCGGAACATCGGCGGCATCGCGTCCTTGCGCGATCAGGACGCGGCCAATTCGCGGAATGTTGTTGCGCGCATCGAAGGTGTACCAACGGCCGCCGAGATAGGCCTCGAACCAGCCGGCAAAATCGCCGGGCGAATACGGCGGCGGCATGCCGATATCGCCGAGATAGCCGGTGCAATAGCGCGCGGGAATATTCATGCAGCGGCAGAACGAGATGGCCAGATGCGCGTAATCGCGGCAAACACCCTTGCGCTCGTTGAAGGCCTCCCACGCCGTCTTGGTTGCGCGGGCATGCTCATAGCCGAACGCGATATGACCGTGAACGAAGTCGCAAATCGCCTGGACCCTGGCCCAGCCCGGCGTTGTCTTCTCGAACAGCTTCCATGCGACGTCGGACAGCCGATCGGTCTCGCAGTACCGGCTCCCGAGGAGGTAAACGATGGTGTCCGGCGGCAGGTCCTCGACCGCGTGTTGCGCGGCTGAAGGCACGATCACATCGGGCAGACCGCTATCGCGCACTGTCCCGTCGGCGGAGAGGCGCACGCGACCGGCGGGCGCGACGATCCGGCTGCACCAGTTGCCGAAGCCGTCGCGATAAGGCGTGATCGGCACGGAGGGTTGGCTTGTGAGGTAATCGGGCACGATGATGTCGGAGGCCCGCGTGAAGTGAATGCCCATCACCGCGATCAAAGGCGTTGGTTGCGGAAACTCGTAGATCATCTCAAAGCCGACACGGATTTTCATGCGAAGGGCCCAACTCCAGCTGGTTTTCTGAGAAAGGCACGTCGGCACCACGTGACTGCCTGGCGCCCTCTCCTGGGTGAGAACCGCCTCAGTCTATCGCGGGACGGGCAGCAGCTTCGTGCATGAACTCGCTCCGCCGATTGGCGGGAGCGAAATGGGCTCTCAGGCGCCGATGCCAGGTCCAACTCGGCGATCCCAGGACAATAGCCCCAAGGGCCCAAAGTTCAACTGCGTATCCGACGGATGAGGACAGTTCAGCGCATGCTGCCCTGGCCACAAGCGAAAATGAAACACCGCACGGGAATAAAATCGCCGATTGAGCGGCCTGCACGCCAAGACCGTTGCCTGGATCGCCTGAACTAGAGAACGGAATTGCCCGCCGAACAGCCTAAAGTTGCGGAAGCGTGAAGGTGGGCAGGCGATGAACGGCGTGCGAACGGGATTTTTGGACTCCATCGGCAATACGCCATTGATCAGGTTGCGAATGGCGTCGGAGGCCACGGGCTGCGAGATCTACGGCAAGGCTGAATTTCTCAATCCCGGTGGCTCGATCAAGGATCGGGCGGCCCTCGCCATGATCAATGATGCCGAGCAGAGCGGCAAGCTCGGACCCGGCGGCGTCATCGTCGAAGGCACGGCCGGAAATGTCGGCATCGGTATTGCGCTCGTGGCCAATGCACGCGGTTATCGAAGCGTGATCGTGATGCCCGACACGCAAAGTCAGGAAAAGAAGGATATGTTGCGTCTGTGTGGTGCGGACCTGCGACTGGTCCCCGCCGTTCCCTATTCGAATCCCGGTCACTACGCTCGCTACTCCGGCCAGCTCGCCGAAGAGCTCGGTGCGTTCTGGGCTAACCAGTTCGACAACATCGCCAATCGCGAGGGTCACTACCGCACGACAGGACCTGAGATTTGGCAACAAACCGGCGGAAAAATCGACGGCTTTACGTGTGCCGTCGGCAGTGGGGGGACTTTGGGTGGGGTTGCGCGAGCGCTCAAGGAGCGCAATCCAGCCGTCAGGATTGCGCTCAGCGACCCCATGGGGGCCGCGCTCTACAACTGGTTCACCAAGGGCGAGCTGACGATCGAAGGAGACTCGATCACTGAAGGCATCGGGCAAGTGCGTGTGACAAGGAACCTGGAAGGCACGCCAATCGACACGGCGTATCGGATCACGGACGAGGAAGCGCTCCCCGTTCTATTCGACCTGATCGAGCATGAAGGACTTGTGCTCGGCGGGTCGAGTGCCATCAACATCGTTGGCGCCATGCGGCTCGCGCGCGACCTCGGCCCGGGCAAGACCATCGTGACCATCCTCGCGGATGGCGGACAGCGCTATCAATCCAAGCTGTTCAACCCGGATTTCCTGCGTCAGAAAAATCTCCCCACCCCACGTTGGATGCAATAGCAACCCGGCAGCGCGTGGCTGCCGAGTGTTTCTTCAGCCGACCTCTGCGGCTTCGAATGCCGACCACAGAGCTTCAACTTCTTGCCCCTGTCGTGCTGCCGGGCGGAACAGCCGTATCTCGATCGGGACCGCGGACTTGGCGTCCCCGGCCTCGACGAGCGAACCCGCCTCGATGTCGTCTTCCGCCAGCGTTCGAGGAAGCCAGGCGACACCGTCTCCGGACCTGACCATCGAGAGCAGCGTCGCGGCGAGATGCGACGTGAAGATCTTCTTCAGGTCCCTCTTCGCCAACTGGCTTGCCACGATGCGGCCCAGCCCCGACTGCGGGCTGTAGGCCAGGTAGGGGACGGTCTCGTCGTTCTGCAGCGACCATCGCGGCTTCCGGCCGGCGTCAGCGATGCTGAGGGGAACGAGCGTGTCGGTACCCACGACGATGCTCTTGAACTGCCTGGTGTCGAGCCGGCTGCCCATGCTGCGGTGGTAGTGGCACAACAGGAACGACACGTCGCCCCGGAGCATCATCCGCTCGCACGCCAACATGCTGTCCGAGACGAGATTGAGATTGCCCAAGGCGAGAATCTTCTCGCTGCTCCGAACCCACTTCGGAAAGAACGTGAACGACAGCACGTGCGTCGCCGCGATCGACAGCGGCCCCGTGCCCCGTCCGGCCACTTCGAGTGTTTCGCGGCGCAACTGATGCAGCGCCCGGGTCAGAATTTCGGCCTGGCCATGGAAATGCTCGCCGGCAGGCGTGAGCGTCACGCTGTGTGTCGTTCGAACGAATAGCGGCGCCCCCACCCATTCCTCCAATGCCCGGATCCGCCGGCTGAAGGCCGGCTGGGTCACGTGACGGGCTTCGGCCGCCTTGGAGAAGCTCAAGGTCTCCGAGAGAGCCAGATAATCCTCGAACCAGATCAGCTCCATCGGTGATGCCTAACCGGCATGACTAATCTCGGCAACAGCATTGGCGTTCTCTCCGGCCGAAGCCTACGGATCGTCGCAAGCTACACAACACCACAGCAGCACGGAAGCCGTTCCGGAGACCGGAGTGGCCCTTCCCAAACAGCGACAGAGGCCCCCAAGGCCCGGCATAGACGTAGCCGCCAGGGAGAAAACATTGAAAAATTCGCCTTCTTTCGGATATTTGAGCGAACTCTACGTGCAGGTCCTGCTTGCTATCGTGCTGGGCGGCCTGCTCGGTTATCTCTGGCCCCAGGTCGGAACCAGCCTTCAGCCGCTCGCCGACGGCTTCATCAAGCTGATCAAGATGCTGCTGTCGCCGATCATTTTCGGTACGGTCGTTGTCGGCATAGCCAGGATGAGCGACATCAAGGAGGTCGGCCGGATTGGCGTGAAGTCGCTGATCTACTTCGAGGTGGTCTCGACCTTGGCCCTTGTCATCGGCCTGGTCGTCGTCAACGTGATCAAGCCCGGCGCCGGCATGAACATCGACGCCAGCCACATCGATGCGGGATCGATCTCGGCCTACGTGAAGGCCGCCGACGGCAACCACGGCTTCGTGCAATTCCTGCTCGACATCATCCCGAACACGATCGTGGATGCCTTCGCCAAGGGGATGATGCTGCAGGTCATCCTGGTTTCGGTGCTGATCGGCATCGCCATGGTCCAACTCGGCGACTACGGCAAGCCGTTGGTGAACGTCATCGACATCCTGCTGCACGCCCTGTTCCGGGTCGTGGCCATGGTCATGCGCCTCGCGCCGCTGGGCGCTGGAGCGGGAGTCGCCTTCACGATCGGGAAATACGGGATCGCGACGCTCTGGTCACTCGGCTATCTGATGCTCGGCGTCTACATTACCACGATCCTCTTCGTCGTATTGGTGCTCGGCGGCATCGCGGCGTGGGCCGGTTTTCCGCTGCCGCAGTTCTTGCGCTACTTCAAGGATGAGATCCTCATCGTCCTGGGCACCTGCTCGACGGAAGCGGTGATGCCGCAGATGCTGGTGAAGCTCGAGCGGCTCGGTTGCGACAAGACCGTCGTCGGCATGGTGCTGCCCACCGGCTACACGTTCAACGCCGACGGAACCTCCATTTACCTTTCGATGGCCGCCGTCTTCGTCGCTCAGGCGACAAACACGGATCTTTCTCTCGGCGACCAGATCGTCCTGCTGGGCGTGCTTCTTTTGACGTCGAAGGGATCGGCAGGCGTCGCCGGCGCTGGCTTCGTGACGCTCGCCGCAACCCTATCGTCGATCCACACCGTTCCCGTCGCCGGCCTCGTTCTTCTGCTCGGCGTCGACCGCTTCATGAACGAAGCCCGCGCCGTGACCAATCTCGTCGGCAACGGGATCGCGACGATCGCGATCGCCAAGTGGGACGGCGCGTTCGATCAGAAGCAGGCGAAGGAAGCCGTGCGGCTGCGCCACGACAAGCCCGCCACGGCCGAGACCGAAGTTCTGGCAACCGATCCCTAACCGAAGACATCAACAACCACAGAAAGATAATGCCATGCGTATCGTAGACGTCGTCGAGACGACCAAGCCAATCTCGTCACCGATCCGGAATGCCTACATCGACTTTTCGAAGATGACTTCCAGCCTTGTCGCCGTCGTGACTGACGTCGTCCGCGACGGGCGGCGGGTGGTCGGCTATGGCTTCAATTCGAACGGCCGCTATGGTCAGGGCGGGCTGATCCGGGAGCGCTTTCGCGACCGCATCCTCGAAGCCGAACACGCGAGCCTGCTGAACGACGATGGCACCAATCTCGATCCGCACCGCATCTGGACGAAGATGATGTCGAACGAGAAGCCCGGCGGTCACGGCGAGCGCTCGGTCGCGGTCGGAACGCTCGACATGGCGATCTGGGATGCGACCGCAAAGATTGCCGGCAAGCCCCTGTTTCGCCTGCTCGCGGACATGAAGGGCAAGGAGGCCAACCCGCGGGTCTTCGTCTACGCTGCCGGCGGCTACTACTATCCCGGCAAGGACAACTCCGCGCTGCAGGCGGAAATGCGCGGCTACCTGAACCGCGGCTACAACGTCGTGAAGATGAAGATCGGCGGCGCGTCGATCGACGAGGACCGCGGCCGCATCGAGGCCGTGCTCAAGGAGATCGGGTCGCAGGCCAGGCTGGCCGTCGATGCCAATGGTCGCTTCGATCTCGAGACCGGCATCGCCTATGCCAAGATGCTGCGCGAGTACCCGCTGTTCTGGTATGAGGAGATCGGCGATCCGCTCGACTACGCCCTCCAGGCCGCCGTCGCGGAATTCTATCCCGGCCCGATGGCCACGGGCGAGAACCTGTTCTCGCACCAGGACGCCCGCAACCTGCTCCGCTACGGCGGCATGCGTCCGGATCGCGACTGGCTGCAGTTCGACTGTGCTTTGTCCTATGGTCTCGTCGAATATCTCCGGACATTGGACGTCCTGGCCCAACATGGCTGGTCGCCGTCGCGATGCATCCCGCACGGCGGTCACCAGATGTCGTTGAACATCGCCGCCGGCCTGGGGCTCGGCGGCAACGAGAGCTACCCCGACCTCTTCCAGCCCTACGGCGGATTTCCGGATTCGGTCCGGGTTGAAGACGGCCATATCATCATGCCGGACATTCCGGGCATCGGCTTCGAAGGCAAGTCGGATCTGATCAAGGTCATGCGCGAACTGGCCGAATAGGCCGGCAGTTCAGGCGAAAGCGCCGTCACAAGCGATCCCGCATAGGACGAGAAGTTCGTTGCGGGGTCGCTGGCACACACATCAACGTTGGCGGCAGAAGCGGCCAGTCGCAACCAGGCGTCGCGACATCCGCGTCATACCTATAATGAGCCCTCGCCTCGCCTAAGCCGTCCGCAACACCGGCGCCGGCGGCTGCGACGGCCGGATCAGCGCGAAGGCGACCTGGATGATGCCGCCGGCAAGGCCCAGCGCCACGCCGATGCGCCAGGCCATGGTGTAGGAGCCGAGCTGGTCGTAGATCAGCCCTCCTCCGTAGGCGCCGAGGAAGCTGCCGATCTGGTGGCTCATGAAGGCGAGGCCCTGGATCATGGCCTGCCAGCGCAGGCCGAACATCTCGGCGACGGCGCCCGCGACGAGCGGGCCGACGCCCATCCAGAGGAAGCCCATGATGGCGCCGAACAGCAGCGTCGATGCGGGTGTAGCCGGCAGCATGAAATACCAGGCGAGCGCGAGCGAGCGGAAAATGTAGATGCCGCCGAGCAGCGCCAGCTTGTTCCAGCGCTGGCCGGCCCAGCCGAAGAACAGCGAGCCCAGCACGTTGAAGCCGCCGATCATGCCGAGCGTCTGCGCGCTCAGCATCGGATCGAGGCCGCAGATCGCCAGATACGACGGCAGATGCGTCGTCAAGAACACCAGCTGCATGCCGCAGACCAGATAGGCGCAGGTCATCACCACGAAGGAGGCGTTGCCGAACGCGGTCTTCGCCGCTGTCATGGCCGAGGCATCGCCGATGTCATCGGCGGCCGGCTTCGGCAGCGGAATCGCATCGACCCGGCCGGCGTACCAGGCGGCGGGGATCATCAGCACCGACATCACGACGAAGCCGGCAAGCCCGATGCGCCAGCCAAAGCCCTCGTTGAGCATCTGCCCGATCGGCGCCGACAGCAGCGCGCCGAGCGAGCCCGCGCCGGAGACGATGCCGAGCACGGTCGAACGCACGGTCGCAGGGACCGCGCGTGCCGCCACCGACATCGCGAGCGCAGCCGCGGTGCAGGCGAGCGAGGTGCCGATCAGCACGCCGGCGCCGATCATGATGGCGACAAGCCCGCTCGCGGTTGCCATGAGGATGAGGCCCACGATGTACATCAGGGCACCCACGATCATGATCGGACGAAAACCGTAGCGCGTGGTCATCGCGCCGGCGAGCGGCTGGAGAAAGCCCCAGGCGAGGTTCTGCACCGCGAGCGCCAGCGTGAAGTCCGACACCGAGAGGTGGATGTCGTGCGTCAGCGGCTGCATGAAGATGCCGAGCGATTGCCGCAGCCCCATGCTCAGCGTCAGCATGATCGAGGCGCCGATCAGGATCGGCAATGTCGGACGCAGGACCTGCAACAGGGGCATTGTTGTTCTCCCTCATGGGCACGGCGCGCGTGCCGGCGTCTGCAATTCGCGCTGATTTTGGGTACACAGACCTGTGTAATTAGTCTATAGAAGGGTTGCACTGTCAAGCCAAGAGAAGCTCAAGAGAAGCTCAACAGGACTTATCCGGCCGCATGGCTCCCCCGCCCGCCCCACAGACGATGAAAGAGCGGATCCTCGAGACAGCCGACAAGCTGTTCTATCTGCAAGGCATTCGCGCCATCGGCGTCGACACCATCGCGGCCGAGATCGGCATCTCCAAGCGGACGCTCTACAACCACTTCCCGTCCAAGGACGCGCTGATCGCCGCCTATCTGGAACGCCGCTTCGTAGCCCAGCGTCCCTCCGACAAGCCGCCGGCCGAGCAGATTCTCGGCACCTTCGATTCGCTGGAGCGGCGCTTTTCGGCCAAGGATTTTCGCGGCTGCCCGTTCGTGAATGCAGTCGCCGAGCTCGGCCCCTCCGACCGCGCCGTGAAGAAGATCGCCATCGCCTTCAAGGAAAGCCGCCGCGTCTGGTTTCGCGAGCGGTTGAACGAGCTTGGCGTTGCGGATGCCGACGCGCTCGCAACGCAGCTCGTGCTGCTGGTCGACGGCTCGATTGCGCAAGACCTCGTCCGCGACGACCCCGCCATGGCGCGCGCGGCGAAGGAAGCGGCGAAGGTGCTGCTGCGGAACGCGGGGGTGGATGTGGGTGGTGCGGTGAAGCCGGTCATAAAGCGAGGCAAGCCCGCGCGGCAATCATAACTGTCGTCCCGGCGAAGGCCGGGACCCATAGCCACAGGCCGTAGTTTGACGAAGACTCGGAGTTATCAGCTCGTACCCACAACCTCTCCCTGGGGTTATGGGTCCCGGCCTTCGCCGGGACGACGCTGAGGCTGAGGCGCTACGCCGCCTGCGACACCACGCGATTCCGTCCGTCGTGCTTGGCGCGGTAGAGGGCGGTATCCGCGCGCTTGAGGACGTCGGCCACCGCCTCGCCCTTCTGCTCCAGCGTGGTGAGCCCGATCGAGATCGTGACCTCGATGCGCTTGGTGCCCTTGTGGACGGCAAAGGGCTCGCCCGCGATCGAGCGGCGCAGGCGTTCGGCGACCATGCCGGCGACGTGGAGATCGGTCTCCGGCATCACGATGACGAACTCCTCGCCGCCGTAGCGGCAGGCGAGATCGATGCCGCGGATCGACTTGCGCACGCGCACCGCGAATTCGCGCAGCACGTCGTCGCCGGCGTCGTGGCCGTAATTGTCGTTGATCGACTTGAAATAGTCGATGTCCAGGATCATCAGCGCCAGCGGCTTGCCGCGGGTCGAGGCCTGCTCGGCCAGCGTCGCCAGATGGCTCTCCATGTAGCGGCGATTGTGCAGGCCGGTGAGCGCGTCGGTGATCGCCATCTCGATCGAGTTCTGCACGTTGTCGCGCAGATGATCGGTGTAGCGGCGCCGGCGGATCTGGGTGCGGGCGCGCGCCAAGAGCTCGGTCTTGTCGATGGGACGCAGCAGATAGTCGTTGACGCCGATCTCGAGACCACGAAGCAGCCGCGTGGCATTTTCCGCCTCCGCAATCGCCAGGATCGGCACGTGGCGCGTGCGCTCCAGCGAACGGGCCTGGCTGCACAGCCGCAGGCCGTCGAAATTGTTGAGGTCGAGCGAGACGATCAGCAGGTCGTAATTGCCTTCGGCCGCGTGGAACAGCGCTTCGGTCGGATTGGACTCGACGTCGACGGTGTGCTCGGCGGCGAGGATCGTCGCCAGCCGCTCATAGGACGACTGCCGGTCGTCGACCAGCAGGATGCGGCCGCCCTTGCCAGCATCGGCGATGGCGCTGCGCTCGGGCGCCTGCATGCCGATCTCGAGCGAGGTGATGGCGCGCATGCGCAGCTCGTCCGTCATCATCTTCAGCCGCGTCAGCGAGCGCACGCGCGCGATCAGCACGACGTCGGAAACGGGCTTTGTCAGAAAATCGTCGGCGCCGGCTTCCAGTCCGCGATTGCGGTCGGACGGGCTGTCGAGCGCAGTGACCATCACGACGGGAATGTGGTGCGTGGCCGGATCGGTCTTGAGCCGGCGGCAGACTTCAAAGCCGTCCATGTCGGGCATCATCACGTCGAGCAGGATGATGTCGCATTCGGCGCGACGGGCCAGCGCCAGCGCCTCGGTGCCGTTCGACGCGGTCATCACGTCGAAATATTCGGCGGACAGGCGGGCTTCGAGGAGTTTGACGTTGGCGGGAACGTCGTCGACAACCAGGATACGCGCGGACACTTTGAACTCACTTCCTATCCGATAAAACGCCGGACCGTCTCGATGAATTTGCCGACCGAGATCGGCTTGGACAAATAGGCTTCGCACCCGCCCTCGCGGATGCGCTCTTCGTCGCCCTTCATCGCGAACGCCGTGACCGCGACGACGGGAATGGAGCGCAGCTCCGGATCGTCCTTGATCCAGCGCGTCACCTCGAGGCCCGAGACCTGCGGCAATTGGATATCCATCAGCACCAGGTCGGGCCGCATCTTGCGCACGAGGTCGAGCGCCTCGTAGCCGTTGCTGGTTCCGGAGGTCTGGTAGCCGTGCGCCTCCAACAGGTCGCGGAAGAGCTTCATGTTGAGCTCGTTGTCTTCCACGATCAGGACGGTCTTAGCCATCCCGCCCTCCTGTTTGGTCCCAAAGACCGGTGCATGTGACGCCTCAGGCGCCGCTTTCCGGCGCTTCGAAAACTGGATTCAAACTAGCCTCAGATTCGCTTGAGTTTCGTTAAACCCGAGGGGCCACTTTCTGCGATGTGGTTTCCAGTTGCTTGTCTGGGGTCGCAAGACTCAGGCGCGAGACTCACTCCCAAGACTCGGGCATGATCCAAAGTAGACACTGAAAGTTAATGGAAAGGCAAACCGGGCCCGTGAAAAAGCCTGTTCACAACCCTCGCGAAGTCGCTGAAATCGTTGCGATTCAGGCGCTGTCCTTTGTGGCGGGCGATCCCGAAAGGCTGGGCCTGTTCCTGGCTGAGACAGGGGTCGGCCCGGAGACGCTCCGGAACGCCGCCTCGGACCCCAATTTCCTGCTCAGCGTGCTCGATTTCGTGCTGCGCGATGACGACACCGTGAAGGCCTTTGCCAAGGCCTCGGAGCTGCATCCGACCAACGTTGCCGCAGCGCGGCAGGTGCTGGGCGATGCGCTCGGCGACCGGACCTGGGAGCGCGATGTGCCGTGAGCGTCGCCGATCCGGCCGGGCCCCGCTGCTTCTGCCGGGATTGTCTGGCCGATCTGGACATCGGTTTGCAGAATTTCGGCCTGCGGCGCTGTTCCGCCTGCGGATCCCCTCGCCTCGTCCGCCACCGCGCGCTCGCGAGCCTGACCATCGCCCATATCGACTGCGATGCCTTCTATGCAACGGTCGAGAAGCGCGACAATCCTGACATCGCCGACAAGCCCGTCATCATCGGCGGGGGAAGACGCGGCGTGGTGTCGGCCGCCTGCTACATCGCGCGCACCTATGGCGTGCGCTCGGCGATGCCGATGTTCAAGGCCCTGGAAGCCTGTCCGCATGCAATCGTGATCCCGCCCGACATGGCGAAATACGTCCGCGTCGGGCGCGAGGTGCGACAGGCCATGCAGGCGCTGACGCCGCTGGTCGAGCCGCTGTCGATCGACGAGGCCTTTCTCGATCTCTCCGGCACCGAGCGCGTGCACGGCATGATCCCGGCCAAGGTGCTGGCGCGGTTTGCCAGAGACGTCGAGCGCGATGTCGGCATCTCCGTCTCGGTCGGCCTGTCCTGCAACAAGTTTTTGGCCAAGATCGCCTCCGATCTCGACAAGCCGCGCGGCTTTGCTGCGCTCGATCAGGAGGAAGCGCGCACGATGCTGGCTTCGAGGCCGGTCGGCTTCATCTTCGGCGTGGGACCGGCGACGCAGGAGCGCCTGGTCCAGCGCGGCTTCCGTCTCATCGCCGACCTGCAGAAGGCCGACGAGATCGAGCTGATGCGGCAGTTTCCGAGCGACGGCCGCAGGCTGTGGCGGCTCGCCCGCGGCATCGACGATCGCCGTGTCGAGGCCGATCGCGGCGCCAAGACGATTTCGAGCGAAACCACATTCGAGACCGACATCCGCGATTTCGCCTCGCTGGAAAAGATCCTGTGGCGGCTGTGCGAGAAGACGTCGTCGCGGCTCAAGAGCAGCGAGCTTGCCGGCTCGACCGTCACGCTGAAATTGAAGACGGCCGATTTCCGCCAGCGCACGCGCTCGCAATCGATCGCAGCGCCGACGCAGCTCGCCGCAAAGATCTTTTCGATCTGCCGCGAGATGTTGGCGAAAGAGATCGACGGCACCGCCTTCCGCCTGATGGGCGCCGGCGTCAGCGCACTGCGCGAAGGCTCCCCCGCCGACGACACCGACATGCTCGACCGCCGCGCCGCGCATGCCGAGCGCGCGGTGGACAGCCTGCGCAAGAAGTTCGGCAGCGCCGCCGTCATTCGGGGCATCGCATATGACGGCCCGGAGAAAGCGCAGGAATGATGGCAAAGTGCATCCACATCGTCATTGCGAGCGCAGCGAAGCAATCCAGACTGTCACCGCGGAAAGATTCTGGATTGCTTCGCTGCGCTCGCAATGACGGGATACGGCGGGCCCCGTTCCCGAGAGACAAACGGCTGTGACAGGTGAACGCGATCTCAGCGTGCTACTGAAACACATGAAACCGGAGCTGCAGCCGGGCACCTTCGTGTTCTGCACCATCGCGGCAAACGAGGGCATTCCAGCAGGGCTCAATCCGCTGCTGATGTTCCGCGAGCAGGAAGGGACGACGCTGGTCATCCTGCGTGACGAGGCGCAAGCGGCAGGACTAAGCTACGCATTCGCCTCGCGCCTGATCACCCTGACGGTTCACTCCGCGCTCGATGCGGTCGGCTTTCTCGCCGCCATCACGGCCCGGCTCGCCGAATCCAGCATCAGCGCCAATGCAGTTTCGGCCTTCCACCACGACCATCTCTTCGTGCCGACCGACCGGGCCGACGACGCAATGATGCTGCTGCAAGAGATGTCAGTCCGAAGGATGGGTTGAGCCCTTGCGAAACCCATCTCTTCCCGCTCACCGCTCTCCGAAATCGTTGCCATCATCAGACTGATCGCCCGTTACCAACAAACAAGCGCGATGGGTTTCGCAAACGCTCAACCCATCTACGGGCTACGGGCTTTTCGAAAATGCCAGCATGGCAGAGTGCCACTGTTTTGCCCGACGCGTCAAATGGAATTCGCTAAATGCGAAATTTGTACTGGCATTGAATTGCGGTCCCCTTGCACCGCCCGCCTACTGTGCATGGGGTTGTTTTTCATTTTTTGCGGGGAGCGTGAGCCGGCGGCGCTCAGCATCAATCCGCGACTGCGATCGCTTCGATCTCGATCAGCCACTCCGGCGCCGCAAGCGCGGAGACGCCGACCAGCGTCGAGGCCGGCGGCTCTATGCCTTCGAAGAAGACCGAGCGGGCCTTGCCGATGATCGGGCGCAGCTCCGGCTTGTAGCCGACGACGAAGGTCGTGATCTTGACGATGTTGGCATAGCTCGCGCCGGCTGCCTTCAACGCATGGCCGAGATTCTGCATCACCTGCGTGGTCTGTGCGGCGAGATCGCCCTCGCCGACGATCCGCCCTTCCTCGTCCACCGACACCTGGCCGGAGATGTAGATCGTGCGCGCGCCGGAGGCGGTGACGACGTGGGAATAAGCGGGATTGTGGTGCAGGCCGCTGGGGCGCAGATGGTCGAGCTTGGGCATGGTGCTGGCTCCCGGAGTTTGTGGTTGAGCGTAACTGGAGATGGCGTTGAGGGCTAGCCCGTCATTGCGAGGAGCTCTTGCGACGAAGCAATCCAGAATCTTTCCGCCGAGAGATTCTGGATTGCTTCGCTGCGCTCGCAATGACGAAGGAGAGAGCGCGGGGCCCCTCAATTGCAGGGCTTGCTGTCCTTGACGTCGAACTTGCCCATCGCGCCGGAAATGACAAAGTCGTTGTAGTCGAGCACGAGCTGGCGGGAGACGCCGTTTTCGTAGAGCTCGAACGACATCGCATAGACCGGCGTCTGCTCGCCTTCCTTCTGCTGGACGTCGCGATCGAAATAGCTGACGGTCACCGGCCAGCGCTTCAGCGACTTCATGTGCTCGTCCGAGGTCGAGGGATCGGGCGAGGCGGTGCGGTCGGCAGGGATGGCCTGACCGATCACGGTCAGCGTGTTGTAGACCTTCTGGCCATCGTCGGAGCCGTCATAGACGGAGAGCTCGAGCAGCGATTTGCCGTCCTTGGCGGCGGCAATGATGTGCTGGATCTGCTCGGTCGGAAACACGATCTTGCCGTCGAGAGTGAAATTCTTCGGTGCCGGCAACTTCAGCTTGACGTTGATGTGGTCGCCGTCGCGCTCCGCCGAGCCGTCGACCAGGCCGGCCTCGGTCTCGTTCATCCGCGTCTCGATCTTGAAGCGGTAGCTTTTCCCTGTGGCGTCCTCCCAGGAATTGGAGCGGAGATCGCTGAGCGTGACCTTGCCCTCGCCGCTGTCGAGCTCGGAGACCTGGCGGAATTCGGACGTGTAGCCTTCGCAAGCACTTCCGGAGAAATTGTAGAGGATGCGGCCGCGCGCGCTGTTGATGGAATTGGAGCGCGATTTGACCAGGCTCAGATCATAGAGCGCCTGGTGTGCGAGGAACGGACCGTTCGCGGCATGCGCGCTGCCACCGGCGCCGACGGCGGCCATCGCGAGCGCCATCACACCGAATGAAGTCCGGAAAAGGTGCACCATGTCTGTTCCCTGGGGACGCGCAGATTCGACACTTTAATGACCGTTCCATTGCGTCGCAACTGCGGCGGTTTCACGTAAAGTTGCGCCTCTCCGTTGAACCTCCTGACCTGCCTCGGGAAAATCCAGTTCACCCCGGCGTCCCGTCGCCCTATCGGCTTGCTTGCATGTGGCGGCATGATGGGCGAAACAGGGCGCGCCCGGCGGTCACCAGACCCGCCGGAGCGGATAATTTTTCAGACATCGAGGTCGAGACATGGCGGGCACGGTCGAGCAGAAACTGGCGGAACAGGGCATCAAGCTGCACGAGGCCCCCACTCCCGTCGCCAATTACGTGCCGTTCGTGCGCACCGGCAATCTGCTGTTCGTCTCCGGCCAGGTCTGCTTCGATCCCGCCGGCAAGCTGATCGCCAAGGGCAAACTCGGCGCTGGCGTCTCGCTCGAGCAAGGTGCTGCGGCCGCGCGCGGCTGTGCCGTCAACCTGCTCGCACAGGTCAAGGCGGCGCTTGGCGACCTCGACAAGGTTGTGCGCGTGGTGCGTCTCGGCGGCTTCATCAACTCGGCGCCGGACTTCCTGGACGGGCCAAAGGTTCTCAACGGCGCCTCCGACCTGATGGTCGCGGCCTTCGGTGACAAGGGCCGCCACGCCCGCACCACCGTCGGCGTGGCCTCGCTGCCCGCGGATGCGGCGGTCGAGGTCGAAGGCGTGTTCGAGGTCGCCTGAGGTCAGCATCGTGCGTGCTCCGGATTGGCTGACAGCGCGGCCGGTCGCCCATCGCGGCCTGCATGACATCTCCCGCGGTATCGTCGAGAACATGCCGGGCGCGGTGCAGGCGGCGGTTGCGGGCAATTTCTCGATCGAGGTCGACATCCAGCTCTCCGCCGACGGCGAGGCCATGGTCCACCACGACCACGCGCTTGGCCGCCTCACCGAGGCCACCGGCCCGGTGGTGGCAAAGACCGCGGCGGAGCTGAAGGCCATCAGGTTCAGGGATACGCCTGAGCGGATGATGTCGCTTGGCGATCTCTGCGCGATGGTTGCCGGCCGCGTGCCGCTGGTGATCGAGGTGAAAAGCCATTTTGATGGCGACCGCAAGCTGGTGAAGCGGATGGCCGAGGTGCTGGCGTCATATCAGGGGCAAGCGGTCGGGATGTCCTTCGACCCCGACCAGGTGCTGGCCCTGCGTGAGCTGCTGCCCTCCCGCCCGCGCGGCATCGTCGCGCAGCGGACCTATGAAGACGAGTACTGGGCCTACCTGACGCAAGCGCAGCGCGACAGCATGCTGTACCTCCGCCACGGCTTCCAGACCCAGCCCCACTTCATCGCCTTCAAGGTCGACCACCTGCCGGCGCCCGCCCCCTGGATCGCCCGAAACGTCTTCGGCTGCGCCCTGCTCGGCTGGACCGTGCGCACGCCCGAGCAGCGGGCGCGGGTTGGGCAATATGCCGATCAGATGATCTTTGAGGGCTTCGTGCCGCAGGCTTGATGTTCCCCACCCTTGAAGTCGCTGCTGCAATGCACGATCTTGGGCGCAATGCGATCATCGGACATCACGCTGGAGGCCGTACCGTCCATTGGCGAAGTCTCGCCAGAGGATTGGGACGCCTGCGCCAATCCTGGCAAGGCCTGCAACGGGCATGGCACGGGAACCTCATCCAGGCTTCCAGGCAATTCTTTCGGCCTTTTAAAGCCCGCCTATAACCCGTTCGTATCTCACGCGTTTCTTTCCGCCGTTGAGAAATCGGGTTCAGCCACGATCCGCACCGGCTGGGGACCGCGGCATCTGGTGGCCAAGATCGACGACCGTGTCGCCGGCGTCGTGCCCTGCTATCTGAAATCGCATAGCCAAGGCGAGTACGTCTTCGACCGCGGCTGGGCCGATGCCTATGAGCGCGCCGGCGGGCGCTATTACCCGAAGCTGCAGGTCTCTGTTCCCTTCACGCCGGCGACCGGGCCGCGGCTCCTGGTCCGCGACGGCGTCGACCACGAGCGGATCACGGAGGCACTGGCGAGCGGGCTGGTGGCGCTGTGCGGCGTCAGCAAGGCCTCCTCGGTGCATGTCACCTTCGCCCGCGAGGCCGAGTGGAAGCTGCTTGCCCAGCACGGCTTCCTCCAGCGCACCGACCAGCAGTTCCACTGGCGCAATGAGGGCTTTGCCACCTTCGACGATTTTCTGGCGACGCTGAACTCGCGCCACCGCAAATCGATCAAGCGCGAGCGACGCGATGCGCTACCCGCCGGCATCACCATCCATTGGCTCACAGGCAAGGACATCACCGAGGACGCCTGGGATGCCTTCTTCGAATTCTACATGGAGACCGGCTCGCGCAAATGGGGCCGTCCCTATCTCACGCGCGAGTTCTTCTCGCTGATCGGCGAGACCATGAGCCAGGACGTGCTGCTGGTGATGGCCCGCCGCAACGAGCGCTGGATCGCGGGCGCGATCAACTTCATCGGTTCGGACGCGCTGTTCGGCCGCAACTGGGGAGCGGTCGAGCATCATCCGTTCCTGCATTTCGAGGTCTGCTACTACCAGGCAATCGATTTCGCCATTAAGCGCGGCCTCACATATGTCGAGGCCGGCGCGCAGGGCGAGCACAAGATCGCGCGCGGCTACCTGCCGCGGACCACCCACTCTGCCCATTTCATCGCCGATCCCGGCCTGCGTCGCGCCATCGACGATTATCTCAAGCGCGAGCGTGCCTATGTCGCCGAGGCCGGACGCGAGCTCGCCGAGCTCGGCCCGTTCCGGAAAGGCATCGACGAGGCGCCTTGACGGTTTGCCATCGCTGGTGACACTAAGCGCAAAACTAAGCTCAAAATTCTTGGGAGCCGCCGCCATGACCGCCTATGATCCGAACAACATCTTCGCAAAGATCCTGCGCGGCGAGTTTCCCTGCTACAAGGTTTACGAGGACGAGCATGTCTTCGCCTTCCTCGACATCATGCCGCGGGTGCCCGGCCACACGCTGGTGATCCCGAAGGCGCCTGCCCGCAACATCCTCGACATCAAGCCCGAAGACTATGCTCACGTCGCCCGCGGCACGCACAAGATTGCGGCCGCCGCGATGAAGGCCTTCAAGGCCGATGGCATCACCGTGCAACAGTTCAACGAGGCCGCCGGCGGCCAGGTGGTGTTTCATCTCCACATGCACGTGATGCCCCGCCACGACGGCGTGGCGATGCTGCCGCCCGCGAGCCGCAAGGAAGACGTCAAGGTGCTGGAAGAGAATGCGATCAAGCTGATCGCGGCGTTGAAGAGCTGATCGTTATTCCGTCTGAAAGTCCCCCGGCTGCGGCGCAGCCAATGGCGTGAACTCGCAGCGATCAGGTTTGATATCGATCAGCGGCGTGTTGTCGAGGCAATCGAGGCCACGCACGAGAATCGTGCCGCCCTCGATGCCGACCAGCTTCACGATCGAGGTGCCGATCGGATTGGGCCGGACCGGCGAGCGCAGCGAAAACGTGCCGCGGGTCTTGTCGTTGTTCTTCGGGCTCTGCAGCACGATGTCGCGGCGCGACTTGTCGAGCCAGTAGAGCACTTCGAGATTGCTGTAGAAATCGACGCCCTTGATCGCGGGCAAGAACGGCTCGAAAATCTCGAGGCGACACACCGGGCCGTCGGCGCGGCCCTGGCGCGGCGTCTCCAGCCGCGAGGTCCAGGGGGTGCGGATGCGGCCGATGAAGACGAGGCCGGCATCCTCCGTTGAAGGAAGTTCGATGGCGACCTCGCCCTCGCGGAGTTCGTTTTCGCGAACCATATTTCCAGTTCCTTGGCTGTTCGCGACGGTTTTAGCCCAACCACCACTTGCCGGCCAGCATGAAGACTTCGCCGGCGACAACGCCTGCGAAGATCGAGCGGCGGGTCAGCAGGAACACAACGAGGCCGGCGCCGACCGCGCCGTAGCGCAAGGCATCCGGCACGCTGGCGAGCGCGCCGGGTGGCTCGACCACGATCTGGGCGATGACGCCGGCCAGGATCGCGGTCGCGACCGCCCTCACCCAGACCAGAAGCTCGGAGCCCTCGTCGATACCGCCGCCGAACCACAGGCCCAGCATGCGCCATATCTGGTTGGGAATGACGCCGGCGACGAACAGCAAGAGCAGCGCGTGCCAGTCGCCGATGAGTTGCGGGGCGCTCATGCGCGCACCTCCCGCCACCAATGCACGCCATAGGCAATCGTGCCCGCGGCAAGGCCGCTGACGAGGATGTCGAGGCCGGAGTTCATCTTCGCGGCCAGCGGATAGAGCAGAACCCCAAGCGCGAGCGCGACGACATCGGCGACCTCGCGGCTGTTGCGCGCGGTCGAGAACAGGAAGGATAGCGGCGTCAGCAGCAGGATCGCGGCGCCCAATGTCTGAGTCAGGTTGGCGGCGAGGAAATAGCCGATCGTGTTGGCGGTCAGACATACCGAGACCAGACCGAAGCCAAGTCCGTTCACAAAGGCGATGCGACGCTCGCGCGGCACTTGCGGCAGGAAGCGATGGCATTCGACCCACAACGTCACGGCCGTGAGATGCGCCGCAAAGAACAGCTCACGCCGCTTGGTCGTTGGTGTGCGCATCAGCGGCAGCACGGAGACCACCATCGGAAACAGCCGGATCGCGCTGACGGTGACCGCGATCGCCGACTGGATGACGGTCGCACCCGAACCGAGCGTGGTAATCAAAATGATCTGTGCCGGCCCGGCCCAGACGAACAGTGTCGAGCACAGCGCCCAGAGCAGGCTGAAATGGCTGTCATGGGCGAGCGCGCCGATGCCGAGATAGGTCGCGAACAGCACTAGCGTCAGGATCGTCTGCGTGATTGAACGCAGCCCCCAGGCGAAGGTGCGCCACGGACTTTGCCATTGAGGAGAATTGAGCGGAGGAAACGCCAAGGGACGGCCGGTCGGGGTTGTGGAATCGGGCCTGCATAACGGGCAATGCCGGCGGCCGCGTCAAGGAAACACGCGGCGGGGCTGGCATGCGCGGCGCAATGCTGGCTAGCGCCATGCGATGCCCGGATAGATCAGATCGAACAAGCCGGTCCACGCCATGATAGCGCACAAGCCCAATATGGCTGCCAGGCAGAGCCGCTCATATGCATTGGCGAAGGCACGCCTGGTAACGATGAAGTAGGCAAGAGCAATCGCGATGAATGGCAGCTTGAGAGCATAAAGCAATCCATGCGGCGCCGACTGAACGATCGATTTGGCTACCGGCAGATCAAAAAACCTGATGTCGACAATGCTGGAGCCGATCTCGCCAACAAGGGTGGCCGCCAAAAGCGCCAAAATAGCGATCGTCCCTATCCAGTAGCGGTGGCAGATTAATCCGAATGCCAACAAGCTCCAGCCGAGGCAGATTGCGACTTTACTCACCGGGACGGTCCCACTGATCGGATGCCCCTCCAGCTTCGCAGCCCAAAACAGGGCGTTGGCGAAGTCCGAATCCAATGCAAGCCAGAGCACGAAGCTCACCATACAAGCGCATGCCAGAGCAATTCTGTGGATCGTTCCGATGGGATCTCTGTGTGTCGCGCCCCCAATCACCTGCAGCAGCTCCAAAAGGCTCACCCTCCGCGGGGCGTTCGCTCCTTGATTGTCCTTTCACACGGCTGCACCCAGCGCAAGATCAATGCAGGCTATGATCCGCTCTTCGCAAAGCGAAAGCTCCAGCTGTCGCCTACCCCGCCACGCCGCGGTTCTTCAGCACGAAGCAAGCCCCGCCCGCTTTCCGGATGCGGTTGCAGAGATCGTCCGCTTCGGGGCGCGTGTCGGTGCCGATGCGCACCTGGTAGAAGGGATGCGAACCGCGGCTGCGCATCACCGAGCTCAACAGGCTGGGATCGCGCTCGCCGATCACGGCGCTGAGGCGCGTGACGGCGCGGGAATACATCGCCAGCGCCTTGTTGCGATCGAAGCCCGCCGCGAGCTGAACGCCCCAGATCCTGGCGGCAGCGAGCTCGACATGCTGCTCGAGCTCGGCCACGAACGGGTTCGGTGCGCGCTTCAACAGCGCCATCAGGTCGCGGCAGCTCGTGGGCGGTGAGCTGGGCGGCCCCTTGCCGGTGCTGCCGGCCTTGGCCCATGCGTCAACCGTCGCGCCGGTGATGGCATAGACGTAGTTGCGCGTCTGCTCCGGCATGCTACCACTGCCGGCGAGCCATTCCTGCACCCGCCGCGGGCCGGCATTGTAGGCGGCCGCAGCCAAGCCGAGATTGCCGAACTGATTGCGGAGCTCATTCAGGAACTCGGCCGATTTCGGCAGGGCCTGCACCGGATTGAAGGGATTGAGAAGCCCGCGCTCGCTCGCGGTGCCCGGCATGAACTGCGCGATCCCCTGCGCGTGCTCGCCGTTGCGCGTCATCGGGCCCACCGCATCGGCCTGGAAGCGGCTTTCCTGCCAAATCACGCGGGCGAAGAATTCCAACGGCAGCTTGGCATCGCGTGCGGCCGCCTCAACGATCAGGCAGATCGATTCCCGCGTGTCGCTCTCGCGGCCATCCGCCGGCATCGCAGGCGGCATCGCCAGCTCTTCGACGCTGGGAACGGCAACGTTGGTCTTCGCGGGTGAGCTGTCCCAAGCCATCGCCTGTGTCGCGGACACGAGCAGTGCGGGGACGATGCGTGATGCAATTCGCGTCAGCCGTGCCCAAGTATCGCCGTGGCGCACGCGGGCGCGGCATGCAACAAGATGATCTGCCATGTCGAGGCGTCGTGCCATGGTTCGATGAGTTGCCAATAAATGCTGACTGACCTGCTTCTCCCAATGCGCTTCCCCGCCAAACGGATCCGCGCGATCCTTGCCCTCGCATTATTGATCCTGTCCGCCGCGCCAGCCATGGCGCAAGTGAACTGGCGGATGACCACCGAATATCCCGAGAACAACATATCCGGGATCGGGCTCAGCACTTTCGCCAATCGCGTGGCCGCGCGCACAAACGGTTTCGTGAGCGTGACCAACGCCCTCGACAATCAGCTGAAGATCAGCTCGGGCGAAATGCCGCGCGCGGCGCTGGACGGCCGGATCGCGGGCGGCGACGCCTTTGCAGGCGCGCTCTCGGGCCTCGACCCCGTGCTCAGCCTCTCGACGCTACCCTTCCTGGTGCAATCGGTCGACATCGCTCGCGCCGCCAATGCGCGCGCACGGCCGCTTTACGAAAAGGCCCTCGCCGCCCACGGCCTCAAGGTGCTCTATCTGACGATCTGGCCTGCGACGGGCCTGTGGTCGGACCGGTCGCTTGCAGGCGCTGACGACCTGCCGAAACTCAATTTGCGGGCTTACGATGCCAATTCCAGCGAGGTGATGAAGGCGGCCGGCGCGAACGCACAGTTCCTGCCGATGGACAAAGCGCTTGTCGGCCTGAGGGAGCATCAACTGAACGCGTTCCTCACCTCCGGCGACGGCGGCGCGGGACGCAAGCTGTGGGACTTCCTGCCCTATTTCACAGCCATCAACTACGCGATGCCGGTCTCGATCGCCTTCGTCCGCAGCGAGGCATTTGCCGCGCTACCGGAGCCGACGCAACGCGAGGTGATGGCGGCCGCGGCCGAGACCGAGCAGAGCCAGCTCGCGCTCCTGACCCATCGCACCTCGGAGAATTATGCGCGCATGCGCGACAACGGCGTCAAGATCGCCGAGCCCGCGCCGCCATCCCTCGTCGCGGCGCTCCGAACGGCCGCAACGGGCACGATCACTGCCTGGGAGGCGCAGGCGGGCGCGGATGCCGCCGCGATCGTCGAATGGACGAAGCAGCAATGATGCAACGGGTCTTGACTTGAGATCCGATCCGACTAGCAACGGAACGCCAATTTCAACGCGAGCCGGCTCCTGATGGCGACAGTCTTCTTCGATCTCGACGGCACCCTGACCGACCCGAAGCCCGGGATCACGCGCTCGATCCAGTACGCCCTCGAGCGGCTGAGCCTCGCAGTGCCGAGCGAGGACGAGCTGACCTGGTGCATCGGTCCGCCGCTGCATTCGAGCCTGAAGAAGCTCACCGGAACCGACGCACTGGCCGACCAGGCGCTAATGCTCTATCGCGACCGCTTCAGCAACATCGGCCTGTTCGAGAACGAGGCCTATGCCGGTATTGTCGACACGCTGACGACGATTGCCGCGACCGGCCAGCGCATGTTCGTTGCGACCAGCAAGCCCGCCGTCTACGCCAACCGCATCGTCGAACATTTTGGCCTAAAACCCTATTTCGAGCGCTTGTTCGGCTCCGAGCTCGACGGCACGCGCGTCGACAAGTGTGACCTGCTCCGCTACGCGCTTGACGAGGCCCGCGTCGATGCAAACAGCGCCATCATGATCGGCGACCGCAGCCATGACGTGGTCGGCGCCCGCACCAACGGAATGACTGCGATCGGCGTGCTCTATGGCTATGGCAGCGAGGCCGAGCTGCGGGACGCCGGCGCGCATCACATCTGCGCCGCGCACCCGGAGCTGCTTGGCCATTGTGTCGCCTAGGCGGTGACTGTCTCGACCGCCGCAAGCATCCCCGTCTTCGGATGGCAGTTCAGATATTCGAAGAACTGCTCATCGACAGTTGCCACCGTGACCTCGTGATAGAGCCGCAACTTCGCTGACGGCCCTAGCGTGGAGAGATATTTCATCGCCGCACCGAAGATTTTCACGTGGGTCGGATGCGATTCCGCCCAGCGCTCCAGCGCAGCGAGACTTTTCCACCAGCTCTGGCCGTAGGATTTTTCACTCGCCTTGCCGTCAGCCGAGAGCACTTGCATGTAGCGGTTGGCATAGCAGCCGATCGCAAGCCCGTCGTCGCGCAGGAAGTCCATGCCCTCACGCAGCACCGGCTCGACATCGTCGAGATAGAGCTTGCGCTCCGACGCCTCGGTATCGCTCCAGTCCTGGCCTGAGCGGATCAGGCACAGGTTGTCGTTCGCCTTCACGCGCAGCCGCGCACCATCACGGATCAATTCCGGATTGCCGCCCGGCGACATCGGGTCGGTCTGCGACAGCGGAATGCGGTCGCGCATGCCGCCCCAATAGGCGTGCTCCTGAACCTCGCCGCTCATGCCGTCGGCGATCATCGCGACGCCTTCGGGCCTGCCGAGCGAGGAGAACAGCGTCTCGTGCCGCGCCACCGTGGGACGCAGCACCTCGATGAAGGTGCCGATGCCGTCGCGGTGCTTTCCAGTCCACGCCTCGCGTGCCGGCACAAACCAGGCGTCGAAACGCGCGATGTCGTCCCAATAGGCCACCGAGACAATGTTAGCGTGGCCGGCCTGGTCGACATAGTGCGCGCGGTCCCAATGCGAGGGACCACCTTCGCCGGCGAACAGCCCGGCGATTTCTGCGAGCGCTTCCGCCGCAGCTGCCGGCGTCGCCCCGCGATACTGCAGGCCGAAATAGGCCATCACGACGCGGCTCACCGCGGGCCTGTAGCGCGCCACGAACGATGGGTATGGCGGCTGGTAATCCTCCGGCACGCGCTTGTGGCGGGTGCGCTGTGTCTCGAGATGCAGAGGAATTGCGGATTCCATGATCGTGCCTCCCCTTGATCCCGGCGATCAGCTCGCCGCCGCGGCAATGTCCGTGGGCTCAATGGTATCCACCGGCAGCGCGAAATGCTCGACGCGCTTGTACGGCTTCTTGTTGAGCAGCAGCCGCGTGACGTCGGGCCGCGAATAATGCCCGGCGGGATCGGCAGCATTCTTGGCGACGCCGATGGCGCCGAGGTCGATCTCGGCGATCAGCAGCCCCTCCTGGTCTGGCGCCAGCTTGTCGCCGATCTGACTGCCATCCGGGCCATAGATCGCGGCAAAACCGCCGCCCACGTGTAGCAACGCGTTCTTGTCCGGCCGGTCGCAGAGCTCGTCGATCATCGCCTGCGAGACCGTCGCGCAAGGCGCGAGCACGAAGCAGGAGCCCTCCACCGCATAGACGCGCGAGGCGGCGTTGTTGACCTCGGCGCCGAGCGCCGGCGCGAACGGGTCGTACAGTGAGAAGCTCGGCCAGGCCGCGACATGCACCTGCTCGTTCTGGGCGTACATGGCGTATTTCGACAGCGGCTGGAGATGCTCCCAGCAGCACAGCGCGCCGATGCGGCCGATGTCGGGGCGCGCATGGACCGCAAGATCGCTGCCGTCGCCCTCGCCATAGACCGTGCGCTCGGCATGCGTCGGCCGCAATTTGCGGCGTTTTGCAATTGTCTCGCCATCCGGCCCGATCAGCCATTGCGCGAGATAGAGACTGCCGCCGTCGCGCTCGGACAGGCCGATCACGGCCGTGAGCCTGGCCTTACGCACGGCATCGCGTAGCCGCTCGGCCTGCGGGCTGTCGTAAGACAGCGAATTATCAAAGTACCGCTGCACGAAGCCGCGGCCGATCGCCCAGGCCGGCGAGTCCATCCAGATGTGCCAGGGGTAGCCGGGGATGAAGGCCTCCGGAAAGGCGATCAGCTTGGCGCCCTTCTCCGCGGCGTCCCTGATCAGCGCGATCGACTTGTCGATCGAGGCGTCGAGGTCGAGCCAGGCGGGCGCCGCCTGCACCACCGCGACCTTGTATTTCGGATGTTCAATGCCCATTGCCGCCTCCATTGCCGGTTGATCGGAGACCACGTCCGATGCAGTCTATTGAGGCAAGCCGGGCAGCCGCGCGCTCGACCACGGCGGAACAAAAACTCGACTGGAAGGATCGCCGCCCCGGTACGGAACTTGCCTGCGGTCAGGCTGGATCTGCGCCACCATGCGGTTTTGCTGGATGTGAAAGGGAGGCCTGTGAGATGCCAATCCAGTTCACGACAGACGGCAGCCCCGGCTATCGCCGGCTGGCCCTCTGGCAGGACATCGTCTGCGACGTCTTCGTCGGGCTCGACTGCAAGTCCGACCTCGGCAGCGCCTTTCACGGCTCGGTCACGCAAGTCGCGCTCGGCAAGGCCGTTTGCTCCGAGGTCTGCTCAGACCGTCAGCACGTTTTCCGCACGCCCTCGCGCATCGCGCGCTCGGATCAGGATTATGTTCTCGTCGCGCTCGGCAATCGCGGCGATGGCGCCGTGGTGCAGGATGGTCGAGAGACCGTGATCCATCCCGGCGAGTTCGCGCTCTACGACACCACGCGTCCCTATGAGCTGAAGTTCAAGGACACGTTCTCCCAGACCATCTTCAAGGTGCCGCGCGAGATGTTGCAGCGCCGGCTGGGCAGCACCGAGACACTCACCGCGATCACATTCGGGGCCGATGTACCGCTCGAGCGGCTCGCCTATGATTTCATCTTCCGCCTCTGCCAGAGCGCGGACCGGCTCGCGCCCAACAGCGCCGCCACCCTGTCCGAGCAAGCCGTCGACCTGCTCGCCATGGCGCTGAGCGAACAGCTCGGCGGGACGTCGCTGCCGTCCTCGACCCATCGCTCCGCCCTGCTCTACCGGCTCAAGGCGCATATCCGCACACGCCTCGCCGACCCCGACCTCTCGCTGACCGAGACCGCCGCCGCGCTCGGCATCTCCTCGCGCTACGTCAACGATCTCCTCGCCGACGAGGACACTTCGTTCCAGCGCCATGTGCTGGCCGAGCGTCTCGCCCAGTGCAAACGCGACCTCGCCTCGCCCGTGCTCGCCCAGCGCCACATCGGCGAGATTGCGTTCGCCTGGGGCTTTAACGATGTCTCGCATTTCGGCCGCGTCTTCCGCGAGCATTTCGGGATGTCGCCGCGCGACTTCCGGCACAGTCAGCTGCCGCACTGAGAGCCACTCCGGTCAGCCATCATCGCAAGCCTTCGCATCAGGCGAAGGCAATGCTCGCCAATTCCAGATTGTCAGGTCGTGCAGTCTGCATCAGGCTCGCATGCATGAGGACTCACGCGACGATAAGCGGGTCGGAGCTGCTGCTGGGTGTGATCGCGATCCGGCTGGCGGTGCTGGTCCTGGTGGGCTGGGGCCTCAGTCTCCTGCCGCGGCCGGCGCGCGACAGCCAACCTGCCTGCGTCGCCTCGTCCGCAGCCAGGGTCGAAGCGCAACCTCCTGCGACGACGGTCGGTGCGCGCGTCGCAGACGCAACATTTGATGACATGCGTCTGCACGACTAGGCCATTTTCCAAGCAAGGCGGGTATGTCAGCGCGCGATAGGACAACGCAGCTGCTTGCATTACGATCTGCTTCCAAGGCCGCGCCAATCAATCAGCGGCCACGAGGAGCAATTCGATGGAACACCGACGCTTGGGCCGGTCCGGCCTCATGGTGCCCGCTTTGAGCCTAGGCACGGGCACGTTCGGCGGCGTCGGCCGTCTCGCGGCCTGGGGGACGACCGACGCCACGGAAGCGCGGCGCCTGCTGGACATTTGTCTCGAGGCCGACGTGTCGATGTTCGATACCGCCGACGTCTATTCGCTCGGTGAATCCGAGCGGGTCCTCGGTGAAGCCATCAAGGGCCGCCGCGACAAGGTGCTGGTCTCGACCAAGGCCACGTTCCGCTTTGGCGACGGCCCCAACGACATCGGCTCGTCACGCCAGCATCTGCTCGCGGCCGTTGACGGCTCGCTCGGCCGGCTCGGCACCGATTATATCGACCTGTTCCAGCTCCATGCCTTCGACGCCTTCACCCCGCCCGAAGAGGTGCTGAGCACCCTCGATACCCTCGTGCGCGCCGGCAAGATCCGCTATGTCGGTGTCTCGAATTTCTCGGGCTGGCACCTGATGAAGTCGCTTGGCGTTGCCGACAAGCACGGTTTCCCACGCTACGTCGCCAACCAGACCTACTATTCGCTGGTCGGGCGCGATTATGAGTGGGAGCTGATGCCGCTTGGCCTCGATCAGGGGCTCGGCGCCGTGGTCTGGTCACCGCTCGGATGGGGCCGCCTCACCGGAAAGATTCGCCGCGGCCAGCCGAAGCCTGAAGTGAGCCGCCTGCCCCAGACCGCCGATTTCGGGCCGCCCGTACCGGACGAACACGTCTATCGGGTCGTCGAGGCCATCGACGAGGTCGCAAAGGAGACAGGCAAGAGCGTCTCCCAGATCGCGCTGAACTGGCTGCTGCAGCGTCCGACCGTTTCGACGCTGATCATCGGCGCCCGCAACGAAACACAGTTGCGCGAAAATCTCGGCGCGGTCGGATGGTCCTTGACCAAGGACCAGATCGAAACGCTCGACGCGGCTAGCAAGGTGACGTTGCCCTATCCGTACTGGCACCAGCGGGGGACCTTCTCCGATCGCAATCCGCCGCCTGTTTAGTTGGCTTACCAGCAATGGCTGGACATCGCGCTGGTGAGCCTGCGAGAGCCTGACCGATCCATGCCAGTGGCAGCGGGAGACCTGCTTCCGGCACAGGAACCGTCCGTGTCCTGCCGGGTTGCGATGCATCGCGCAATTTCCTAATCGGGAGATCATCACGGCTCGAATCAAGCACGCCTCCACCATGTCGTCCGTCCCGATCGAGCATGCCGACGGCCTGCCACAGCCCCAGCGCAATCAGGCGATCCTGACCATTGCGCTCGGCATCACCATGGCCGTCGTCGACAGCGCCATCGCCAATGTCGCGTTGCCGACGATCGCAGCCGACCTGAATGCGAGCCCCGCCTTCTCGATCTGGATCGTCAACGGCTACCAGCTCGCGATCACGATCTCGCTGCTGCCGCTGGCGTCGCTCGGCGAGATCGTCGGCTATCGTCGCGTCTATCTGGTCGGACTCGTGCTGTTCACGCTTGCTTCCGCTTTCTGCGCGCTGGCGCATACGCTGCCGCTGCTGACCATCGCGCGCATCATCCAGGGATTTGGTGCGGCCGGCATCATGAGCGTCAACGCGGCGCTGGTTCGCTTTACCTATCCGCGCAACCTGCTCGGCCGCGGCATCGGGCTCAACGCGCTCGTCGTTGCCTTCTCCGCCGCGGTCGGGCCGACGCTCGCCGCCGGCATTCTCGCAGTCGGCAGCTGGCCCTGGCTGTTCGCCATCAACGTTCCGCTCGGCGCGGTCACGCTGGTCCTCGGCCTGCGCAGCCTGCCGCATACGATTCCGGCGAGCCATTCCTTCGACTGGCAGAGCGCGGGGCTCTCGGCGATCACCTTCGGCGTCGGCATCGCCGCGATCGACAGCGTCGGCCACGGCGAGGCGCCGATCACTTGGCTCGTCCAGTTCGCCATCGCGATCGTCGCCGGCGCGTTGCTCATCTATCGCGAGACGCACATGAAGTCGCCGCTGCTGCCGGTCGACCTGTTGCGCATCCCGGTGTTCGGGCTCTCGATTGCGACCTCGATCGCCTCGTTCTGCGGGCAGATGCTGGCCTTCGTCGCGATCCCCTTCTACCTGCAGAGCCGCTTCGGCTACTCGGCCGTGCATATGGGCCTCTTGATCACGCCGTGGCCAATCGCGGTGGCGTTTGCCGCTCCGCTGGCCGGGCGCCTGGTCGAGCACTATCCGGCCGGCCTGCTCGGCGGCATCGGGCTGACGCTGTTCGCCTGTGGCCTCGCCGCACTCGCCGTCCTGCCCGCCAGCCCGGCGCCGCTCGACGTGGTCTGGCGGATGGCGCTGGCGGGCGCCGGCTTCGGCCTGTTCCAGACGCCCAACAACCGCACCATGATCGCCGCCGCGCCGCGCCAACGCGCCGGCGGCGCGAGCGGCATGCTGGGCACGGCACGCCTGCTCGGCCAAACCACCGGAGCTGCGCTGGTCGCGCTGTTCCTCGGCCGCTATCCCGTTGAGGGAACCCGGATCGCGCTTTTCACCGGCGTTGGCTTTGCCATGTGCGGCGCGATGCTGAGCATGCTGCGGCTGTCGCCCGCGGGTGCGCGCGGCGCCGAGCATGTCCGCGTCCAGGACGACCAGCGCCTGCGGGGCGAATGACAGGCGTTCATGCACAGGCTCCCGTTGCTCCCAGGCGCAACCTGTGCGTGGCTTAACTATCCAGACCTATGAGGGATTGCTCTCCCGCTCCGGTTGCGCTTCATTTGCGCCGGGACAAGGGGCATTTCATGCGTTCATTTGGAATAGTGGCGCTCAGCGTCATGCTGGGCGGCTGCGCGTCTGTCACGCGCGGCACGACCGAGAACATCAGCATTTCATCGACACCGTCTGGCGTTGAAGCCGTCGTCAGCGGGTTGGAAGTGCCAACGACCTGCACAACGCCGTGCTCCGTGGTCGTCAAGCGGAACGCCGACATCTCCATCGCCTTCCAGAAGGAAGGCTATGAACCGCAGATCGTGCCGCTCGGCCGGGACATCCAGACCGGAGGGGCCGCCGGCTTCGCAGGCAATCTCCTGCTTGGCGGTGTCGTCGGCATGGGCGTCGATGCCGCGACGGGCGCCGCAACCGATCACAAGCCGAATCCGGTCATCGTCACGATGCAGCCGTCTCCCGCTCCCCGCGCGCGGCCGTCCGCCCCAAGGAAACCGCGACCACCGGCTGCGGCCGCGCCCGAAGCCGGCACCTAGATTCAGGCACCGCCATGCCAACAAAAAGGCCGGCTTTTCAGCCGGCCTTTTCGATTCATGATGCGCCGATCACGCTTTGACCAGCGGCCCCTTCGAGGTCGGCCCCTTGGAGCCGCCGGGGCCGCCTGGCTTGGACTTGCCCGGCGGGCGCTTGCGGGCGCCGGGCAGCTTTTCCTGCTTCGGCGTGACCGGGCCCTCGACGAACTCGAAGCCGATCTTTTCCTTGGTCTCGTCGGTTTCGTCCTTGACCAGGACGACGCGAACGTGGCCACCGCCCTTGAGCTTGCCGAACAGCACCTCGTCGGCCAGGGGCTTCTTGATGTGCTCCTGGATGACACGGGCCATTGGCCGCGCACCCATCTGCTCGTCATAGCCGTGCTTGACCAGCCAGGCCTTGGCGGGCTCGGACAGCTCGATCGTGACGTCGCGGTCGCCAAGCTGCGCCTCGAGCTGGAGCACGAACTTCTCGACCACAGTGCCGATCACCTCGACGCTGAGATGGCCGAACGAGACGACAGCATCGAGGCGGTTGCGGAATTCCGGCGCGAACTGCCGGTTGATCGCCTCGTGGTCGTCGCCCTCCCGCTTCGAGCGCGTGAAGCCGAACGCCTGCTTGGCGAGATCCGAAGCGCCCGCATTCGTGGTCATGATCAGGATCACGTTGCGGAAGTTGACCTGCTTGCCATTGTGGTCGGTGAGCCGGCCGTGATCCATGATCTGGAGCAGCACGTTGTAAAGATCAGGATGTGCCTTCTCGATTTCGTCGAGCAGCACAACGCAATGCGGATGCTGATCGACGCCGTCGGTCAGAAGGCCGCCCTGGTCGAAGCCGACATAGCCCGGAGGCGCGCCGATCAGGCGCGACACGGTGTGCCGCTCCATGTATTCGGACATGTCGAAGCGCAGCAGCTCGACGCCGAGCGACGCCGCGAGCTGCTTGGCCACCTCGGTCTTGCCGACACCGGTCGGACCCGAGAACAGGTAGCAGCCGATCGGCTTCTCCGGCTCGCGCAGGCCCGCGCGTGCGAGCTTGATCGAAGCGGCAAGCGACTCGATCGCCTTGTCCTGGCCGAACACGGTGCGCTTCAGGGTCTGCTCGAGATGCTTGAGCACCTCGGCATCGTCCTTCGACACGCTCTTCGGCGGAATCCGCGCCATCGAGGCGATCGTGGTCTCGATCTCCTTGATGCCGATCGTCTTCTTGCGCTTGTTCTCGGCAACCAGCATCTGCGCCGCACCGGACTCGTCGATCACGTCGATCGCCTTGTCGGGCAGCTTGCGGTCGTGGATGTAGCGCGAGGAGAGCTGCACGGCAGCCTCGATCGCCTCATTGGTGTACTTCAGCCGGTGATAGTCCTCGAAGTACGGCTTGAGGCCCTTGAGGATGGCGATCGCGTCCTCGACCGTCGGCTCGTTGATGTCGATCTTCTGGAAGCGCCGCACCAGCGCGCGGTCCTTCTCGAAGTGCTGACGGTATTCCTTGTAGGTGGTCGAGCCCATGCAGCGGATCGTGCCCGACGCGAGCGCAGGCTTGAGCAGGTTCGATGCGTCCATCGCGCCGCCCGACGTCGCGCCCGCACCGATCACGGTGTGGATCTCGTCGATGAACAGGATGGCGTTGGGATGCGCCTCGAGCTCCTTCAGCACCTGCTTGAGGCGTTCCTCGAAGTCGCCGCGATAGCGTGTGCCCGCGAGCAGCGTGCCCATGTCGAGCGAGAACACGGTCGCAGCCGCCAGCACCTCCGGCACCTCGCTGTCGACGATGCGCTTGGCAAGGCCCTCCGCGATCGCAGTCTTGCCGACGCCGGCCTCGCCCACGAACAGCGGATTGTTCTTCTGGCGGCGGCACAGCACCTGGATCGCGCGGTTGATCTCGGAATTGCGTCCGATCACCGGATCGATCTTGCCGTCACGCGCCTTCTTGTTGAGGTTGACGCAATAGGTATCGAGCGCCTCGCCCTTCTTCTTGGCGTCCTCGGCCCCCTTGGTCTCGGTCTCCTCGTCGACGCCGCGCACCGGCCGCGCCTCGGAGACGCCCGGCCGTTTTGCAATGCCGTGGCTGATGTAGTTGACGGCATCGTAGCGCGTCATGTCCTGCTCCTGCAGGAAGTACGCGGCATGGCTCTCGCGCTCGGCGAAGATCGCGATCAACACGTTCGCACCGGTCACCTCTTCGCGACCGGAGGACTGCACGTGGATCACCGCGCGCTGGATCACGCGCTGGAAACCGGCGGTCGGCTTGGCGTCGTCGGCGCCATCCGTCACCAGATTTTCGAATTCGGTCTCAAGATAATTGACGAGGCTCGTGCGGAGCTTGTCGAGATCGACGCTACAGGCGCGCATGACCGCGGCTGCATCGGAATCATCGATCAGCGAGAGCAGTAGATGCTCGAGCGTCGCGTATTGGTGGTGACGCTCGTTGGCGATCGCCAGTGCACGATGCAGGGATTGTTCAAGGCTTTGGGAAAAAGTCGGCATTCGCGTCCTCTATGGCCCCCACCATCATGATCGCCATCGCCCGGTCAGGCAACAACAACCTTTGTCACATATAGTTATACAAGACCGCGGCAAAAGACCGGTTCCGCGACTCGGTGGGCATTACGCGCCCCACCGCATTCTCAATGCAAAACCCGTTCCGATTTGGGCAAAACTACCCGTTTGGGCAGGATTGGCGTCGGCGCCGATTTTCGCCGGATCATGCAGCGGTATCCGCTGACATCACACACCGCACGAACAGAACCGATCTGGACAGCTCGGGACTCGAACGCGCAGTTACTTCTTTTCCATCACGCATTGCAGCGGATGCTGGTGCTTGCGGGCGAAATCCATCACCTGCGTCACCTTGGTCTCGGCAATCTCGTAGGTGAACACGCCGCACTCGCCGATCCCGTGATGATGGACGTGCAGCATGATCTTGGTCGCGGCCTCGACATCCTTCTGGAAGAACTTCTCCAGCACGTGGACGACGAATTCCATCGGCGTGTAGTCGTCGTTGAGGATCAGCACGCGATAGAGGTTGGGCCGCTTGGTCTTTGGCTTGACCTTGGTGATGACGGACGTGTTCGGACCCGCCGGTCCACCGGAACGGTTCTCATCGTTGCTCATTCGGGGAGCGTGGGCGGCGGCGGCCGGATCGAGTCTGGAAGTCACTTGCGGCATGGCTCAGGCGTTCAAATTCCCCACGGAAGCGTATGGCGGCTCGCCGCGCGGTCCCGCACCGGGGAGCCTCGCACGGGCGCGCCGCCCTGTTGGATCGCCGCTTCCAACCGGCCCGGTCGAAGCCGGATCGATTGCAGGGAATATGGGCCCGCCCCCGGCTCGCCGCAAGCGTGCGACGGCCGAGCCGATGCGGCCGCGGCGGTCCCGATTCCCGGTTCGGGCGATCCGGGCCAAGGTTAACCAATCCGGACCGATTTGCCAAAATAATCCATCCTCGGTTTCACCGACATTAACCAGGAACCCCTTCAGCGGCGGGGGCGCGACCTTTTGCGCGCAATTGGCCCCGGTTTTGTACGGCCAAATTTACCTGGTCTTCAGCCGCGCGCCCCGAAATCAGGCAAACCAGAGATTTCGGGGAAAGTCATGTTTCGCCTGCCCGCCGCCCGGTGCATTCGTCGACCCCTGGCTCGCTTTGCCGCCGCCGAGCAAGCCAACGTCGCCGTCATCTTCGCGATCATGCTGTTCCCGACCATCTATTTGTTGGGCATGACGCTCGATTACACCCAGGCCCAACGCCGGCAATCGCAGCTGGACGCCGCTGCCGATGCCGCCGCAATCGCGGCCGTGACGCCGTCGATGATGTCCCAAAGCACGACAGTCGCACAGACGACCGCCACGAATATCTTCAATGCAACGGCAAACGCAATCGCCGGCGGCCTGACGGGGAATCCGATCCTGACGGTCAACGTCGGCAACACCGGCCTGGTGCGCACTGCGACCGTCAGCTACACCGCGAACTCCAGCAACGCCTTCCCGACGTTGCTCGGCGCCCCCGTGTGGCCAATCAGGGGCGCAGCGACGGCCAGCGCCTCCGGCGCGCCGAACATCAACTTCTATCTGCTGCTCGACGACTCGCCATCGATGGGAATTGCAGCGACGTCGGACGATATCACCAAAATGATAGCCGCGACCGCGAGCCAGCCCTCCGGCTCGAGGAGCTGCGCGTTCGCCTGTCATGAAACGCATCCCAATCTCGACAGCGGCGCGAGCGCCTCGACCAAGGACAACCTCAGCATCGCACTCAGCAAGAACATCACGTTGCGCATCGACCTCGTGGCCCAGGCGACCGCAAGTCTCATGCGCACCGCGCAAACCGTACAGGCGGCGCAGAACAACACCTACAGGGCTGCGATCTATACATTCGACTACGGATTCAACACGGTTTATGCGCCGTCGGGGCTGCCATCCGCCGACCTGTCGAGTGCCGCGACCTCGGCCGCCAACAACATCTCGCTTCTCACCGTCGACCATCAGAACTGCGTCGTTTCGGGGAGCTGCACCACCGACTATGGCACAGACATCGAAAACGCGCTTACGAGCGTCAACAACCTCATGCCCTTACCCGGCGGAGGATCCAATCAGACCGGGGATACACCTCAGGAAGTGGTGTTCCTCGTCACCGACGGGGTCGATGACAAGATGGTGTCGCTGAGCTCGTCCTGCAGCGGAACGCCGCTTGCCAACGGCTCCAAGTATCGGTGCCAGCAGCCGATCAACACATCGGTATGCACGACGATCAAGAACCGGGGAATTCGCATCGCGGTGCTTTATACCGAGTACCTGCCGCTCACAGGCAACAACTGGTACGATTCCTACATCGCGCCATTCAACAATCCTTCGTCGTCGACCGGACAGATCGCGCAAAACGCGAAGTCCTGCGCGTCGCCCGGCTTGTTCTACGACGTCCAATCAGGCGGCGACATCACCGACGCACTCAAGAAACTGTTCCTGCTGGTCGTGGAAACGGCCCCTCACCTGACGAACTGAGCTAACGTCATGCCCGAGTTGCGAGCCATATCCGGAAAGCGACGCCTTCGCGAGCTGTTCGCAACTTTCCGCAAAGACGAAGACGGCGCGAACGCTGTCGAATTCGCGCTGGTTGCGCCGGTGTTCATCGCGTTGCTGGTTGGAATCATCCAGATCTTCCTGGTCTTCTTTGGCCAGCAGCTGCTTCAGCAGGTCGTGCAGCAGTCGGCGCGCCAGGTCATGACCGGCCAGGTACAGGCAGCCGGCATGACGCAGACCCAATTTTCGACCCTGGTCTGCTCGCAGGTCCGTATCATCTTCAACTGCAACAACTTGATGATCAGCGTTCAGTCGGGGAGCAGCTGGTCGGCGTTGAGCGCGGCTGCACCAACATTAACTTTCAATGCCGATGGCAGTGTCGCCAACAACTGGCCCTACAACCCGGGAGGCCCCAGCGACAAGGTCATCCTGGCGGTGATCTACCAATGGCCGGTCTTCATGGGACCGCTCGGCTTTACCCTTGCAAACCTGCCCAACGGCAATCGCCAGATCACGGCATCCGCCGCTTTCCAGAACGAGCCCTATCAATGACCCGCTTGCCCATGCGCCTGAGGGAATTCCGAGCCGACGAAAATGCCGTGGCAGCCATCGAGCTTGCCATCGTGCTACCGTTCATGCTGCTGCTTTGCATGGGCGGAGTCGAGCTCGGCAACGCGCTCTCGATCAATGTCAAGGTCACGGCTACGGTACATACCATCGCCGATATCCTGTCGCAGAACAAATGTGTGACGACGAGCGACGTCACCGGCATTCTCAACGCCTCGTCGAAAGTTCTATCACCCTATGACGTCACCAAGGCCTTCGTGACCGTCTCGGAGGTGCAGCCGACCGGCGATAACGTCACAGCCAAGGTGATCTGGAGCCAGTCACTCAACGGCACAGCGAGGACCGCCGGGGCGACTGTCATCCTGCCAACATCCCTGACGGGGGTGCCGACGACAGCTGGGCTTATCCTTGGTGAGGCGACGTACTTCTATACGCCTAACCTCGGCTACACGATCAGCGGGACAGTTGCGCTCAGCGACAGCTACTACCTGTATCCACGTCAAACGGGCTTTGTCCCTACCATCATAAGCGGGACGACGCCGCCCGTCCCAGGTACCTCATGTCCAACCTCTTGACATGCCGCCACTCGCAGAAAAAGCCCGGCTGAACCAGCCGGGCTTTTTCGATTCCAGCACTCTTCGAATGCGTTATTGGGCGGCCGGGGTGAACTTCGACACGACCGTCTCGACCGGCTTGAACGCCTGCTTGGCGAGATCGCTGTAGAGGCCGGCGATCTTCTGCGATTCCGCGACGAAGGTCTCGTAGGCGGAGCGGGCGAAATCGGTCTGGGCTTCCATCGCCTTGTCCAGCGACTTCACGCCGGAGAGCTTCTCGACGAAGGACTTGGTGTCTTCGAAAGACTTCTTGGTGTAGTCGCCGTAAGCGCTGGCGATCGCCTGGAGGCCGTGCTGCACCGAGGTCGCGGAAGCAACGCACGTCTCGAAATGCTCTTTCCCGTAGTTCTGAAAGTCTTCAACCTTGAACATCTTGGAATCCTTTTCCCTGGCTCGTGTCCGGAAGCCCCGGCTCCCTGACTCTGCCCACAATTAGTGCAACGCACAAAAAAGTCAAGAATCTTGTGCGACGCACAAAAGTCAATTCAAGTTACGGAGATTCCCTGGGTTTCCCGCAAGGGTTCCTTAAGCTTTTGGAAACCGCGGACCCCTACCCTGATTCCCTGGACGTGTTCACCTTCCGCAGACGGTCAAAAGCCGTTTGAGAACATCACCTTAGCCAGAATAGCGGCTCAGGTCCAACGTCCCCCGCGGCGAGCACCAGCGGAGGGACAGCCTGAGCAGGTAATGATCCCGGGTACGCAGGGCACAATTTCGCCTCACGAGCCGGTGATCAAGTCACAAACGGGGACGGGGTTCCATGCTTCGTAACAACTGGTCTTCCTCGCGCTTGGCGCGGGTCGGCATTTTCGGGCTTCTCGCGGTCACCACAGCCGTCATCTTCACGACCGATGCCGCCGACGCGCGGCGCTATCGGCGCCACTACGCGCACCACCGTGTGCATCGCGACGTTTCCGAAAGCTACAGCCCGCAATTCGCGTCGATCATCGTCGACGGCAATTCCGGCACAGTGCTCCAGTCGACCAGCCCCGACGGGGTTCGCCATCCGGCCTCGCTCACCAAGATCATGACGCTCTACTTGCTGTTCGAGCGTCTCGAATCCGGCAAGATGAAGCTCGACACCGAGATGCCGGTGTCGCAGCACGCCGCCGATCAGGATCCAACCAAGCTCAATCTGCGTGCCGGCCAGACCATCCGCGTCGAGGACGCGATCAAGGGTCTCGTCACCCGCTCCGCCAACGACGCTGCCGTTGTGATCGCCGAAGCGATCGGCGGCGACGAGGACGATTTCGCCGCGATGATGACGCGCAAGGCGCGCGCGCTCGGCATGACCAAGACTGTCTACCGCAACGCCAACGGCCTTCCCAACGACGAGCAGGTGACGACCGCGCGCGACCAGGCCACGCTCGGCCGCGCCATCCAGGAGCGCTTCCCGCGCTACTATCGCTATTTCTCGACCACGTCGTTCACCTGGCGCGGCGAGCAGATCCGCAACCACAATCACCTGCTCGGCAGTGTCGAGGGTGTGGACGGCATCAAGACCGGCTACACCCGCGCTTCCGGCTTCAATCTCGTGACCTCGATGCGCCGTGGCAACCGTCATCTGATCGGCGTGGTGCTCGGCGGCCGCAGCGGCGGCTCGCGCGATGCCATCATGCGCAACCTGCTCGCGGAAAATCTCGAGAAGGGCGCGACCAACCACACTGTCGTGGCGGTGACCGAGCGCAACAGCGCCGACACCAGCACCGACGTTGCCGACGCTTCGGATACCCCGGCCCGTCCCGCTGCGCCGGTTCAGGTCGCGGCCGCCCCCGCCCCCGAGGCGGCCGCGTCACGACCCGCCTCGCGCCTGTCGGCCCTTGCAGCTGCGACCGCCGCGATGCCGCCGGCCCAGCCCAAGCCCGAAGCCAAGCCCATGGAGTCCAAGATCGAGCCCGCACCGCTCACCAATGGGGTGATCTCGAGCCAGCCGCTCGCCCTCATTCCGGGCTCGTCCGAGCCGATGAAGCCGGTCCGGGTCAAGACGGTTCAGGTCAAGGCCGGCGCGGTCAAAGTCGCGTCCGCCGCCCCGACCCAGGTCGCGCCGCAGGTCACCAACACGATTTCGCCCCGCACCGACGTCGCCGAGACTTCCGGCGCCGTCGTCGCCAGGGCCGACATCATCAACAAGCCGGAGCCCACCCGGGCCGAGGTCACCCGGACCGAGATGCCGCAGCAGCCGGCAGGCTTCGGCACCGGCAACGGCATCCTCGGCGTGCTGCCGGCGGCCACCGCCGCTGCCCCGGTCGCGAGGCTCGCCTCTGCCGATCCGGCGCCGCAGCCGATCCAGACGAGCGCCGCCACCAAGCCGCTCGCCACCCATAGCGGCTGGATCGTCCAGGTGGGCGCGCTCGAGAGCGAGAGCGAGGCCCAGCAGCGAATTGAAGCCGCGCGCAGCTCGGCCCGCGGCCTGCTCAGCAAGGCCGATCCGTTCACCGAGCCTGTTGTCGCCAGGGACAATCGCAAGCTCTACCGCGCCCGCTTCGCCGGGCTCGAGCGGGACCAGGCCGAGGCGGTGTGCAAGGCGCTGAAGCGCGCCGACATCTCCTGCATGACCGTCCGCAACTGATCTTCCCTACCTCTCCAAGCGAAATGCCCGCGCCCTGCGCGGGCATTCTTGTTTTTGGGAAGCGGTAGCGCTGGAGGCTGTTCCGCGACAACCTCTCGTCAAGACTTTACGGTTAAAACTTTGCTCAAGGGATCGACCACGCCGACAATGGCGGGCATCGGGGCGACGGCAAACAGAGCAAGTGGAGCTCACACGGTACGGGCGTTTGTGGCGTGGTGCCGGAGTTAGCCGTTATGCGTACGAAGCAGAGTATCCTTGGCCTCGTTTACACGGGCAGCGAGGTACGTCGACCCCCCCTGGTCGGGATGGAGTTTCTTCATGAGGGATTTGTGCGCCCGGCTGATGTCGTCGCGCCCCGCTCCAGGCTGCAAGCCAAGGATCTGATAGGCTTCCTCCGCCGTCATTTTGCCGCTCGACGCCGTGCGGCGCTGCCCCCCTGCCGCGTTGCCCTGCGCGTTCTGACGCCAAGCGGGAAACCGGCGGTCCAGATAGCTTTCAAGTAGTGCCACGCTCTCGGCGTCGAATGCCGGGACCATCGCCAGCAGGCTTGCAAGGTCGAACTCGTCGAGCTCACGCCCGGCGTGCGGTCCGGCGACGATCTGGCCCGAGAGCTGGCCGGACTCGTGGTCGAGCCGCATGTCCAGGAATTGCGAGCGCACGCGCGAGCTCTGGCCGGACGAGCGCGTCGCGCCGCCGCCGAACAGGCCTCCGATATTGCCGAAGCCCGCATTCGCTAGTGGCGTCCAGCCGAGCAATCCGGCACCGAATAGCCCAAGCGGAATCGCCACTGCCAATTCGCCGCGCAAGCCCGTGAAGGCGGCGACAGCGAGCGCGACCACGCCGCCCCCGACCTTGATGGTGCGCGCCAGCACCGCCGGATTGGCGGCGCGGAACATCTGGAGCAGCAGATAAATCGTGATAACGGCGACAAGGCCGGCGATCAGGGTCATGGCTGGAATATAGTCGCCCTCTTGTCGAAAAGCATGGCGTCGTTTCGCGCGTCCGCAATTAACAGAAGAGCCTTGGCCACGTTTGTGCAGGGACGCTTGCTGCCGCCTGTCGCCGCACCGCCTCCGCCGCAGGCAGCGCCGGCTTGATCTGCTACTTCATCTGTCCGATCAGCTGCGCCGCACCGCTCGCCGTCTTCGCCAGTTTCAATAGTGCCTCGCGGCCGCCAGCGGCATAGGCCGCAGCGGCCCGCAACAACTCGCGCAGCTGTGCCGCCGCGCCCGGATCGAACCGGCACCAGGCGCCGCCGGTCAGGCGCGCGATCTCGCGAAAGGCCTGTTCGGCGAGCGCATCATGGCCTTCCTGAAACAGGAACACCGGCACCTTCAGCATGCCGAGCTCGCCGGCCTTGGCGCAAAGCGCATCGACCTTCTCTTCCATGGCGTCGCCGACGAAGACCACGGCACGCACGCCCGACGCGACCGCCTCGCGCCGCGCGTCGGTCAGCACCCTGCCGATCTGAGTGTCGCCACCGCGGCAATCGATCTTGCTCATCAGCGTCGCAAGCTTGCCGCTGTCCGAAATCCACCCGGTGGCACGGCATTCGTTGAAGCCGCGATAATAGACGAGCCGGATGTCGAGGCTGCCGAGGGAGGCGGCCTCACGAAACATGTCCGCCTGAAGCGCACAGGCCATGTCCCAGGTCGGCTGCCGGCTCATTGTCGCATCCAGCGCGAAGATCAGGCGGCCCTTGGCGCCGGGCGCATGCGGCGACAGTGCACGCGCCTTGGCGACAAAGGCGGCGACGTCCTCCGAAGTCGAGGTCTTTGCCTGCGGCAACGCGCCGTCGCTTTCGGCTCTCGCCGAGACGGCATCGCTATTGCGCGGTTTAATGGGATCGCCGGACATCTGGGGTCGCACTTGGTCTCACACCACCAATGTGGATAGCGCGCCCTGCCCGGTCAATGTGCAAAGCCTTCGCAGGCATAAGCCGGCGGAGGCTTTGAAGCGTGTTTCGAACGATAGTCGGACTGATCAGCTCTTGGCCGGCGACATCAGCGCGACGGGACCCGGCTCGAGCACCTTCGGCGGCGACGACGTGGTATCGACCGGCGCGATTGCGCTGTCAGTGTCGCTCAGGAATTTATCGAGCATACCCTGAATCGAGTTCTTGGCGCCGTCCGGACCGGTGTCACGCATGTCGTTGTGCTGGAAGTCGGTCTTCACGACCTGAATACCGGCCTTCTCGCACTCCTCGTCGGTCGGGATCACGCCCGGATCGGTCTTGAACTGCGGATCCTTGGAGCGGAACGACAGGATCTTGAACTTGCCGGCAGTGACAAAGGGCACGCGGAGATTGTCCAGCGTCACGACCTTCTTGACCTCGTCCGGATACTGCTTGGCGAAATACATCGTGATGTCGCCGCCCATGGAATGGCCGACCATCGTCACCCTGGAATAGTCGGCGTTGGGCTGAACCTTCTTCATCTCCTGCATCGCCAGATGGATATTGGCGACACCACGCAGGATCTGCGGCAGGCGGCCGACATAGATCTCGCCGGGTTTGGTCACCATCGGCGGATCGGTCGGCAAATCATGCTGCGGGCTGACGACGAGGTAGCCGCGCGCGGCGAAGATGTTGGCGAGGAAGCCGTACTCGGTGTTCTTGACGGTGTTGCCGTGATTGATCACGGCGACCGGCATGGTGATCATGCCGGCGTTGGCCTGCATTTCCTTGTCGCGACGGATCGCGATGTCGACAGGCACGGGACGGTTGTCGCGCGAAGCGTCGTAGAAGGTGATGGTCTCGTGCTTGATGGCCCACTTGCTCGCCGTGAAATAGGCGACGCCGCAGAGGGCTCCGACAGAAACCAGAACGGCAATTCCACGCTTCATTTTCGTCCTCAGCCTCAGGTCCTGCGACCTGATCCCTGTTGAAAATCGTGTTATTCGAGGAGCTCTTCGGCCCCTTCGCGCCTATTCCCTAATATATGTCACAGCCGCGTGACAGGAAGGCCAAATATTGTGAACTGGCAGCCCTTTCGTTGTGCGCCGCACACGTTTCTTGGGCATCGCGTTCTTGTACGGCTACGTCAGGGTGTAGGTCACCATCCGACGCAACCCGTCTCGATTGGGTTCAATTTCGCGGTAAACGTGGGATGAAAACGGCCGAACACGACCACGGTTCCCGCGGGAACTGGCTGTTTTGGTCGACTGGAAGTAGCGTTATACCGCCTGGATCAGGCGCCGAGGATGTCGTGAACCTCGAGCGGCTTGTCGACCTGGCTGAACCACTCGGCGCGATTTGCCGCACGGCGGCGGCCACGTTCATCGAGCGGCAGCTTGAGCTGGCGGAGCAGGCTCGTCACCTCTTCCCGCGCGGTGAGATGGCCGAGATTGGGCCGCATCCCGAGCGTGGCCTCGTCGATCTCGTCGAGCGCCGTCAGGCCGCGCGGAAAAAACTCGCGATAGACGACGCGCTCGGCGAAGCCGTCGACGTAGCGGAAGCCGAGCCGCAGCGACAGATCCTTCAACCCCTCGGCGACGAGTTGCTTGTTACGGGAGCCGAGCATCGACAGGCGGTTGCGCACCACGATCCAGTCGGTGGTCGAGCCGTCGAGCTGGCGGCGCTTGCGCCTGACGTCGCGCACCATCTCCGCGTAATGGCTCTCACCTGTCACCGCGTAATTGGCGGGGTCGACGGTGCCGAGCACGTCGAAATCGAGAAAGCTGTCGTTGATCGGCGTGACCAGCGTATCGGCCATCGAATGGGCCAGCCGCATCAGATAGCTGTCAGTGCCGGGCGTATCGATGACGATGAAGTCGAAGCTGCTCTCGACCGCCGAGACCGCCTCCATGAACTGGAGGAACTCCGAATTCTCGTTCTCGGCGACCTGCATGGTCTCGCCGAGCTTGATGCAGCGATGCATCGGCAGCTCGAGGTCGAGCTTGGTGCGGCGCGCCCAGGCAGAGCGGTTGTTGATGTAGCGGGTGAAGCTTTGCTGGCGGCAGTCGAGATCGATGGTGGCGACGCGCTGGCCGGCTTTCAGGAGCGCAACCGCGATGTGCAGGGCGGTGGTCGATTTGCCGGAGCCGCCCTTTTCATTGCCGAGCACGACGACGTGCGCCGAGCCGGATTGGCTTTGGCTAGCCTGCACAAGCATGGCGATCCTCAACACCCCTAAACAATATCTTCGAGTTGGCCGCGTCTGCGGTCAAGTGAAATGCGTGACAGGATAACGAAATCACAGTGCGCGGGTCTTCATCGTGAATCGTGTCGCGGTGTCGCGTCTGTGATCCGGCCCACAATGGCGCGACATCCGCGTTGCGGGGATGCTGTGCCGCATGTCGACGCATGGCGTCCACGACCGCCGCTTGTTAAGGTTAGCCGCTAGCGCGGCAGGCCGCTCCCATTCCCCAACGATCCCCGAGTCCTGATGTCACGACACCCCTTGATCACCCGCACGGTGCCCGCCCTGCGACGCGCCGTCGACAATCTTCGCAAGCGAAAAGCCACGGTCGCGCTGGTTCCGACCATGGGGGCGCTCCATGACGGGCATGTGTCGCTTGTGCGCCTGGCCAAGCGACGCGCGAGCCGCGTCGTTGTGTCGATCTTCGTCAATCCAACGCAGTTCGCGCCGACCGAGGATTTCGGCGCTTATCCGCGAACCTGGAAGGCCGACATCGCCAAGCTTGCGGCCGAGGATGTCGACATGGTCTGGCACCCCGGCGTCGAGGCGATGTATCCGGAGGACTTTGCGACGCGCATCGTGCCTGAGGGACCGGCGCTGGCCGGCCTCGAGGACCGCTTTCGCCCACACTTCTTCGGCGGCGTCGCCACCGTCGTCGGCAAGCTGTTCACGCAATGCCGGCCGGATGTCGCGATCTTCGGCGAGAAGGACTTTCAGCAGCTGCGGGTGGTGACGCAGATGGCGCGCGACCTCGACCTTGGCGTGAAGGTGATGGGCTCCCGCACTGTGCGCGAGCGCGATGGGCTCGCGATGTCGTCGCGCAACGTCTACCTCTCGCTCGAGGAGCGGCAGACCGCCACCGTCCTGTATCGCACCATGAAGGACAGCGCCGGGCGGATCCAGGCCGGCGAAGCCATCGCGAGCGCGATGGCGCGCGGCGCGGAGGCGATCAACGCCGCCGGCTTTGCGCTCGACTATTTAGAGCTCCGTCATGCCGAGACGCTGGCACCTGTCACCTCGCGCAAGGACGGGCCGTTGCGGATTCTGGTCGCAGCCAAGCTCGGCACGACGCGATTGATCGACAATATCGCGGTGCGATAGCCGAGGTTGATCTCAAAATTGACCTTGGAACTAGCGACTACAGCAGTCCGAGATCGCGCAGCTCGCGCCGCATCGGCTCCGGCATCGCCGCGATGGTGCCTGCGGCGGACTTGCCGAGATCCGGCGGCACGGAATCATCGGTGAGATAGCGCCAGCCCTGGAACGGGCGCATCGGCCGCGGCGACACCGAGATCACTTTCGGCTGCATCACGATCCGGCAGCGCCCGATGCCGTCCTTGTCGCGGAACGGCTCGATGCCGATGATTTTTTCGCGCGCGGCGATCTCGCCCTTGATGACCCAATAAAGCGATCCGCCCGCGAGAATCTCGGCGTCGCGCTTGGGCACCATGCGGGTGATGTGGATGTGGTGTCGCGGCAGGCCTTTTTTCTTGGCCGTCTGCATCCGCTCGGCGATCCACCCCTTCAATTCCTTGACGGAGTCACAGCCGACGGCAAGCTTGATCAGATGGAGTGGCATGGCCCAGCATTAGCGGGCCAGCCACAGGTTTTCAAAGCCGAACTAGTTGTTATCCGCAGCCGCGGGAGCCGAGCCCGGCGGCGGCGCGAGCGGAACCGGCGGGGCCGCGGGCGCGCGCGCAGCCTTCGGCGCCGGCGGCTTCTTCGCAGCCGGTGCTGCGGCCTGGGCCGAGGTCGCAGCCGGGGCACGTGGTGCCGGCGGCGCAGCGGGTGCCGCCGCCGCATTGGCGGCCGATCCCTGGCGCGTGGCCGCCGTCGGCGGCTCAGGATTCATGATGCTCACCGGCGGCGTCGACGAGGCGCTCGGGAACTCCGCATTGGTCGGTTTGCCCGTGGGCATCGACGGCGGCAGCGCGGCGACCGGGCCCGAGGCCCCCGCCGGCGCCGCGGCGGCATTCCAGGTCGGCGCGTAGCGTGCGACCAGCATGTCGTAGAGGTGGGCGTCCATGTGGGCGGCGACCTGCTGCTGATCGGTCAGCGAGCGGAAGGCGGCGCAATCGAACTGGGTGCAGCCGTCGCGCACGACCAGCACCTGGGCAACGAGGCCGTAGCGATCGCGCTCCAGCGACTTGCGCAGCACCTTCGTGTCCGGTGTCAGGCTCATTTCGGCGGTCGCGACGTCGCCGAGCGCGGTCAGCCGATCGATCCGGGCCGCCGTATAAGCAACGGCGGCAGCCGCCGCGTCAGGCGCACCGAACAGCGCCTTCTCGCAGCCAACGGCCACGGCATCACCGGCGAGATCGTCGAGGCAGGACAGCGCCGGCAGGTTTATATTCGCCATGGCTAGCGCGCGCGCTTCGCTCGGCGCGGCCTGCCCCGCGGGTCCGTAGACGCGCATGGTTGCGGCCACCGCGATGCCGATCGAGAGCAGCGTGATGACGGTCAGCGCACCGTTGGCGACCGATTTCTCGGCCCGCAGCAGCGTGATCAGCAGGATCAATCCGAAGAAGCCGGCAGCCGCCAGCGTCATCCACATCGGAAAGGCCGGCAAGCGCCAGATTTGGTCGAGCGACGAGGCCCATGCCCAGTTCATGCGCGATGTCCCCTCACGCGAGCAAAGAGCGAATGGTCAAGCGAGCACCGCGAGTCGGCAACTGCCCCCCGGCCCAATTTGTCGAGGCGAAGCGGGGCCTTTTGACGGCGGGCGGAGCAAATTCATCCGCGATGTCAATGGTGGTGCCGTCAGCGCGTTACGAGAGCGCGAGCTGGCTTTCCTTGGCGACCCGTTCGAACGCTTCGGTCGAGCTCTTGATCCGGTACTGGCAGTCGTCGCCGTCCGTCGGCAGCAGGCGAATGATCTCGTACGAACCACTCGCAGCCGGGCGCGCGACGTTGCTAGCAGTGAACAATACGCGCGTTCCAATCGAGAATTTGTGCTTCAACACCCTCTCCATTCACTCAAACAACGCCTGCCTCGCCCGTGGTCCCACTGCGAGGCGGCTGGAAGCCCAGTCACTGTATAGCACGCATGCGGCGTTTTTGACCAGCCTCGCGAGCATGGCAAACCTACCAATTTTGAAGTCTTTTCAGGGCGATAACGGGAACAGAGCCGGGCTGCAGACCGCTGGAACCAGGCCTCAGGCGCCATGAGGCAGATGACCCTCCGGGCTTGCCTGATCCACGGCCTTGGGCAGCTCCTGGGCCAGGATCTCGCCCAGCTGGTCGACCGGAATATTGTAGCGCGCGGCAAGCTGCCGGACGGTGTCGTTGCCGAGCACGGCGCGCAGCTGGTCGGCGGAGATCGGCAGGTTCTGCCCGTTGCCGAGCCAGGATTTGACCTGGTCGCCAAAACCCGCCTGCTGGAGCTTTGCGACGATCGCGCCCAGGCCGCCCTGGTTGTTGCTGCCGAGCACCTCGTTCATCACGGCCGGCAGAACGGCGGCGCCGAGCTGGCCAAGCGCGCTGCGCAGCGCGGGATTGTTCTCCAGCGAGTCCAGAATTCCCATAGCGGTCGCCTCTCCATTATTCCCTGTGATTGAGCGCTGCGAGCGGCCATGCCGTCAAGCCGCGCCCATTCACATTTCTAGTGAGCATGATCTTGTCGGAGAACCGGTGTCCACTTCTCCGGATCATGCTCGCGATTACACAGTCTCGAATTTTTCGATGACAAGCGTTTCGGCGAGGCCGTCGCGGGTCCATTCCTGGAACGCCAGCATCGCCATCATCGTGTCCATGTAGGCCTTGGTCTCCGGTGAGACCTCGATGGCGTAGGTCCGGAAGCGATGCACGACCGGCGCATACATCGCATCCGCCGCGCCGAAGCGGCCGAACAGGAACGGCCCGCCGGCGCCGTAGCGGGTCCGGCACGTGCGCCAGATCTCCTGCACGCGTGCGACGTTGGCGCTGGCGTCCGCCGACAGCGTCACCGGACGCACGGGACGGTGCAGGTTCATGCCGCATTCGTTGCGCAAGGCCATGAAGCCGGAATGCATCTCGGCGCACACCGAACGGGCAAACGCGCGGGCCGCGACGTCATCGGGCCACAGCTTCACTTCCGGATAACGCTCGGCGATGTACTCGATGATGGCAAGCGAATCCCACACCGTGATGTCGCCATCGACCAGCACCGGCACCTTGCCGGCGCGGCTGAAGGACAGGATCTGCTCCTTGTCCTCAGGATTGTCGGTGTAGAGCGGGATTACGGTCTCCACGAACGGGAGGTCGTTGGCGCGCAGCGCAAGCCAGGGACGCATCGACCATGACGAGTAGTTCTTGTTGCCGATCGCGAGCTTGAGCGCTGCCATGTCCTGATCCTTCCGTAAGTCCTCTTATGCGGCTGCTTTTAACGCCATTGCCTGCCGCCAATCAATCGTTGCCGCAACCCAGCATGCGTGGCAATCGTTGCGATCCTCGCGAGGAGAGAGACATGAGCAGGCATTGGGTCGACATCACCGCCGTCGGCTTCTTCATTATCGAATGGCTGGTCTATGCCGCAACCCTCGAGCATTCCGCCTATGGCCGCGACAGCCTGTCGGCGCGGATGAACCGCTACCGCGAGGTCTGGGTCCGCCGCCTGCTCGACCGCGATGCGCGCATGGTCGACATGCAGATCATGGCCTCGCTCCAGAACGGCACCGCCTTCTTCGCCTCCACAAGCCTGTTCGCGCTCGGCGGCGCGCTGGCGCTGCTGCATGCGACCAACGACGCCATCACCATTTTGGGCAAGCTGCCGATCGACCTCAGCACCTCGCCCGCAATGTGGGAGCTGAAATGCGTCGGCCTGGTGCTGATCTGCGTCTACGCCTTCTTCAAGTTCGCCTGGGCCTATCGCCTGTTCAACTATGTCGCGATCCTGTTCGGCGGCATGCCGCCCGCCTCCCAGCGCGGCACGCCGGAGGCCGAGGCCCATGTCAACCGCACCTCGCGCGTGTTCGAATCCGCCGGCCGCCACTTCAATCGCGGCCAGCGCGCCTTCTTCTTCGCGCTCGGCTATCTCGGCTGGTTCGTTAGCCCCTGGGTGCTGTTCGTGACCACGGCGGCCGTGGTGATCGTAACCTGGCGCCGGCAGTTTGCGTCCAGTGCATGGGCGGCGATGGCGCCGGATGTGGTGGTGGACGGTGGGGAGGTACGGAAGCAAGGTCATTGATGCTCTCTCGTCCCGGACGCGCTGCAACGCGTAGCGTTGCTGCACGGAGCCGGGACCCACGCCGCACGGATTGCTCTGAGACATGGGCCCCGGCTCTGCGGCGCACCGTCGAAGAGACGCTGCACTGCGTCCGGGGCACGAGAGCGGAGTCTGTCGCGCGGACCTCTCCCCATCGTCGTTGCGAGCGCAGCGAAGCAATCCAGAATCCCTCCGCGGAAAGACTCTGGATTGCTTCGCTGCGCTCGCAATGACGGAGTATGAGGCAACAGCTTTGCTCTTCCCCCTCGCATTTGAATCGTAGACGCGCCTTCGCGCCCTCGCGGCGTATTTCGCCCGAGCTTTGCCTGGTCACTCCGCCCTCTTGTCCAAGAGGGCGCAGGGAAGGCCGGGTGCTGACCTCGCACCCGCGGTCCGCTGCGCGAAAATGTAGCGCAGGAAAACCGCACAGCAGCATACGGGTGGTGCCAATCACTCGGCCTTCCCTGCGCAGTGGTTTGACGGCTTATGCCGTGCTCTCCCGGGAGCCGAATTCCTTCTGGCCTCCCTCGCCTCGCAGATTAGCGATGTGGTTGACCCGGTTGGGCGCTCCACACCTCCGCGAAAGCTTGGCCGTAGCGACGACGGCCAGGACCACACGGTTTTGCCGTACGCACGGCTCGCTAGTTCGCCGCAATATTCCCCGGCCTTGTCGACGTTGCCGAGAAATTGCTGGCGAGACGAACCTGACAGCGCCGCTCGTCGGCACGCGGTTTCGGGCTCACAGGGACTACCCGCCCTGCCCGCACCTCTCGCACCCAACGCTGCCCGCGTCCACCGCAAGCCCGGCTCGCGAACAAGACGACACGAGATCGCCCCTCAAGGATGAGCCGGGATGGGCGATACATACGCTATTTCCGAATTTCGGTAAAGTGGAATATTTTTGCAAAGACGGATTGACAGCCTCTGAGGTGTTTTGCGGTGTTTCGCCCGTCGGGGCGACGCCGAGCCTACGACCCGAAATCCACCGGCGTGAACGACAGGTCCATCACCTTCCATTCCTCGTACTTGTCGACGGGCAGCATCTTGTAGGGCTGGCAAGCCTGCAGCGCGCTCATCGCCGATTCCACGATGGCCACGCCCTTCGCCGACGGCGGGGCCTCGATCAGGATCGGCGGACGCGCCAGCGTGCCGTCGGTGGTAAGCACCGCACGCAGCTTGATGCGAACGGCATCGGTCGGCGCGACCCCGGCCGGAAGTTTCGAACAGCTCCTCAAGTGCCGGCGAAGCTCGGCAATGACCTCGGGCGACAATCTGGCGCCGATCGAATCCATGGCATCGCCGCCGTCATCCTTGGGCGCGTCTTTCGGCGCGGGCGGCAATTCGGGCGGCAGGCCCAGCATCACGCCGTATTTGACGGTGACGTCAGGCTCCGGCGCCCGATAGGCTGGCGGCGCGGCCTGCGGCTGCGGTGCCGGCGATAGCGGCTGAGCCGCCTGAGGCTGAGGCGGCGGCTGTTGCGGCGGCACCTGCGATGGCTGAGGCTGCGGCTGCTTCTGCTGCGGTTCGTGCGAGGCCTGCTTCTGCGGCGATGATTGCGGAGCCGCCTTCTCCTTGGCCTGCGCAGGCTTCAGCGCGGCGTCCGGCTTGTCGTTGAGATCCAGCTTCGGCAGCCTCAGCTCGGGGAGCGGCTCCGGCGGCCTCTCCTTCGCCTCCTCTTTAGCCTTTTCCACTGCCTTTTCCTCTGCCTTGGCCTCCTCCTGCTTCACCTGCTCCGGCGTGACGATATCGACCGCGACAGTCTCGGGCGGCCCGGAATGAAACGGATGGACCTCGCTGATCACGATGATCAGCACCACCAGCGTCAGATGCGCGATGGCTGATGCCGCAATGTCCGTCCGTATGATCTTCCGCAGTTCCATCGCCCGATCTTGGGTTGCCGGCCTGCTCCTAGCATACCGGAACAGCCCCTCAATCCCATTTCGGCGCGAAGCCAAAATCGGTCAGTCGGCCCTTGGGGCTGGCGAGTGCCGCGACCTCGGCCATCTCGTCATCGGAGAGCTCGAAATCGAAGATCTCGATGTTTTCCGACAGACGCTCGACACGCGAAGTTCTGGGAATCGCGGACACATTCTGTTGCGCCAGCCAGCGCAGGCAGATCTGTGCCGGTGTCTTGTGATGGGCGCGGCCGATCCCGGCGAGCGTCTGGTCAGCCTTGATGCGGCCCTTCGCGATCGGGCTGTAGGCAACGAGCGCCATCCCATGCCGGTCGCAGGCCGCCCTCACCTTCGCCTGATCCAGATAGGGATGATATTCGACCTGGTTGCAGACGAGCGGCTCGGGTGACAGCGCGACCGCCTGCTCGATCAGCGCCACCGTGAAATTGGAGACACCGATGTGGCGTGTCAGGCCCATGCGCTTGGCGTGCGCCAGCGCGCCCAGCGTCTCCTCCAGCGGCACATGCGAATTGGGCCAGTGCAGCAGCACCAGGTCGACGGCGGGAAGCCGCAACCGCACCAGGCTCTCCTTGACCGACCGCTCGAGATCGTGGGGCGCGAAATGGTTGGTCCAGACTTTCGTGGTGACGAAAACGTCGTCGCGGCGGACGCCGGAGGCGCGCAATCCGTCGCCGACCTCGCGCTCATTGTCATAGACCTGGGCGGTGTCGATGTGGCGGTAACCGAGCCGCAGCGCCTGCTCGACCACGCGCGCGCAGGTCCGGCCGCTCAGCTCCCAGGTCCCTAGCCCGATCGCCGGAATTTTCGCGCCATTGGCCTCGACGAACAGCATGAGGAATCCTCTCTGTTGCGGCAGCCCCAAGTGTCATCACAGGCATCATTATGGGCCCGGTCCGCCAGAGTGCAACTGAGGACGCCGACCTCGGGGCCGGATCTTCAGCGCAATGCTAACGGGGGGTTCGCGTCAGGCGTTCAGGCTTTGGCGAGCGCCTGGAACACCGTGTCGGGCGCATGCGCGATCACGGCCAGCAGTGCGCGAGCGGGTCCGCGCGGGGCGCGCTTGCCCTGCTCCCAGTTGCGGATGGTCTCGACGGGCACGCCGAGCTTGGCGGCGAACTCCATCTGGGTGAGACAGGCGCGCCGGCGCAAATCGCGCACCGCGGGCGAACCCGCCTCCGCCGGCGGAGGCTCAACCGCAGAGACGACCGGCTGGACAGGAAACTCTTGCCCGTCCCGCAACTCAACCACCCGTCCGTCCGCCTTCAGCCGCAACCGCATGCTCATTCCCCCAAGCGTGAGGGATCATGCGGCAGCACGCTTAAGGTGGGATTAAAGGCGCGGCGCCCGGGATGCGAGAGCGGTACGCCGCCCTCTCCCCGTCATTGCGAGGAGCTCTTGCGACGAAGCAATCCAGACTGTCGCCGCGGAGGGATTATGGATTGCTTGGCTGCGCTCGCAATGACGAGCGGAGAGAGCGCGGCGCCCCGGAATAACGGAACGGAGGCGCGACCTATTTCAACCCGAACCACAGCGTGGCGATGCCGAGGAAGGAGAAGAAGCCGACGACATCCGTCACCGTCGTCACGAACGTGCCCGACGCCACCGCCGGATCGGCCCTGACGCGTTCGAGCGCCATCGGGATCAGGATGCCGCCGAGCGCGCCAGCGATGAGGTTGCAGATCATCGCCAGCCCGATGACGATGCCGAGGCCCGGGATCTTGAACCAGGCCACCGCGGCGATACCGGTGATCACGGCAAAGGCAACGCCGTTGATGAGACCGACCAGCGTCTCGCGGATGACCACGCGCCAGGCGTTGGAGGAGCCAAGCTCGCGGGTCGCGAGCGCCCTCACCGCGACCGTCATGGTCTGCGTCGCGGCATTGCCGCCCTGGCTCGCGACGATCGGCGCGAGCACCGCGAGCGCCACCATCTGCTCGAGCTGGCCCTCGAACAGGCCGAGCACGGAGGACGCCAGGAAGGCCGTGGCGAGATTGATCAGCAGCCAGTTGAAGCGGCCGCGCGCGATGGTCAGAAACGTGTCCGAGAGCTCTTCGTCGCTGGTGACACCGCCGAGCGCCTTGAGGTCCTCGTCCGCCTCTTCCTCGATGACGTCGACCACGTCGTCGACGGTGATGACGCCGACCAGGCGGTCCTGGGTGTCGAGCACGGGTGCTGCGACGAGGTTATACTTGCCGAACATGCGCGCCACCTCCTCCTGGTCCTCCAGGACGGAGACGCGGCGGCGATCCTCGTCGGTCAGCTCGGCAAGCGCCACCGGGCGGCGCGCGCGCAGGAGCACATCCAGCGGAACCGCGCCTTGCCAGTGCTGGTCCTTGTCGACGACGTAGATCTCGTAGAACCGGTCGGGCAGATCGGGCGTATCGCGCATGTAATCGATCGCCTGCCCGACCGTGAAATCCTGCGGCACCGCGATGAACTCGGTCTGCATGCGCCGGCCCGCGGAGTTCTCCGGATACAGCAGGCTGCGCTCGAGCGCGACGCGCTCCCGCAGCGGCAGCTTCTCGAGGATCTCCTCCTGCTCCTCCTGGTCGAGGGTTTCGAGCAGCTCGACCGCATCGTCGGATTCCAGTTCGCGGACGCCCTCGGCGACCGTCTCGGGCAGCAGCTCGTCGAGGATCTCCTCGCGGACGCTCTCGTCAACCTCGTTCAGTGCGGAAAAGTCGAAGTCGCGCCCCGTCAGCTCGACCAGGCGGACACGATCGTCGGGTGCGAGCGCCGCAATGAGATCACCGAGATCGGCCTCGTGCAGATCGGCGACGCAGGCGCGCAGCGCGGCGCTGTCGGCGGCCTCGATCGCATGGGCAATTTCTTCGACGAATTCGTGCCGAATTTCGCCGTCTTCATTGCGCATCGGGACGTGGTCGAGTACCAAGGACCCGGTGGAAGCGGCGTCATCCATATGTTCATCCATGGTACGCCTCGCCGTTGACAGGTTGATGGTTTGGGCTGACGGTCAGGCAATACCCACAAGGCAATCGCGAGCGCAATGGCAAAGATGCATCGACCGAAATGGACCTCGATCATTGTGGGCCCGGCTCTCGCCGCCCTCACCGCGATTGGTTCAGTCGAGGCCGCGGACTGCCCGCGGAGCGATGCGCTCGGCACGTCGCGGGTGCTGAGCGTCGATGCCAAGACCACGCCGCGCGTCGGCCTGAAGAGCTTTCCGCAGACGCTGCCGCTCGCAGATCACGAGGTGGTGCTGACCTTCGACGATGGCCCGCGTCCGCCGATGACGTCGAAGGTGCTGGCGGCGCTGGCACAGGAATGCGTGCGCGCGACCTTCTTCCTGGTCGGGCGGAGCGCCGCCGAATATCCTGACCTCGTCAAGCGCATCGCCCGCGAGGGTCACACCATCGGCCATCACACCTGGTCGCATCCGTACATGGCGCGGATCCCGGCCGATGCGGCGAAGTACGAGATCGACCGCGGCATCGCCTCCGACGAGATGGCGCTGCACGGGGTCTCGACGACGACGCCGTCGACGCCGTTCTTCCGCTTCCCCTATTTCGAACAGACGCAAGCCCAGCTCGACCTGCTCCAGTCGCGCGGCATCGTCGTGTTCGGGGCTGATCTCTGGGCCAGCGACTGGAACGACATGACGCCGGAGCAGGAACTCAAGCTGGTCACCGAACGCCTAGCCGCCGCCGGCAAGGGCATCATCCTGTTCCACGATCCCCAGGCGCGTACGGCGGCCATGATGCCGGCCTTCCTCCGGTATTTGCGGGAGAACGGCTTTCACGTGGTTCATTTGGTCCCGGCGGTCACATTACAGAAGAACGCCAACGCGCATTGATGCCGGAATGTCACGGCTGACCGAGATGGGGTGATTTGAGCCCTATTAACACTCCGTTCATGCTACGCCCTGCAAAGATTGAGGGGGACCCCTAGGCGGGGAAAGGTCTTTGCGCCTGAACCGTTTCCTGATGGCTCCGACCTACTATGGCGGCAAACGCAGATGAGGGCAGACCGGGTTCATGATCGGCAGTAGCGTTGTTTTTCGGACGCGACCGTGGACCGTCCTGCTCCTGGGGCTGCTGACCACGGCGTCGCCGGCGGCCTTCGCCGCCGAATGCCCGGGCCATCCGGGCGCGCTTGGCACCTCCCGCACGCTCGTCGTCGATCCGCATGAGCATCCGCGCATCGGCACCATGCAGTACCGCGAGACGCTGCCGCTGAAAGACCACGAGGTGGTGCTGACCTTCGACGACGGTCCGCTGCCGAAGAATTCCAACCAGGTGCTCCAGATCCTCGGCGACGAGTGCATCAAGGCGACCTTCTTCATCATCGGCGAACAGGCCAAGGCGAACCCGGAAGGCGTGCGCAAGCTGGTCGCGGCGGGCCACACTGTCGGCACGCACAGCATGAACCATCCGCTGACCTTCGACCGGATGCCGCTCGACAAGGCCGAGGCGCAGATCAACGGCGGCATCGAGTGGACGTCGGCTGCGATGACCGATCCGTCCAAGCTCGCGCCGTTCTTCCGCATTCCCGGCCTGATGCGCGCCGAGGGCGTCGAAAACCTGCTGATCTCGCGCGGCATCCAGGTCTGGAGCGCCGACTTCCCGGCCGACGACTGGCGCCATATCTCGCCCGATCGCGTCTACCAGCTCGCGATCCAGCGGCTGGAGGCGAAGGGCAAGGGCATCCTGCTGCTGCACGACATCCAGGCGCGCACCGTGGCGGCGCTGCCCAAGATCATCCGCGACCTGAAGGCACGCGGCTATCGCATCGTTCATGTGGTGCCCGCGACCGCCGACCAGCCGGCGACGCCGACCACGGCGGTGGAGTGGCTGCTGCATCCGCCGACGGAAACGACGCCGATCGCGCGCTGGCCTTCCGTGCCGAACTTCGCGTTCACGCAGACCGCGACGCTGCCTGCGCCTGGCCTCGCCGATCTCAACACGCAGACCGGGCACCAACCGCTGGTGTTGCCGCGCAAGACCATGGCTCAGGCCGATGTCGCCGCCACCCTGCCCGCGCCCGGGCGCGATCTCTTCGCGATCCCCGAGGGCTCGGTCGATGTGCTGCTGTCGGCGACCTTGTCGCGACGCGCCGCAACCCGGCTCGCGATGGCCGCCGAAGCGCCGCATGCCGGCAAAGGCAAGGCGGCCAAGATGCAGGCACGGCGAACCGAGCATGCTGCACACCCGAAGCACGCGGCCCAAGCCAAGAGCACGGCGCCCCGCCCGACCCGCGTCGCCACCAGCGTGAAGAAGCGCGCCTGAGTAAAAGCCGTTACTGCCGCATGATATTGGCGACGCAGAGCAGCACGATCAGCGCCAGGAAGAACAGGTCCATATAGGACTTGAGCTCGCCGTCGCGGCGCAGCCGGGCCACGTCGGCCACGACCTGCTTGCGCGTATTCGTTCCGCCCGAGCCGTCATTGATCGGCGCCTGCAGGCGCTTGGTCTCGGCTTCCAGCTTCTCGATCTTCTGGAAGAAGTAGAACGCGCGCAGCGTCGAGGCCGCGCGCATGCCGCTATAGACCAGCACCAGGATCGCGAGGATCGCCCGGTTCTGGTACTTCTCCATGAAGTTCAGGCTGAAATAGACCAGCGCCATGAACGCGAAGTTGGTCAGGAAGCGGTAGACGAAGCTTAGAAAGACCATGCTGGCTCCAGCCGAGAGAGGTCGCGCGAGGCCCGTCTAGCCCAACTTCGTTTCAACAAAGATACCATCGCCCGCGTGCCGCCGCCTTTTAGCCACGCGCCGCCATAATGCAAGCGAGAGCGCAGCCCCTCGCCGTGTTCCACGCGCCCGGCTCGATGGAGATTCGACGGAAGCTACGGTAGACTGCTGCCGCTGCCACACCCGAGGTCAGCGGATTGGGGTCTGCCGATGCCGAAGAAGGGAATCACGGGCCACGACGACTGGGTTCTGACCGAGGCGCTCGCGACCGCGCTGGTGGCGCTGGAGCAGCTCGAGGCCAAGCACCAGCCGTGCGCGCATATGGACGACATTCGCAAGCTGCTGTCGAGCGGCAAGGAGCCAGCCGCGGTGAGCCTGCATCTCGCCCAGGCCAAATGCCGCCTGTTCCCCGACCTCGATCCGCTCGAGATCTACCGCGAATACGGGATCGGCGAGGAATATGGCTAGCCAGGGAGATTTGAGCATCTTCCTCCAGCGAGGACAGGTCATGATGCTCGCGCCAAACGCGACGGATCAACCATCCTACACTGGGGAGCCTTGCCCGGTGCCCCTCCGACCGCCGCCAGCGCTGTGCGCCAAGTCGGTATATCCCTGTGGATAGCCTGTTGAGGGGTCGCGCCAAAGCGCGCAAAACGACCCCGCCAGCTACCGAAGTAGGCTGACGGGGCTTGTGAAACGATCTTTGGCTTGATTTGCCATTCCTCTCGGTTTGGCTTTGTCATTCCGTCGACCGCTCACTGACTGAATAACGAGGCGCGCAGGTTACCCGTACCTCTGTCGGCGCAATTTTTTCCGCATTTTTTTCGCGCCTCAGCGGCTGCAGGTTTCGACCAGCTCGGCCCCGGCGCCATATCGATGTCGCCAATCATTCCAGGCCTCTTGACCGATCAGTGAGCGAGAAAGCAGCATTTTGGACTGCGTGTCAGCAAGTCGGCCGTGACACTGCCAAATACCCATTCGCGTAGCCGCGTATGTCCATATGCACCGGTGACCGTCAAATCGGCACCGTGTTGTTCCGCCGCCAGCATGAGTGCGTCCGCCACCGACCGTTCCGCGCGCACACGCGCTTCCGCTTCTGCGCGGACATCATGACGGCCAAGAAACGTCGCAACGTCCGCAACCCTCGCTTTGGCGGCATCGATTTCAGTTTCGTCGACGACTTCGACAACCGATACGAGGTCGGCTCTCTGAAGCAACGGCAGCGCATCGAGACACGCGCGGCGCGCTTCTCGCGTATCCTTCCAGCCGACGACGATGCGCTTCGCCTCCAGGCTCCGTGTTCCGTCTGGGACAACCAGCACCGGTCGGCCAGCGTGCATCAGCACGTCGCCTGGGTCCATTAAGCTGAAAACGCCAAGCTGGGCGGGGGCTCGGCCGAGAACAATGACGTCGGCCGCACGGCTTTCGCGTACCAATACCGCTTCAGGCACCCCAACCACTGAGCGCCATTCAGTTTGCAGGCCGCCGACCGCTGGAGAGTTCCGGAACCCCGCCTCCGCGTTTTTGAGTCCCGTCCGGATGCGCTCCTCTTCTGCCTCCATCTCGGCTGCGATGGCAACCCCGCCGTAGTTATCGACCACTGGTGCCCGCAGCTGAGCTGCGGCTACACCGATCAGCCTGGCGTTAAAGCGACGCGCAACTTGCGCGGCGCATTCAAGGCGGTTGCGCGATGCGTGGTCTGGTTCGATATGAACAAGAATGGATGTTAACATCCGATTTCCCTAAGTAACCTGCCGTTGCGCGTACGGCCGGTTCACTTGTCGCCACCCGACGCAGCACGCTCAAAGCGAGATGCAGAACGAAGGGCCATGATGCGCCTGGCGCGGGCTAGATCCGATCACGCAGGCCTTTGACACCCTCGCCCTGGGCGCAGTGCTCGCAACAGAAAAAAGTACCCGCCTTCTCCAGGCCGTGTCCGACGATACGGATTCCACAATGATCGCAGCTCGGCGCTAGCGCGTGAATGGCGCATTCGAAGCTGTCAAATGTGTGCGCTTTCCCGTTCATCGAGACCTGAAAGGTCTTGTCATAGTCATTGCCGCAGGTTTCACATGTCGCCATGATCTTTCGCCTCCGCCGATGTCGCACATGGACGCTGAAGTCGCCAAATGGCACTTGGTTCCAATAGGTGATGTGGCTGGACGTCCGCGGCCGCAATACCCACCATTCAGCGTATCTAATAATGATACTTCGGGGTCACGTTTCCATTCCCACCCCGGGCAGCTCAAGGATTCTGTCCAATCGGCAGCCGGCAATTCATTGGAACGGCCATCTGGCTGGAGCGTTCGCTGGTCGGGGCGTGCAGTCAGAGGAGACGGACATGAGACGAATGATCCTGACGCTGCTCGCCGGTGCTGGTGCTCTCATAGCGTCGAGCGCTTATGCTGCCGACGAATTTCAAGTCGGAGACGGCTCGCCTTTGCTCCATCAGGCGCGGCTCGTTTGTGACGACGCCGGCCGATGCTGGCACACCAGAGGCGATCGCCGCGTCATCATTGGAAACGACTACTATTACGGTCCGCGGCGATACGACTACTACGATCGTGGCTACTACGACCGGCCGGGCATCGGGGTCTATGGGCCGGGCTTCAGCTTTGGCATCGGCCCAGACTGGTGACCGCGATGCGGCCTTTCGACGGACGGCTCGTCAAGCCCAAGTGAAGAATCCGGCGGGCCGTCCGTCTCTGCGGAAGGCGTGGTCCCGTTCCAGTTAGGCGGCAGACTGCCCTTGTTGACGACCGGCCGTCCAGAGAGCCCGCACCTCTTCAGGCAATGCATGGCGGACCTTCTCGACCTGATTTGGGTCAAGGTGATGGTTCAAGACCCGGAACGTGGCCTGCGCGGCATCGCCTGCGCCGATCGGCCGCAACGAGCTCAGCTCTGCGGAAATGATCCCGAGAAATTCGGCGGCAGAACGCCAGTCCTTCGGGACTTCACTCGGCCGCCACTGATCGTAGTAGACGCCTCGGACCAGCAACGGGAGCTGGGCACCGAGGTGTGCGGCTAGATTGACCGGGATCCGATCGCGAATGGTTCGGAGCACCGTTCCCAACGCATGCCATGCAAGCTGCCTGTCATGCGGGAGCGACGTCATCATCTCATCCAGCCACGTGTTTGTGAGATGGATCGTTCTGTCAAATACATCGAGGCCTGTTGCACTCATGATTACGTCCCTTTTTGCTCGAAGACAGCTGAACGGACAACGTCGGTCGTCACCATGGGTTCTCGATTATTGAGAGATTGATACCGGCGCAGCGATGCCGCAATCGATATGCTACTGCCTCCCGGGGCGGTTCGCGCTCAACGCTCGATCGTTCCGGTTCGGCGGATCTTCTTTTGCAGGAGCATCACGCCGTAAAGGAGCGCCTCTGCAGTCGGCGGACAGCCCGGGACGTAGATGTCCACGGGAACAATGCGGTCGCATCCGCGCGTCACCGAATAAGAGTAGTGATAATATCCCCCGCCATTGGCGCATGATCCCATCGAGATCACATATCGCGGTTCCGGCATCTGGTCGTAGACCTTGCGCAGCGCCGGCGCCATCTTGTTGCACAGCGTGCCGGCCACGATCATGACATCCGATTGCCTTGGGCTCGCACGCGGCGCAAATCCGAACCGCTCTGCGTCATAGTGCGGCATCGCCATTTGCATCATTTCGATAGCGCAGCAGGCGAGCCCGAACGTCATCCACATCAACGAACCGCTTCGCGCCCAGGTGATGAGATCATCGGCCGCGGTGACAAAGAAACCCTTGTCGGCGAGATCGCCCCTGACCGCGCCGAAAAACTCGTCGCTCGTCGGTTTGCCGGTTCCGGGGTCCAGGAGCCCTCTGCCAGCGGGCACGATCAACGGACGGTCCATGCGCGTCTCCTGTGCTGCAGCTTCTCATGCAACGTCCAGGCGGCGGTACCGTTCGTTTCGTAAGCAATGTTTCGCGCGAACTGCACCGGACGGTTCGGCGCGGTCCCTCGGACTGGACGCGGCTTGAATTGGCAGCTCGGTTTCCTATATCTGTGTTTGCAGTCGATGAGGATCGCTTCGGTTCTCGCCGCGGCGAGCTTCGACGGATGGTGACGTATGATCGTCCCACAATCCATCTGCCCCCAACCGACTTTAGATGAACATCGTGCGGCTTCAGCCGGGCGACTTATGGATGGACATGACAACATCTGCACTCAGCGGGGCGGTCGAGCCGCGCTTCAGCATCAAAATGCCGCGCAAGTCTCAGATGCGCAAAACCAAGCACGCTGCCCGCAACGGCATCGCGATCAATTCGTCCCGGAATGCTCAAAGACACTACGAGCGCTATCTGGCGCTAGCCCGCGCCGAAGCCTTGAAGGGCGACCGGATTGCTGCGGAGAACTACTTTCAACACGCAGAGCACTATCTGCGATCGATGCGCGAGAACGGCGCCGCCGCTCCTTTGGGTGGCCGCTCGTAGCGGTGGGCTTCGCCGCGAGCAACGTGCTTGCAGCCAGCGCGAGCGGCGCTTTCGGATCGCCGTCGTAGACGCTCTCAAATCGCGAACCGCCGTTTGCGTCACCGGCTATAGACGCCGATGAGCTCGGCCTGCCCGAGCATGTGCTTCTCAGCCGACTTCCAGATGTCGGCAACGGACATCTTGGGCGCTCGCGAAAGCGCTTCGACATCCAGCGCCGCCAGCTTGAAGTGGTAGTGATGGGTTCCGTGTCCCTTCGGCGGGGCGGGTCCGTGATAACGCATCTCGCCGAAATCATTGACGCCCTTTCCGAGCCTCTCGGTTTTGGTCTTCGCGCCGTGGCCGATTCCCTCCGGCAGCAGCGTTCGTTCGCCCATGATGTTGTAAAGGCCCCAATGGTGAAACGTGCCGGACGGCGCGTCCGGATCTTCAACGACGAGGGCGAAGCTCTTGGTTCCCGCCGGCGGATCCGACCACTCCAGCGGAGGTGAGAGGTCTTGTTCATCCGCCGTGTATTTTGCGGGAATTCGGTCGCCATCGTGGAACGCAGGGCTTTTCAAGCTGAATGTCATTCGCGCTCTCCTGATTTTTGCACCATCGATCTCTTTGTGCCGAGCGGCTCACAAGTGACGGACTACAATCCCGCTATCTCGGAATGCTAGGGAATACGTTGCGTTCACTCGGCAGCTGGCCCACGGTCACGCTCAACGGGTTCACTTTTCCCTGTCTAAGCGCAGTGACCTGAATCCGAGAGCCCGGCGCCGTCCCGTGGACCTTCTTGGTCAATTCGCTGGCATTCTTGATTTGCTCCCCATTCACCGAGGTAATCACATCCCCGGTTCTTAGCCCCGCCTTCGCCGCGGGACCGTTCTCTTGAACGCCTGCCACGATCGCGCCGTGGAGATCGCTTCCGCCCAGGCTGTCGGCAAGTTCCGCAGTGACCGATTGAACCTCGACACCCATCCAACCGCGCGTCACCGTGCCCTTGTCCTTGAGTTGCGGTAGCACCGTCTTGACGACTTCGGCGGGTATCGCAAACGCGACGCCTACCGAGCCTCCGGAAGGCGAAATGATCATGCTGTTGACGCCGATGACTTTGCCGCTCGTGTCAAAGCTCGGCCCGCCAGAATCGCCCTGGTTGATCGGCGCATCGATCTGGATGAAATCCTGCGCAGAACCAGTCCCGATGTTGCGCTCACGCGCCGAAACAATGCCGGCTGTAACCGAGCCGCCGAGCCCGAACGTATTGCCGGCGGTAAGGACCCAATCACCGGTGCGCGGCGGCTGGTCGGCGAGCTGCACGTAGCTGAAGTCGTTGCGACCTTCGACCTTGATCAAGGCGATGTCGCTCAAGGAATCCCTTCCCACCACTTTCGCGGAATAGGTCTTCTTGTCACTGGTGCGGATCTCCGCCATGTCACTGGTCTCCACGATGTGACTGTTGGTCACGGCATAGCCGTCAGGCGAAATGAAGAAACCTGATCCGATATTCACCGTGCGTGTCGTTCTTGGAACGGTACCGCGATCGGGGACATCCGGCGCGGGATTCTCGCTTTGCGGCGAGTCGTCGTCGGGCCGACCGAATTCGAATGATTGGTCGGGCAACGAATTGGGCGTCGCAGCTTTGGAGCTGACCGCTACCACGGCCGGCACAACTCTTTCGGCGAGATCTGCGAAGTTAGCCGGTCCGGCATTGCTCTCACGGTCCGCGATCTGACGTATGAAGTTCACGGACTCGTCCCCGGATAGGGCCCGTTGTGCGGGATTGACGGCCAGTGCCGGCTCGACAGTCACAACCGACACGATCGCGGAGGCGATCGCACTGCCAATGATGGACGCTCGGCGGCAGATGAAAGTTCGTTTTTCATGAACCATTTCTGCTTCCCTTCCACTGCTTGTCAGTTTTCATCGCGGTTTCCTCTTCAAGAGGTCAGCGATCGATTTCACCGAACACAATGTCCAGCGAGCCGATGATTGCGGAGACGTCCGCCAACAAATGGCCGCGGCTGAGCAAATCCATCGCCTGCAGATGCGCGAACGAGGGTGCGCGGATCTTGCACTTATAGGGCTGGTTCGTGCCATCCGAGATCAGGTAGACGCCGAATTCACCCTTTGGGGCTTCCACCGCGGCATAGACCTCGCCGGCCGGCACGCGAAACCCTTCCGTATAGAGCTTGAAGTGATGGATCAGGGCCTCCATCGAGCGCTTCATCTCGGAGCGCCGCGGAGGAAAGACCTTGTTGTCCTGCACCGCGACCGGACCCTGTCCGTCGGAAGCGCGCAGCTTTGTGATACACTGTCTCATGATGCGCACCGACTGACGCATTTCTTCCATGCGGACCAGATAACGGTCGTAGCAGTCGCCATTCTTGCCGATCGGAATGTCGAATTCCATTTCCGGATAGCATTCGTAGGGCTGCGCCTTGCGCAGGTCCCAGGCCGCGCCCGAACCGCGCACCATCACGCCGGAAAAGCCCCACTCCCAGGCTTCCTTCAGCGTCACCCTCCCGACGTCGACATTGCGCTGCTTGAAGATGCGATTTGGCGTCAACAGCCGATCCAGGTCGTCCACCACGCGAAGGAACGGATCACAAAAGGCTTCAATGTCGTCAATCAGCTTTGGGGAAAGGTCCTGATGCACGCCGCCGAACCGGAAGTAATTTGCGTGCATGCGCGCGCCGGAGGCACGTTCGTAGAACACCATGAGCTTCTCACGCTCTTCGAAGCCCCACAACGGCGGCGTAAGCGCGCCGACATCCATGGCTTGGGTCGTGATGTTGAGAAGATGCGAGAGCAGACGTCCGATTTCACAGAACAGCACGCGGATCAATTGGCCGCGGCGCGGCACTTCGAGGCCAAGCAGTCTCTCTGCTGCGAGGCAGAACGCATGCTCCTGGTTCATCGGTGCGACATAATCGAGCCGGTCGAAATACCCGATCGCCTGCAGATAGGTCTTGTTTTCAATCAATTTTTCGGTTCCGCGGTGAAGCAGACCGATGTGAGGATCGACCCGCCGGACAACCTCACCGTCAAGTTCCAACACAAGCCGAAGCACACCATGAGCCGCAGGGTGCTGCGGGCCGAAATTGATGGTGAAATTGCGAAGGCCGGCTTGTTCCACGGGCGAACTCAAGGTTTGTAGGCGCAAAGGCTGTCGGCACAACGACCCGGGTCGACGAGCCTGCACACTTCGACCCGCGAAGCGCCAAACATCCCCAGGCGTTGGTTGTTCCTAACGCCCCCGTCGGCCGCCAGGCGAGACGGGATGTGCCGCGCGCTTTTTGGAAATCAGGGACGGGATCGCGGTTGATAGAGCCTGAACCTTGCATAGTCAGGCCAGGCCGGACGCAGGAACCGATGGCTAAGGAAAGCGTCGCCAGGACACATCTCGATCATCGTCGCGTCGCGCCTGAGGGCCCGTTCCGACGACCGCGGCTATACGTGGTTGGCGAAGCACCTGGCGCCGAGGAAGTCGCGCAGGGTAGGCCCTTTGTCGGGCCGGCCGGTAGGGCATTGCGCGAGATGCTAAATGAGGCCGGGATCGCCCCCCAACAGGCGCGTTTGGCAAACGCCATACCTTTTCGACCGATCGCGTATTCGAAAGACCGGAGGCTACGTAACCGCAGCCCAACAATAGAGGAAGTCGATCATTATGGAGCGGCAGTGCTGAGTGACATCCGGCGTTCCAGGCCGGACGTGATCGTTGCTCTTGGCAGCACCGCGTCTCGCCTGTTTGGCGAATCGCAGTCGATCCGCCTAATGCGCAAAGCAAAGCTCCAGTTTGAAGGCTACCCGCTACGCATCACCTTCCACCCGGCCTACGCCCGCCGCTTCGGTGGACGCGACGGCGACGTTTGGCGCCAGGCGGTCGCCGATCTACGCAAAGCCGCTCGCAGGCGTCGGTCTTGATCGCCGCGGAAGGCAATTTCAGCGGTCACGAATCTGGTTTGCGAGCGAGGCGCACGACGCGCCTCGCCAGGATCGATATGGGCGCGTCGCGCCGTGCGTCATTTCGCTTTCGTGCCTGAACCTGCCGTGCTGTCCGATCCGATCTTCTCGAAGTCGCCAGGCTTCCAGCTATAGTTCACGGCCGGCTCTTCCGGGCCGTAGAGCCGCAAGATGGCGAAGAATCCTCGTCCCGGCGCGGTGGCAAGCCAGTTGGCTTCTTTCGCGGCGGGAGACTTCGGGCCGACGTAGAGGTCCGTCGTGCCGTCGGCGTTCTGCTCCGGCTTGTCGCGCGATCCCAGCGAGGGGAAGCGCCGTGTTTCGGTCGCCAGGCCTGAGGCGTTTTCGGCTTCGTAGAGGGTGAGAGACCAGAACAGCGCGGCTGGAACGTTGGGCGGCAGCGTCACCTTGTACGAGGAATCACCCGACAGCGGCTTGTCGTCTGCGTCGTTGAAGGCGATCCCGTAGAATGCGCCCTTGCCGGGCGACAACGACACCATTCCTGGACTGATTGAGTAGTAGTCGGTGAACATCCAGACGCGAGGCTCGATTTCGGTAAAGCCGGCCTTCTTGTTGCGCCACGACAGATCCAGTGTCTTCTCGGAACCCGGCTCACTGACATTGTTGATCGGATTGACCCACCCGCGGTCCTTCCAGATTTTGAGGTCCCGGCCGCCGATCTCGGTCTTTCTGCCGATTACACGGCTTGTCTTGTAAGCCGTTTTCGCTGCCGCATTCAGGATCGCCTTCGTGTCGGCATCGGGCTCGAACGGGCGGCCCTTGATGATGCCGATATTCGCGAGAAGGCCCAGACCATCTTCACCCGCCAGGTTCTCACCCTCGCGATCGAGCAGCCATTTGATTTGTTCGAAGGCTGCAATATCGGAGGGCGGCAACATGTTTGCCGCGACGCCCGAGGCGTTCGGAAACTTCATCGGCTTGCGTTCGGCCTCGGGGAGATTCAGCGGATAGATCTTCGCCTGCTCCATCAGCTTCACCGCGGGCGAAAGATCCTTCGGATCCTGGTAGAAGGCGCGGAGGAAGATGAAGAGGTTGTTCGTGCCGGAGCGGTAGACATAGTAACCCTTCGGCACATCGCCCTTGTAGCCTGGCGGCAGAACGAGAAACTTGCCGCCTTTGCCGGCGTCCGGTCCGGGCAATCCGACGTCGCCGAAGAACTTGCCGCCGTCGACCGGGATCGGCCGCTGCCAGAAATCGAGCAGAATGCCCTGGAGATTGGGTGGCGCCTCGAACACGATCGGCCCGGTCTCGCCCATGTCCACATAGCTCATGGCGTAAATCACGTCCGAGTTCGGCGTCGTTACCAACGTCTTCGGATCGAGCCGCTCCTTCCAGACCGGAAGGATGTTGTAGCCGGCGCCGAACACCTTCTCGGAGCCGAATTTCATGCCGAGCGTGTTGATGAGCGGCATCGCCCACAGGTACGCTTGCGTGGCCTGCTGGAATTCAAGCTCCTGCATCAACGTCTTGGCCGTCTCCGGCGTCGGCCGGTTCTGTTCGAATGGCAGGTTGGCCAAGGCGTCGAAGCGGCTGGATTGGCCGTAAGCCATGCCGGTCGCGACGAGAGTTGCGCTCAGCAGGACGGAAAAGGACAGGATACGTGTGCGGAATCGCTTGATCGTCATTGTACGACCCTTTCATATTGGGAAGCGGCCAACTCGCCGGATGTGGCCGATGTGTTTTGCGCCGGCCTTACCTCATCAGTGTCACGTTACTTTCCGAATGACGGGCGGCTGCCATGAGCCGTCGAGGATGCCCTCTTTGCCCCAATAAGCACGGATGTAGAGCGAGAATTTTCCGTCGGGCGCCGGCAGCCAGTTCGCCTCCTTATCCCCGCCCGGCGATTTCGCGCCCGCATAGAGCGTGAGCGAGCCGTCGGCGTTGCGTTTAAAGTTCTTGTTCTTGGTGCCGAGCGAATAGCGCTTGAGATTGTTCGGATGGAACAAATGCTTGTCGTTGTAGAGCGTCAGCGACCAGAATCCGTTGACCGGCGGTTCCTCTCCCTTTGCGAACGTGATCTCGTAATTGCCTCTGCCGGTCAGTTCTCCACCCGCACCATCCAGGTCAGTATAAAAATACTGAGTCTCGTTCGGACGGTTGTCGAACATGTTCGATCTGGCCGTCCCGGTCCGGTTGTAATAGTCGACGCCCCATTGCGCGTTGTTGGTCGAGCGATTCCATCCGTTGCCGGCCGGTCGTCCGTTGTACTTCCACTGGAAGAACGGATGAATGACCTTCTCGTCCGTGTCGATGGCGATCGCTACCAGCAGCTTCTTCAGTTCCGGGTCTTGGGCGGCCGCGTCGAGCAGCAGACGGAACTGTTGATACATCGCCTGCTCCCCCGGCAAGGGATCAACGGTGTCGAGCGCCTGACCGAGTTCATCGAAGAACTTCTCCGGCACCACCCATTTCGTTTCTTCCCCGGTTGATTTCGGGCCAGGAATGTTGGGGGCCTTGCTCCATTCGATGGTCTTCATCTTGCCGGTAAAATCCTTTAGCGGATAGAAGACGACCTGATTCACGACCGGCTGAACTGCCTTTTTGTCCTCGGGCGTGTCATCCTGGAAAATGCGCGGAATGGCATTGGCCAACGACGTAGGACACCGAATGACGTCGGTGATGCCGGACGGCTTCAGGCCCCTCCACCTCGGACCGGCAAGCAGGTAGAAGCCGGGCTTGGAGTTATAAGGCTTGCCGAGATTGCCGAACTGATCGGTACGCGCATCGTACATGGCATAAACCCAGAAGCGATCGCCGAAATCGGGCACCTGCGCGACCACCGGCTCATCGTCGAGTGAGAAGAACCCAAGGCCATAGACGACGTCCTGGTTCGGGCATGTAACAAAGGTCTCCGCAGGATCGACGTAATCGGAGAGCATTCCAACTTGACCAGTCGGCGCTACGGGGACCACGCCATTAAGGTGGCCCGGATGCGGCGCCTGTGCGAATATGGCCCTGCGGTTCATCATGTTCACAATCGGCCAGCCCCAGACGTAGGCCATCTGCGCAATCGTCCTGGCGTAGCCTGGATGCATCGTGATGCCGGTCGCAGGCTCCGTGACCTGCGATGCCGCGCCGGAGGCGGGTCGAGCCTGCGCGGTCTCCGTGACAGCCAAGACCGAGGCGGTCGATAGCGCGGCGGGAACAGCCGCTCTGGCGCTCAGAGCAGCGAGCGATGCCGCGACAATACCGCCCTTCATCGTATCGCGCCGGGTGGCCCCTGATTGATTTGCCGATGTGGTTTTCATTACTCGTTCCTTTCCGACCGATCGCTTGTATTAGCTTCATTGAGCGCAGATCAATTCACCTTCACCACGTCATCCGGCTTCCAGCTCTGATCGAAGAATTCGACGCCGGTGCCGTAGAGGCGCAATGCGGCCAAGAAGTTTCGGCCGCTGACGGTCTGTATCCAGTTCGAGTCAGGAGCGCCGGCGGGCTTCGTGGAGCCGAACCAGATATCGATCGATCCATCGCTGTTTGTCGCGACCTTGTTGAATCCGTTGATCGACGGCAGCAGTTGCGGCGTTTCCGGCATGGTCCCGTCGGTGACGTTGTAAGCAGTCACCGCCCAGAACAACGCGGCCGGCGGATGGGGCGGCAGATGCATTTTGTAGGTGTTCGAACCGTCGAGGAACTCGCCGCTCGCGTCGCGGGCGGTGAACGGATATTTCGACCCGGCTCCCAGCGTCCTCATCACCATTGCGGACGCCGTCGAATAGGCGAACTGAAAATAGCTTGCCCGCTGGTTCACGTCGAGATAGCCGTCCTGGAGCCATTCGGACGTCCCGCCGGCCCAGGTGTTTTCGTACTTTCTGTCGTTGTAATAGAGCTGACGTCCGTCTGGCCTGCCCAGTTGCCGCATGGCAAGGATCATCTTGGGCGCCGTCTCGACCGCCTTTTGCAACAGCTCTTGTTGCTGCCTGGTCGGATTGAACGGCTGCCCCTTGATGATGCCGATCGAAGCCAGCACACCGCGCAATTCAGGATCGATGGCTGAGTCCGGTTCGTAGTCGACGAACGTCTTGAGCTTGGTCCAATAGGTATTGTCGACCGGATACATCATGTTCACGCGCTTGCCGCTTCCGTTGGGAAACTGCATCGGCTTGACGTCTTTCTCCGCAGCCCACAGCGGATAGACGCGTGTTCTTTCTGCAAGTGCCACAGCCGGTTTCGGGTCCGGTCCGTTGTCGCCGTTCGCCATGACGGTACGAAAGAACAGAAAGACGTTGTAGGTTTTCGATTTGAACACGAAATAGCCTTGCGGTGTCTCGCCGTCATAACCTGGAGGTAGCAAGAGATAGAGCCCGCCACGCGCACGATCCGGCCCGATCGCACCGACATCGGTGATCGTGCGCTGGAAAAAGTCGGTGAACATGCCGATTACGTTGGGCGGCGCGGCAATAACGAGCGGTCCGGTCTCCTTGAGGTCGAGATAGCTCATGGAGTAGATGACATCAGCGTTGGGCGTCGGTACCCACGCACGCGAGTCCATGCGGTCCTTCCAGATCGGCAGGACGTTGTAGCCCTTTCCGAATGCCGCCTCCGAACCGTCGCGCATCCCGATGACGTTCAGCGCGGGCTGCATGGTCATGTAGGCATGAACCGCTTGCTGGTAAAACAACTCGTCGCGCAGCGTCTCCGCTTCCTTTTGCGGAAGCCAGTTTCCGTTGTTGATCTGTTTGAGCAGGGGTGGGGTTGTTTGATCCTGTTGCGCCAATGCCGGCACGACACCATACAGAGATGAGATCAACAGGGCAGACGTCAGGATTGAGCTTCCGCTTCTCATGTCTTTCCTCTTTGCGTTCAGATTGGAGGCTCTCGTGCTTTTGGAAATGCTTCGCTGGCGAAGCGAGGCGCAGGTCACGCGCCTCGCGGTGATCGACATGGGGGCGCGTCCCGCCGTGCGTCACTTCGCTCGCGAGCCCGAGCCGACCGTTGGTTCCGATCCGACCATCTCGAAATCAACCAGCTTGAACGTTTTGTCGAAGAACGCCTGCTCCGGCGCATAGAAGCGAAAATAGACGAACCCGCCGTCGTTGCCGACACACCGATTGACATTCCACGCGGCATGGACCAACCATCCGGCCCAGACGAGGTCATCAGACCGCGTCCCAACACACCTCGATGAATTGCTTCGAATGCCGGCGCTCGGATATTCGAAGGCCGATCTAGCCTGCCTCACTGAAGATCGGAGACGGCGCGCTTGCTGCTGCTTCTAGCAGACCCTGACTGACTGCTGAACGTACGCATAGCCGTTCCACACGGACCGAGTTTGATAGCAGGACCCGTAAGCAGCTGCTGCCCCGAGCGCAGCGCCAGTTGCCACGCCCGCGGCTACGGGGGCTCCCCAGCCTCTGCCGTAATAGCCTCCACGGTAGTACCGACCTCCAGCCCATCGGGTGCCACCGCCGTGCCAGCCGGGTCTTACTCCGCCTCCATGAAAACCGCCTGCATGAAATCCGCCCGCCCGACCACGGGGACGTGCATCCGATTCAACCGGCAGCAGGGTTAGACCAGCGGCGACTAAGCTTAGAGCCAATACTGAGGTGGCTGGACGCATGATTGTTCTCCATGACATTACACAACCTGTGAACGTACGTTCCGCAGCCTGCGAACGCATTCGCTCCGAACTCGTTCCAATCTCAATTCTGCAGAGGAGCCATGTCAATTTCCCCGGCTATACGGTGCGCGATCAAAAATCGGGCACGCGCCCCGGACGCGGAAGTTCATCTTCTGGAAGCGGGCATTTCGCACTCGACGAAGCAACCGACGAAATTGCGTCGCTCGTCCGAAACTTCCTTGAGCGTAATCACGGAGATAGCGCAGAGCTGGACGCTGCCAAGTTCAACTGAAATTCCGGCGTAGCATCAGCGCTCGCGCATAGGGCCAGGGCGTCGGCAACGGATCAACGGGACAAATCAATTTTCCCGTCTCGGCACCGTTCATTGCCGTAACCGTCATACGAGACTTGGCTGTCATTGAGCGATTGCGGCATGCGGCAATAGGCGTGCTCAAGGACCTACTAGTCGGGCAACGTGCGGACGCACCCTGCCCACATGTCGTTTGATGGGACACAAACCGCGTAGCGCTCACGGATGAGCACGAGCCCACTGATTTCTACGCTGGGCTACGCCACTGCCCTCTCGCGATCAAATGGTGGTTTTCCTTCGCGCGGCGTTGGTTCAACTAAGCGCTGCACCAAGACGAGCGAGATCAAACAGGAGATTTGCGCGGGTAAAGTACTAACATTCGTTGTGAGTAACAATGTGGGAGCAGAGAAATCGCGAAAACATTTTTCGTGTCAATTACTTACGCCTTTGGTGCGCTCGGAGGGCGTCTCCTGCGTCCGACACCCTTCCCTCCAGGCTTCCCCCCGGCAGACGCCTTGAAGATGGAGCAGCAAAGCGCTATGTTAGACAAAATCCATTTTTGTCTAACACACGGCGAAATTCCATGGCGAAGGCATCAGCGAAGAAGCGCACACTGCTCCGGGCGAAACAGAGGAGAGCTGCATCCAAGGGCAGCTCTGGATTGATAAAGACCTTTAAGCGCGAGCTTGCGACCAGCGGGCTTGTCGTGAGCAAGGCGCGATTCAAAGCGGTCATGCTGGCTGCGGAACAATCTGGCCTTCTGGGCGAAAAAGACAGCCGCATCGGTGGCCGGGTAAGTCCCGCCCTGGTCCGGCAGGCCAAGCGCCAGACGGGCATCGAGGCGGATACGGACTTGATCGAGTTTGCATTGGCGACGGTCGCACTTGAGGATAATTTCGCAGAGGCTTTCAAGGAGTCTCGGGGCAAGGTCGATCCAACGTTGAAGCTCGGTTTCTAAGTGGCGGAATTCGACTTTGACGCGGCGCGACGTTGGGCGCGATTCGATCCGGAAAACACGCTGGCACGGCGCAGCGACGATGAACTTCCATTCGTCAGCGCCAGTCCGATCGCCGGACAGGGACTACTGCTCGATACCTGCGTCTATATCGATCAAATGCAAGATCGTTCGCATCAGGTCCTCGACGACCTGATCGCGCAGCGACAAGTCAACCATTCGACTGTCGCGATCCAGGAGTTGATGCACACGGTCGGCGCGCTGAATCCGTCCGACGCGCGAACCGCCCCTGTCGTCGATGTAATCGGGAAGCAGATCAAAGCGATGCCACCACATCGGATCTTTGCGCCGGACATAGAGGTGCTGGGACGAGCCGCGCTGCTATCGGGGATCCTCTGCCGCATCCAGGGATATGAAAAGGACGGCAAGTTGCGCGCGCTTCAGGACTGCGTACTGTTCCTTCAGGCGCAAAAGCTCGGCTTCGTAGTCCTGACTGCAAATGTCGGCGACTATGATATTCTACTCCAACTCATACCAACCGGACGCGTGCTGTTCTATCGTTCGAAATGAACGTACGCCCGCCTATCTCTACGATGGGCTACGCTGCTGCCCCTTGTATGCTGCTTGTGGTTTTCCTTCGCGAGATTTTGGTTCAATGAGCGCTGACCACGACAAGAGCGAACGCCAGACTAGAAGCACGTCGGAGAGAAGCCGACGGAAAAGCTCAAAGAAAAGGTTCACTGCGAGTAACAATGTGGGAGTAGAAATCGCGAAAATATTTTCGCATCAATGACTTATGCCCCAGGTGGTGCGCTCGGAGGGCGTTCGCATTCGCTGCGATTTCAAAGGGTTACGACTGAGGGCAACGAGTTTTGGTGCTTTTCGCGCGCGAAAATGCCTTTTGGCCGAACCGCTGAAGAAGAGCCCTGCCCCATGCGAGGGTAACGCTAGCCCCACCGCTCATAACGGTCTGGTTGCCGGTTCGAGTCCTGCCGGGCCACCATTCCTTGTTGTCACCACACCAACTTGGCCAACGATACATCATTTGCATGCGCAACCGCCGGATGTCCCACAGGCTGGAAGCCGCGATGAATTTCAAACGAGCTGCCGCGCGACCATATCAGCGAACAAGCCCTTGGCCGCCATCAGCTCGTCGTAACGGCCGGTTTGCACCACTTTGCCGCGGTCGAGAACGACGATGCGGTCGGCGCTCTTAACCGTGGTGAGGCGGTGCGCGATGACGAGGCGCGTCACCGCCAACCGGTGCAGGCTGTCGGTCAGACGGGCTTGCGTCAAATTGTCGACGGCGCTCATGGCCTCGTCGAGCAGCAGAATGCGCGGCTTGCCGACTAGGGCGCGGGCGAGCACAAAGCGCTGGATCTGGCCGCCGGAAAACGCCGACGCGGCTTCGGTCACGATGGTGTGCATGCCCATCGGCATGGCGTGGATGTCCTGGTCGACATTGGCCTGCCGCGCGGCCTCCCAGGCCTGGTCGAGCGTGCCCTCGTGGGTGCCCATGATGTTCTCATAGAGCGTGCCGGGAAACAGCGCAGTGTTCTGCAACACGCCGCCGATCTGCCGCCGAACCATTTCGATGTCGAGATAGCGCAGATCCTGTCGGTCGTATTGCACGGTGCCGCTCGCCGGCATCTCAAACCCCAGCAGCAGCCGCATCAGGGTCGACTTGCCGGAGCCGGAGGGACCGACCAGCGCGACGTGCTCGCCCGGCGCCAGTGACAGCGAGATGCCCTGGAGCGCGAACGGCGCATCGGGGCCGTAACGGAAATAGACGTTGGTGACATCGATGTTGCCGGTCAATACGCCCGGATCGCGCTTCGATCCGGCGACATCAGGCGCGGCGCGCAGCAAGGGCGCCACACGCCCCCAGGAGGGTTGCGAATTCCAGGCGGCGACGACGCTGCGCGCCAGTTGCAACGAGGCGCCCATGTAGGCGCCATAGGCGGCGATGAAGGACACGAACGCGCCCGTCGAAAGTTCGTCGCGCGACAGCTGCGACAGGATCAACAGGATGACCGCCAGCGCCAGCAGCTCGAAGGCCACCAGCGCGGTTTCGAACAGGGTGCCGAAGGTCCGCGCCCGGTACATGCGGGAGCGCAGTTCGGCGAAGTCCATGGCCCAGCGCGCAAAGCCGCGCTGCTCGGATCCGGTGGCGCGCAGGGTCGTGATGCCATGCACGAGCTGGAACACGATGCCGTAGATATCGGAGAGGATCTCCTCCCCGCGCGTCAACGCATCGAGCTGATGATAGCCGCAGAACGCCGCAATCGCGGCGATCAGGGCGAACAGCCCGATCGCCGCCCCCGCCGCCGCGGGCGAGTAGTAGAACATCAGGCCGATGTTGCTGACGAAAAAGAACAGCGCCGAAATCGAGCCGAGCATCAGCGAATAGGCGCCGCGGCGCAATTGATCCGCCGCGACGAAGCGACTTGCGATATTGCCGGGGCTCATGCGCAGCGCGCTGTCGGGCAGCCGCAAAAGCCGGTCCATGAAGGCGGCCTGCAAGGCGCCCGCCCCGCGCCCGTCGAGCCGCAGGCTCGCGATGTCAAACACGAAACGAAAGCCGGCGGCGATGAACGCGGCCAGTACGAGGCCCATGCCGAGGGTGAACAGCGACAGCGTCTCGTGGCCTGGAATGAAGCGATCGAACGCCAGCTGCATCGCCAACGGTGTCGCGAGGCCGAGCAGCGCGGAGGCCAGCGCCATGGAGGCGGCGAGCGCCGCATCCCATCGGTTGCGCAGCCAGCCGAAACCGATGAATTGCCGAAACCCGATCGGCCGATCCGGGAACGGCGGATAGAGCATGTGCGCCTGCGGCGCCAGCCGGGCCGCCAGCGTCGCGTCGACCGGCTTCGGCCTGGCGTGCTCCGCCTCGATCATCACCCAGCGCTTCGCGTCGGTCGGGATCAGCGTCACCGGGCGCCGCGTGTCGTCGAGGAAACCGATCAGCGGGCCGAGATCCTGCTGCAACCAGTCGCCACTCAGCACCACCTGCCGGTTGCGCAACCGCACCGCGCGCGCCGCGTCGTCGACATTGCGCGCCTGCGACAGCTGTTCGCGCTGCCGGTTGGTGAAATCGAGCCCGAGCTTGCTCGCAATGGTGACGAACGGCGCGACGAACGGCTCGTCGCCGACAGGCTCGGCGGCCGCTTGCGGCGCGACCTTGCCCAGTACCGCGTCGAACCGCGTGAAGGCACGATTCACCGTGCGGGTGGTGCGTGCCATCCGGCCTTGGACCGCCTGGCGCAACGCGTCCTGGCGGGTGTCGTGCGCGCGCCGGACCAGCGAGAACAAAGTGGCGTGGGTGAACTCCAGCAGACGCTGCCATTCCGACAGGCGAAGGATATCGGCGGTGCCGACCGCATGAACATCGCAGGAGCGTGCCGGCGAGATCCAGATGCCGCCGGCCACCGCCGCCACCTGACGGCTATTCATGCCGGCGACCGGCACGCCGCCACAGCACGACAGATCGGCGCCCAGCGCCGTCAACCAGACTACGCCGCCACGGGTCATGAGCGCGGCTTCACCGGCGGCCTTCTCCTGTTCGCCGGGCGCGAAGGTGACGATGTCGAGCGGCGCCGGGCCGACCATGCGGCTCACGGCGGCGCTCAGATGACTAAGCCACCCGTCGATGGATGCGGCTACCGCGTTATGCTGCTGCTCGGAGCCTTTGGCCTGGATCGCCAGCGTGTCGGTGCGGATGGCGGCGATCGCGCTGGTCTCGACCGCCACCGCGGTCACCAGCAGATCGTCCGCCACCACGATCGGCGCGATGTACTCGCCGCCGCCGAGTTCGCACAGGAACATGCGTCCCGACGGCTCGTCGCCGCTCTTCACGGTGAGATAGATCTCGACCCGCCCGGCGGCGATGATGTGGCCCTGCCGGGTTTCGCTGAGCGCCAGCGCCTCGCCGGGCTCGAGATTGATGCTGGGCGCGGCCGCGAACGGCGCGGCCAGCATTCCGTCACTCGACGCCAGGCTCAGCACGGGCGGGCGGGTCGCCATCATGCCTCGACCTGCTTCTGGTAATGGCGATGCGCCGCCATCAGCGCGGTGTGGCGGCCGCGCTCGACAATGCGGCCCTCGTCCAGAACGATGATTTCGTCGCAATCGCGCAGGGTCGAAATGCGGTGCGAGATCAGGATGCAAGTGCAGCCACGGCGGCGGATGTTGTCGATAATTCCCTGTTCGGCGATGGAATCCAGCGAACTCATCGCTTCGTCGAACACGATCAGCACCGGATCGACCGCGAGCGCCCGGGCGATGGCAAGGCGCTGACGTTCGCCCGCGCTGAAATTGCGGCCATTGTCGTCGACGCGCGTCTCGTAGGCCATCGGACGCGACGCGATCATTTCGTGCACCATCGCGTCCCGGGCCGCCGCCACCACGCGATCCTCGCTGATGGTCAGATCCCACATGGTCAGGTTTTCGCGCACCGTACCTGCGAACAGCGTGGTGGTCTGGTCCACATAGGCCACCGCCGAGCGCAACACCGGCGCCGACAGCCGGGCGAGATCGATGCCATCGATCCGGATCACGCCGTCGCGCGGCGTCATCAGGCCAACCATCAGCCGGGCGAGCGTGGACTTGCCGCTGCCGGTGGCGCCCGTGATGGCGACGCGACCGCCGGCCGGCGCTTTCAACGAAATGTCGCGCAGGAACGGCGCCGTCACCGTCGTGTAGCCGAAGGTCAGGCCCTGGATATCCAGGGCGCCATGCAGCGCCGGGATTACGCCTGACTCATCAGGGGCCTCGAGAATTGGATCGACGCGCTGCCGGCCGACATCGCCGAGCCGGTCGATATGGCCCCGCGCCTGCTGCAATTGCGCGGTCAACCCCATCACGCTGGTGACGGGCGCGTTGAAATTGGCCATCAGCGCCTGGAACGCCACCAGCATGCCGATGCTGACGGTGCCTTGCATCACGCCCATGCCGCCGATGAACACGATGCAGGCACCGGCGATCGTGCCGAGCAGGATTGGCAGGCCGGCTAGCAGCCGCTGCCAGAACGCCATAGCCTGCTCGGCGCTGACGACTTTGGCGTGCTCGCCGGCCCAGCGCCGGAAGAACAGGTTGTCGGCGCCGCTGGCGCGGTAGGTATCTAGATTGGCGAAGCCGTGAATCATGGTGGATTGCATGCGGGCTTCGTCCTGCAGCATCCGCCGGTTGGCGTCCGACAAGCGGCGCGACATCAAGACCAGCAGCGCCAGGTTGAGAGCCGCGAATGCGATCACCACCAGCGCCAGCGGCACGTTGTAGGCCAGCATGACGACCGCGTAGATCACGATCGACAGCAGGCCGATGAACGTGACCGCGAGACTGCCCGAAAGCAGGCCGGTCAGGCGGTCGCTGACCATGAGGCGGTTGGTGATTTCGCCGCTGTTGCGCTGGGCGAAGAACGCCATCGGCAAGCGAAGGATGTGCCACAACACCCGGCCACTGGTGTCGACGCCGAGCTTGACCTGGAACCGCGCCAGCGTGCGCTGTTGCAGGAAGGTCAGCAGTCCCTTCGCCAGCGCGATCGCCGCGATGCCGCCGACCAGCCACCACAGCCAGCGCGACAATCCGGCGATCATGTAATAGTCGACGAACGCGCGCTGCAGGCCGGGGATCATCAGGCCCGGCACCACCAACAGGAAGCCGCCGAGTACGGCGGCCAGGATCGGCGCCTTGACGCCCGGTAGGGTCTGGCGAATGCTGCGCACAAAGTTTGGCGCTTCACCGCCCGGCACGAAATCCGCGCCTGGCTCGAGCGCGAGGATCACCCCGGTGAAGGCCCGCTCGAAATCTTGCGCGGTGATCACGCACGGCCCGGTCGCCGGATCGTTGATCCAGACCTTCTCGCTGGTGCGACGCTCCACCACGACGAAGTGGTTGAACTCCCAGAACACGATGCAGGGCAGAACGTCGCCGGTCAGATCGCCGGGAGCGACCGTGTAGCCGCGGCCCTCGAGGCCATAACGCGCCGCGGTGAGCAGCAGGTTGTTGGCACTGGTCCCGTCGCGATTGACGCCCGCGACTTCGCGCAACTCCTCGATCGGCACCCATCGGCCGTAATAGCCGAGCAGAATCGCGAGACACGCGACGCCGCACTCGGCCGCCTCGTATTGCAGGATGGTGGGCGTGGCGTGCGCGGAGCCGCCGGCAACCCTGTCGCGCAGCTCATGCAGCGCGTGCAAGGAGTATGCGACCTGTGGCGTCGTGCGCACCGCGTCGATGATCCGGGTCTTGAGTTCAGGCCGTGTAGTCACGAGCCGCTTCCCAGAACCTGCCGCAGCGGCGGGATCAACAGGCTCAGGACCGGCAACGACATGGTCTCGATGTCGCTGCCGACCGTCGTGCCGGCATTGATGCTGAGATCGGGGCCGCGCGACGACGACCAGCGATAACCGCTCGGCGTGTCCCTGGCGGCGAACAGATCCACCACGACTTCGTAGGGGGCGCCGTCCTTGGCGAGCGACTGTCCGAGCTGCCGGTTCTTCAGCGTGCGGTACATGCCTTCCGCGGTCGCCGGCACCTCCGCCACGGTACGGACGCGGCCTTCGATGAAGCCGAACTCTTCCCGCCGCACCGTCGAGGGCGACAGGCGCACGTTCATGCCGGGACGGACCTTCTTGCCGTCGTTCGACGGCACATAGACAACCGCATAGAGCGGCCCGATCGGGTCTTTGTCAGCCTTCGGCAATGCCTCGGCGACCTTGTCGGGAATCAGCGAGAACAAAGCGGCGTTGCGATCGACGATTTCGCCCGGGTTGACCTTGAGTTCGATGACAGTGCCGTCGTACGGGCTCAGCACCACGCTTTGGCGGGCGAGCTTCTCGCGCACCGTGCGGATCTTGCGCTCGGCGGCCGCGACCTTCAGTTCGACATTGAGGCGTTCGCGCTCGTCGTCGGTCTGCGCCTTGGTGGCCTCGAAATCGAGGTTGCGAATGCCGTCCTGGGCCTGCGCGCGTTGCGCCTCCGCCTTGCCGATCTCGACGCGGGTCTCGAGCGCGCTCTTGCGCGTGAGGATCTGCTTGTCCATCAGGACGGCGTCGCCCTTGGCGATATCGTCGAGCCAGCCGAGCTGCTTTTCAAGAAACGCGATATCGTCCTTGTAGCCCTGCCGGCGCTGCGCGATCGAGGCGGCAAGCGTCGGCCCGCGGCGCTCCTGGAATTTCACGATCTGGTCGCGTTCGCCGACGGCGTCGCGGTATTCGGCTTCCGCGTTGATCAGGTCTTCGCGAATCTCCGGCTGATCGAGCCGGGCCACCGCCGTACCGGCCTTGATCTTGTCGCCGACCGCCACGCTGAAGCTCAACAGACGCCCGGGATTGTCGGCGGTGACGTCGAGCAAGCCGCCCGGCGATAGCAAAATGCCCTGGCCCGGCACCGTGACCGGCACCGTCAGGACGATGCTCCAGATCAGGCCGCCGACCACGAGACCCGCCAGCGCCAGCAGCGCGACCCAAGTCGGACGTCCGACAATACGGAGCCCCTGGTCGAGCCGCTCCGACGCCGACAACCTCTCGAGTGCCGCTTCGCGAAAAATGCCCTCGTTCGCCATGCCCGTTCGCTACGCCTGGCCGCGCCCGTCCTGACCGGGTGGCCTGCCACATCTACACCAATGGCCTTGCGGCACTTCAGCCTTTTGCCGCGGATGGTGAATTCCGCGGCGGCTGCCTGACCCACGCCGTCAGTTGTCCTTTCGCGCGCTCTCGGTGGCGCCCGCGGGCGCCTGAGCGGCCGCTTTTTTCGCCTCGTCCATCGCCGCAGGCAGCCTGCGCGCGATATTGACCATGAGTGAGATGTACTGGGCGATCCGCGCCCGGTAGGCGTCGCCATTGGGCTGGCCTTTGGTCAGGATCGACAGCACCGCCCCGAGCTTTTCGGTGTCGATGGCGGCGGTCCCCGGCGACAGCGCCAGGACCGCGGTCATCGCCATGATGGCAATCTGCTGCGCGTCGTTGGCCGCGGCCAGTTGCTGGAGGGAGAGGCCCAGCGCCGTACCCAAGGCCTCCGCCCCCTTTTGGTCTGCGGGATCGGCTGCCTTGCCGGACGCCGCCACTTCGGTCTGATCGGACACGTGAACTCCTAATCCCAAACCTGACGTTTGCCTCACAGCCAGCTGAAGGTCGATTGAAGGGTATGATAGAACGTCGCCGAGTTGAGGCCCAGCGGCTGCACGGTGGTGTTCGGAGGCAGCGCAGTGGCCTCGGCCAGCCAATCCCCCAGGCTCTCGAACGCGTTGGCAACCTTGTTCAGGCCAAGATCGTCCTCCACCTGCGTGGCATAGGTGTTGAGCACGGCCGCGGCGGCCTGCAGGTAGGGATTGCTCAGGATCAGCCGGATCGTGTCACCGCCAAGCGACAGCACGTCGCTGGCGAGGCTGAGCGGATGCCCGGTGAACAGATCCTGGAACGCGGCGCCGACATCCTGTGCGAGGTTCTGCACGGCCGGGAACTGGAAGCCCACCGAATATTGGAACAACGCCTCGCCAAGCGCCGCCCCATCGGCAGCGATCTTCTGGGTGTCGCTGCCGTCGGCGAAAATATTCACCATGTCCGCACCCATCGTATAGACCTGACTCATGTAGGTGAGCGCCGTGGTGTTCAGGAGGTTGGTGACGAGGTTGCAAGTATTGGCGACGAGCTTAAACGCGCCCAGCAGAGGCCCTGAGATATTCGCAATGACCGGATTGGAGTTGAGGACACCCGCAACCGCATCCATGGTCATCAATGCGACCATGCCGTTCGACGCCAGCTGAACCATCGTGAATGTCATGGCCGGGCTGAACTCGACAAGCGTGCCGGAGTCGAGCGTCACCTCGAATTCCCCCGCCTCGCCGGCGCCGCTTCCGGTCAGACCCTTGCCATAGCCGAAGCTGATCTTTTCCCACGCGTCTTTGAGCACATCGCCGAAGCCGTTGGCCATGTCCTCGGGATCGACAGTGCTGCCCGTGGTGCCGAAGATTTGGTTGATCAACGCACTCTGCATGGACTGAACATTCTTGCCGAGCCCCAGGGCGTTCAACAGTGGCCCCTGCCCGATCGGAAGTCCGGACACCAGCAGACTTGACAGCAGATCCATGTAGCCTTGCGCGCTGGTCGCGTTGCCGGCGATCTCGCCGCCGATGATGTGCGACAGCGGGAAGTTGGTCCACGCCGCGGTCCAGGCGGTCTGGTACCAGGCCGTCGCTGTGTGAGCAGCCGCGGCCACGTCCGTGATGCTCGCATTGGCGGGCAATATCAAGACAGTCCACATCTGGCTGAGGTGAACAGCGAGATCGGTCTCGACGGAGTAATTGGCCGCATTGCTCTCGACAGCATTGATGGTCGCAATGCCGGTCAGCAACGACTGGATGGTCGTGAGCCCACCGCTTTCGATCTGGCTCTGCACCGCCAGCGCGGCGTTGTGGATCGAGAGAGCACCGCCGTTGGCGATGTTGTTGGCGACGATGTCGATCCAGGCATTCGCCACGCTGTGCAGCGTGCTGTTTTCGGTCGACGAGGCATGCACCAGCGCGGCCGTCAGTTCGCCGTTCAGGAGCGCCATTGCCTGGGTGTACGGCAGATATCCTTGGGTGATCGCACCGACCAGACCGATTTCGGTGGCGCCGGTACCGATGCGATGGCCCAGCGCCACCAGAATTGCGGCGTTCGCCCCGGTGAGGACGTTGTAGGCGTTCTGGACGGCCTGGAGATCTGCCGGGGTGTAACCGCCCAGCTGCTGCAGAAGCGTCAGGTTCGGCGCCGGGCCGACGCCGGCGTTCACCAGTGCCGACAGATGCATCAGCGCCACGTCGACCACATAGGGGAAGGAGCCGCTGTAGGCTTCGACGTTGGCGATCGCCGTTGCGGCGCTCATCGTTCCGGCGATGACGGCGGGTGCATCCGTATAGGCGATGAGATCCTGGTTCAGCAGATCGATCGCGGGAACGAGGGCCTGCTGCAAGGTCATGGGCGCGGTGATGCCGCCGGTAACGCTGGCCGAATAGGGGCCGGTCGCCGGCACGTTCCCTAGATTGAGGACGGGCGTCGGGATGTTCGACCACGCGGCGGTCAAGGCCTGGCTGACGATCTGTTGGGCCATCGTCAGGGAGAGAACGCCCTCCGAGACCAACTGGGCGAGGCCGCTTTCCGCGGCATCGTTGCTGATGCGGTTGTAGATCTCGATCGCGATCGCGTTGGCGGCAGTCGTCAGGCCGGCGCCCTGGCTCTCGATCAGCGCCACGCTCAACAGCACGTCCGCCGGAACGCTGGCGGTCGAATAGGTTTCAAGATCGGTGATCACCTGCGCGGCGGTCTTCTGGCCGCTGGCCAGCGCGACGAACTCACCCGCGGCGTACGTGATGGCCGCCTGGAATTGCGTCGTGCCGAGGACGGCGCCTTCGAGGCTTGCGATTTCGTTGGCGACACCGGTCAGCAGCGTGGCGCTGCCATGCGCGTTCGCCGCAATGCCACCAAGGACCGCGATCGCCTGGCTGGCGGACAACAGATTGCCGATGACGGCGGCATCGAGATCGTTGATCGCCTGCGCGGCGGTGATGCGGCCGCTGGCCACCAGCGTAGCGATTTCGGTGCCGATCAGCGGACTGGTCACGTGAGCGGCGAGGCCCGAGAGCAACCAGATCGCCCGGTCGGCCCCGAGCACGTTGTTGCTGACGTCGGTGTTCACCTGCGTCACGATCTGCGCAACGGTGGCGAGGGGCTGGCCGTGGCTATCCACCCGCGTGAGAAGATCGGCGAACGCCCCGGCGAGCGCGCCACAGGCGGCCATCGACGCCGACGACGCGCCGACAAAGGCGTCGATCTCGCCGATCGCGGCGACACCCGCCAGAGCGGCGATGTAGTTGGCGAGGTTGCTGATCGCGTTGACGCCCGGCTGTCCGGCGATGCCGACGGACTCGATGTCCGATGGCGAGAGATTGGCGATCGTCGCCGCGAGCACATTGACGCCCTGGGCCTGGGTCAGGGCGCCGCTCGTGATCAGCGGCGTGATGTTGAACGTGTAGGACGAAATCTGCTGCTGTTCGACCATCGAGGCGAGCGCGGCGCCCGCCAGCATGGTGTTGGCGGCGCTGCCGGTGGCAATGCCGGATAACAGCAGGCTCATGTACTTCGCCACGTCGGCGTTCAAACGCCAAGAATACGCTTCGAAATTCGAGAAGACGGCCAGAGCCTGGTTCGAGGTCAGCATCGCCTGGATTTGCGAGATGATCTGAGCAGCGCCGAATTGATTGGCCAGCGATCCGACCTCGTTGATGAGAGCAGGCAGAGACGTCGATGGCGCTTGCCAGAGCAGCGCGCCGAGCAGGATGACGGCCTGGGAGCTGGACATCGTATTCGACGTGACGGCAGCCGTGATGTCCACCATCAGCGCAGTTGGCGCGATCAGGGCGCCCGAGCCAATGCCGGCCATCAGGGCGGTCAGTTCGCGGGCCACGGTTGCTTGCACGTGCTGGGACGGATCGTTCTGCGTCCAGACCAGCAACAGCGCCGTGGCGGCCTGTTGGGCCGTGATGACGTTGGCGGCGACGAGAGCGCTGGTGACCTGCGTCGTGACCTCCATGCCGACAAGCATGGCGACGGCCTGATTGGCGCTCATGGCATGGGCATTGACGGCCGACGCGATCGCGGCAGCGGCATTGCTGTCGAGAGTATACAAATTGCCGTTGTTGGCGTTGCCGCTGGTGTAGGCGTTCATCGCAGTGCCGACAGCGAGCGCGAGCGCGATATTGCCGCCTTCGGCAAGCCCGATCAGCATCGTAAGCGCCTGTGCAGGCACGATCGTCCCTGCGAGAACCGCATTGACGATCGTGTTCGCCACGGCATCGGGCGTGGTCTGGTTGGCGTTGAGCAGGACAAGGAATTCGGCCGTGACAGCGCTCTGGGCCGCGGTATCCTGCACCGCAAGCGACATCAACATGCTCACCGCCTGAGCGCCGCTGAGACCGGCGCCGACCGCAGTGCCGATACCGGTGATCGCTTGGGTCACGGTGAGCTGGTTGCTCAAGATCAACGTGGTAATCTCGCTGACCACCGCCGTCTGCACAGTGCCGTTGCCGTCACCCGCAATCGTGAGCAGCGTCGACAGCGCCTGCGTTGCTGTGAGCTGATGGCCCGTGATCAGTGTGGCGATCTCGCTGACGGCCGCCGTCTGCACGGCGGTCGGGCCTTCGCCCGCGACGGTCGCCAACAGCGACAGTGCCTGCGAGAACGTGATCTTGGTTTCGGTCAGCAGCGTGCCGACCTCGCCGATCACCGCGGTTTGCTCGCTGGCATTGCCGCCGGCCGCAACGGCGTTGAGCACCGCGAGTGCAGCGCCGGCTCGCAGAGCCGACGTTGTGACGGCGTGGTCAATGTCGGTCATCGCCTGCGTGGGCGTGATCTTGCCGGCGGTCACCAGCGCGAGGATCTCGTTGCCGACCGCTGTCGCGGTTGAAGTGCCGGTGGCGGCGATGCCCGCCAGCATCGCTATGACCTGGTCGGCGGTCATGCCGTTGCCGATTGCGCCGCCGATGGCGGTCGCCGCCTGCGTCGCGGTGATCTGATTTTGTCCGATCAGCGTGGAGATTTCGGTGCCGGCCGCAGACTGCACAGCAATTGTGCCGATTTCCGCAAGGCCGACCAACAGCGACAACACCTGGCTGGCGCTGGTGGGTGCGGTGGTGGCATTCACCCCGACGCTATCGATCGTGTAGGCGTAAATGTAACCAGGCCCTTGATACTGGGTGGTCGTGACGCTGCCGAACTGCGTCCGATAAATCCAGTACTGGGTCGCCTGATCGACAAAGCCGAGGGTGGGAACGCCCGCGATGGTTGCGACATCGGCCATGGCGGCCGCCGCGCTCAACGCGTTGTTGGCAATCAGCGTGGTGATTCCGCCGAGGAACACCGACTGGGTCGGAGCCACATAGTTCGCGGGGATTCCGTTGCTGAAGATCGTATAGTAGCCCGATTGCAGGATATTGGCGGCGAATTCGGCGCCCGCCGCCAGCATGACCACCGCAGGTCCTGCGCCGAGCGCACCCGACGTGACCGCAGCGGTGATGTCGCCGACCGCTTGCGCGGCCGATATCCAGTTCAGCTGCGTGAACACGAAGATGGCATCGCCGGCCGCAACCTGGACGGCGGCCCCAGAATGCGACGCGATCACGGTCAGCAGTGCAACCGCTTGATCCGCCGATATGGTCCGAATGTCACTTCCCGTGCGCGCAAACGGGTCGAGACCCGCCTGCCACTGCGAATCGACCGCGCCGAGCATGTCCGACATCACCTGAGCGATGCTGACCTGGTTGCTGGTGATCAGCGACGCGATCTCCGCGCCGCTGGCAACTTGCAGCGCCGCGTTGCCCTGCGCGCCCACGCTGATGAGCAGGTTGATCGCCTGATCCGCGCTAAAGTTCTGTCCGATGGCCGCGCCGATGTCGGAGGCGATCAGCGGGATGACGCTGGGCGTCTCTCCCGCCAGCTTGAGAAGTTCGGTCGTGACCGCCGACTGCAACGACGCATCGCCGGCGAGCAGACTCAAGAGCGCCGGAATGGCGACGGCGGCCGTGATGCCGTGACTGGTGACCTGCGCATCGATGCCGGCGACGCCCTGCAGGTTCGCGACCTCGGTGGCCACGGCGTTCTGCACGATCGTCGATCCGGCACTCGACAGCGCGCTGAACAGCGCCGTGACCTGGGCATTGGTCAGCGTGCCGGCGGCGAGCGTGTTGCCGATATCGGTCATCGCCTGCGTGGCGGTGATCTGGCCTCCGGAAATCAGTGTGAGAATTTCGCTGACGACGGCGCCTTGCAGCGTTGCGTCGTTCTCGGTCCAGAGCACGGCAAGCATCGAGATGGCCTGATCGGCCGTAATGCCATTGCCGATGGCATTGGCGATGTCGGCCACCGCCTGGCTCGCCGAAATGACCGGATGCACCAGGACCTCGATCTCGTCGGCGACCGCGGTCTGCACCGCCGTGCTGCCGTTCGCCGACATGCCCGACATGACCGCGACGCCCTGGTCCGGCGTGAGCACGCCACCGGCGATGGCCGTGTCGATATCGCTGATCGCCGCCGTGACGGTGATCTGATTGCCGGCGATCAGCGCCGCAATGCCGGCGCCGATGTCGATCTGAATCTGGGTGTCGCCGTCGCTCGCGACCACCGACATCAAGGCAATGACCTGATCGGCCGTCAGCGCGCCCGCCGTAATTGCGGCGCCGAACTGCGCGGCCGTGATGTTGCCGTTGGTGATCAGCGTGACCAGCTCCTGGGCGACAGCGCCCCGGACCGTCGTGCCACCCTGCAGCCACAGGCTCGCCAGCAGCGTCACGTCCTGATTGCCGGTGAGCACGCCGCCCACCATGCCGCCGATATCGCTCGCGGCCTGAGCGGCGCTGAGCCGGCCCTCGGTGACAAGCGCGAGGATTTCGCTGACCGCGGTGGCCGGCACGCCGGTGCCGCCGGCGAGCCAGACGCCGGCCAGCACGGCGATGCCGCGGTCGGCGGTGAGCGCACCCGCTCCGACCGCGCTATCGAGATCCGTCATCGCCCGCGAGGCGGTGATGCGGTTCGCCGCGATCAGTGCCGCAATTTCGGCGCCGACCGCCTGCTGTTGCGCCGCGCTGCCGGCATTAGAGACGGCCGCCAACAGGCCGACAGCCTGATCTGCCGTGAGGGTACCGGCCGCGACGGTGCCGCCGACGTCGGTGAGCGCCTGTGCGATGGTGATCTGGCTGTTCTGGACCAGCGTGAGAATGTTGCTGATGGCGGCGGCTTGCAGCGCCGCCCCGCCTCGTCCGCCAGCGCCAGCCAGCAGCGCGACCGCCTGGTCGATCGTGAGCGACGCACCGATGGTGCCGACGATATCGGTCGCCACAGAGGTGGCCGAAATCCTGTTGGCGCCGACCAGCGCGGCGATTTCGGTGATGACTGCGCCCACCACCGTGGCGTTGCCGGCGGCCGCGAGATTGGCGAGCACGGCAATCGCACGATCGGCCGTCAGCGCATTGGTGGTGATGGCCGTGTTGATATCGGCCGTAGCCTGGGTGGCCGTGATCGTGGCGGCGGCGATCAGCGTCGCCAGCTCGCCCCCTATGACGGCCTGCTCGGCCGCGGTGCCGGAATTCGCCAGCAGGGCGAACACACCGATGGCCTGGTCGCCGGTCAGCGTGCCGGCGGTAATGGCGTTGCCGATATCGGTCATCGCCTGCGCGGCGGTGACCTGATGGCCGGCGATCAAGGCGAGAATTTCCGCCGCGGCGGCGCCCTGCAGGGCCGCATTGCCCTGGGCCGCGATGCTGGCCAGCAGCGCGACCGCCTGATCGGCGGTGAAGCCGGTGCCGATCGCAGTGCCGATGTCGGTGCCGACCTGGGCGGCCGCGATCTGGTTGCCGCTGACCAGCGCCGAGAGCTCGCCGATGGCCGCGGTGCGCACCGCGGCGTTGCCCGCACGGGCTTCGCTGCCGAGCACGACAACGGCCTGATCGACCGTCAGCGCATGGGCGGTGATCGCATTTCCGAGATCGGTGTTGACCTGGCTCGCCGTGAGATTGCTGGCCCCGATGAGGCCAGCGATTTCGCTACCGATCGCGGCCTGCACCACAGCATTGCCGCTTCCGGCAAGGCTCGCCAGCAGCGCCACCGCCTGGTCGCCGGTGAGCGTGCCGGCCGCGATGGTGTTGCCGATGTCAGCCATCGCCTGCGCAGGGGAGATCTGGTTGCCAGTGATGAGCGAGAGAATCTGGGCATCGGCGGCGGATTGCAGCGTCGCATTGCCCTGAACCGACAGGATCGCCAGCAGCGTGACCGCCTGATCGGCGGTGGCACCCGAGCCCATGGCGGCGGTGATGTCCGTCATCACCTGCGCGGCGGTGGTGGCGTTGTTGTGCACCAGGCTCGCAATTTCGCTGGCGACGAGGCTGTTCGAGCCGGTGCCGTTGCCGACGAGGCTCAGCAACAAGGCGACGCCATGATCCGCGGTGATGATCTGATCGCTGATCAGTTCGACGATCCCGGCGGTGGCGTTGGGGCCGAGCTCCGAAATCGTGCCCTGGAGGGCCGTCTGTAGCGAATCCGTATATCCGCCCTGGGCGCTGCCGACATTGGCGCCGAGCTGATAGAACACGACCGCCGCCTGTGCGGGCGTGAGCGCGCCGCTCGTGAGCAACGCGTCGATGTCGGCGACGACTTGCGGGCCCGAAACGTTGAACGGCGTGTAGCCGGCGATCCAGCCCGCCACTGTGGCTTGCAGCGACGCGCTGGCGCTGGGCGCGCCGATCACTCCTGCGAACAGCTCGACCTGCTGGTCGAGATTGTACGTCGAAGGAATGAGGAACGTGTAGTTGCCATTGTACAGATTGGTGAGAACGGCCGAAGATTGCGCGACGATGCCGGCCATGCCGGCGCCGGCGGCGGCTTGCGACACGTAGCCCGAGCTCGCCAGATACGTCATCATGTAGGCGGCCTGGTCGGCCGAGATTAGCCCTGCGTTCAGGCCGTTGACGACATCGGCAACCGCGCTCGCGCCGGTCACCTGGCCGTGGCCGATGATCGCGCCGATTCCGTTGATCACCGCCGCGCCGAAAATCCGCCCGAAGTCGCTCGTGTTCATGCCGAACTGGGCGCCGAGGCCCGCCATAGCGACCAGAGCCGTTACGGCCTGATCGCACGGCTGCGTGACGATGGCGTTGACGGCGATTGGCGGTTCGAGGTTGGCTTGGGCCTGCGTCGTCACAGGAGTCTGATAGACAGTCCAGAGGACCGCTTTTCCGATCTCGGCAGCGACCGCAGAATTCGCTGCCGGCAGCAGCGCGGCGAGAGACGGGAGATCGGGCACGGTGCCACTGAAGAGCTGGTCCCTCAGGGCAGCGTCCAGCGCCGAATTGCCCCCCGCGGCATTGACCAGCAGGGCGTAGGCCTGATCGAGCGTCACACCCTGCGACGTCGCGCTCATGATATCCGCGACGGCTTGAGCGGCCGTGGCCAGACCGGAGTTGACGAAGTTCGCGATGCCGAGTCCGGCCTGATACACCTGCGCCTGCGGCGACGAGGCCACCAGGATCGCCGTCAACGTGATCACTTCGTCCACGCCGAGCAAGCCAGTTGCGACCGCGGTGCCAAGATTGGCGATGATCCGCGCCGCGTTGGTCTGGTTGGCGGCAATCAGGCTGTTGATCTCGGCCACGACCGCGGCCTGCAATGCGGCGGAGCCGGTCGCCGCCACGCCCACCAGGTCGATGACCGCCCGGTCGGCGGTGATGTGGCTGCCGGTGATCAGCGTGGAGATCTCCGCGCTGACGGCGGTCTGCACCGCTGTCGGCGCCGAGGTGGCGAGATTGATCAGCAGCGTGACGGCTTCGTCCGCCGTCAGCACTGACGGCACCGCGGCGCCGATGTCGGCGACGGCCTGCGCGGCGGTGAGCAAATTGCCTGAAATCAGCGTGTTGATTTCGTTCGCCACCGCGCCCTGCACGGTCAGGCCGTTGGCGGCGATGGCAAGCAGTTCGTTCATCGCCTGCGTGACGGTGAGCCCGCCGATCAGGGTGTTGATCTCGGCCACGGCCGCGGTCTGCATCGCGGTCGATCCGGTCGCCTCCAGCGTGGCCAGCACGCTCAGGGCCTGGGTCGCGGTGAGCTGGGACGCCGTCACCGCGTTGTTGATGTCGGTGATGACCTGCGCGGGCGTGACAAGGATTTCAAGCTCGTGCGCCGCCGCCGAGGCGGCGGCCGCATTGGTGCCGATCGCCATGCCGAGCAGGATCGCGACCGCCTGGTCGGACGTGAGGCTCGACGCGGTGACCGCGTTGCCGATGTCGGTCGCTGCACCGGTGGCCGAGAGCGCGCCGGCCGCGATCAGCGCGACGATCGATCCGCCGGCCGCGAACTGCACACTGAGCGTGCCTTGCGCGGCGATGCCCACCAGCAGCGCCACCGCCTGATCGCCGGTCAACGACGCACCGTGCACCGCGGTCGCGATGTCGGTCATTGCCTGCGACGTGGTGATGAGCGAATCCGCGATCATCAGATTGATGTCGCCGATCACCGCCGACTGGACGCTGCTGTTGCCGACACCCGCAAGTTGCGCCAGCACGGCGAATGCCTGATCCGCCGTCGCCATGGTGATGGTCGCGTTTCCGACCAGCAGATTGATCTCGCCGGCCACCGCCGACTGCATGGTGCTGTTCCCGCCGCTCGCGAGCTGCGCCAGCAAAGCGAGCGCCTGAGTGACCGTGATCGACGATGCACCCAGCGCGCCGTTGATATCGGTCATCACCTGCGCGGGCGTCAGGGTCGTCTGCAGCGCCGGGTCGCCGCTCAATGCCATGCCGATCTGGACGTTGAAGGACTGGCTGGCCGTGAGGATCGACGGAACCGCGCCCGTAATGTCGGCTATCGCAGCGTTGCCGGTAAGCGCGCTCGCCGTGACCAACGCGGCAAACTCGCCGCCGACGGCAATTTGCGTCGTCACACTGCCCTGGCTCGCGAGACCGAGCAGGATGTTGGCCGCCTGCGCGCCGCTGAGGACCGTCGACGTGACGGCCGCGCCGATGTCGGTGATCGCGCTGGTCAACGTGATGGTGCTGTTGCCGATCAGTGCGGCAACCGCCCCGCCGACCGAAATCTGGGTCGAGGCGTTGCCTGCAGCAGCGAATGCCGCCAGCACCGCGAGGCCCTGATCTGCGGTGATCGCGCCGGCATAGATCGCGGTGTTGATGTCGTTGAAGGCTGACGCGGGGAATTGGATCTGAGTAAGGCTCAGCATCTCCTGCGCAACGGTGCTGATGTCTGCGCTGTTGCCGTTGATCAGCATGCCGATCAGAACGCCGAACGACGCGTCGGCAGCATTGAGTGCCGCGACAAGCGCGACGGCATTGGACACGCTGACGCTGCCGGCCTGGATCAGCGCGTCGATCTGGCCGCCAACAGCAATCTGGGCCGCGACGCTGATGGATCCGGCACCGACCAGCACCGAAACCGCCTGATCGCCGGTCAATTGATGGAAATTAACCGCGGCTGCGATGTCGGCTGTCAGCTCGGTGAGCGGGAGTCCCTGGGCGGCCGTCAGACTGGCGAAGACACCACCAATGGTGTTGAGGTAGATGGTGCTGTTCGCGCCGCTGGGCACATCGGCCGCGAGCGCCAGCAGCAGCGCCGCCTGCTGCGTGACGTTGAGCGCGGCGTTGTTGTTGACGGCAGGGTTCAGCGCGACAGCGAACGACGCGAACTGGCCGCCATTGACCATGGACCAGATCGTGCTGGCGACAAGCGCAGTGAGCGTCGGATTGTTATACGCGGCAAGCGCCCCGAGCGCCGTCGCCATCTGCGGTTGGGTGATAGGCGTGTTGGGCCACGCAGAACCCAGCTGAACGGCAAGTGCCTGCTGGACCGCGATGGCATTGCTCACGGTCAGCGCGCCGCTCGCAACAGCTCTGACGATATCGGCATTCACCTCGGCGGCAGAGACGTTGATGGGGCCGAAATCCCGCATCATATGCAAGATGCTCGGGACGTTGCTGACCGCGAAGGCGTCCGTCAGGGCATCGACAACGTCCTGATCGAGACTGCTCGCGCTGTAGAACGGTGCGACCAACGACGACAATTGTGCAATGACAGCGTTCTGCAGGCTCACATTGCCGCTCGCCGCGGCGAACATCATCACCGGAATGGCGGGCAGGATGCTGGTCGGCGTGACGGTGTCAGTGGTGCCCATGATGTCGGCGACCGCGTGGCTGGCGGTCACCGTGCCGGCCGCGACCATTGCGGCGATATCAGTGCCGACGGCGGCCAGCACCGTCGCGGACCCGGACTCGGCGAGATATGTCAGCAACGAGATCGTCTGGTCCGGGGTCAGTGCATTGGCGCTGCCCGCGGCGGCGACGTCGGCCACCACCTGTGTGGCGGTGACCTGGTTCGCGGCGATGAGCGCATTGATGGCGGTGAGCGCGAAGACCTGCATCGCCGCCGTGCCACCGGTCAGCAGACCGATCAGCGTCGTGGTCGCCTGGTTGCCGGTGATGTAACCCCCGCTCACCAGCGCGGTGATTTCCGTCGCAGCGGCGCTTTGCACCGCCAATGACGCCGGTGCCGCGAGATCCGCCAGCACATCCACGGCTTGTGTCGCGGTCATAACCGACGACGTCACCGCGTTGCCGATATCGGTCATCACCAGCGCCGTGGTGATCTGGTTGTTCGAGATGAATGTGCCGAGTTCAGCGGCGACCGCCGCCTGCATGCCGGTGACGGCCGCGAGCTCGAGCAGGATGCTGACCGCCTGCGTGACCGTCATTGCCGAGCTGTTGACGGCCGTGGTGATGTATTGGGTCGACTGCCCGGGCACGCCGAGGCCAGCCATGACGACGGCGGCGGCGCTTGCGGTCGCGCTGCTGCCGTTGAGCGCAATGCCGGCGAGGATGTAGAACGCTTCGTTGGTGTTGATGGTACCCGGGGCGAGGCCGCCGACCTGCGCGATGGCGGCGCTGGCGGTCGTGGCGCCTGACTGGATCAGCGCGGCGATGTCCTGGCCCGCTGCGAACTGCGCCGGGATGGAGCTCGCCACATAGGCGAACGCGTTGATCGCTTCCACCGCCGTCAGCTGGCCGTTGCCGACCGCCGTGACGATGTCCGCCAAGGCCGCCGTCGCGGTGATCTGGGACGGGACGAGGAACCCAAGCGCCTGATAGATCCCGGTCGGCCCGAGCGGCGAATTCGGATTGACGTTGCCGGTGATGCCGAGCATCGCCGCCAACAACGTGATGCCTTGCGCGGCGGTGATCGCCCCGTTGCTCACCGCTGTGGTCACGCCATGAGCGGCCTGTGTCATGCTGAACGTCTGGGCGTTCAGCAGAGACACGATGGCGGCCGCCACCGCATTGTCGAGCGTCAAGCTGTTGTTCGACGCAAATCCGGCGAGCACGACCACTGCTGTCGCCGGCGCGATGCTCAGCCCAACGATGTCGTTGATCGCGGCCGTGTTCGTTATCTGCCCGGCCGCGACGAGCGCGCCGATGACGTGCGAGACGAAGGTCATCGCCGCCGAAGACGCCCCGCTCCCCTCACCGCCCGAAGAGGAGAAGACGCCGGTCAGCCCCGCGATCACCTGCACAGCGGTAATGCGGCCGCCGGTGACCAACGCGAGAATCTCCGTCGTTGCCGCGGTCTGCATGCTCGCCGAAGCCATTCCGCAGATATCGGTCAGCAAGGACACGGCCTGGACCGCCGTCAGAACGGAAGCGATCACGGCGTTGTTGACCGCGGTCGTCACTTGCGCGGGCGTCACCGACAACGTTTCGATTTGCTCGGCAACAACCTCCTGCCATGCGGTGTTGCTGGCGAGTTGGACCAACAAGCCAAGCAGCGGCGTTGCGGCGATCCCGGAAGCGGCGACAAAGGTGGCGATCTCGCTGCGTGCCTGGCCAGCCGACGACAACAGGCTGGTGAGTTCCGTAGTCACCGCGCTCGCGGTCGCGGCACTGCCACCGACAGCCACGCCGAGCAGGATGGTGGAGGCCTCGTTCCACGCGAGATTGAGGCTCCTGATATCGGCGATGGCGGCGCTCGCAGTGATCGCGCCAGATTGAATCAGCGCGGCGATGGACGTGCCTGCTGCAGCCTGCACGGAGACGGACCCGCCGGCGATCAAGCTCACGAAAGCCGAGATGGCCTGGGCCGGGGTCAACTGACCAGCACCCGCGGCGGTGGCGATGTCCGCCATGACGGCCGACAGCGTGAGCGAACCAGGAACCAGATGACCGAGCGCCGTGATGATCGCGGCCTGATTGGTCGCGTTGGCGCCGACGGCGCCCAGCATCGACGCGAACAGCGCCACCGCCTGGTCGGCGCTGACGGCCTGGGCGCTGACCGCCCGAGTCACGTCGGCGATCGCGGAGGTGATCGACAACGCGCCGCCGCCGACCAGCGACAGAATCGTGCCGGCGACCGCATTGTCGAGCGCGGCGTTATTGCTCGCCGCGAGGCTCGCAAGGAACGCCACAGCGGTATCGGCCGGGAAGGTCGTCGAAATCAGCGCCGCGATGTCGGCGTTGATCTCCGCGCGCACCGACGCATTGCCGCTCGCCGCGACGTTCATCAGCTGCACGATCGCGAGCTCGATCGACGCAACACTGCTCGTGTTGGTCGAGTGGGTGATCGCGGCGACCGCATTGGAGGTGGAAATCGAGGCCGAGCTGATCAGCGCCGCAATCTCGGCGCCGGCCGCGGCCTGCATGGCGGTCGAACCGGAGCTCGACAGCATGTTCAGCAAAGTGACCGCCTGGTCGGCGGTCAGGACATGCGCCGTCACGGCGGCCGCGATGTCGCTGACGGCCTGAATGGCCGTGATCTGGTTCGCGCCCACGAGCGCGTTGATCTCCGCGACCACGAACGCCTGCATCGCCGTGGTGCCGCTGGGGAAGAGCGCCGTCAGCGCGTTGACCGCTTGATTTGCCGTGATGGTCGTGCCCGTCACCAGCGTGGCGATTTCTGCCGTCACGGCGGTTTGCAACGGCGTCGACGCCAGCGCTGCCATATAGGCCAGCAAGGTCACTGCCTGCGCCGCCGTGAGGACGGACGACGTCACGGCGCTGCCGATGTTCGCCATCGCCGTGCTGGTGGAGACCTGATTGCTTGCGATCAGCGCATCGATTTCGCCGGCGACCGCCGACGTCATGTTCGCACCGCTGGCGAGGTGGATCAGCAGGCCCACTCCCTGCGCCGTGGTGATCGTGAAATTGGCAATGGCGGAATCGATGTCGTTGACCAGCTGCGTTGGCGACAGCAGGCTCGCCATTCCCGCGGTAGCGGCACTTGCGGTCGCTGTGTCGCCGCTGGTTGCCAGGCCGAGCAGTATATTGAATGCCTCCGACGACGACAGGTTGAGGCCGGCGATATCGGTCACCGCCGCACTTGCCGTAATCGCGCCCGCCCCGATCATCGTGGCGACGTCGGACCCCAAGGTGAATTGCAGAGGCGTTGAGTTGGCAGCCAAAGACGCCAGCAGGGTAATGGTCTGACCGGCGTTCAGAACATGTGAAGCACCTGCGGCAGCGATGTCGGCGAACGCTTGCACCGTCGTGATCTCGTTCGCCGCGACAAGCGCGCCGATCTCCGTCACAACGAATGACTGCATCGCAGCCCCGCCGCCCGCGACAAGACCGGTCAGCGCCGTGATCACCTGATCGGCGGTCAGATTGCCGGCCGTAACAAGAGACGCAATTTCCGCGGTGACGGCGGTCTGCACGGTCGTGGAAGCCGGCGCCGCGATGTCCGCCAGCAAGGTCACGGCTTCCGTCGCGGTCAGAACCGATGAGGTCACCGCGCTGCCGATGGCAGTCATGACCTGCGACGTGGTCAGTTGGTGGTTCGAGATCAGGGAATCGATTTCACCAGCGACAGCCGCCTGCATCCCGGTCGAACTGGCGAGATCGACCAGGATACCAAGCGCCTGCGTCGGCGTGATCGCGGTTAGGCCAATGGCGGAATTGATGGCGGCGACCGCCTGCGACGGCGAACTTACGCTCGGCATTTCAGCAATTGCGGCGCCCGCGATCGCGGTGTTGCCGCTGCTCGCCATGCCGAGCAGGAAATTGAACGTCTCCGTGGTGGCCCAGTTGGAGCTGACGATGTCGGCAATGGCCGCATTGGTGGTGATATAGCCGGCCTGGATAAAGCCGGCGATGTCGGCACCTGCCGTGATCTGCGCGACCGTGGAGCCGGCAGCAAGGCCGCCAAATGCGGCGATGGCCTGCCCCACTGCCAACCGACCGGAATTCACTTCAGCGACGACGTCGGAAAGACTCCCCGTCTGCGCGCTCGCCGGCGCCAATTGATTGAGTACGGCATCGATCGAGAGCGAGCTACCGACGTTGTTCGCAAGATTGGAGTAGTTCGGCGCGAGGTTCACCAGCGAATTCAGCAGCGCGAAACCCTGATCGCCGCTGAGGGCGTGGCTGTTGATCTGTTGCACCAGATCCGCAACGGCCGTCGTCAGCGTGAGGCCGCCGGCATTCACCAGCGACAGCACGCTATTGGCCACCGCATTGTCGAGAACGGACTCGTTGCCGTTGGCGACGGCGTTCTGCATCGTGGCCAACAACGGCTGGAAACCAGTCAGAGCACCATAATCGCCAGCGATAACCGCATCCATCGTCAGGGTTTTCGCGACCATGATCATATTCATGTCGGCGGTCGAATCGTGGCTGATACCTGAATAGGACTGCGCCACTGCGGCACCGATATCGGCGGCGATGTGGTTGCCCGTAGTCAGGCCGCTCGCCATCAGGCTGTTGTACTCGCTCGCCACGGCGGCGTGCATGGCCGGCGTACCAGCGGCGTCGTTCAGGACATCGATAGTTTGATCGAGGGTCAGCGCGCCGGCCACACCATATGCGTTGACGATGTCGGTTACGGCCTGGGTGGCGCTGAGGTTGCCCGCGGTCACCAGCGCCGCGATTTCCGTTCCGGCCGCGGCCTGAACGCTCGCGGAAACCGGTCCGCTCATACCCGCGAGCATGGTGACCGCCACATGGCCGGTCGACTGCCCCGCGGTAACCGCGCCGGCGACGTCCGATATCGCCTGCGTGGCACTCACCTGCCCCGCGGTGATCAGATGGCCGATCTCGGCACCGACCGCATAGCCATCATTGGTGTGGCCCGAAGTCTGCGTGATCGCGCCGGCAAAGGCAGCAAGCGCTTGGGTGGTGTGAGTCTGATCGTAAGCCGCCACGGCCTCGATCAAATGCATCGCCTGCGTTTCGGTCGTCTGATGATTGACGACGGCCTGCGCGATCTCCTGAGAAGAGACACCGGCAAGCATCGAGTTGGCATCGAGATTGAGGTGCGATGTATCGAAGCCCGCAATCGAATTGAATTGGCCGGGAGGCGGCGTGATATTTCCACCAACGATGCCGTTGAGGTCATCCGCGCTCAGGGGCTGGAATTTGGCGGTCGTGCCGCTCGACGATTTGTCTGTGCGTTTACCCTTCGCCTTCACCGCCACCCTCCCGGTTACCGTCGGCTGAAGCACGTATCGTTGACACCTGTCTCGTGCGCAAGGCAGTTCAGTCCGCATTTGTGGGGCAAAACACATTCGGGCGGCCCGAGCCCCAAAAATGAGCAGATGGAGGAGCTTGCATGTGAATGCACGTTCGCAATAACGCTCCGCAATAATCGCGTCCTGCAAAATTCGCGCGGTGTGGATGAATCGTCTGATTCGACATTCTGAAATGCCGAGAAAGCCACTACTTTCACATAGTGGTGGTGTGCGCTATTTTCGGATGCTAGGGTCAACCACTAATTGCTTTCATTCGTCCGTCGCCGACGAAGCGTTTTTCTGGAGGGGGCATTGAACAAAGTCGCGCTCAGTATTCTTGGCCTTGCGGCACTCGTCGCGACGCCAGTGTTTGCGGCTGACATGGCCGTCAAGGCGCCCGTGGTCGCCGCACCGCCGGTGCTCGGCTGGACCGGCTTTTATATCGGCGGCAACATCGGTGGCGTCACCAATTCGAATTCGGGAACGTCGAATTTTACGGATTCGCTCCCCAACCTCGCATTCCCGGCTGCCAATCGGATCAACGCGACCGGTTTCACCGGTGGCGTTCAAGCAGGCTACAATTGGCAATTCGCTCCGCGCTGGCTTGTCGGCATCGAAGCCGATGGCGATTTCACCAATGCCAAATACGGCTTCTGCCGTGGGACCATTGTGCCGGGTGTCTGCGGCGATACCGGCTTCGGCACCGATTCGCTGAGCAGCAAGACCGCCTGGCTTTCGACGGTGCGCGGCCGGTTCGGCACCATCGCCATGGACAGATTTCTTGTCTATGTCACCGGCGGCGCCGCTTGGGGACGCATTGATACAACGGCAACACAGAGCTGTCTTGTTGGCGGCTGCGGCGTGTCGCCCTTAGCGACCGCGGGAACGTCGAGCAGTTCGGTGACGCGGTCCGGTTGGGTGGCTGGCCTTGGCGGCGAATGGAATATCGACGGCAATTGGTTTGCGCGCGCCGAATGGCTCCATATCGATCTCGGCAACGTCACCAGTTCGGTATCGACGGCCGGATTTGCCGGCAGCACCCAGAGCTTCAGCTGGTCGCGCGGCGAGCGGTTCGACCAGTTTCGCATCGGTCTTGATTATCGGTTCTGGCACGGCTGATGCTCGCGAATTTCGCGATGACCGGCATCTTCTGGATGCCGCAACGTTGCGCGCCTAATCACCCGCGCAACACGGACGACAGGCTTCGAAAGCCTGCTCGATAATGGCGAGCTTCACCGCTTGCGCGGCGTGATATTCGCGCCAGAATTCGGCCGATACCCATAACGCGGATTTGCCGCGGACGCCGGACCAGCCAAGACTGCTCATCGTCTCGGCGGCGGCGATTTTGCGGGCGAGCTGGCTTCGCGACAGATTGAGCCCCCGCGCCAACCACGAAACCGACGTCACATCGGTCGGAATGCGTGAGAGAGCAATCGAATCCTGCTGACACCCGACGATCAGACGATCCATCACGACGCCGCCATCGTCGATCCAGGCAAACAGCGAGAAGGTTCCGTTCGGCTCCCGAACCGCGCGCGATGCCAGCAGGCCATCGGCGATGAGCGGCAGAATCGCGCCGAGCAGAGCCGGCCGCTCACGCAGTTCGACCGATCTGTTGCCGCCATCGAGCCCGTCCAGCGACGTCAGATGCGCCGCCAGCCAATGCGACAACGCTGCAAGCGCTATTGGCGACGGCTCGATCGGCCGATAGCGCCGGCCTTCGCTCCCCGCGACATGGCGCACGGTGCCGTATTTCAGCATCTCGTTGATGAGGGCTGTCGCTGTGTTGCGGCTTGCGAGTGCATGGGCCACGATCGAATCGACCAGTCGTGCGGGCAGAATTCCGGAATCGATCTGCTGTGCCTGGTTGCGAAAATAAGCCGCCAGCATCGCCTGAGTCATCAGCCAGCGCTGCTGGGTCGCGAACGGCGACGTAGTTCGTGGGCTCGCGTCGTGTATCGCCAGCATCGCCTGAGCCTTGCCGCGAACGCAGCTCTCCAACGCCGGATGCGACAGGATATCGTCGGCCGTCATCACCATCGGTGTCGGGACAACCCGGCGGACGGTCCGAAACCGTCAATCGCAAAAGATCTCAAGCCTCCCTCCCCTGGCTCACGGATCGCCAACGGCGCGTGACAGCCTTCTCAAACGCATTCCTAAAAAACGAGCAGCGCGGCGGCTCCGATCCGAAACCTGAACCTATCGATTGCCACCCCGTGGGCGCGGCATTGCGCCCGCTCATGCATCTCATGGAGTCGTGCCGACGTCTGCAAAATTTTTCTGAAGTCAGGCTGAGAGAGACAATCCCAGGAGCCGCAGGGAGCTACTGGCCCTCGTTAAGGGTCTGGATTAACGGGAGAAAAAAGCAGGCAGCGCATGCTCCTCCTTGAAGGCTAATGACACGATCTGAAACCTGACGAAACGTGAGGTCCGGATTCCGAGGCGATCGGGCTCCGGCGTCGGCCACCTCCGAAAAGGTTGCCAGCTAATGCCCTTCGCTTCCTTCAGGCCTTCGGACATGAAGCAGTACTCAATGGTCTCGCCCGAACTCAGGATGACCGCGGCGCCATCACGCGTAAGACAGGCGTTGCGAATTGCGGTGGCAGTCAGCGAGGTCTCACACGCCTTTCTGAGTGCTTCGATACACGTCAGGCCCGGGTCGTGACGGTTCATTTCCTTCCGGAAGGCCAACTCCGGCATGAGCAGCGCAGCAGCAAAGTAAATGGCTGTGCAGATTGCCACCGAGAAGAGCCGGGGCAATACCACCGTCACGGTGCCCCTCCATCCGGAGTTCGCCGAGAGTCTCAGGGCTGCCCGTGCGGCAAACATCATTGGCACCGAGGTATTCACCGGCAAGCTCGTCCGCGGGCGGGTTCTCCCGACGAACAAGAAGGCATGGGCGGCCAAACTGAAGAAATACGCGGTCCTGGCCGCCGTGAACGAACCGAAAAAGAGCTGCCATGGCGTCCGCAAGGCTAGAGCCGAAGTGGCTGCCTATGCAGACTGCACCGAAAGCCAGATGATGGCGATGTTCGGCTGGGCCGACCCAAAAATGCCCGCGCACTACATCGCTCAGGCCAATCGACAGCGGCTTGGAATCAGCGCGATGGAGAAGATCGTCACGTTCGATCAGAGCCAGTCACTCGAAGACTGGCTGGCAGCGCCTCGGGCGAACGGCACGCGAACGCCTAGCGAGAACGGAGTCGTAGCATTTCCGGGCAGCACCCAGAAAAAAGCCTAATGATTTCAATGTGAAATGTGGGTTTATGGTGCGCTCGGAGGGACTCGAACCCCCACGATTTTACTCACTGCCACCTCAAGGCAGCGCGTCTACCAATTCCGCCACGAGCGCTTTGGGGATGCCGGCTTAGGGCTTGAGGCCCGCCGGATCAACGGCGCCGATCTAACAAATCCATCAGTGGGGTACAAGCCTGCAAAGGCCCCGAATTCCACAAGCTTGGCAGGAAAGTTCCTGCCCTGCCCCCTGATCGGCCTTATCTCGTCCCTTGCGTCCGCGGCAGCATCTGCTTGACCTCGACCGCGATCCGGTTGCGGTCGACCAGCACCACCCCGGAGGCCACCGGCAGATTGTTGGCGAGAACCTTGACCTCGTCGGCCTCGGTTGCGTCCAGCTCGATGATGGCGCCGCGGGAAAGACGTAATACTTGATGGATCGGCATGGTGGTCGTCCCGAGGACGACCATGAGATCCACGGTGACTTTGTCGAGAGTAGGCACTGTCAGCACCACCGCAACTGGAGACTTACGCCAAAGGACTTGGCATTTGCGCCTGTGATCATCACCACGTTATGGTTAGCCAATGGTTAATTCGCCTCAAAACCCTCGCCAAGAGCTCGATTTGACGTCGTTTTCCGCCGCCGGCGGTGAGCCCGTCGAATGGCGAATCTCGGACGCGCCCGTGCCCTATCCGGAGGCCGTGGCCGCCATGGAGGCCCGCGTTGCCGCCATCGCGGCGGGCGAGGCGCCGGAGCTGGTCTGGCTGCTCGAACACCCCCCGCTTTACACCTCCGGGACCTCGGGCAAGGACTCCGACCTGCTCGATCCCCGATTCCCGACCTTTGCCACCGGCCGCGGCGGCCAGCTCACCTATCACGGCCCGGGCCAGCGGGTGGCCTACGTCATGCTCGACCTCAAGCGCCGACGGCCGGACGTTCGGGCCTATGTCGCAAGCCTTGAGGAGCTGATCCTGAAGACGCTCGCGGCCTTCAACGTCCGCGGCGAGCGGCGCGAAGATCGGGTCGGCGTTTGGGTGAAGCGGTCCGACAAGGGGCCGGAGCACGAGGACAAGATCGCGGCGATCGGCGTGCGGTTGAAGCGTTGGGTCTCGTTCCACGGCATCGCCATCAATGTCGAGCCGGAGCTTGCGCATTTCGCCGGCATCGTCCCCTGCGGCGTCGCCGATCCTCGTTATGGCGTGACCTCGCTGGTCGATCTCGGCCAGTTGGTGACCCTGGCCGATGTCGACGTCGCGCTTCGGCAGGCTTTTGAAGAGCTGTTCGGGCCGACACGCGCGCTGCTGCCGGAAGCAGCCGCCTGACGTTTTCCTGTTGGCGGCGCGCCACGCGCGCGTTCTCCGCGGCCACGGAATCGGTTACGCTTGTATCAGGTGCCGCCCGCGCCTCCCCCCTCCGCCGGGAAAGCAGAATTCATGTCGGGCGACTAAACCGTCGGACCGACTGTTCGAGCGCCAGGCATAAGGAGGGATTGCGCTTCTGCTCGCAATGGGAGGTTTTAACCATGAAGTTGTCTGCACCGATCTATCATCTGAAGCGACAAGCGAAGCGCCTGTCCCGCGAGGAAGGCATCCCGCTGCACGCAGCCCTCGACCGCATCGCCGCGACGGAAGGGTTTTCCGCCTGGAGCATGCTCGCAGCGAAAGCTGCCGCCGCGACGCCGGCCAACAGGCTGTTCCCGCAATTTAAGCCCGGCGACCTCGTGCTGGTCGGGGCACGCCCCGGTCAGGGCAAGACATTGATGAGCCTCGAACTCGCCGTCGAGGCCATGAAGTCCGGCAGTCGTGCGGCATTCTTCTCACTCGAATACACTGAGAAGGACGTGCTGGACCGCTTGCGTGCGATTGGTGTCGAGCCGGTGGAGTTCGACAAACTCTTCGAGGTCGATTGCTCCGACGCCATCAGCGCCGACTACATCGTCAAGCAAATGGCCGCGGTCCCCCGCGGCACGGTCGTTGTGATCGACTATCTGCAACTGCTCGACCAAAGGCGGGAAAACCCCGATCTGACGGTTCAGGTGCGCGCGCTAAAATCCTTTGCGCGCGACAAGGGACTGATCGTCGTCTTCATCTCGCAGATAGACCGGTCCTATGACCCCTCCGTCAAGCCCTGCCCCGATCTCAGCGATGTCAGGCTCCCAAATCCGCTGGACCTGACACTGTTCGACAAGATGTGTTTCATGAACAATTCCGAGGTTCAGTTCCGCGCGGCGAGCTGACGACAAAAGCCGCGGGTGAGATGACTCACCCGCGGCTTGCGGCCTCACGCCGCAGCCAACGACACTTCGAGCTTGCCGGCAATGTAGCGCCGCTCCTGGGTCAGGCCGCCAAAGCCGTAGGCGTCGCCCTTGACCTCGTCGACATGCAGATAGGTTTCGGGATGCAGCGGGCCCAAAATCCCGGCCATGCGCTTGAACATCGCGGCGAGATAAGCCGCCTTCTCGTCCTTGGTGTTGGTGCCCTCGCTGACGTGGATGTCGATCCAGTAGCTGGCAAGCTTCTGCTCGGCGAGCGACCTGCCGCCGGCGAACCAGTCACCCGCATCGACCGACTTCACGATGATGGCGGTGACCTTGGGATCCTTGTGCAGGATCTCAGCGGTGAGCTCGGAGACGGCGTCGGCTATGTCGGCCTTCAGCGACGGCGACTGGCGGGACGAGGTGTAGGACACGGTGATCAGGGGCATTGTCGTTCTCCTCAAGATATCGCGCTGCTTGCGCGGTGTTGGCGAGAAGCTAGACCTTCCCCTGTCATTTTGGTATCTTATCTATATTGATACCAGTGATAAGCATTCAAAATGACAGCCCCACTCGACATCGCCACCGTCCAGGCCTTCCTGCTGGTCGCCGACCTCCAGAGTTTTACGCGTGCTGCTGAAGCACTCGGCACGACGCAGGCAGCGGTAAGTCTCAAGCTGCAGCGGCTTGAGGCCCTGCTCGACAAACGCCTCGTCGAGCGTTCGCCGCGGGCGGTCCGGCTCACCGCCGACGGCGCCAGCTTCCTTGACCGCGCCCGGGCACTGATCGCGGCGCATGACCGCGCGCTATCCGGCGAGGCACCGGCCGCGCAATCGCTCTCGCTCGGCATCTCCGATCACGCCGCAGGCCCCGAGCTGGTGCCGTTGCTCGAACGGCTGCATGCGATGTCGTCAAACCTCACCCTCGCCGTCACCATCGGCTTCTCGCGCGAGATGCAGGATGCCTATGACGCGGGCGAGCTCGATGCTGTGATCGTCCGCCAGGAGGGCAGCCGCCGCGGCGGCGAGAAGCTGACCGAGGACGAGTTCGGCTGGTTCGCATCACGGCGCCTCATCCTGCCGAAAGGCGAGCCGCTGCCGCTTGCGACGCTCGCCCCGCCCTGCGGCGTCCGCGCCGTCGCCGTGCGCGCGCTCGACAGGGCCGGCCTCGCCTGGCGCGAGCGTTTTGTCGGCGGCGGCGTCACCGCGGTGGTCGCGGCTGCGCTTGCCGGGCTTGCAATCGCGCCGCTGGCACGGCGGATCGCGCCTCCCGGCCTGATCGACATCGGACCGGCGCACAAGCTGCCGAAGCTCGGCAGCTCGAAGGTGATGCTCCATTCGAAGGTCAGCGATCCCGGAAAGCTTGCGGCGCTGCGTGCGATGGCGGCGACATTTCGAAGTGTGGCCACCACCTGACATCTTTGCCGGACTGCGGACATCGCGATCACGTGGTGCCCGTCCTGCATACCGACCGCAGTTTTTGCCTAAAAACGTCCCAGAAAGCGGGAACCAACCGCCCTCTTGAGCGTTTCTCCCGGTCGAGGCGGGGTCCAGGAATGGTAAAAGAGTCCAGTCAACAGAGAGGCTTGTTCGAAAGCGAGCGGAGTTTTCGGCTGTTGGTGGACGGAGTCGCGGACTATGCGCTCTACATGCTGGATCCAACCGGCGTCATCACCAGCTGGAACATCGGCGGCGAGCGGATCAAGGGCTATTCGCCCGAGGAGATCCTCGGCCAGCATTTCTCGCGCTTCTATACCGAGGCCGACCGCGCCAACGGCAAGCCCGCGCGGGCCCTCGGCATCGCGCGGGACCAAGGCCGCTACGAGGAGGAAGGCTGGCGCGTCCGCAAGGACGGCACTTTCTTCTGGGCCAGCGTCATCATCGATCCAATCCACGAGGACGGCGCCCTCGTCGGCTTTGCAAAGATCACCCGCGACATCACCGAGCGGCGCAATGCCCAGATCAAGCTCGAGGCGATGCAGGCGCAGCTCGCGGAGTCGCAGAAGTTCGATGCGCTCGGCCAGCTTACCGGCGGCATCGCGCACGACTTCAACAATCTGCTGATGATCATCAGCGGCAGCCTTCACGTCCTGAAGAAGGCCGACCTCGACGATTCCAAGTTCCAGCGTGCGATCTCGGCGATCGACACCGCCACCAAGCGCGGCGCCGCGCTGACGGGACAGCTCCTGACCTTCGCGCGGCGGCAGAGCGTCAATCCGCAGGCGATCCATTTCGGCGACCGCATCGAGGCGATCCGCGAAGTGCTTCACGCCGGCGTCGGCAGCGCGGTTCGCCTCGCCTTCGACATCGAGCGCGAGGTCTGGCCGATCCACGCCGACGTCTCCGAGTTGGAGACGGGACTGCTCAATCTCGTCATCAACGCCCGCGATGCCATGCCCGACGGCGGTACGGTGACGATCGGCGCGCACAACATCGTCCTGGACGGTCCGCTCCACAGCGGCGAATTCGTTGCCATCACCGTCGCCGATACCGGGCTCGGCATCCCCTCCGACGTCGTCGACAAGATTTTTGAGCCGTTCTTCACGACAAAACCGGTCGGAAAAGGCACCGGCCTCGGCCTGTCGCAGGTGCACGGATTTGCGCATCAGGCCGGCGGCACGGTCAAGGTCGCAAGCGAGCTTGGCAAGGGCACCACCTTCACCATCCTGCTGCCGCGCGAAACCGCGGCCACGCCGAACGAGGCCTTTGAGGTAGCGCCGGTGCGCGGCAGCGGCACGGTGCTGCTGGTCGAAGACAATCCCGATGTCGCCATCGTCAGCATCGGCCTGCTGGAGCAGCTTGGCTATCGCGTGCGCCGGGTTGCGGATGCCGAATCCGCGCTGCGTGAGGTCGAGAATAACGGCGTCGACCTCGTCTTCTCCGACGTCGTCATGCCCGGCAAGATGGACGGGGTCGGCTTGGCCCATCGCCTGCGCCAGATCCGCCCCGACCTGCCGATCCTGCTCGCCAGCGGCTACAGCGACGCCGCCGCTGGCGTGCGCGGCGACTTTCCGATCCTGCGCAAGCCGTACGAGATCCACGAGCTCAGCGACGCGATCTCGAAGCTTCCGAAGTGATGGCCGACTAAACCGTCGGCAGCACCGAGAACGTTTCTCCTGCCCTGCGCAAATCCAGCCCATCCACGCTCGCCGTCTCGCTGGTGACGCTATCCACGCGCGAGGACGGCGGGCCGTGACGACACAGCGCGACCATGTCGGCGACATGCATGGGCGTACCCGCGAACAGTGCTTCCACGCTGCCGTCGCGGCGGTTGCGGACCCAGCCTTCGAGCCCGCAGGTCACCGCCTGGGACTCGACCCAGGCCCGATAGCCGACGCCTTGCACGCGGCCGCGGATCATGACCTGGAGGATCGCCCGGCTCATTTTTTCAGTCCGAGAAGGTCGGCGCTGCGCGCTTTCACTTCGGCTTCGCGCATGACGCGATGGGTCAGCTCCGCTGATGGCAATCCCTTCAGCGCTTTCGGCGCCGTGCCCTCGCGCAATGCCTTCTGGACTTCGTAGACGGCTTGGGTCGCTGCCGCGATCGGCGCGTGGCCCTGAAGCGCGATGCGGACGCGCCGGCTGGCGAGATAGTCGATTGCGTTCAATTCGTCCGGCGCGCCACCGAGCACGATCGGCAGACGCGTTGCGGATACAACGGCCTCGAGCTCAGCGCGCGACTTGATGCCAGTGAAGAACAGTGCATCGACGCCGGTGGCTTCATAAGCCTTGGCGCGGCGGATCGCGTCGTCGATCGAGCTGATCGAGGCCGCACCGGTGCGGCCCATGATGACCAGCGTGGGATCGCTGCGACCGTCGAGCGCGGCCTTCATCTTGCCGACGCCCTCCTCCAGCGAGACCAGCTGCGCCTTCGTCTCGCCAAAGGCGGCCGGCAGCAGCGTGTCCTCGATGGTGAGACCGGCCGCTCCCGCCGCCTCCAGCTCCTGCACCGTGCGGCGCACGTTGAGCGCATTGCCATAGCCGTGATCGGCATCGACCAGCACCGGCAGCGCGGAGGCGCGCGACATCCGCCGCATCTGCTCGGCCAACTCGGTGAGCGTGATCAGGGTGACATCGGGATCGCCGAGCACGGCGAGCGAGGCCACCGAACCGCCGAACATGCCGAGCGGGAAGCCGAGATCCTCGGCAATGCGGATCGAGATCGCGTCATAGACTGAGCCGGGATGGATGCAGGTCCCGCCCGACAGGATCGATCGCAGTTTTTCGCGGCGGGAACGAAAGGCCATGGTGCTGTCTCGGTCAAGTTACGGAGGCCGCATCATACTCCGTCATTGCGAGCGAAGCGAAGCAATCCAGAATCTTTCCGCAGGCACCAGTCTGGATTGCTTCGCTGCGCTCGCAATGACGGGTGCTTATGGGACGATCACCCGTCCCAACTCACACCTTTACGCAAACTCCAGGATCAGCGCGTCCACCGCGAGCGTCGCGCCGGCGCTGGCGTGGATCTTCTTCACGGTGCCGTCCTGCTCGGCGCGAAGCACGTTCTGCATCTTCATGGCCTCGACCACGGCTAGCGTCTCGCCGGCCTTGATCTCCTGGCCTTCGGTCACAGCGATCGAGACGACGAGCCCGGGCATCGGACAGAGCAGCTTCTTGCCGGTGTCGGAGGCCGTCGTCACCGGCATCAGCTTCGCCGAGGCGGCTTCCGTTTCGGTCCAGACATAGACCGGCACCTCGACGCCCTGATGCGCGAGGCGGATGCCGTTGGCGATCGGGCGCGCCTGCACCGCGACGACGTGGCCATCGATGGTGCCCTGCCAGACCGGATCGCCCGGCTTCCATGCGGACTGCAGCAGATGCGCATTGCCGGCCTTGCCCTCGGCGTCGACGAACCGCACCGCGATCGCCTCTCCCTCGCGGGCAACCTCGAGCAAAATCTCCTGGCGGTCGAGCCAGACCGCGCGGCGGCGCTCGCGCTGCACGATGCGGCCGCCCATCTGGCCGGAGATCTGCCGCTTGCGCTCGCCGAGCACGTGATCGATGGCGGCGCCGACCGCGGCGATCCGTCGCGCGACCTCACCTTCGGGCACGCGCACCGCAAAGCCCTTCGGGAATTCCTCGGCGATGAAGCCGGTCGACAGATTGCCCTCACGCCAGCGCGGATGATGCATCAGCGCCGACAGGAACGGGATGTTGTGGCGGATACCCTCGACATAGAACGAATCCAGCGCGGTCGCCTGCGCCTCGATCGCGGCCGCGCGTGACGGCGCGTGCGTGACGAGCTTTGCGATCATCGGATCGTAATGGATCGAGATCTCGCCGCCCTCCTGCACGCCGGTGTCGTTGCGCACGGTGATGCCATCCTTGCTCACTTCCGCCGGCGGGCGATACTTCACCAGCCGCCCGATCGAGGGCAGGAAGTTGCGGAACGGGTCTTCGGCGTAGAGGCGCGTTTCCACGGCCCAGCCGGTGAGCGTGACGTCCTTCTGCGCGAGCGCGAGCTTCTCGCCGGCGGCAACACGGATCATCTGCTCGACGAGGTCGACGCCGGTGACGAGCTCGGTGACGGGATGCTCGACCTGGAGACGCGTGTTCATCTCGAGGAAGTAGAAGCTCTTGTCCTGCCCTGCGACGAACTCGACAGTGCCGGCGGAATCGTAGTTCACGGCCTTGGCCAGCGCGACCGCCTGCTCGCCCATCTTGCGGCGGGTGGCTTCGTCGAGCAGCGGCGACGGCGCCTCCTCGATCACCTTCTGGTTGCGGCGCTGGATCGAGCATTCGCGCTCGCCAAGATGGATGACGTTGCCGTGCTTGTCGCCCAGCACCTGGATCTCGATGTGGCGGGGATCGACGATAAACTTTTCGACGAAGACGCGGTCGTCGCCGAACGAAGCCTTGGCCTCGGCCTTGGCGAGATTGAAACCTTCCGCGACTTCGGCCTTCGAATGCGCGATGCGCATGCCCTTGCCGCCACCGCCGGCGGAGGCCTTGATCATCACGGGATAGCCGATCTCGTCGGCGATCGTGACCGCGTGCTTGCCGTCCTCAATGACGCCGAGATGGCCCGGCACGGTCGAAACCTTGGCTTTCGCGGCCGCCTTCTTGGATTCGATCTTGTCGCCCATCGCGGCGATCGCGCCCGGGTTCGGGCCGATGAAGACGATGCCGGCGGCTTCCAGCGCGCGCGGAAATGCCTCGCGCTCGGACAGGAAGCCGTAACCGGGATGAACGGCTTCGGCGCCGGTCTTGCGGCAGGCCTCCACGATCTTCTCAATCACCAGATAGCTCTCGGCCGCGGCCGGCGGGCCGATCAGCACGGCCTCATCGGCCATCTCGACATGGAGAGCGTCGCGGTCGGCCTCGGAATAGACCGCGACCGTCTGAATTCCCATCTTGCGCGCGGTCTTGATGACCCGGCAGGCGATTTCGCCGCGGTTGGCGATCAGAATGCGTTTGAACATGCTTTTCTTGAGTCTCGACCTGGGGCGGGACCCTTCCCTGGCCGTTTGGGGCCTATAGGACGGGCCGTGTGGCTCCCGTGGTACATCAAAATTGGCGGGAGGCAACGGTCTAAATCCGGCCCCGCTGGCGTACCGGCGCAAGACCGAACGGGCCTCGCGAAGCCCTCGGATGACTTACGGCTTCCCGGCCTTGGCCACGTCCCGGACCAGGCTGTGGATGAAGCCCAGCTTGGCGACCACGGCCGATGACAGGATGAAGGGATAGAGGTCGCGCAGGCCCATGGCGCGGTTCACGCTGTTCATGGCGAAGGTGAAGGGCAGCCATGCGTCGACGATCGCCTCGACGCCTTTCGCCTCGTAAGGGTTGAACCGGATCCGCGTCGACAACTCCCCGTCGCGATCGACCTTGGGGCGCACCTCCATGCCGAACTCGCTAGCCATCTCCAGGGTGTCGACGATGTGGAGGTAATGCGCCCAGGTCTCCGCAAAATCTTCCCAGGGGTGCATCGTCGCATAGGCCGACACGTAACTCTGCTGCCAGTCCGGCGGCGCACGTTCGGCATAGTGACGCTGCAGGGCTTCACCGTAATCGGCGGAATCGTCGCCGAACACGGAGCGGCATTCCTCCAGTTTCCCGCCATCGCGCACCAGTACATCCCAGAAATAGTGCCCGACCTCGTGGCGGAAATGCCCGAGCAGCGTCCGGTACGGCTCGCCCATCTCCAGCCTGCGCCGCTCGCGCTCGATGCCATCGGTCTCAGTCAGCGCGATCGTGATCAGGCCGTTGTCATGGCCGGTCAGGATTCTCTGGCCGCTGTTGGGATCGTCGGCGAGGAAATTGAAGATCAGCCCGTGCTCGGGATTGTCCTGCCGGGTCTGAAGCGGCAGCTTCCAGCGGATCAGCGAATAGAACAACCGGTGCTTCGCCACCTCCAGCTCTCGCCAGCCCGCCAGCTGCGCGGGGTCGGAGAGATCAGGCACGATGCCGTTATGGCGACAGGCGCGGCAATAGCCGGTGGTATCGCTAACATCCGTCAGCCAGTTGCAGGCATCATACTCGGCATTGCGGCACAGCATCCGCCCCTTGCCCCTGTCGGCGAGCGTGGTCCAGGTCCCGCCTCCAGCCTCCTCGTCAGGCTCGATCGCCGACATCGTCTCCTTCTCCGGCAGAAAGGCGACCTTGTGGCCGCAACGTTCGCAGGCGCGGTTCTCGAAATAGAGAACGTTGCCGCAGGCCTGGCAGACAAAGAGCTTCAAGATTTAGCCTCTTCGGATAGGGGAGTTGTAGCGCCTCGCGGACAGGCCTATCGACGGCCCATCGTTCCAATGTTTGGAACAAATAGCCAGACCCCGCGTTCGCTCATACCCGCCACATGCCGTTCGGCGAGGGCGTTTCCTTGTCTATTCCCTTTTGAGCAATGGCTATCACGCTTTGTCTGTGTGAATATCGGCTCGGCACGTGCGCTCCCGCATCACAACGGCCGACGCCTTGAACGATCCTTTGCCCGAGACCATTGCCGCCGAAAGGCTGCGCCAGCACCTCGAAGACATTGCGCGCGAGCGCGATGAAGCCTATCGCGCGCTCCAGGAGCGCGAGGCCGAGCTCGCGCGCATCCAGCGCATCGGCAAGGTCGGCGGGCTCGAGGTCGACTTCCGCGAAGGCTTCAAGAACCGCCGCTCGCCGGAATATCTGATGATCCACGGGCTGCCGCCCGAGGCCGTCGACGAGACCCATGAAGACTGGGTCAGCCGCATCCATCCCGATGACCGCGACGCGACCGTCAATCATTTCTTCGAGGCGCTGTCCGGGACCAGTGAGGACTACACCGCCGAATACCGCATCATCCGCCCGAGCGATGGCGAAACCCGCTGGATCCGCGTCGTCGCCAAGATCGAGCGTGACGGCGACGGCCGCGCGATCCGCCTCGTCGGCGCCCATATCGACGCCACCGACCAGATGCTGGTGCGCGAGACCTTGCGCGAGAGCGAGGAGCGCTTTCGGCTGATCGCCGACAGCGCGCCGGTGCCGATCTGGGTCACAAAGCTCGACCGCACGCGCTCCTTCGCCAACCAGGCCTATGTCGATTTCGTCGGCCTGCCCTACGACCAGGCGATCGCATTCGACTGGCGCAAGGTGCTGCATCCAGACGACCTGCCGCATGTCTTGCAACAATCGGTTCAGGGCGAAGCTTCGCTCAAGCCGTTCGTGCTGGAGGCGCGCTACAAGGACGCCTCCGGCGAATGGCGCTGGCTGCGCTCGGAATCGCAGCCGCGCTGGGATCCAACCGGCAAGCATATCGGCTTCATCGGCGTTGCCCACGACATCACCGTCGCCAAGCGGGCCGAGATCGAGCTGCGGCAACTCAACGAGACCTTGGAAGAGCGCATCGTCGAGCGCACCGCCGAGCTCGAATCCAACGAGGCGCGGCTGCGCGCGATTTTGGGCACCAGCAACCAGTACCAGGGGCTGGTCAACCTTAGGGGTGAATTGCTCTACGCCAACAAGACCGCGCTCGACGGCATCACGGCGAACTCGTCGGACGTGATCGGAAAGCCGTTCTGGGATACGCCCTGGTTCAGCGCGACCGAGGGCATGAGCACCGCCGTGCGCGAGGCCTTCGATACCGTGCTGAAAGGCGAAGCGGTGCGGATGGAGATGCGGTTGCGCCTTCCCATCGGCGAGCGCGATTTCGAGTTCGGCATGCGCCCGGTGCTCGACCGCCACGGCAACATCACCGGCGCGGTGCCAGAGGCCGTCGACATTACCGAGCGCCGCCGCGGCGAGGAGGCGCTGCGGCAGTCGCAAAAAATGGAGGCGATCGGCCAGCTCACCGGCGGCGTCGCGCACGACTTCAACAACCTCCTCACCATCATCCGCTCTGCGACCGACTTCCTGCGCCGGCGCGAGCTGCCGGAGGAGCGCCGCCGCCGCTATGTCGATGCGATCTCCGAGACCGTCGAGCGCGCTTCAAAACTGACCGCGCAGCTCCTGGCGTTCGCGCGGCGGCAACCGCTGAAACCGCAGATCTTCAATGTCGGCAGCCAGGTCGAGGGCGTGGCGCAGCTGGTCCGGCCGCTGGTCGGCGGCCGCATCGAGATCGCGGTCGAGATCGACGATGCCGACTGTTTTACCGTCGCCGACATCGCGCAGTTCGAGACTGCGCTGATCAACCTCGCCATCAACGCCCGCGACGCCATGGACGGCGAAGGCCGCCTCACCATCGCCGTCCGCAAAGTCCAGGGCATTCCGAGCCTGCGCACGCAATCGGCGCGCGGAGGAGATTACGTCGCAATCTCGGTGGCCGATACCGGCAGCGGCATCGCGCCCGGAAACATCGACGCCATCTTCGAGCCGTTCTTCACCACCAAGGAGGTCGGCAAAGGCACCGGCCTTGGCCTCAGCCAGGCGTTCGGCTTCGCAAAGCAGTCCGAGGGCGACGTCGCGGTGACGAGCACGCCTGGTAAGGGCGCGACCTTCACGATCTACCTGCCACAGGCGGAGAGCCCGGCCGCCGGGAAGGAATCCGCATCGCTCACCAGCGAGAGCGCGACCACCGGGCGCGGCTACCGCGTGCTCGTGGTAGAGGACAATGACGATGTCGGCCAGTTCTCGACCGAACTCTTGGAAGACCTCGGCTACGTCACCCGCCGCGTCGCCAACGCCAATGCCGCGCTCGTTATCCTCGGTGAGAACGAGTTCGCGGTCGATCTGGTGTTCTCCGACGTCATCATGCCCGGCATGAACGGCGTCGAGCTCGCCGGCATCATCCGCGAGCGCTATCCGGGCCTGCCCGTCGTGCTGACCAGCGGCTACAGCAACGTGCTCGCCGAAAACGCCCATCGCGGATTTGAATTGATCCAGAAGCCATATTCGGTGGAGTCGCTGTCGCGCATCTTGCGCAAGGCGATCACGGAGAAGCTGTCGGTGGCGCGGTGAGAGTTTTGGCCGTGGAAAGTTGCCCCACATTCCGTCATTGCGAGCGCAGCGAAGCAATCCAGAGTCCCTCCGCGGAAAGATTCTGGATTGTTTCGCTTCGCTCGCAATGGCGGCGCTAGGGCGCCGTCATGCACCAACGGATCCTGATGATATGAAATCCACCCTCTTCTCCGCCTGGCAGACCTGGGCGCTGCTCTCTGCCTGCTTCGCCGCACTGACTGCGATCTTCGCCAAGGTTGGCGTCGAGAACATCAATCCGGACCTCGCCACCTTCATCCGCACCATCGTGGTGCTCCTGGCCTTCTCGGTGCTGCTGTTCTTCACCGGCCAATTCGCCGTGCCCTCGGCGGTCTCGTCGAAAACATGGCTATTCCTGGTGATGTCTGGGCTTGCGACCGGCGCGTCCTGGCTGTGTTACTTCCGCGCGTTGAAACTCGGGCCCGCAACACTGGTGGCGCCGATCGACAAGCTCAGCGTCGTACTGGTTGCCCTGTTCGCCTTTGCCTTTCTCGGCGAGCGTCCGACCGCGCAAGGCTGGGTCGGCATCGCCATGATCGGCGCAGGCGCGGTGCTGCTGGCGGTGAAGCTTTGAGCCTGCGGATACGATAGTCGGGCGCAACCGGGAGACTGCAATTGCCGAACGTGCCGTCTGACGCCATCTGGGCCTGGAGCATCATCGTCGTCGCGACCGCGGGCGTCATCATCCGCCCTTTTCGACTGCCCGAAGCGATCTGGGCCGTGCTCGGCGCCGGCGCCCTGGTCCTGCTCGGCTTCCTGCCGTGGCAGGATGCGCTCACCGGCATCGAGAAGGGCGTCGACGTCTACCTCTTCCTGATCGGCATGATGCTGATCGCAGAGCTCGCCCGGCTTGAAGGCCTGTTCGATTATCTGGCCGCGTTCGCGGTTGAACACGCGCGCGGCTCGCCGCAGCGGCTGTTCCTGCTGATCTATCTCGTCGGCACATTCGTCACGGTGCTGCTCTCGAACGACGCCACCGCGATCGTGCTGACGCCGGCCGTCTACGCCGCGACGCGCGCGGCCGGCGCCAAGCCCCTGCCTTATCTGTTCGTCTGCGCCTTCATCGCCAATGCCGCGAGCTTCGTGCTGCCAATCTCCAATCCGGCCAACCTCGTGGTCTTCGGCAAGCACATGCCGAATCTTGGGGCGTGGCTGCGCCAGTTCGCCCTGCCCTCGCTTGCTTCGATCGGTCTCACCTATGTCGCACTGCGCCTTGTGCTGCATCGCGAGCTCAAGGACGAAACGATTGAAACGCAGGTCCCTCGCCCGAAGCTCGGCCGCGGCGGCCGATTGACCGCCTACGGCATCGGCGCCATCGGCATCGTGTTGATCTGGGCCTCTGCACTCGATCTGCAATTGGGTCTGCCGACTTTCCTCTGCGGGAGTACGACGGCGGCCGCCGTGCTGCTCATCAACCGCCAGTCGCCTCTCCCCGTGCTGAAGGGGGTTTCCTGGAGCGTGCTGCCGCTGGTCGGCGGGCTCTTTGTGATGGTGGAAGCGCTGGTGAAGACCGGTGTGATCGGTCAGCTCAGTGCACTGCTGCACGAAGCGGTGGCGCAATCGGTGCCGAAGGCCGCCTGGAGCGTCGGCGTTGCAACGGCAATCGCCACCAACATCGCCAACAATCTGCCGGTCGGCCTCGTCGCGGGCTCGGTCGCGGCCAGCGATCACCTGCCGGCGCCCGTCGTCAGCGCCATCCTGATCGGCGTCGATCTCGGGCCCAATCTGTCGGTGACGGGATCGCTCGCGACCATCCTCTGGCTGGTCGCGCTGCGGCGGGAGAAGATCGAGGTCGGCGCCTGGCGCTTCCTCAAGCTCGGCATGCTGGTAACGCCGCCGGCCCTGATCGCGGCCTTGGCCGCCGCGATCAGGTAGCTCGCGAGATCAGTCGTTCTCGTAACCGTAAACTTCCGGCAGGATGAAGATTGCGGCGAGCAATCCGATCAGCGGGAAGATTGCGACGAACAGCGTGGCGCCGGCTTGCCCGATCGCGGCGAACAGCGAAGGGAACAGGAAGATCGCCAGGAACGACGGCAGCTTCACGAACATGTAGGCGAAGCCGCTGGCGGTGCCGCGATACTTGGGCTTGGCGACCATCGTCGGAATGGTCATGCAGTTCGACGCGTCCCAATAATGGCCCCACAACATCGCGGCCGCCGCGAACGGCAGCAGGATCTTGTTGTCGGTGTAGAGCGCAAAGGCCGCGACCAGCAGCGAGACCAGCACGATGCCGAAACCGGCGATCGAGATGCCGCGATGGCCAATCTTCGGCGTTAGCAGCGGACCGACCCAGCCGGACAGCGCGGCGAAGCAGAACAGCGCCATCGTCACCAGATTGATGCCGAGCACGCTCGATACGCCGACCATCACGAACAGCACGGGCAGGTAAAACGCGAAGGTCGAGAACTCGCTGCCTTGCGCAAAGCAGGCGATCCAGCCGTAGATCGTGGCGCGCCAGCGGATCGGGTCCTTCCTCAGGTCGGCGATGAAGTCTCGGGTCGAAACCTTCGGCATCACCACGTCCTGATCGGGCAGCATGGCGAGATCGTCGTTGAACATCTCGCGCGCGACCTGCTTGGCCTCACGATAACGTCCCTTCTGCACCAGCCACACAGCCGTCTCCGGCACGTCGTGGCGCATGATCAGGATGATCAGAGCGGGCACCGCACCGAGGCCGAGCGTCACGCGCCACAGTGTCTCGTGGTGGATGTCGAACAGCAGGAAGATCACGATGACGCCGATGGTCAGCACTTCGCCAACGGCGAACATGAACTGCCAGCGATTGCCCATCACCTCGCGCTCACCCTTGGCCATGGATTCCATGATGTAGGTGTAGCCGGTCGAGATATCCGAGCCGAGCGGAATGCCGAGCAGGAAACGGATCACGACGAGCCAGCCGACGCTGGGTACGAAGGCCTGCGCCAGTGCCAGCACGATGAACATCACCATCGTCACCAGGAACATCACGCGGCGGCCGATCTTGTCGGAGAGCCAGCCACCAAGGAGCGCGCCGATGAGTGCGCCGCCCTGCGTGCCCGCTGCGGCAAGGCCCAGCATCAGCGGATCGGGATTGTACTGCTCCTTGATGAAGATCAGGACGAAGGCGATCGAATAGAGATCCCAGGCCTCGACCAGGATCGAGGCCATCATCAACCAGCCGACCTTGTTGCCCTTGGGGCTGTAATTGGTGATGAGGTAGCGGACCGCGGCTTCGCTCGCGGTCGGTTGTGGCACGGCCATCGTTGACATCTTTGGTCCTCTCTTCAAAACTCTTTACGCGCCAAGTACTTCTTAAGCGCCAAGTAGCTTAAGCGCCAAGCAGCGGCTCGATGCTGCAATCGAGCAGGCGCGGATCGATCCCCGCCTCCATGCCGGTGAACATCAGGTCCATGTAGTCGATCAGGGCATCGCTCGCCTTCACCGCGTCCTCGACGCGGCGGCCGGCAACGGCTGCGAGAATGGCAAGATGGCGATCGATCGTGCCGGACAGGTCGGTCTGTCCCGGCATGAAGCGATGGTGGATGTAGCCGATGCGGCGATACAGCGTGTGCAGCGGCCGCAGCGTATGCACCAGGAACGGCTCGCCCGCGGCTTCCAGCACCAGCGCATCGATGCGGCGATCGATACTGTTGAACTCGTCGAGGGTCAGGGTGGCGCGGCGCTCGCGCAGCAAACGCTCGATGTGCAGCGCCTGATTGCGGTGCGAGAGGCTGGCGCGATCGGCCGCAAGACGCACGACGAAGCGCTCCATGTCCCGGCGCAAGGCCAGCAGCATGCGCTCGCGCGCGAGATCGATCGGCGCGATGTGCAGGCCATGGCGCGGGCGGATGATGATGAGCGTATCGGCGGAGAGACGGTTGACGGCGTGATGCACCGGCGTGCGGCCGAACCCTGTGATCTGCTGCAATTCCAGCATCGTCATGAACTGGCCGGGCTTGAGCTCGCAATGAACGAGCAGCTCCTCGATCTTCTGATAGGCCAGCTCGAAGAAATTGAGCCGGTTGCGCCGCGAGGGCTTGCCCTCGCCGTCGTCGTTTCTCACCACCTCGAGCGAGCGCTTGCGCCGTGCCATGTCGTCCTCTCCCGTCAGCCCGCGCTCTCGTTGCCGGGTGGCGCCTTATTTGTGGCACCCTTAAAACATGTTGTGATATATTACAAGCAAGCGTAAGACTTTCGCGGATGCGCTACGTGCTGCAGCGCAAAATGAAAACACGACCGGTGCGAGGCGCCTGTGACGGGAGGACAATTGCCGTGAAGATCACCTCGATCGAGACGCTGCGCACCGAGGAATTTTCCAACGTCATCTGGGTGCGCGTCCACACCGACACGGGCGTGATCGGTCTCGGCGAGACTTTCTATGGTGCGGGTGCAGTCGAAGCGCAGATCCACGACACCTTTGCCGGCCGCCTGCTCGGCCGTAATCCCCTCCACATCGAGGCGATCCATCGCGACATGCTGAACCTGCCGATGGCGCAGTCCTCGACCGGCGTCGAATATCGCGCAGCGTCGGCGATCGACATCGCGCTGTGGGATCTGTTCGGCAAGGTCTGCAATCAGCCGGTGCACCAGATGCTCGGCGGCCTCTGCCGCGACAAGCAGCGCATCTACAACACCTGCGCCGGCACGCAATATGTCCGCTCAACCAATATCAGCCCGGTCGCGAACTGGAATCTCGGCGCCTCCAAAGGTCCCTACGAGGACCTCGACGGCTTCATGCACCATGCCGATGCGCTCGCCGAAAGCCTGCTGGAGAGCGGCATCTCCGCGATGAAGATCTGGCCGTTCGATCCGGCGGCACAGGAGAACAAGGGCCTCTACATCACGGCGGCGCAGATGAAGCGGGCGATCGAGCCATTCGAGAAGATCCGCAAGGCGGTGGGCGACAAGATGGAGATCATGGTCGAGCTCCATTCGTTGTGGAATTTGCCGACCGCAAAGCAGATCGCCCGCGCGCTCGAGCCCTACAAGCCGACCTGGTACGAAGACCCGATCCGGATGAACTCGCCGCAGGCGCTCGCCGAATATGCGCGCTCGACCGACGTCTGGGTCTGCGCCAGCGAAACCCTCGGCTCGCGCTTCCCCTACAAGGACATGCTCGACCGCGACGCCATGCATGTGGTGATGGCCGATCTGTGCTGGACCGGCGGCCTCACCGAGGGCCGCAAGATCGCGGCGATGGCCGAGACCTATCACCGGCCCTTCGCGCCGCATGATTGCATCGGCCCGATCGGTTTCATCGCCGCCATCCACATGTCGTTCAGCCAGCCCAACACGCTGATTCAGGAATCCGTGCGCGCCTTCTACAGGGGCTGGTACAATGAGCTCGTCACCACGATGCCCACGATCAAGGACGGCCATGTCTATCCGATGGAAGGTCCCGGTCTCGGCGTCGACCTTCTGCCCGCCGTGTTCGATCGCGCCGATCTGACCGTGCGTCGCTCCAACGCTTGAGGATTTTTTTAGGATGAGCACCGCACTCTTCGACCTTTCCGGCCGCACCGCGCTTGTGACCGGCTCCTCCCGCGGCCTCGGCCGCGCCATTGCCGAAGGCATGGCCAAGGCTGGTGCCAGGATCATTGTCAATGGCGTCGACCCGAAGCGCGTCGAGCAGGCCGTCGCCGAGTTTCGCGCCGCCGGACATCAGGCCGAGGGCGCCGCGTTCAACGTCACCGACGAGCCCGCGATCGTCGGGGCCTTCGACCGCTTCGACCGCGAAGGGCTCGAGGTCGACATCGTCGTCAACAATGCCGGCATCCAGCACCGCAAGCCGCTGGTGGAATTCACCACCGACGAATGGCGCAAGGTGATCGAGACCAACCTCACCAGCGCTTTCGTGATCGGCCGGGAAGCCGCCAAGCGCATGATCCCGCGCAAGCGCGGCAAGATCATCAACATCGGCTCGCTTGGCAGCGAGCTGGCGCGTCCGACCATTGCGCCTTACACCGCGGCCAAGGGCGGCATCAAGAACCTGACGCGCTCGATGGCGGTGGAATGGGCCCAGCACGGCATCCAGGCCAATGCGATCGGCCCCGGCTACATGCTCACGGACATGAACGAGGCGCTGGTCAACAACACCGATTTCAACAACTGGCTGATGGGCCGCGTCCCCTCAAAGCGCTGGGGCAAGCCTGACGAGCTGGTCGGCGCCGCGATCTTCCTCGCGTCGGATGCCTCCACTTACGTCAACGGCCAGATCATCTATGTCGATGGCGGCATGATCGCCGCGATGTAATCGCGAAACCTGAGGGAACGAGACCATGCGCGCCGTCGTCATTCACGCCCCGAAGGATTTGCGGATCGACAGCTATCCCGATCCCGCACCCGGCCCGGGCGAGGTCCGCGTCAAGATCGCCAATGGCGGCATCTGCGGCTCCGATCTGCATTACTACCATCATGGCGGCTTCGGCGTCGTCCGGATCCAGCAGCCGATGGCGCTGGGTCACGAGATCGCGGGCGTGGTCGCGGCCATCGGTGACGGCGTCACCGGCGTAAAGACCGGGACGCGCGTTGCGGTCAATCCGAGCAAGCCGTGCGGCAAGTGCCTGCATTGCCAGGAAGGCATGCGCAACCAGTGCCTCGACATGCGCTTCCTCGGCAGCGCGATGCGCTTTCCTCACGTGCAGGGCGGTTTTCGCGAGTTCATCACGGTCGATGCGGCGCAGGCCGTGCCGATCGCCGACAAGCTGTCGCTCGCGGAAGCCGCGGTCGCCGAGCCGCTCGCGGTGTGTCTCCACGCCGGCAAGCAGGCCGGCGCCCTCCTCGGCAAGCGCGTGCTGATCACCGGCTGCGGCCCGATCGGCGCGCTGATGATTCTTGTCTCGCGCTTCGGCGGCGCGTCCGAGATCGTCGTGACCGATGTCGCCGACGCGCCGCTCGCGGTCGCAAAAAAGCTCGGCGCCACGCATGCGATCAACGTCGCGACCAGTGCCACAGCGCTCGATCCCTGGCGCGTCGGCAAGGGCGTGTTCGACACGCTGTTTGAAGCGTCCGGCAATCAGGCCGCGCTGCGCACCGCACTCGACGTGCTCCGTCCCGGCGCGACGCTGGTGCAACTCGGCCTCGGCGGTGAGATGACGCTGCCGATCAACTCCATCGTCGCCAAGGAATTGCAGCTCCGCGGCACCTTCCGTTTCGATCCGGAATTCGAGCTGGCGGTACGGCTGATGGGCGAAGGCCTGATCGACGTGAAGCCGCTGATCACGGCGACCATGCCATTCGAGAACGCGGTCGCCGCCTTCGAGCTCGCCAGCGACCGCGCGCAATCGATGAAGGTGCAGCTGACGTTCTAGCGCCGGCCGGCCTCAGGGCTGCGCCAGCGCGGCCATGACCTCGCGGGAGACGAAGATCTCGGCACGCTCCCACGATTCATCATTGTCGCCGCGGAAGGTGTAGAGCTTGTCCATCACGACCTTTTTGGCGCCGACGTCGATCACCGCGACCTTGGCCCATTGCACCAGCGTGCTGGTCTTCTGGATGCCGCCGATGACCTTGAACGCCGCCCCCTGCTGCATCGACGGCGCAAGCCGGTAGCGCGGGTCGGCGGCGATATCCCGCCGGAGCGCGACCATGAATGCCTGCAGCCGCCGCTCGTGGGCGGCGCTCTGGTCGGCCGGTTCGGCCGAGGTATCGGCATAGCTGAAATCGTCGAGCGCGACGGTGGTCTCAGCGGCTACGGCCCGGCCATCCAGCCCGGCGCCGAGAAGAACAACGAAAGACAGCAACGACAGGGTTCGGCGCATGACAGCCCTCACGTGACGGAAAGACCGCAGGCTAGGCGGACGCTTCGCGCAGTGCAGCCGTGGCCATCCCGGCCAGCGCCGGGAAAATTTCACGACGTTGCACCGCAGTAAGGGTGCCGCTTTGCGCGGCTCCCGTTCTGCCGTTTAATGCGGAGGCGACAATTCCGTTCGCGCCAGGTGCCCCGCCGATGTGGAACCGTCCGAGATTCGATCTCAAGGTCCGCCTGACCTTGCGCGTGGCCGCCATATCGGCCGCCTGCTTCGCCGCAATCTCCGCCTATTTCCTGATCACGGCCGACCGCGCCGCGCACGCGCGCATCGACGGCATTGCCGCTATCGTGGCGAAGACCCTGGAGCTGCAACAGGGCAAGGTCCTGTGGGCGGCGAGCCCCCGCTCGGACTTTCCCAACCTCGATCCCGTTTCAGCCTATGTGATGACGCCCGGCCTATGCCTGGCCTTCCGTGGCGTCGGCGGCGAGATGCTGCAGCGCTTCTGTAGCGGCGCGCCGATCCCGGAGGACCCGCCGCCGCAGATCTTCACGGCGTTCTACCACAGCCTGTTCGACCCCGGCCGCGAGGCCGCGCGGCCCGTAATCCTGCGCGGAACCAAGCTCGGCGAGGCCGTGGTCTCGGTCGATCCGGCCGTGCAGACGGCGGAGGCCTGGCACGAGGCCGGCCGCCTGATGCTGGCGCTTGCGATCGCGCTGCCGCTGTTGTGCGTCCTGGTCTACGCGGCGCTTGCCCGCGCGCTGCGCCCGACGCGCATGATCCGCGCCGGCCTCGAGCGGATCGCCGCCAACGACCTCACCGCCCGGTTGCCGCCGTTCGATCTTGCCGAGCTGTCCGCGGTTCGCGACGTCTTCAATCATCTCGCCGAAAGCCTCGACACTGCGCTGGCCGAGCGCGCCGAGCTGACGCGGAAACTGATCGCGCTCCAGGACGAGGAGCGCCGCCATCTCGCCCGCGAGCTGCACGACGAATTCGGCCAGTCGCTCGCCGCCATCCGCGCGCTCGCCGCCTCCGCCCGCCAGACTGCCGCGCAGGAGTGTCCCTCCTTGCTTGGCGAGTGCGACGGCATTGCGCGGACCGCAACCGGCATGATGGAGACGCTGCGCGGCACGCTGTTCCGGCTGCGCCCGCCTGACGTCGAGGAGCTCGGTCTCGTCGCCAGCCTCGAAGGTCTCGTTGCCGGCTGGAATGGACGCAGCCGCGGCGAGACCCGTTTTTCGATCCGTTTCGACGGCTCGTTCGAGACCCTGCCGGCCACGATCAGCGCCAACCTCTACCGCATCGTACAGGAGGCGCTCACCAATGCCGCCAAGCATGCCGGCGCCACCAAGGTCAGCATGGAATTGACGATGCATGCCGGCGAGATCGCACTCGCCATCGACGATGACGGACGCTCGACCGATCGCGCCGCGAAATCCGGCATGGGCCTGCTCGGCATGCGCGAGCGCGTTGCGGCGCTGCGCGGCCGCCTGAGTTTTGAGGCCGGCCCCGCCGGTGGCTCGGCGCTGCGCGTCGTCATTCCGCTCGCAGCCGCCAATCCGCCAGCGCTGGAGCACGCGGCATGACCGCGACCATTCTGCTGGTCGACGACCATTCCGTGGTCCGCGAAGGCTATCGCTCCGTGCTCGAGAAGCAGCCGGGCCTGCGCGTCATCGCCGAGGCCGGCGACGGCGCGGAGGCCTATCGCCTGTTCAAATCCGAGACGCCGGACCTCGTCATCATGGATCTCAGCATGCCCGGCATCGGCGGCGTCGAGGCGGTCAGGCGCATCAGGCAATGGGACAAGGCCGCCAAGATCCTCGTCTTCACCATGCATGAGAATGCCGGCTTCGCCGTGCAGGCGATCCGCGCCGGCGCGAGGGGTTACGTCACCAAGACCAGTCCGCCGGAGACGCTGGTGCGTGCGGTGATGGACGTGCTCGCCGGCAAGATCGCGATCAGCCCGGATATCGACCACGAGCTTGCGCTGAGCCGGATCAGCGGCGAGAGCTCGGCCGCCGACGTGCTTACCCCGCGCGAGTTCGAGGTGCTGCGGCTGCTGCTCGCCGAAAACACCACGGAGGAGATCGCCGAGACGCTCCACGTCAGCCCGAAGACGGTGGCGAATCTGCACTCGCTGATCAAGGACAAGCTCGGTGTCGGCTCCGACATCGAGCTGGTCCGGCTGGCGCTACGGCAGGGACTCTTGACGCAGCTCGATCTCGGCGAGGCGTGAACGCTCAGGCGAGATAGCGCGTGAGATAGCCTTCCATGGCATAGAGCGCGCAGAGCGCAAGGCTCGACCACACCGCGGCGCTGAAATACAGGAACATCCAGGTCAGCTCGCCCTTCCAGTGCGCGATGTCGTGGGTCACCACCCATCTGGTCGAGACGTCATGCAGGCCCTCGAGGAAGCCGAGGAACCTGCCGCCTTCGGCATGCCCGGCCCGCCAGCGGCTGAGATACATGGGAACGTCGACGGTGACGAGGAAGGCAAGGAAGCAGGCGATGCCGACGATGCCAGCAATCAGCGCCCAGCGCACCGGGCCCTGGAATTCCGGCATCAGCCGGCACAGCGCGATGCCGGCAAGGAAGAAGGTCACTGCCCACAGCGAGTTCTCGATTGCGTTGAAGAGGAAGTTGGTGGTCACCACCGCGTACCAGGAAAAACATTCCGCGATGATGATGATCGGCACGATCACCAGCGCGATATTCACCGCAGTCTCTGCGCCGGTCATGTGACCGAGCTGATGCAGGATGATCGCCCATTGCGCGGCGAAGCAGACCTCGGCCACGGTCGCGACCGTGCGGCCGACGAACACGCTCGACAGCCAGGTGTCGAACAGGCAGATGCGCTGCACGTCGGCGCGCGGCAGCACCGAGCGGAAGGCGCAGCCGAACACATAGCCCGCGCAGAGCAGGAACATCAGGCCAGCATCCGAACCGCCGCCGACACTGCCGGCAACGGTCGGATAGAACTCGCGGTACAGCATGAACCAGACGAGAATGTTGGCAGTGCTGACCAGCGTCAGGGACCCCCACCACCACGCGAGGGGATTTGACCGTGCCTGCCACTGCAACATGAATCGCTCCGCCGTAGTCAATATGACATCCAACGGTAGTAATTCTGTCATAAATCAGCAGCAAGGCGCGACAAAAATCTGCGTGACGGCGCTGTCATAATTGGTCTGCGCGCTGTCATATTCGCGACGGCCTCGCTCGTTTCCGAGTTGATCCCGGGGCGCTCCTTGAGGCCCCCGGGATAACGCGGGGAGCTTACTTCTTCAGCCCGCCGACATAGGCCGCGAGTTTGTCCAGCGTCTGGTAGCCGTACTCGACGGCGCCGAAACCGATCATGCCGTCGCGCTGCTCGGTGCTTGCAGCCAGCTGCCGCATCATCAGCACGGTCTTGCCGTTGCTCTGCTCGGCAAAGGTGATGGTGAAGCGGAACATGCCGGGGTCATCGTCCTGGTCGGCGCCGTGGTCCATCTCCATGAGGGACGGCCGCTCGATGCGGCGGAAGCGCATGCGGTTCGGATAGACGGTGCCGTCGGGACCGATCATGTTGAAGCGCCAGACGCCGCCGACACGCACGTCGATCTCGAAAGTCTCGATCTTGAATCCCTTCGGCCCGAACCATTGCGGCAGGTGCTTTGGGTCGGACCAGGCCTCGAACACCAGGTCGCGCGGCGCGTCGATCACGCGCGACATCACGATCTCGCGGTCGATCGACCATTGCGACAGGGCAGCATTGGCAGAACTCGTCATCGTCAGGCACCTTTCCGTTTGCTTGTCTTGTTGGTGGTCTTGTCGGTCGTCTTGGGCGGCCGCCTGGCGGCCGCCCTCTCCTTCTTGAGCTTCATCACGTAAGCCTCGAACCGGTCGAGCCGCGCCTCCCAGATCGCGCGCTGGTGCTGGAACCAGTCTTCCGCACTGAGGAGCGCGTCCGGACTGAGGCGGCAGGTGCGCACGCGGCCGGACTTCTCCGACTGCACGAGCCCGCTCAGCTCCAGGACGTGGATGTGCTTCATGAAGCTCGGCAGCGCCATCTCGAAGGGCTCGGCGAGCTCGCCGACGGAGGCCTCGCCGGCGCACAGCCGCATCACGATGGCCCGCCGCGTGGGGTCGGCGAGCGCCGCAAAAACCTGGTCGAGATGGGATATTTGGTTAGCCATGTAGCTAACTATAAGCTTGCCGCGATCGGACGTCAATGATTGTTAGCTCGTAAGCTAAGTATTTCGCCCGACCGCGGATGTGGAACCCGGAGCGCGCAATTGTGACTTGGGACAGCGGGCGCTCCCCGCTAGAAGATTCCCCGGGGGGCGCACACACATATTATCGGATCACGTGCCGCCTGTTGTCATCTCACCGCAATTCACCCGGCGAACCCTCGCACGCGCCGCGCTCGTTCCTGTTGCGATCGCGCTCCGGCCGCGTCGCGCATCGGCGGACTCCGACATGATCGCGCAGATGCGCGACATCGTTGCGGAGGAACTCGCGCCGACCGCAACGCCGGACCACCCCGGCGGCCTCGCAGCCGCGCTATACGCCGGCCAACATATCGAATTCTTCAATTACGGCTTCGCAGACGGCGCCACCAAGCGGCCGGTCACGCCGGACACGCTGTTCAGCCTCGCCTCCTTGCGCAAACCGTTTGAGGCGACGCTGGTGGCCCTCGGCGCGCTCCGCGGTGAGCTGCGGCTCGACGATCCCCTGCCGAAATATCTGCCGGAGCTCGACGGCGACTATGTCCGCCGCGTCACCGTCGGCGAGCTCGCCACGCACACCTCGGGACTGCTGCTGCCGACCGATCACCCGCCCTGGCCGAATGATTCCTACTCGCAGACGCAATTCATCGCGATGCTCAACGCCTGGACACCGCCCGCCGGCGTCGCGCCCGGCAAGCAGCGCATCTACAGTCATGCCGGCTACGTCCTGCTCCAGCTCGTGCTCGAGCGCTGCTATCACACACCGATCGCTGGACTGATCGAGAGCCGCGTGCTCACGCCGCTCGGCATGCAAGCCACGTCCATCCCCGAATGCGGAGCGGACAACCGCGCGATCATGGACGCGGCCTCGATGCGGCGCGTCGTGCAGGGCTATTCCGACCAGGGCGGAGCGATCGGCCCGATCGGCAACCAGCAGAGCTATTTCGACTTCCCCGGCACCGGCCAGATGTTCTCGTCCGCGCGGGATCTTGCAGCCTTCGTTGCGGCGGCCGTCGACGGCCGTTCGATCGATCCGAACCTGCGCGAAGCGCTGCGCATGACACAGCGCGAACGTTTCCGCGTCGACCAAAGGTTCGCCCAAGCCACGTTCGGCCAATCCATGGCCTGGGAGACCGTGCACCTTCCCGGCGTCACCGTCGTCGACAAGCCGGGCGGCCTCAACAACGCGTCAGCTTATATCGGCCTCGTACCGGCCCACCGGATCGGCATTGTGCTGCTCGCCAATCGCGGCGAATATCCGCACGAGATCGCCCGCTACAAGATCCTGCCCGCGCTGGCGCATCTGGTGAGCTCGCACGGCGGCTGAGCTTCGGAGCAGAAAGCCCCGGCCGAGCCAGGGCTTTCCACGCGAGAACAGGAACGGAATGCTCAGTATCTGGCGACGACCGGTCCGCCGAACTTGTAGTTCACGCCGACGCGCACGATGTTCGACTTGAGATCGACCGAGTGGGTGAAGACGTTCTGCAGCGCGCCCGCAGTCAGATTAGTGCTTGTCGCCGTGCTGCGCCCGAGATCAACATAGAGATATTCCGCCTTGAGCGACCAGCCACCGCCAATGGCATGTTCGCTGCCGACGCCAGCAGTCCATCCTACGCGCGTGTCGCGGATCGCGGCCGATTCCGTTACCGAGAATATGTCGGTGAATTTGAAATTGCTCCTGACCTCGGCGATCGCCGCGCCGCCCGTCGCATAGATGAGCCAATTCGGCGTCGCGACGAAGCCGATACGGCCACGGATAGTGGCAAGCCAGTCGGCCGAGACCTGGGAGCTGACGGCGAAGCTGAACGGCGCGCAGCAGGGATAGACCGCCGAGCCGGTCGCCCCCCCCTTGAAGCCGAAATAGTTGATGTCGCCTTCGAGGCCGAATACGGCCTGGTTGACCTGCCAATTATAGCCGGCGGTCAAACCGCCGGTCACGCTGGAGCTGTTGAATTTCTGGGCGCCGACCGCGGCGATGGCCGGAACGCTGCTGGCGGCGAAGTAGCCGGTCGGAGAAAACACGGTCGATGTGGTCGGGTCGGCGCTGCCCCATTGTCCGCCGACATTGGCGCCGACATAGAACCCGCTCCAGTTGTAGCTGGGCGCGATCGCCGGCGCCTTGGTGTACTGCGGCGCGAGGTCGGCCGCCATTGCAGACACGGTGCCTAAAACAACCGACGCGACCGCCAGCAAAAACTTCTTCATTGCAATCTCCTTGCCCCACGCGATCGGAGCTGCGTTCTCGAATGCGCCAGCCAAGTGGACCCGGCCCAACCTAGGCATAGGCGGCACACCGCTCGGCGTCTTGGGCTGCGGCGAAGTTCGCATGGACTGTGACGAAGGGTGCGGTCCGCCACGCGCGAAGTGCGACGGGTGTGGCCGAAGCGCCACGCATTTTCTCATTGCAGCGACGCAAAATGCAGGCCCCCGTCGCGTCAGGACAGGCGCGCGCGAGCGAATATCCGAATCTGCTCCCGCCGGGCGCGCGCCTCAGACCGAGCGCGTCAGCCCGCCGTCGACGCGGATGTTCTGGCCGGTGATATAGGCGGCGCCGTCGGATGCGAGGAACGAGACCGTCGCCGCGATCTCCTCAACCTTGCCGTAGCGCTTCAGCGGCACGCTGTCGCGGCGCGCATCTAGCTGTGGCAGGCTGTCGATCCAGCCCGGCAGCACGTTGTTCATGCGGATGTTGTCGGCCGCATGGGTATCAGTGAAGATTTTGGTGAAGGCGGCCAGGCCCGCGCGGAACACCGCCGAGGTCGGGAACATCGCGCTCGGCTCGAACGCCCAGGCGGTCGAGATGTTGATGATGGCGCCGCCCTTCTGCGCCTGCATCACCGGCGTTACCAGCCGGCTAGGACGGATCACGTTGAGCAAATACGTGTCGAGGCCAAGGTGCCACTGCTCGTCGGTAATCTCCGTGATAGCCGCGCGCGGGCCGTGGCCGGCGCTGTTGACGAGCACGTCGATGCGTCCCCACTTTGCCAGCGCGCCGTCGACGAGGCGCTTCAGATCGTCATTGGACTTGTTCGAGCCGGTCACACCGAACCCGCCGAGCTCGGCCGCGAGCGCCTCACCCTTGCCGGAGGACGACAGGATCGCCACACGAAAGCCATCGGCTGCGAGCCGCCGCGCCGCCCCTGCCCCCATGCCGCTGCCGCCCGCGGTGACGAGTGCGACCTTCTCTGCTGCCATGACCGATCATCCCTGTGATAGCGTTGAGGCGAACCGAAGGCTCAGCCTGTCATCAGGCCTTCTACAGCCAGAGTTGCCCGCAAACCAGACTTGCTAACAAGTCCATCGCCACGAGGCCTCGCGACATGAGCGATTTGCAGATCCGCCATTTGGGCCGTGAGGAGATCTCCATCGCGATCGAGTGGGCCGCGGCCGAGGGCTGGAATCCGGGATTGCGCGACGCTGCCTGCTTCGCAATCCCCGACGCGAAAGGCTTCTTCGTCGGCGAGATCGACGGCGAACCCGTCGCGACTGTCTCCTGCGTCAATTACGACGACCGTTTCGCCTTCCTCGGCTTCTACATCGTGCGGGCAGGATTTCGCGGCAGAGGCCACGGCCTGCGCATCTGGAATGCTGCGATCGCGCATGCGGGCTCACGTGTGATCGGGCTCGACGGCGTCGTCGCACAGCAGGACAATTACAAGAAATCCGGCTTTCAGCTCGCTTACGCCAATATCCGCTATGGCGGCAGCGTCGCGGCTCCGCCGAAGCCGCCGGCGGGCGTCGTTGCGCTCGATACAATCCCATTCGCGCTTGTGGACGCCGACGATGCAACGGTCTTCCCGGCGCAGCGAAGCGCTTTCCTGCGCGCCTGGATCAACACGCCTGGACACGTCGGACGCGCGTTGATGCGTGATAACAAGCTCGCCGCGTGGGGCGTCATCCGGCCCTGCCGGACCGGCTGCAAGATCGGCCCGCTGGTAGCCGATGACCGCGCCGCGGCAGACGCTGTCCTGCAGGCTTTGCTGGCCTGTCCCGGAAGCAGCGAGATTGTGCTCGACATCCCCGCGGTGAACCGCGAAGGTATTGCGCTTGCGGAATCCCTTGGCCTGAAGCCGACATTCGAAACGGCGCGAATGTACACTGGACCAGTTCCGTCACTGCGGCTCGACCGCGTGTTCGGCATAACCAGTTTTGAGCTCGGCTAGTATCGCCTCTGAATTTGGCTCATGCCGGCCTGAATATGTAATCTGTTTCACGTCTCCGCTGCGGCGCGGCGTGTATTCGTGTCCGATCCGCCGATTTTGCCGGACGGCTCGATCGTTATTTTTCTGATTATCGATTTTTCATTCGCGAGGATTTCATGACCGAAACCAGACGCAAGGCTCGCACTTCCCAGCATACGGCCGACGACCTGCCGCGTCTTGGAATCGCAGCTGCGCTGCTGCTCGCCGTCGTGGCGGCCTTCGCCGTCCACGTGCTCGTCTCGGCTCCCACGCTGCGCGAGGCTGCCGAGGCAGAGCTCGTGCGCATCATTGCCGCTGAGGATCGGGATGTCTGCGGTCAGTTCGGGCTGCGCCCGGGGACGACCTCTTTTGCGGCCTGCAGCCGCGAGCTCGCAAACGTCAGGCAGAAACAATGCGACCGCGACCGGGCAGCCGCGGCCGGAATCTTGTAGTGCATCCGGAATGAGTTGCGCCGCTCAGTAGCAGCGCATGATGTTGACGGTGTGCTCGCCGCCGCCGCGGCCGGGCACCGTCACGGATTCCGTCGGGCAGCTCGGCACATAGGGCCGATCGGACGGCACGACGTTCGGCGGGAAGCGATGCGCCCAGTCCCAGGGAACGTCGTAGGTGTAGGTATAGCGAACGTCGTTGGTGACAGGCTGGCCGGCATCGGCGAAAGGTTCGCTGTACGCCGCACCGTCGTAGAAGAACCCGCCGCCGCCCGGCCAATAAACCCAGGGATTGTTGCGAGCATTGTTGCGGCCGCGGAACCGCGCCCCCGGCGCGATCGGCGGACGTGCCGCAACCGGCGGTGCGGCAGCGCTCACCATGCCATGCGGGGCGGCACCGCCCGGTCGTGCAAAACTGTCGCTGGGGGAAAGGAGCAGCGCGGCTGCGCTGAGCGAGGCGAACAACGCCCCATTTGATCTGGACATCATGATACGCACCAACTCGTTTGGCTTCGCGGATAACGGCTCCCCACCGCACGCTAGGCCGGGCTGTTGCCCACCCGCAAACGTATAATTAATTGTTGGTTAAGGCACGGGATTAACAGGGAACCGGGTGCGACCGAACGCCCGGAAGTCGGCGACCGTAGCCCGGAGGCCCAACACTTGCGTTGCCCGACGGGCAAAACACCCAAGCCCTCGGTCAATCCGTATCGGCACAAATATTCCACTTTACCGAAATTCGGAAACGGCGTATGTGTGGTCCCACTCCGGCCCAAGGAAGGCTATGGGATGCCCGAAAGTGATTCCCCGGAGTTTATGGATGTGATTCAAGGCCTTTCGACCTGTCTGGGACGGAGGGCCTGCGATGTCTTTTGG